>DAIDMQ010000018.1 GCA_027448945.1 Gallionellaceae bacterium
CTGTCCAGACTGAACTCGCTTGACTGACAATTCTCTGAATTCGGGGGTATATGCCTGCTTCGGTATCTTCTTCATCTTCATCTCCAATATGTGCGTAATTTTACGTCACCATTGGAAGACGATTTTTCGGGGGAAGGTCAGTACATGGCTTCATCGGCATAACTCATCAATTTGTCGGCCTTGGAAGCGTCACTAGGATAGCGACTGATACCAATACTGGCTGTGACACGCGCAGTGTGTTTGTCCAACTCATAAAGTGCACCCACCCTAGCGATGATTTTGCCAGCGATCTGCACCAAGCTTTGCTCTGAAGCGGTATCGCGTAATAGCACGATGAATTCATCGCCCCCCAAGCGCGCAACCGTGTCGCCTTCGCGCACGCAGGTTCGCAATCTTTCTGCTACAACTTTCAGCAGCATGTCTCCCACGACATGGCCATAGCTGTCATTAACATCCTTGAATCCATCCAGATCTACAAACAGTAAGGAAAATTTCGATTTATCACGCTTGGACTGCGTGATGGCCTGCTGCATACGTTCATTGAATAAACTGCGGTTAGGCAAGCCAGTCAACATGTCATGATAGGCCAGATAAGCAATCTTCTGCTCCATCTCCTTCTTCTCGGAAACATCTTGCTGAACTGATAAGAAATGCGTGAGCTGACCCTGGTTGTCATACAGCGGCGTGATACTTTGCAACACGCTATATAGCTTCCCGTCTTTGCGACGATTGACAATGTCACCGGTCCAAACTTTGCCCTGTTGGATGTCTAGCCACATCGTATCCCAAGTATGCTGAGTATGATCACCAGAACTGAATATATGTGGCGTATTGCCCATGATCTCTTCGGCGCCATAGCCACTGATCACACTTAAAGCCTGATTGAACCAAACGATCTTGGCTCTATGGTCGGTAATAAAGATCGCCTGGGTTGCATTGTTGATCGCCGCATTTAGCAATCGGAACTGCTGATCTTCTTGTGCTGTGAATAGAATCACTGCCACGCGATTGATGAAGGCTTGATAACGCTTGAGACTTGCGGCATCGAATGCATCTCTCTTGGCCGAATACATCACCAGCGTGCCTATAACTTCATCGTGTACCACCATGGGTAGTGCGGCGATACTCTTGATGCCATAATGTTTTTCACGCGTTTTACACGATGCGTAACTTGGGGCATCAACCGATACCGCTCTTGCTTGCTTGGCAGCAATGGCTGCACTCACTGGGCACTGAGCGTAACGCTCATCGTCCCAATGCATATCTTGATCGCGCAGATACTCCACCTCGCCAACAGCCGCAACCACGTTAACTGTGCCATCAGCCTGCTTACCGCCTACCCACACCAGTTGCAGATCGAACACAAACAAAGCGTGTTCACAGATGCGCAGTGTCAGCGCCTCCACATCCAACCCTTGCAACATCCAACTATCAATTTTTTGCAGGAGAGCATCTACATCACCCTGCTTGCGCTGCACTGCTCTTTGTTGAGCATATACAAGCTCGCGTTTGACTGCCGGCAACAGGCGCTTGGGATTGGTATTCGAGATAAAATCTTTCGCGCCTGCTTTCAATGCGGCAACGATGGCTTCTTCATCTCCCGCGCTCGAATATACCAAGATGGGTATATCTAAATCTCGCTTCTGCATCAAATCTTGGATTTGTTTGACCAACTTGGGATGTTTGAGTAGCGAATCGACTAACACTAAGTTATAAGCATCGGTCAACTCATCCTCCAACTGCTTGGGATCATCAATAGCACCAGCACCTATCAACCATCCATCCTCTCGCAAAATATTGCTCAGGATATCTTTGGCACTTGCATCCATGCATACAAAAAATATGTGGAGTCGACGCATCACCTCAGTGATCCCTCCAACCGCATACCGCAAATACATGGGTATGGAAGTGAAAATATTCCAATTGGTTGGGAGATAATTTTGAGCGCGAACTGAATACCTGACTGCATGAGCAACATCGTCATCTTACCCGCGACCGAAAAAAATTCGGTCGGAAAAATTTAACCCGATGTGTTTGATTCGATATCACCGTAATTCTCCGCTTGGATAAACGCACCCAAGGTGCATACGAACTCATTTACTAAGAATATGCGGAGCCTTACTCCGCATTGGGTTTGAAACATACCCTTAGCCTCCAGGCTTGTCTAGCTTAGTGCGCTATGACTTGCTGCACCCAAACCACGACAGATGCCAGCGCCGTGGCAAGATGCTCGGGTTGAGTCCCGCCCGCCATCGCCATATCTGGTTTGCCGCCACCCTTACCACCGACTTGTTGCGCCACCATATTAACCAGATCACCTGCCTTGATTTTGGCAGTAAGGCTGGCGCTTACACCTGCGATCAGACTGACTTTACCCTCCTGCACAGACGCCAATACAATGGCTGCATTCGCCAACTTATCCTTCATATTATTCAACGTCTCACGCAGCGCCAAGGCGTCCGCACCTTGCATCTGTGCGGCGAGCACCTTCACACCGTTGATGTCCACAGCCTGCTTGAGCAGATCATCACCCTGTGATGCAGCCAATTTCGACTTCAGTGTCGCCATCTCTTTTTCCAGCGCTTTAACACTGTCTAGCACCTGCATCACACGTGCAGCGACATTCTGCGGCTGTGCCTTTATGGCTGTCGCGATAGCTTGCAGTTGCTCTTGCTGTTGTTGGATCAGTGCCAATGCGCCCACACCGGTGACGGCTTCCACACGACGCACACCTGCCGCCACACCACCTTCGGACACAATCTTGAACAAGCCGATATCGCCTGTGCGTTTGACATGCGTACCACCGCACAATTCTTTTGAGCTACCGATGCTCAACACACGCACTTCGTCGCCGTATTTCTCACCGAACAACATCATTGCGCCGCTCTTTTGCGCATCGGCAATCGCCATTACGGCGGCATCCGTCGCCACGTTCGCCAGAATCTCCGCGTTCACTATCGCTTCAACTTGGGCGATGTCCGCATCGGAAATCGCGGCGTTATGCACGAAGTCGAAACGTGTCTTATCCGCATCGACTTGCGAACCTTTTTGTTGCACATGATCGCCCAGCACCTCACGCAGCGCCTTGTGCATCAAGTGCGTCACCGAGTGGTTACGTTCGGTCGCCGCACGCGCTTGCGCATTCACGCGCGCACTCACGTTGTCACCCAAGCTGATTTGGCCTGTCTTCACCACACCGTGATGACCGAACACCGTGGCCTGTATCTTTTGTGTGTCTTCGACCGCAAAGATGGCTTGCGCGCTGCGTAACTCACCGCTATCGCCGACCTGACCGCCAGACTCCGCGTAAAAAGGGGTGTCATCCAACACCACTACACCCATCTCCCCCTCGGACAACGTCTGCACGGGTACACCGTCTTTGTAGAGTGCCAGCACAGCGGCCTTGTGCTCGAGTGCTGTGTAACCATGGAAGGTCGTCGCTTGTCCTTCGTATTCCAGATTGGTCGCCATCTTGAACTTGCCGGCTGCGCGTGCCATCTGCTTCTGATTAGCCATCGCCGCATCGAACCCCGCTATATCCACGGACACATCATGTTCGCGGCATACGTCCTGAGTCAGATCCAGCGGAAAGCCGAAAGTGTCGTGTAACTTGAATGCGGTATCGCCGTTGAATATTTTGCTGCCCGATTTTTTCATCTCGGCCAGTTCGGATTCCAAAATCGACATGCCGTGTTCTATGGTAGCGAAGAAACGTTCCTCTTCTTGTTTCAATACATCCATCACACGCGTCTGTGATTTCGCCAGATCGGAATAAGCAATACCCATCTCACCGACCAGATCGGGCACCAATTTGTAGAAGAACGCTGCACGTGCTCCCAGCTTATAACCGTGGCGAATAGCGCGACGGATGATGCGACGCAACACATAACCACGACCTTCGTTACCGGGTATTACGCCATCAGAGATCAGGAAGGAGCAAGCACGGATATGGTCGGCCAAGACTTTGAGCGACGGAGAGTCCATATTGCTGCAATGCGTTTCGCGTGCAGCCGCTTTAATGAGCGTTTGGAATAGATCAATTTCATAGTTGGCATGCACATGTTGCAACACTGCCGAGATGCGCTCCAAGCCCATGCCGGTATCGACCGACGGCTTGGGCAGCGGATGCATCACACCCGCTTCGTCGCGGTTAAACTGCATGAACACGTTGTTCCAAATCTCGATGAAACGGTCGCCGTCTTCTTCGGGTGTTCCGGGCAATCCGCCGGGGATGTGTGCGCCGTGGTCGTAGAAAATTTCAGTGCACGGGCCGCAGGGGCCGGTGTCGCCCATCATCCAAAAATTATCCGATGCGTAACGCGCGCCCTTGTTGTCGCCGATGCGAATCACGCGTTCAGGCGCCAGCCCCATTTCTTTCGTCCAGATGTCATAGGCCTCGTCGTCCTCGGCGTACACGGTGACATAGAGTCTGTCCTTGGGCAGCTTGAACACATCGGTCAGCAGCTCCCATGCGTACTTGATCGCGTCTTGCTTGAAGTAATCGCCGAAGCTGAAGTTGCCCAACATCTCGAAGAAAGTATGGTGGCGCGCGGTGTAACCGACGTTCTCTAAATCGTTGTGCTTACCACCTGCGCGTACGCATTTTTGCGAGGAAGCTGCCCGGGTATAAGGACGCTTATCAAAACCGAGGAACACATCCTTGAATTGGTTCATACCCGCATTGGTGAACAACAGGGTCGGGTCTTCGTGGGGAACCAGTGAGCTGGACGCTACAACGGTATGCCCTTTGGAGGCAAAATAATCTAGGAATTTTTGACGAATCTCACTGCTTTTCATGGTGCGCCTTAAGTATCAATTTTGTCGATAAAATCGGCGCGCATCATACCATGTACAGCATGCCCGCTCTATGTCCTCGGCGCCTTTGCTGCCTTATCAAGCAGCACAATCTGAATATCCATCACATTGGTTCCGGTCGGCCCAGTCTTGAGGTGGGTATGCGAGCCAGTCAGCTCATCTAGACGAGCGAAATAATGATAGGAATCGTTGTCTGCCAAATAGCAGCTTGCATCCAAGCCCATGCTGAGTGCACGTGTAACGGTTTCGCCATCGACCACAGCCCCTGCGGCATCGTTTTCGCCATCGCTGCCATCCGTGCCCGCCGAGAGTAATGTCACGCCCGGCATACCCGCGATGGCGATGGCGAAAACAAGCGCGAACTCTTGGTTGCGTCCGCCCTGACCATGCCCCTGCACCGTGACTGTGGTCTCGCCACCGCTCAAGAGGCAGCGTCGCTCGCTTGGCTGCATAAGCTGCAACTCTCGGCGTATGCGACTTGCAAGCTCTCCTGCCGCATCCCCGGCCTCGCCTTTGACAGCAATGCTATGGATTACAGTTTTCCATCCTGCCGCTTGCGCATGCGATTGAGCCGCAGCCAGTGCCATCATCGAGTTGGCTACGATGAAATTGCAAGTTTTCGTCAAACATACATCGCCCACTTTCACCGTCTCGGCAACTAAGCCAGCAACGCCTTGCGCCAAATGATCTTTGACATGGGCGGGTACTGATAGCCCATAACGGAATATCACCGCCTGAGCATCGGCAAAACTGCTGCCATCAGCGGAAGTCGGCCCTGAAGCGATGACATCCAAGGGGTCGCCGATAACGTCCGACAAGATCAGGGTCACTATCTGCGCCGGGTAGGCCGCCAACGCCAACTTGCCACCCTTCACAACGGACAAATGCTTGCGCACCACATTCATCTCATTAATGTTCGCGCCCGCATTCAGCAGCAATTGTGTCGTTTGCTGCTTGTCCTGCAAGCTTAGTCCTGCGTCTGGTGCAACCAACAAAGCCGATGCTCCGCCGCTCAGCAAGCAGATGATGAGCGTATCGGCATCTGCTTGCTGAGCCATCGCCAGGATGCGTCCGGTTGCCGCGACACCTGCCTCATCGGGCACGGGATGAGATGCTTCTACTTGTTCTATTTGGCGCAAAGATTCAGTGTGCCCCGTTTTGACCACGACAAGTCCCGTCTTGATCCTATCCACCAGCAGCGACTCAACCGCCAATGCCATACGAGCCGTGGCCTTACCTGCGCCGACCACGGTAATGTTCCTGTATTTACCCAGATCAAAGACGCTTCCTGCGATATGTAACTCATCCCCGCTCAGCGTCATGGCATTGAGCACGGCCCGATATGGATCGACAGCCGATAGTGCGGTCTCAAACATCTCGACTAGCATCTGACGGGGAAATGCATCAGCGCCCCCTTTGCTCAGAGACTCATGCATCGTGATGGTCGCCGAGTCTTAGCACTGCGTATATCGTATCCATGGAATAGCCGCGCGACTGCAAGAAGCGCATTTGCTTAGCTTTTTCTCTCTGGTCTGATGGAGGATGAGCAAATTTTCTGCGCCATACTGCCAGCGCGCTTTCCAATTCTGTCTCTTTCAATTCGGGAAGTTGCGCGTCTATCAATTCATCACTGATGCCGCGCTGGCGGAGTTCGTGGGTAATGCGTTGTGTACCGAAGCGACTGCGCTTGGCATGGACAAATTGCGCAGTTGCGCGCTCATCCGAGAGCCAACCGCGTGCGGTCAAATCGTCGAGTAACGCATCCAAATCAACCGGCTGTATCTGCTCGAAATTCTCTTCGACTTGCGCGTGTGGCAACAGCTTGGCGCGTAATTCTGCACGGCTGTACTCGCGCCTGGCCAAATACTGTAAGGCGCGCGCGCGTAGACTTAACTCAGGCTTTTTCCTCATCCACTTTTGCCGCTTCGACTTTGGCGTCTGCCTTCGCGCCTTTAGCAGCCTTGGCATTAGCCGCTGGCTTCTGCCCGCCATCCAACAATGCCACACCCAACGCCGCACGAACTTTATTCTCAATCTCGAAGGCGACCTCAGGATGTTCACGCAGAAACTCGCGTGCATTGTCTTTGCCCTGCCCGATTTTCTCCCCTTTGTAGCTATACCAAGCACCGGATTTCTCAACCAACTTGTGCTGCACACCCAAATCTATGATTTCGCCTTCACGGGAGATTCCTTCACCGTACAGAATATCGAACAAGGCTTCGCGGAACGGCGGTGCGACCTTATTCTTGACAACTTTGACGCGCGTCTCGTTACCGATGACCTCGTCACCCTTCTTGATACTGCCGATACGACGAATATCCATTCGGACAGAAGCATAGAACTTGAGCGCGTTACCGCCGGTGGTGGTCTCAGGATTACCAAACATCACGCCTATCTTCATGCGGATCTGGTTGATGAAAATGACCATGGTATTAGAGCGATTGATATTTGCAGTCAGTTTGCGCAATGCTTGTGACATCAAGCGTGCATGCAAACCCATTTGTGAATCACCCATCTCACCTTCAATCTCGGCCTTGGGAGTAAGTGCCGCAACTGAATCGATCACCACGATGTCAACCGAACCTGAACGCACCAACATGTCCACAATCTCCAACGCCTGCTCACCGTTATCCGGCTGAGAAATCAAAAGATCTGAAACTTTTACACCCAGCTTTTCGGCATAAACAGGATCCAGCGCATGCTCTGCATCGATGAAGGCCGCTGTGCCGCCCAGTTTCTGCATCTCGGCGATAACTTGCAAAGTCAATGTGGTCTTACCAGAAGACTCTGGACCGTAGATCTCGATCACGCGGCCACGCGGCAAACCACCCACGCCCAACGCGATATCCAAACCCAGAGAACCGGTAGATACGACCTGTATATCACGCGCAGCATCGTTCTCGCCCAAACGCATGATGGAGCCTTTACCAAACTGCTTTTCAATCTGGGAAAGGGCTGCCGCCAGTGCCTTGCTTTTGTTGTCATCCATTTTTGTCGCTCCTGAAAAAGTGGGTGGATTGTTGCACAACATTTTCATCTTGTACAGAACGTTCGTTCTTTATTTTATTTCTTTTTCACCAACGCCTCGTCTTGGTTCTCGCGATATGGCTTATCGACCACATGCTGTGGTATTTTGCCTAAGTGCCGTTTCACACTTAGGAGTTTTGGTTGAATATCTTGTTATGTGGTGCTACGGGTTTTGTAGGTCAGCATATTGAAGCTGCTTTGCTTCAAGCCGGACATAGCGTGATACGCGGCGTGCGCTATCCACGCGGTGTCCGTGATATTAGCGTCGATTATCGCAACGATATACACATCAGGACTTGGCTGCCCAGACTGGATGGCATAGATGCTGTAATCAATGCCGTCGGTGTATTGCGTGACAGCCCCTCACAACCCATGTCCGTTCTGCATGATGCTGCCCCGCGCGCCTTGTTCGCAGCATCAGCCCAGCTTGGTATTAAACGCATCGTTCAAATCTCCGCGCTAGGCGTAGGTACAGGCATCACAGTACCCTACATGATTAGCAAACAAGCTGCAGATGACTTCCTGCAAACATTGAATCTGGATTGGGCCATATTGCGCCCTTCGGTAATCTATGGCGCCGATGGCGCAAGCACCAAGATGTTCATGCGACTCGCCATGCTGCCCTTATTCATGTTACCCGGTGCCGGCAAACAAATGGTTCAGCCGGTGCACGTGGATGAGCTCGCGCTTGCCATCGTGCACCTGTTGGCACTGCCAGCCGGCACACAGCCGCTACGCAGCGTTATCGACTGTGTGGGGCCGGATCCCGTTAGCATGGCAACGCTTATCAGCAGCTATAGAACGCAATCAGGAAGACCCTCACCCACGATTTTGAACGTGCCTGCACCTCTGCTGTGGTTGATGGCAAAACTGGGTGACCGCATCCCCGCCATACCGCTAGGCTCGGATACGCTCACCATGTTAAATGCTGGTAGCACGGGAGATCCGCGACGCTACAGCACCCTGCTGGGACGCACACCAATGCGTTATCAGAATTTTTTGAATGGGGTTGCGACGGATTAAGCGGACACACTGCGACTCGACAATAAGGCCAACACACCTTCCAATGCTATCTTTACAGCTTGTTCGCGTATCGAAGTACGATCACCATGCAGATGATAAACACGGGCTACACACTCACTTTGTGCGATGCACCAGGCGAACCACACCGTGCCCACCGGCTTCTCGGCGGAACCACCATCCGGCCCTGCGATACCGCTCACCGCTAATGCAATCTGCGCATCACTATGCGCCAATGCACCACTGACCATCTCGCGCACCGTAGCTTCACTCACCGCGCCGTATTGCAACAGCGTTGCGGCCGACACACCCAGCGATTGTTGCTTGGATAGATTGGAATAAGTGACGTAGCCACGCTCGAACCAAGCCGAACTGCCAGCGATCTCTGTGATAGCCTGTGACACCCCCCCCCCCGTGCAAGACTCGGCAGTGCACAACTTAAGTCCATGAGACTTGAGTGCCTGCCCTACTTGCGCAGACAGATTACGCATCACAGCCCGCCAACCAGATCGTTCTGAATATCCACCAAGGCTTCCAGACCAACGGCGATGCGTATCAAGCCGTCGCTGATACCCGCTGCAGCGCGCGCTTCTGGCGTGATACGTGCATGCGTGGTGCTAGCAGGATGGGTGATGGTTGATTTGGTATCGCCCAGATTCGCGGTGATGGACAATAGCTTGGTCTGGTCTATCAATCGCCATGCGGCTTCCTTGCCGCCCTTGACCTCGAAGGACACAATGCCGCCCCCGTTTTTTTGCTGTTGCATCGCCAACACATGCTGTGGATGAGAAGGCAACCCAGGATAGAACACACGTGCAACATTGGGTTGTTGTTCCAACCAAGTCGCCAGCTGCAGCGCATTTGCACTATGCGCATCCATGCGCAACTTGAGCGTCTCCAAACCTTTCAGAAATACCCATGCGTTGAAAGCGCTCATGGTCGGTCCAGTTGTGCGCAAAAATCCATACACGGACTCCATATTTTTCTTGCTCCCCAGCACGGCACCACCTAAAACGCGCCCCTGACCATCGATATATTTCGTCGCCGAGTGAATCACGATGTCCGCGCCCAAATCCAAAGGACGTTGCAAGATAGGCGTACAGAAACAGTTATCCACTGCGAGCAAAGCACCTGCTGCCTTCGCAATCTTGGCGATCGCAGCGATATCGGAGATCTCGGTCAACGGGTTGGAAGGTGTCTCCAGGAAGAACAATCGTGTATTGGGGCGCACCGCAGCCTGCCACGCAGCAACGTCAGTCGCGGATACAAAGGTCGTCTCCACCGCAAATTTCTTGATCACGTTGTTAAACAGATTGACAGTGGAACCGAACAAACTCTGCGAAGCGACAATGTGATCACCCGCCTTCAGCACCCCCATCACACACGCCAGGATGGCGGCCATGCCAGATGCTGTAGCGACGCACTGTTCCGCGCCTTCCAATGCAGCCAAACGCTCTTCGAACATGGTCACAGTGGGATTGGTAAAGCGGGAATAAATGTTACCCGGCTCTTGTCCGATGAAGCGCGCCGCTGCCTGTGCGGCTGTAGGGAACACAAAACTGGAAGTCAGGAACATCGCCTCACTGTGTTCGCCAAATTCACTGCGCACCGTACCAGCGCGTACCGCCAGTGTCTCAGGTTGATAGTTCGTGTCAGTCATCACTGCATTCCTTAATCTAAAAATTAAAAACCCGGATAGCTTGCGCTAAACCGGGTTTCCCACGCTTTAGCTGTATTTTTTATGCGCCCGCAAGCTGATCCTCAAATCGGCGCAAGTGAAAATTATCACCATTACAACTCGCTCGTCAAGACAAGCCATTTCGGTTTCAATGCAAAAATGAACCTGGGCGACAACAATCCCGCACGTAATTACATGGAGCTGGCACTCATCGCCAAATTCAACTCCATCTGGTCATCATCGCTAGCCTTGCCTGCCTTCTCGCCATTACGGCGCGCTTCCACGTTATCCAGATACTCGGCTGTGATGTCGCCAGTGATGTATTTTCCGTCGAAGCATGAAGCATCGAAATCGACAATATTGGGATTGGCTTTACGCACCGAAGCCTTTAGGTCTGCCAAATCCTGATAGATCACTCCGTCCGCGCCGATTTCGAAACAAATTTCTTCATCGCTGCGGCCTGTGGCGATCAGTTCTGTACGGCTCGGCATGTCGATGCCGTAAACGTTAGGATAACGTACCGGTGGCGCGGCGGATGCAAAATAAACTTTCAACGCACCTGCATCGCGTGCCATCTGCACAATCTCACGACTAGTCGTGCCGCGCACTATGGAGTCGTCCACCAACAGCACGTTCTTGCCTTTGAACTCCACGCCGATGGCATTAAGTTTCTGGCGTACGGATTTTTTGCGCATTGCCTGACCAGGCATGATGAATGTACGGCCGATGTAACGGTTTTTCACAAAACCTTCGCGGAAGGAGATATTGAGATGATTCGCCAATTGCAAAGCGCTCGGACGGCTAGAGTCTGGAATGGGAATGACTACATCGATCTTTACATCTTTCCATTCGCGCTTGAGTTTCTCGCCCAAGAACTCACCCATATACAGACGTGTCTCGTATACCGAGACTCCATCAATGACAGAGTCGGGACGGGCAAAATACACATATTCAAAGATACAGGAATTAAGCTTGGCTTTATCGCTGCATAGCTTGCTGTGCATCTTGCCATCGAAGTCGATGAATACTGCCTCACCCGGTGCAATATCGCGCAGAAATTTGAAGCCCAAGGTATCCAACGCGACGCTCTCAGAGGCGACCAGATATTCATCACCGGTTGCAGTCTCGTTCACACCCACCACCAGCGGGCGGATACCGTAGATGTCACGAAAGGCCACCAAACCATAACCCGCAATCATTGCCACCACAGCATAAGCACCACGACAACGCTGATGCACGCCAGATACCGCAGAGAAGATCGCAGCAGCATCTAAACGCATGCCCTTGGATTTGGCTTGTAACTCGTGAGCGAAGACGTTGAGCAAGACTTCAGAGTCGGAATTAGTGTTGACGTGACGCAAGTCATCCGCGAATAACTGCTTCTGCAATTCTTCGGTATTGGTCAAATTGCCGTTGTGACCAAGCACGATACCGAACGGGGAGTTAACATAAAAAGGTTGGGCTTCGTTGTGATCTACCGCTGAGCCTGCAGTCGGGTAGCGCACATGGGCGATGCCTGCATTGCCAGCGAGTGCGCGCATATTGCGGGTACGAAACACGTCACGCACCATGCCGTTGCCTTTATGCAGGTGGAAAGTGCGTCCATCCAACGTCGCAATACCCGCAGCATCTTGACCTCTATGCTGCAGAACCTGCAGGCCGTCATACAACAACTGATTCGCCGGTGTTTGTGAAACCACGCCAAGAATGCCACACATAATCTTTATCCCAATCGTAAAACTTAAATAATCAATTCAGCACGCGATACTTGATGCGCTGCGCGATGTTGTCGGGCAACCAAGACTTGGTCATCAGCGCGACCTGCTCCGCACCGTGGCTAAGTTTGGCTTCACGCCAAAACATTTGTTCTGGCAACTTGGTCATCCCCGCCAGCCACACCAAGACCAGTATGATCAGTGCACCACGCAACACACCGAACAGGGCACCCAACATACCGTCTATCCAACCCAGCCCTATCGCCGCGACCAACTTCGACACCAACCAGACCAACATCGCCCAAACCAACAGTGCTGCCACGAATACCAGGCCGTAGGCCAGTGCAACTCTCACAGCTTCCGATTTGACCGGGAATATCTCGACTAATCCGGGAGCCCAATACCTGCTCAGCATGAAAGCCAATGGCCAGCCCAGTATCGACAACACTTCGTACACCACACCACGCCACAGACCGAGCAACAACGAAAACACTACGATAGCGATAAGTGAGTAATCGAATTCCGTCATTTAAGCGGCGTCACAACTGGGTGCAAACCATGTTTCTCCAACATGCGCGCAACTGTTTCCGCCTTGTCTCGCTCTGCATATGGGCCAACGCGCACACGCAGGGTATTGCCCGCCTTTTCCGTATATGCCTTGAAGCCCCATGCTTTCAATTTAGCCAATTCGCTTTGGGCTGTGTCCGCATTGCCATAAGCCCCTACTTGGGCGACAAAGCCTGCTTCAGGTGGCGCAACGACAGGCTTAGGAGCGGCAGACATACTCGTTACGGGTTTGCTTATAGGTTTAACGACAGGTTTGGTCGTATCTTTGGGAACTTCTTTGGTCGGTGCCTTTTCGACAGCAGAGGATGCGACGATGGCTCGAGTGATAGGCATAGCGGGCACAACCGCAGAGGCTGCGACATCGCCGACCTCGGGTGCTTCTGTCACGGCCGAGGCGGTTAGCGGCGCAACATCAACAATCTCTTCAGCTGCTTTTCCGGGCACGAATTCACCGACCTTGTCCGCTGCGGGTATGCGCATATCTATGTCTTCACCCGTAGACTTGGGTTCGTTATCCAAGACCATAGGCAAGAACACCACCACCGCCAGCATCAATGCTGCCGCGCCTATCAGACGACGGCGCAATTTGCGGCGCAGATTCAATTCCTCTTCCGTGAGCTGTTTTGCCATTGCTAGTTTCCGCTTGATATTCCGCATCCCGCAAGCGTTAGGAATACGTCAATTTGCGCGTATCCCTTTTTCTTGCATCACTGCGGCGACCGTATAGAAAGATCCGAAGGCGGCGATTCTATCATTTTCGCCTGCCGCTTTATAGGCAAAACGCAGCGCCGAGGCCACATCTTCGAATACCGTTACCCCGCCGCGCACCCCCACGCCTTCCAGCACTTGAGCCAGCTCGGCGCCACTCGCCCCACGGGGCGCATCTATGCCAGCCACCAGCCATTCATCTATATGCGGGTTCACTAACTCGGCCACGCCGACCATATCTTTGTCCTTGAGCATGGCAAACACGCCATAAGTCTTGGCTGGCGGCAGATTCGCGAAGTTCTGCGCAAGCGTACGTGCAGCATGAGGATTGTGTGCCACGTCCAGAATCAGTTGCGGCTTGCCAGGTACGAATTGGAAGCGCCCCGCCAACTCAACCTCGGTCAGGCCGCGTCTCACCGCCGCCATACTGACCGGCAGACGCATTTGCACGGCATCTAACACCGCCAATACCGCACTCGCATTGTTCAACTGGAAAGCACCCCGCAAAGCCGGATGCGGCAATGCGTTGCGTGCACCCGATTTGCTACGGTAATCCCATTGCCCTTGATGAGGCGTACAACCAAAATCACTACCTATACACCATAGTTCGGCTCCTATGGACGCTGCATGCGCACGAAGTGAATCGGGGACTTTGGGGTCAGCACAGATTGCCACCCGGTCTTTGCGGTAAATACCTGCTTTCTCAAACCCGATCTGCTCGCGGTTATCACCCAGATAATCAACGTGATCTATATCCACGCTGGTCACTACCGCGCAATCATTATCAAATACATTCACCGCATCTAATCGGCCACCCAGCCCGACTTCGAGTATCGCCACATCCACACGATGCGCAATGAAACATTGCATCGCTGCCAACGTGCCAAATTCGAAATAGGTAAGCGGGATTTCTGTACCCAGGCAACGGGCATGCTCAATATCCTCGAACGAGGCACACAATTCCGCATCGCCCACTTGACGCTTTGCGATACGCACGCGTTCGTTGTAGTGCAATAGATGAGGGGATGTGTAGCAACCAGCCTTATAACCAGCCGCATACAAGATGCTTTCTAGCATCGCACATACCGAACCCTTGCCATTCGTGCCACCAACCACAATCACTGGGAAATTAGGGTCTAGTTTGAGCCGTTGTTTAACTTCTGCAACACGCTCCAAGCCAAGCGCAATAGTCTTGGGATGCAGGGATTCCAGATGGGTGAGCCAGTCGGCTAAAGTGGTCGGCATAGTGGGATTTATTGAATGAAGCTAACTACGTTTTGCGATGATGAGTAAACCCAAGAAAACCATGCTCGCACCTATAATTACACGCAAAGTGATGGCTTCTTTAAGTATCAACCACGCCAAGAAAATCGCGACCAGCACACTGCCTTTGTCGATGAGCGCTACAGTTGCCACGTCACCGAGTTTGAGTGCCTTGTAGTAGAACACCCACGACAAGGCCGTCGCCACACCAGACAGTCCCAACCACAGATAGTTGTCTTTACGCAGTCCGTTGAATTCAGAAGGCGTGACGGCATACAGTGCGAACATCACCACGAACACGAACACGAAGATGGTTCTGACCGTCAGTCCTAACTCACTGGAGATGCCGACCATGCCGTGCTTGGCGATTACCGCCGTGAAGCCCGCAAAAAACATGGATAGAAAAGCGTAGACCACCCAACGTTCCATGATTATTCCCAGAAATATGTTTGACTTTACAATTGCACACCAACTTTGCGCAGCACAGGCCAACATCACCAAGTAACAAGCAGCCGTCGACGTTACTGAAATAACGAGACTCAACCAAAACGCCATGCCCTGTTTAAGTAGCACCGGCAACAGCAAGAATAGTATCAATGATGGCAAAACTAGCCAGAAAATTTGACTGGATAGTTCGGCAATCCGAGCTGCCCCCGACCTTCCACATGCATCCAAATAAACGCCAACAAAGAGGTTAATGGCAACGCTGCAAGCAAGGCAGCCAGAGTACTACTACGCTTTGCAAGCTCTGCGATTGCCACAATGATGAAGGCGGAAATCGCAATTTTAAGTGCGTAATAAAGCATGCCTTTTTACGCCGCCGCGATCTCCGCTACCGCAGGCTGTTTAGTCAGCAGGGTAATCAGTGTCGCCAACTGCGCACGCATTTCGCGACGATCTATGATCATGTCCACTGCACCGTGCTCCAGCAAAAACTCGGCACGCTGGAAACCTTCAGGCAATGTCTCGCGAACGGTCTGCTGGATCACGCGCGCACCTGCGAAGCCAATCAGCGCGCCAGGTTCAGCGATTACCACGTCACCCATGAAGGCGAAGCTGGCAGACACGCCGCCCATGGTGGGGTCAGTCAACACGGAAATGAAAGGCAGCTTCTCTTCTGACAGCTGGGTCAACGCCGCACAGGTCTTGGCCATTTGCATTAATGACAACAAGCCTTCCTGCATGCGTGCGCCGCCGCTGGCAGCAAAACAAATAAATGGGCATTTTTGTTCGATAGCATCACGCACACCGCGCACGAAACGCTCACCGACCACCGAGCCCATGGATCCCCCCATGAAGCTGAACTCGAACACCGCAACTACCACAGCCACGTTGTGGATACTGCCCTGCATCACAACCAAGGCATCGTCTTCGTCTGTGCTCTTCTTGGAGGCGATCAAACGGTCGGAATACTTCTTTTGGTCCTTGAATTTCAAGGTATCGACAGGCAACACTTCCGCGCCAATTTCGAAACGCCCTTCACCATCCAATAACCAGTCTAATCGGGTGCGTGCAGTCACACGGTGGTGGTGATTACACTTGGTACATACGCTATGGTTCTTTTCCAGATCAGAGTGATATAACACTGCCTGACAAGAGGGACACTTGGTCCACAGACCTTCGGGTACGTTCTTTTTGGCATCGCCCTCACGGCGCTTGATCTTGGGTGGCAAAAGTTTTTGAAACCAGCTCATTACTATTCTCCTCAGGCTTATGCTATGCCTGTCTCAGATTACATTTATCGTTAAGCTTGATCGACGGCTTGTCGCAATCCTTGCACCAAATGTGACACGTTCTCGATTACATTCTGCGCGGTTGAGTCTTCTATCTCTTGCACGATGCGGCTACCCACCACCACACCATCGCACAATTTTGCCACGGCTTTGGCAGTCTCCGCATCGCGTATGCCGAAACCCACACCTATGGGCAGCTGTATATATTTGCGCAAGGCAGGCATTTTCTCTGAGATGGCCGAAAGATCGAGATTCCCCGAACCTGTCACGCCCTTGAGCGAGACATAATACACATAGCCGCGCGCTAATTTGGCGACTTGTGCGATACGCTCATCCTTGGTGGTCGGCGCCAGCAGGAAAATCGGCGCGATGTTGTGACGTTGCAGGTGCTCGAAGGCATCATGGCTCTCCTCAGGCGGAAAATCCACGGTCAGCACACCATCCACACCAACTTCGGCACAGCGTTGCGAGAACCCCTCCCAACCCATAGCCTCTATCGGGTTGCCATAGCCCATCAATACGACAGGTGTGGCTTGATCTTGTTTACGAAACTCAGCCACCATCCCCAATACTGAGCGCAAAGACACGCCCTGTTTCAGGGCTCGTTCGGACGCACGTTGTATGGTCGGACCATCCGCCATCGGGTCAGAGAAAGGCACACCCAGCTCGAGCACATCCGCACCCGACTTCACCAAGGCGTGCATCAATGGCACCGTCATAGCAGGCGAGGGGTCACCCGCAGTGACAAACGGGATGAGGGCTTTGCGTTTTTGGTGTTTCAGTTTATCGAAAGCGGCTTGAATACGATTGCTCATAGCGTGATACCTTTTAGCTTGGCAACAGTATTCATATCCTTATCGCCACGACCCGACAAGTTGACCAATAACACTTTGTCCTTGCTCATGGCCGGTGCGATTTTGATCGCATGCGCCAAAGCATGGCTGGATTCTAGCGCGGGAATGATGCCCTCAAATCGGCATAGCGCATCGAATGCTGAAATCGCTTCATCATCATTGATCGCGACATACTGCGCACGACCAATCTCTTTCAACAAACAATGTTCAGGGCCCACACCGGGGTAATCCAAACCAGCGGAAATGGAATGTGTCTCAGTAATCTGGCCATTCTCATCCTGCATCAGATTGACCTTGTTGCCGTGCAATACGCCGACCTTGGCATTCGCAGTCAGTGGCGCGGCATGCCGCCCGGTGGCGATACCGTGACCGCCCGCTTCCACACCGATGATGGCAACATCTGGCACTTCGATGTAGGGGTTGAACAGTCCGATGGCGTTAGATCCACCGCCTACACAGGCGATCACCGCATCAGGCTGACGACCTATCATCTCCGGCATCTGCACTTTGGCTTCATTACCGATGATGCATTGGAAGTCGCGCACCATCATGGGATAGGGATGTGGGCCTGCAGCTGTACCGAAAATGTAGAAAGTGCTTTCCACATTGGTGACCCAATCGCGAATCGCTTCATTGCACGCATCTTTGAGTGTCTTGGAGCCGCTCTCCACAGCGACCACTTTAGCGCCCAGCAATTTCATGCGGAACACATTAGGTGCTTGGCGCTGTATATCTTCCGCGCCCATGTAGACGATACACTCCATGCCGAAACGAGCCGCCACTGTCGCCGTTGCCACACCATGCATGCCTGCACCCGTCTCCGCGATGACACGTTTCTTACCCATACGCTTGGCGAGCAAAGCTTGGCCCATCGCACTGTTGATTTTATGTGCACCGGTGTGATTCAGGTCTTCACGCTTCAAATAAATCTGCGCACCGCCCAGATGCTCGGACAGTCGCTTGGCGTGATAGATCGGACTTGGACGACCGACGTAATGTTTCAGCTCATAAGCCAATTCAGCCTTGAACTCTGGGTCGTCACGAAAGCGCTGATATTGCGCGCTCAATTCTTCTACAGCCGGTATCAGGGTCTCGGCCATGTAGATGCCGCCGAACTGACCGAAATGGCCAGTTGAATCTGGATAGTTATACATCTGTGCTCTTAACCTTTTTGATGAACTGGGCGATTTTCGCCACGTCTTTGATTCCCTTGCTTGCCTCTACCCCGCTAGAAACATCCACAGCATATGGTCGCGTTTGTTCGATTGCATCAACCACATTATCAACATCCAAACCGCCCGACAGAATGAGCGGTATAGTCATATCCTTGGGAATTAGACTCCATTCGAACACCGCACCTGTCCCGCCCGGAATGCCCTCCACATAGGCATCCAACAACAAAGCTTGTGCCGTGGAATAACGAGTCGCGCATTCTATCAAATTCACTCCTGATTTGACGCGTATCGCTTTCAAGTATGGACGACCGAACTGCTGGCAGTATTCCGGCGTCTCATCGCCATGAAACTGCAAGACATCTAATGGGACCTGGGTCAACACTTCACGCACATACTCCGCATCTGCATTCACGAACAAGCCCACTGTGGTAAGGAAGGGTGGTAAATCACGAATCAAGACGGCTGCTTGTGGAATACTCACATTGCGCGGGCTAGGTGCGTAGAACACAAATCCAATGGCATCTGCACCGCCCTTCGCTACCGCAAGCGCATCTTGTGCACGGGTGATGCCGCATATCTTGATTCTGGTAGAGGATGCAGGACGCACGACGCAGGACGCCGTTAAATCAATCACCGTATCTTTTACATTTTCCGATTTTCCATCAATTTCAAAACCCACGCCGCCCTCCTGAATCCTGCATCCCGAATCCCGTGTCCTTGTTCTGAGGTAAACCCCATTTTGCTTCATAAGTGATATGGCACAAGTATAAGCCATCGGGCGAAAAGGTCGGTGCAGCGAGCTTGCGGTCTTTACTTTCCAATACCTGTTGCATCCATGCGAGCGGATATTTACCCTTACCCACATATACCAAGCAACCCACGATATTGCGCACCATATGATGCAGGAAGGCATCGGCACTCACGTCAAAAATCAGCATGTCACCCTCACGATGTATGTCTAATTGACGCAGATTCTTAATCGGGGATTTGGCCTGGCACTCGGCAGCACGGAAAGCGCTGAAATCATGCGAGCCGATTAGCAGCCCGGCAGCTTCTTGCATCGCGCTCATATCCAATGGCGCATGAAACCAACCCACTTTGCCTGACTGTATCGCAGGCCTAGTCGGACAATTCACCAACAGATAGCGGTAGCTGCGGCCATGTGCGGAGAAGCGTGCATGGAATTCGTCGGGTACAGCATGTGCCCATCGCACTGCGATACTTTTCGGCAACAAGGCATTTACACCGCGTACCCATGCTTGCAGCGGTCGCTTGACTTGTGTATCGAAATGTACAACTTGCTCCAAGCCATGCACACCCGTGTCGGTACGGCCTGCGGCGATTACGCCTATGGTCTCACCCGCTATGCCGCTTAACGCTGTTTGCAGGGTGTCTTGCACGGTCAGTCCTTCGGCTTGGCTTTGCCAACCGCAATAAGGGCTACCGTCGTATTCAATGCCTAAGGCGATTCTCATTTCAATATCAATCCCATCACCATGATCAAGCACAAGCCTGAAAGGAATACATCAATATAGCCCAACCGATATATCGGCAGTTCTATGGGGTGCGGCGCATTCACAGGGAAAGCTTGTAGTTCCTGCAGCGTATCTTGCCAGCGTGCATGGCTACGTAACATTGCGACTTCAGCATAATGTAGCGTCAAAGCTAAGCGTATCGCACAACGCTCTCTGGACATACCCAACCATACCAATGGTGCAAATAAACTATACAGACCCGAGATCAATGCCTGCCTGTGCAAGTGATCTAATAGTATCGCCAGACTAGCCAGGGCTGACAACAATCTCAGCAACTGCATCACTCCATCCAGCAATCCTTCACGTATCGGCCCCCAACTTCCCAACGATTCAATGAAAGGTGTGCCGGGTGTGGAGTAAGCATAGATGAGCATTAGCGACAGCATGATCCAGCGTGTACGTCGCAGCAACTGTAGTAATTTGCTGCCCGATAGATACGCGCCCAGGGTCAGCAGCACTGCCGACATCAGCAGCAGTGGTATAAGTGTAAGCCGCTGCATCACCGCGACCAATACACCCCAAAGAATAATCTGTACTGCAGGATGAATGCTCTTCGCATTTAACAATCGATGAGACTCCAAAAAAAAAAACGGCAGCCCATATGAGCTGCCGCAGGTTTAGCTTAAAACACTCAAGCGAGTTGGTTCAATATCTCTTGAGCCGTTGCACGCTGCTCATCATCGCCTTCACGCAACACTTCTTCCAAAATCTCACGTGCACCGCTAGGGTCACCCATCTCCTGATAAGCCTTGGCAAGATCAAGCTTAGTGGCGACTTCATGCCATTGCGCGCTGTCATTCGCCGGCTTAGCGGCAATAGCGTTTGCAGGCTTGTCATCACCCATATCTAAACTGATATCGCCCAAATTGAACTCTGCCGCTTTGACTGGCTCGCTGACTTTGGCTGTACTCGACTCGATCGGAAAATCAAGGGTGAATGCCATACCACCATCTTCCTCTGCCGGAGCTGCTTGCGGCTTAGCTGATTCAGGCTTAGCGGCAGGCATAGATGGATGCGTAGATGTAATATCAAACACCATATCGTCCAAGCTCGGCAATTTCCCGGCTGCACCACCAGCGCTGACCAATTTGTCATGGGTCGCGGTAACATCGAAGTCCATCTCTGGTGCAGCAGGCATTGAAGGATTAGTCGCTGTCACATCCAAATCCATCGCAGCATTCTTGGCTGTTGCCATCTCATCTTTAGTAAATACCTGAGTCGCAGCCAAATCCAGATCGAGTGCAGCGGTTGCATCTCCCGAGGTTTTGAATGCACTCGAACCAGCGAGTGTCCTCGCGAAGTTAGGGTCTGTGACCAACGCTGCCGTCTGCATGGTCGCGCTTTCGGAATCTTCCACCCTGGCACCCGATCCACCATAGAGCGCGTTCTGCGGATCAATCTTGCGCCCCATCGCAGCGGCTTGTTCCCAAGTCGCATCATCCACACTGGACTTTAACTGTTTTGCCAATCCTTCGAAAGATTTTGTATCCTTACGGCTGAGATAAATCTCCAACAACTTCATACGTATAGGAGTCTTGTTGTTAGCTGATTGCAGCGCTTCCTTCAAGATTTCCTCTGCCTGCGCATCACGACCAAAGCTCAGGAACAGATCTGCTTCGCTGATAGGATCATCGTCGCTATGAGAGGCAGTCAGAATCTGTGTATTACCGGCATGGATAGTGAAATCACCCGTATCAGGAGAAGGCACAACGGGGGCCGCGATTCGCCCCGTCACTGCGCCGATATCTTCCTCCGCGCCATTTTTGCCAGGTTTTTTAGCTGCCGGTTTGTTGCGACGCGTTCTCATGAAGGCTAATCCGCCCAAACCCAACAGTGCCGCCAGACCACCGCCTAGATACAGCGGCTCAGCTAACAAATCATCCACTAAGGAAGTCTCAACGACCATAGGCTGGGCCTGCGGCTTGGGTTTAGCAGGGGCTGCTACCATGCTGGCAGGTTCAACTGCACTTGCTGACTCTACCGCAGATACGGCAGCCACTTCAGACACCACCGTAACTGCACTTGTAGCAACAGTGGCGGTATTTGCTAAAGCTGCAGCTTGAGTCTTTAACTCAGCCAAGCGAGCCATATCCTGAACTTGCTTTTCTAACATGGCGACGCGCTTACTCTCGTCCTCAGCCGCCTTGGATTTTGCAATCGCATCTTCCTGCGCCGCATTCGATTTATCTTGACCACTAGCCTTGCCAGTTACACCCGTCTTATCATTCGGCACCTCGCCTTTAGACAGCTTCAATACTTCCTTGGCACCTTCTTTGACGACAGGCGCTTTATCAGAAACGCTACTGCTTATCTTACCTGCGCTCACTTGTTGCGCAGTCTCTTGCTGAGTGCTTGCTGGTGCTGCCCCCGCGATCTTCTGACGGTATGCGTTCCAATCACTGACTTGTGCGTGTATTTCTTTTCTTGCCTCTGCCTGAGTCACAGCTTCAATCTCGGCTGCATCAGGGAGGCGCAATATCTTGCCCGTCTTGATGCGATTCATATTTTTACCGTCGAATTGATCAGCGTTAGCGCGATACATCGCCACCAGCATGCGCTCCAGACTTACGCCTTCCACTTTATGTGCTGCAGCGATCTTACTGAGATACTCCCCGCGTTTAACGGTCACATCTCCTTGATTTAACGCTTGGGCCGGGACTGGAGTCACAAGCGCTTTACCGGGCGCTTGAGTAATGGGCTTGGTTTCAGCAGGCGTTTCCAGAGGTACAGTTTTAACTGCGGCCACTTCTACCTCAGGCTCGGACACAGGCATGACTTCGGGCTCGGGAGTGACATCACTAACTGACTCCACGACAGGCGCAACAGTTTGCACGGGTGCCGGTGCGGGTTGTTCTGCCTGGTAACCTACGGGGTCAAGTAAGAAGGTGAATTCACGCAACAGCTTGCCGGAAGACCAGCTCAGCTCTACCAATAAACTCACAAAGGGATCGTTCACCGGTTGCAACGTAGTTGCATGTATGAAGGACTGCCCATCAGCTCTGCTTTCGATGGTGAATTTAAACTTGCTACCGTACGGGTAATCCAAACCTGCGGCCTTGTAGGCATCAGGCGTAGCAAGGCGCGCGACCAAACTGGATTTTTCGGAATTATTGACCGATAGCAATTCAATGTCGGCTCTCAGCGGCTGCCCTAAAGCTGAAACCACATTAATACCACCAATACCCGCCGCAGACACTTGTGCCGACCAAGTTATCGCAGCGACCCCGAGCATGCTTAGTAGTGATTTTTTCACGCTATCACCTTCACTTTATTTATTGGACAATTAAATTAACATCAAAGAGTTATCAGCACAAGCTAATAATTTAGTTCATCACCAGTCTCAATTACAAGTATTTTTCGATCAAAATTTCTGCAATTTGCACACTATTCAGAGCCGCGCCCTTACGTACATTATCACTCACTACCCACATATCCAAGCCCATGGGGTGTGAAATGTCTTCACGTATACGGCCTACGAAAGTCGCATCCTTACCAGCAGCCTCTATCGCTGTCGGCCATCCGCCGGCCACGCGCTCATCAACCACTTTGACACCAGGTGCTTTTTCCAGCAATGCGCGCGCATCGGCTGCAGAGATTTTTTTACGGGTCTCAATATGCACGGCTTCTGAATGGCCATATACGACTGGGACACGCACCGCAGTTGGATTCACCAGTATGGAGTCATCTTCCATAATCTTCTGTGTCTCCCATACCATTTTCATTTCTTCCTTGGTGTAACCGTTCTCCATGAAAACGTCGATCTGTGGCAGCACGTTAAAAGCGATGCGCTTAGGATAAACCTCCGCTGCCGCTTCTTGACTATTCATCAAGGCGCGGGTCTGATTATTCAATTCATCAATCGCTTCCTTACCGGTGCCGGACACAGCTTGATAAGTCGCCACATTGATACGTGCGATACCGACAGCATCTTTAATAGGTTTAAGTGCGACCAACATCTGTATGGTGGAGCAATTCGGGTTCGCGATAATGCCGCGATTCTTGTATTGCGCGATAGCGTGAGGATTCACTTCAGGCACGACCAATGGAATGTCGCGGTCATAGCGGAAGTGCGCAGTGTTATCAATCACCACACAACCCGCAGCGGCAGCAATGGGGGCATATTTTTCGGACACACTACCACCAGCAGAGAACAAACCAATCTGAGTCTTGGCGAAGTCGAAATTGGCCACGTCAAGCACCGTGATTTCTTTGCCATGAAAAGTCACTTTAGAGCCAGCAGAGCGGCTGGATGCCAAAGGATAGAGATTACGCACAGGAAAATTGCGTTGTTCCAAAATCGCCAACATCGCCTCACCCACTGCGCCTGTCGCACCCAAGATACATACGTCGTATTGCTTACTCATTTTGTTCTCTCAATAAAAATTTACGTAAATCGGACTTCAGTCCGACTAATCGGGTTAAAACCCGACCCACACTGATGTTACAGGCTAGCAACCACCGCATCGCCCATCGCCGCACAACCGACTTTTTGCGTGCCCGCTTCGTAGATATCACCCGTGCGCAAACCATTTTGCAAAGTCTTGCGTACTGCTGTCTCTATACGTTGCGCGACGTCTTCACGCTCAAAAGTGTAGCGCATCATCATTGCAACGGACAGGATAGTCGCCAAAGGATTAGCGATGTCTTTGCCTGCGATGTCAGGCGCGGAGCCGTGACAAGGCTCATACAGTCCCTTGTTGTTCGAATCAAGCGAAGCTGATGGCAACATGCCAATAGAACCTGTCAGCATGGATGCTTCGTCGGACAAAATGTCACCGAAAATATTGCCGGTGAGTATCACATCAAATTGTTTGGGAGCACGCACCAGCTGCATCGCAGCATTGTCTACATACATATGCGACAACTCGACTTGAGGATATTCCTTAGCGACATCACTCACGATTTCGCGCCAGAACATACTGGTATCCAACACGTTAGCTTTGTCCACCGAACACAACTTTTTGCCACGCTTCAACGCAGCTTTAAAACCCACATGAGCAACGCGACGAATCTCTGATTCGCTGTAATGCATGGTGTCAAAACCTTGGCGCTCGCCGTTTTCCAGAGTGCGTATGCCGCGTGGTTGACCAAAGTAAATATCGCCAGTCAGTTCGCGCAAAATCATGATGTTCAAACCGGCAACCAATTCAGGTTTCAATGAAGAGGCATTGACCAATTCAGGGTAGACCATCGCCGGACGCAGATTTGCAAAAAGTCCCAACCCCTTACGAATACGCAACAGGCCTTGTTCTGGACGCATAGGCCTAGGCAGATTGTCGTACTGGTAACCGCCCACCGCACCCAGCAAAACTGCATCTGATTCTTTAGACAGCTGTTCCGTCGCTGCGGGGAAAGGATCACCTGCAGCATCGTAACCTGCACCACCTAAATGACCATATTCCAACTCAATGGGAAAACCATCGCTGCGCAATGCGTTCATAACTTTCACCGCTTGCGCGATAATCTCTGGGCCTATGCCGTCACCCGGCAATACTGCGATCTTCATAAAAAATCCCTACACTAAAATTCTAAAAAATTGGCGTGATAAACCTCACCCGCACCGTTGCATCTCAGCAGCGCCCGTAGCTTTACAACCAGGGTTGTGCCGCGCGATGTTTGGCCTCAAAGGATTTGATGTCGTCCTTGTGTTTCAAAGTCAGACCGATGTCATCCAATCCATTGATCAGGCAATACTTGCGGTGTGCGTCAACCTCGAAAGCATAACGCTGACCATCCGGTGTGGTGATGAGTTGTTTTTCCAGATCGATTGTCAGCCTGTAACCCACCGCCTTGGCTGCCGCTTTGAACAGCGCATCTACTTTATCTTCCGCCAACCTGATCGGCAGCAGGCCATTCTTGAAACAGTTGTTGAAAAAAATGTCGGCAAAGCTAGGCGCTATGATCACGCGAAAACCATAATCTTCCAGTGCCCAAGGAGCGTGCTCACGTGAAGAACCACAACCGAAGTTCTCGCGCGCCAACAGTACCTGTGCACCCTGATAGCGCGCCTGATTCAACACGAAATCGGGATTCAACTGACGCTTGCTGTTATCCATCCCGGGTTCGCCGTGGTCCAGATAACGCCACTCGTCAAATGCATTGGGGCCGAAACCCGAACGCTTGATCGACTTCAGGAACTGCTTGGGAATAATGGCATCAGTGTCGACGTTGGCTCTGTCCATGGGCGCGACCAAGCCATCCAATAATGTAAATTTATTCATTTTGACTTCAATACCTTTCCAATCTCTTCACCGCCTTTTTGCAGATCTTTGCCTAGCCCTTGCACCGTGTTACACGCAGTCAAGACCAGCACCACCAACAAAATCAACGATACCATCTTCATTTTTAGAGTTTGCTCACGTCTACGAAGTGACCCGCGATAGCTGCCGCCGCCGCCATCTCTGGGCTTACCAAATGAGTGCGGCCGCCCTGACCTTGACGTCCCTCGAAGTTGCGGTTCGATGTTGAAGCACAACGTTCACCGGGTGACAGCCGATCATCATTCATCGCCAAACACATAGAACAACCAGGATCACGCCACTCGAAACCCGCAGCAATAAAGATCTTATCCAGACCTTCTTGCTCAGCTTGCGCTTTGACCAAGCCCGAGCCCGGCACGACCATCGCCAACATCACATTGCCAGCAACCTTTTTACCCTTAGCCACAGCGGCTGCGGCACGCATATCTTCGATACGACCGTTGGTGCATGAGCCAATAAATACTTTATCGATCTTGATCTGCTCGATAGGCATGTTAGCTTGCAGCCCCATATAAGCTAGCGCTCGCTCCCAGTCACCACGCTTAACCGCATCAGGAGCGTTCTCCGGATCAGGCACAAGGCCATCCACCGCCACCACCATCTCTGGCGAAGTACCCCAAGTCACTTGAGGCTTGATGTCAGCCGCATTCAATTCCACCAAGGTGTCGAACTTTGCACCTTCATCACTATGGAGTGTCCGCCAGTAAGTGACGGCCTGATCCCATTGCGCGCCGTGCGGTGCAAATGGCCTACCCTTCAGGTAAGCAAAAGTCGTGTCATCCGCCGCGATCATGCCCGCACGCGCACCGGCCTCGATCGCCATATTGCACAAGGTCATACGCGCTTCCATACTGAGCGCGCGCACGGTATCGCCACCGAACTCAATGGCATAACCCGTACCACCCGCGGTACCAATCTTGCCGATCACTGCCAGTGCGATGTCTTTAGCGGTCACGCCATTCCTCAATACACCAGATACCTTGACCAACATGGATTTGGATTTTTTGGCTACCAGACATTGGGTTGCCATCACGTGCTCCACTTCGGAAGTGCCAATACCGTGTGCCAACGCACCAAACGCGCCATGCGTACTGGTATGTGAGTCGCCGCAAACTACGGTCATGCCCGGCAGAGTCGCGCCCTGTTCTGGGCCCATCACGTGCACCACGCCCTGACGAATATCGTTCATCTTGAATTCAGTGATACCAAACTCATTACAGTTCGCATCCAAGGTCTCGACCTGCAAGCGTGAGATTGGATCGGCAATACCGCCGCTACGCTTAGTTGTCGGTACGTTATGATCAGGAACAGCCAGCATGGAGATAGGGCTCCAAGGTTTACGCTGTGCCAGTCGCAAGCCTTCAAAAGCCTGCGGACTGGTCACTTCGTGTACCAAATGACGGTCGATATAAATCAGGGCAGTACCATCCGGTTCGGTCCGAACCAAGTGACTGTTCCAAAGTTTGTCGTAAAGAGTTTGTGTGTTCATTATTTATTCCACCAACGCAAGACCTGTGATTATGCCACAGCCGACCTGCGCTTCGCCATGATTCAAGCCGTTGCTGCTGCGCCATCCAACTTCACCAGCGCATATTCCAGACTGTCGGAGAGTGCGCGCCAACTGGCATCAATGATGTTAGTGCTCGCACCCACTGTAGTCCATACCCGACCTTCGCCTTGAAAGGTAATAAGGACACGAATCTGTGCAGACGTGCCGTTGCCGCTATCCAAGATGCGCACCTTATAATCAATCAGACGTACCCCACTGAGCCTGGGGTACGCAGACGACAAGGCATTGCGCAAAGCACCCGACAAGGCGTTCACCGGCCCATTGCCCTCGGCAGCCATGAACTTCACCTCGCCCGCGACCTTAACCTTGACAGTAGCTTCCGACAATAACCCCCTGCTCTGCCTGCGTTCTGTGACAACAAAATAATCAATCAATTCGAACGGTTGTACATAACCATCCTGCGACCGGTGCAAGATCAAGTCCATGCTGGCCTCGGCCGCCTCAAAAGTGAACCCTTCATGCTCAAGATGTTTGACATGATTGAGTACGCGCTGTGCCGCATCATTATCCAGATCTATGCCCAAGGCCTTGGCGCGGAATTGGATGTTGCCACGACCCGACAACTCCGAGACAACAGAACGCATCTCGTTACCAACCAGAGCAGGATCTATGTGCTGGTAGGTGTCATTGGCCTTCATGATCGCAGCGACGTGGATGCCGCCCTTATGCGCGAAGGCACTATGCCCGATATACGGCGCATGTGCGTAGTGCTTGAGGTTAACCACTTCCGCCACGTAATGCGCCATCGAAGTCAGATCACGCAATTGCTCGGGCGAGACCACAGGATGATTCATCTTGAGTTGCAAGTTGGGGATGATAGTGGTCAGGTTGGCATTGCCGACGCGCTCGCCATAACCATTGATAGTGCCCTGCACCTGCGTGCAACCACCACGCACCGCAGACAGCGTATTGGAAATTCCACAGCCGGTATCGTTATGACAATGTATGCCCAAGGGCGTGCGTATGTGTTGTTTCACTTCGCGCACAACCTCCTCCACCTCCCAAGGCAGCTTGCCGCCATTGGTCTCGCACAACACCAGCCAATCCGCACCCGCATCGGCGGCGGCACGCAGTGTCGCCAGCGCATAATCTCGATTGGCGATGAAGCCATCGAAGAAATGCTCGGCATCGAACACCACTTCTCTGCCGTGTGACTTCATATAACTCACGCTATCGCGGATCATCGCAAGGTTTTCTTCCAGCGTGGTCGCAAGCACCAGATTGACGTGATATTGAGAACTCTTACCCACCATGGTGACGACCGGCGTCTGCGCATCCAACAAGGCTTGCAGATTGGCATCCATCTCGCAGGTCTTGAGTTTTTGACGTGTGCGGCCAAACGCAGCCAGCTTGGTAGCACCCAGGTCCAATTTGGCGGCTCGCGCGAAAAACTCCTGGTCTTTTGGGTTGGAGCCCGGCCAGCCACCTTCTATGTAATGGAAGCCAAACGCCGCAAGGCGCTGGGCGATTGCCAGCTTGTCATCCACCGAAAGTGAGATGTCTTCGCGCTGTGTCCCGTCACGCAATGTGGTGTCATAAAGAAAGACTTGAGTCATAGCAACAATCCAACCGAGGGAAATTTAAGTGCGGCATTTTCGCCGATTCACACAGCCTGTGCGAAAAAATTGGTTATCTTACTATTCTGAAGTGGTACATAAGGCTAAGTCGGCACCGCCGTAGTCTGCGTCAACCTGAGCTTCCAAACCATCAATATCAGCCCCAGCAAAGAGACCCCCGCACTAAAGCTAAACATCGTGGTAGATCCCAGGTGTTGCCACAGCGGGCCACTGGCCAAGCCGCCTACCATGCCGCCCGCACCATAAGTGAAGCTACCAAACAAAGCCTGTCCCTTGGACTGATGACGCCCCTTGAAAAACTCATGGATCAAGCCGACCGAGGCCGCGTGATAGGCCCCGAAGGTCGCGGCGTGCAGCACTTGTGCAATCAGCAAAACCACCACCATATCCACGCACCACCCTATCATCAGGAAGCGCGCCACCGCACAGGCGAAGCTAAACATCAGGATGCGGGTGTAGCCAAAACGCTGTGACAGCCAGGGCATGACGAAGAATACTCCAATCTCGCAGATCACCCCCAAAGCCCACAACCCGCCAATCGCGCTCTTGCTATAGCCGTGGTCGACCAGATAGATGGAATAAAAGGTGTAGTAAGGGCCATGTGCCACCGACATCATGAAGCACGCGCCCAACAGAGCCAGTACGCGCTTCTGCAACACGATTTGCTTGACGGGCTGAGAGTCGGTGTGATGCGCGACGATCTCGGTATGCGGGATTTGACGCGAGAACAACAAAATGCCTACTTCGCATATCAAACCCGCCCACAACAACCAAGCAATGGCAATGTGATCGAATGCGTACCCCAAACCAACGACTGTAGCGATGAAACCTATCGAGCCCCACGAACGCAAGCGGCCATAACGCACGCTGTGCTTGCCCAGATACGTCATGGTAGTCGCTTCCACCAGCGGCATGGACGCGCTCCAGAAGAAACTCATCATGCACAACACCAGCAACATGCCCCAGAAACTGGTGGTGAAAAACACGCCCATATAACAGACGGCACTGAGCGTGGCAGCCAATTTGATGACCATCAGTCGCTTGCCAGTATAGTCAGCCAACCAGCCCCACATATTGGGTGCGAGCATACGCATCACCGGCTGCACCGAAAGCAGGATGGAGATTTCTACCGCATTCAAGTGTATAGACTTGAGATACAAACTCCAGTAGGGAGCGAACATCCCTATAAAGGCGTAATAGAAAAAATAGAACCCGGCAATGCGCCAGTAATAGTTTTTATGGGTATTCATACAAATAGACTTCTTAACGGCGCGCATTATGTCACGGGCAAAAACTTTTTTACCCCTCCCACTTGAAATGTCATTTTTAGCCCCCACTAACTTGAAATCGCAACTTGGAGAATCACCATGACAGAGCAAGAAAAGGCGCAGCAAGCCGAAGCCGCAACTGAGACGCCATCTGAAGAAACCACCGTGATACCCAGCATGGAAGAGCAATTGCAGACAAGCGAACGTAAGGCACAAGAGCATTACGATGCTTGGATGTACGCCAAGGCCGAGGGTGAAAACATCCGTCGCCGCGCTGCTGAAGATGTGAGCAAAGCCCAGAAATTCGCGGTCGAACGCTTCTCCAATGAGATGTTGGCAGTGATGGACAGCCTGCAAGCAGCAATGGCGGTGGAAAACTCCACCGTGGAAAACTTCAAGAGCGGTATGGAGCTAACGCTCAAGCAACTCTCTAGCGTATTCGAAAAATTCCACATCAATGAAATCAATCCCGTCGGCGAGAAGCTGGACCCACACAAGCACCAAGCCATCAGCATGATAGACAGTGACCAGCCTGCGAATACCATCGTGAGCGTGATGCAACGCGGCTACACTTTGAACGAACGTGTGCTGCGTCCAGCACTGGTGCTGGTGAGCAAAGGACAGTAAGTCGCAAGAGATTGGCTGAATAAATCCGCTACGAGGTAGTTTTGAACAAAGACGACTAGCGTTTGCCAACGCGAAACAACACTTGAAATTTAAAAAACCCGCCCCATCTACAGGGGCAGCAGAACACTACTAATATTTTTGAAAGGAAACATCATGGGAAAAATCATCGGTATTGACTTGGGCACAACCAACTCTTGCGTCGCCATCATGGAAAACGGCAAGACCAAGGTCATTGAGAACGCGGAAGGTACGCGCACGACTCCTTCCATTATCGCTTACATGGAAGACGGCGAAGTATTGGTTGGCGCGCCGGCTAAACGTCAAGCTGTGACCAATCCTATGAACACGCTGTATGGCGTGAAGCGCCTGATTGGCCGCCGTTTTGACGAAAAGATGGTGCAGAAGGACATCGACATGGTTCCCTTCAAAATCGTCAAGGCAAAAAACGGCGACGCTTGGGTGAAGGTGCGTGACAAGGAATTCTCCGCACCAGAGATTTCCGCGCAAGTGCTGATGAAAATGAAAAAGACTGCCGAAGATTACTTGGGTGAGTCTGTGACTGAAGCAGTCATCACTGTTCCAGCTTACTTCAATGATGCACAACGCCAGGCGACCAAAGACGCGGGCCGTATCGCGGGTCTGGACGTGAAACGTATCATTAACGAACCAACTGCCGCTGCATTGGCGTTCGGTATGGACAAGCAAGAAGGCGACCGCAAAATCGCGGTGTATGACTTGGGCGGCGGTACTTTCGACATCTCCATCATCGACATCGCCGAGCTGGATGGCGAACACCAATTTGAAGTGATGTCCACCAACGGTGATACCTTCTTGGGCGGTGAAGATTTCGACATGCGCGTCATCGACTTTTTGGTTGAGGAATTCCAAAAAGAAAGCGGCATCGACTTGCGCAAAGACGTGCTGGCCTTGCAACGTCTGAAAGACGCGGCAGAAAAAGCCAAGATCGAATTGTCGTCTGCACAACAGACCGAAGTGAACCTGCCTTACGTCACAGCGGATGCGTCCGGCCCCAAACACTTGGCAGTGAAGATCACCCGTGCAAAATTGGAAAGTCTGGTCGAAGACTTGGTCGCTCGCACGATCGAGCCATGCAAAATTGCGATGAAAGATGCGGGCGTTTCTGTAGCCGACATTGGTGATGTGATTCTGGTTGGCGGTCAAACGCGCATGCCTATGGTGCAAGAACGCGTTAAAGCCTTCTTCGGCAAGGAGCCACGCAAGGATGTGAACCCCGATGAAGCGGTTGCGGTAGGCGCGGCAATTCAAGGTGGTGTATTACAAGGCGACGTGAAAGACGTGTTGTTACTGGACGTAACACCTTTGTCTTTGGGTATCGAAACCATGGGCAGCGTGATGACCAAGCTGATTAAGAAGAACACCACAATCCCCACCAAGGCATCGCAAGTGTTCTCCACAGCAGAAGATAACCAGAGTGCGGTAACCATCCATGTGTTGCAGGGTGAACGCGAAATGGCAAGCGGAAATAAGAGTCTCGGTCAATTCAACCTGTCCGACATTCCACCCGCAGCACGCGGCACACCGCAAATCGAAGTGACCTTCAACATCGACGCGAACGGTATCTTGCACGTTGCGGCAAAAGACAAAGCTACCAACAAGGAAGCCAACATCACCATCAAGGCCAGCTCCGGTTTGAGCGAAGAAGAAATCAACCGCATGGTTGCCGACGCCGAAGCGCATGCTGAAGAAGACAAGAAAACCCTGGAGCTGGTGACTGCGCGCAATCAGTTGGATGCGCTGATTCACTCCACGCACAAGTCGATGAAAGAATTCGGCGAGCAACTGAGCGCGGAAGAAAAATCTGCCATCGAAGGCGCGATGAAAGAAGCGGAAGAAGTCGTGAAGTCAGATGACAAAGACGCTATCGAAGCAAAAGCCGAGGCTTTGGCAACTGCAGCCCAGAAGTTGGGTGAAAAAATGTATGCGGCTGAACAAGCCAAGGCACAAGGCGGCGATGCAAGTGCCGCGCCTGAATCATCGGCCAAGCAAGACGATAATGTCGTCGATGCTGAATTCACAGAAGTAAAGGACAAGAAGTAAGCTTCAAGACGTAAGAGGTAAGCCATAAGCAAAAAATTATGGCTGCGTTGAACAAATGGAGAATGCGGTTCGATACATTTTTCGTTCGTCCCGAGTATTCCGCATAGCGGAATGTATCGAAGGATCGAACGAAAAACACTCACCGAGAACGGTCTTCATCAACGCGGCATTAGATTCGCTTTTCAACTTGCGTCTTACAACTTAAGTCTTACGACTACAGACTATGTCAAAAAAAGATTATTACGAAACCCTGGGCGTGAATAGGGATGCGTCTGAGGATGAACTGAAAAAAGCCTATCGCAAGATGGCGATGAAATTTCACCCTGACCGCAACCCTGACAACCCGAATGCCGAAGCGCACTTCAAAGAAGCCAAAGAGGCCTACGAGACTTTGAGCGACGCCCAAAAACGCGCTGCTTACGATCAGTATGGTCATGCGGCTTTCGAGGCGGGCGGCATGGGTGGCGGCAATCCGTTCGGCGGTGGTGCGGGTGCACAGGGCTTCGACTTCTCCGACATCTTCGGCGATATCTTCGGTGGTGGTCGTGGCGGCGGTGGTCGCAGCAGCGCACAGCGCGGCTCTGACCTGCGCTACAACCTGGAAATCACGCTGGAGCAAGCAGCACGCGGCACCGAAACTGAAATACGTATTCCGACCATGGCGGAATGCGAGACCTGTCACGGTTCAGGCGCGAAAGCGGGGACTGCTCCGACCACTTGCACCACTTGCGCAGGTCATGGTCAAGTTCGTATGCAGCAAGGTTTCTTCTCCGTGCAACAAGCTTGCCCACGCTGTCACGGCACGGGCAAAATGATTGCCTCCCCATGCAAGTCGTGTAACGGTCAAGGTCGCATCAAGAAGCACAAGACCTTGTCAGTGAAGATTCCTGCGGGCGTGGATACTGATGACCGTATACGTCTGTCGGGCGAAGGTGAGATGGGTGTGAACGGTGGACCGACCGGCGATCTATATGTTGTAGTGAACCTCAAACCCCATGCAGTATTCCAGCGTGACCACAATGATCTGCATTGCGACATGCCTATCAGTTTCGCCGCCGCAGCCTTGGGTGGTGAGATCGAGATTCCGACATTAGACGGGAAAGCCAGCATTAAGATTCCTGCGGAAACGCAAAGCGGAAAACAGTTCCGTTTGCGCGGCAAAGGCATCAAAGGCATACGCAGCTCCACACATGGCGATTTACATTGTCATGTGATCGTAGAGACACCTGTCAATCTCACAGATCGACAGAAGGAATTGCTGCGCGAGTTCGAGAGCATCAACGACAAAGACAGCGATCGACATAATCCACGCGCAAAATCGTGGATGGATAAAGTGAAGAATTTCTTCGCTGAATAAGTTACAAATGCAGTCAAAAACGCCGCAGATTGCGGCGTTTTTTATACTCAATCATCTGCCTTGTAATCTGAGCAGATTCGACGTAATTTCCAACGAATGTAAGGACTAGACCCCAGCGGATAGACAAACGTCTCATTCACTCAGCCTAGTAGCGCCACCATTCAACTCCCCACCAGCGCCACCCTCCTTACAAGCACACCACGTTGAATACGATGTTTCAAGGCGTCGCTCTGGTGCATTGAAATTCATTTAAGAGGGATGCTGCGCACTATCGCGGTGCGCATTAAAGATCGGGGTGTATTTAGGGAAATACTGAATTAGTCGGCGAGCGGGATGCAGTGCAAAGCGCACGGAGCGCAGACTATGAGACATATCAATTAGATAGGCGATGGGTCGAAAACGAAGTTGCGGTACAGACTCATGCGCGAAGCGCGTGATGCCGGAGCCAACACCGCGCAACGCATCAATGTGCCCGCACAGACACTTAGCCAGTATTTCATTATCTTATTGATTATAAGATAAATAATATCATCTGGAATAAATATTGCTTGTATGGGTGTGTATTCAATAACTGAAATGCCGATTGATATGCTGAAAAGTAAAAATATGAATCTGTCTGAGAGCGAAATGAACTGGCTGCCGTACCTAGGTAAAACAGGTCGCTTGAATATGGGCTGGGCCTGTAAGTTAAATGAATGGCGCTACCCGATTCTTGAGGAGATTTTCGAATCCATCTCAACCACGCGAGTACGCATTCTCCGTGAATGGACCGAACAAAAGTGGGACTCACTATCTGCCATGTCGATGAAAATCGTGTACGAATGGCCAAGCTTCGATGCCAACTTACTCATAGAAAATCTTAAATTGGACAACGATTTTTCGGAGCTATTTCTGATCGATGCGGAAGGTGAAACTCTACATTCAACTTATCCGAGTCGAATTGGCAAAAAAGATCTCAATTCGAAGTCTGTCGCCAAGGGGTTGACGGAGAAATTTCTACATGGCCCATATATCGACGAGAACACTCTGGCGATTGGCGCTTCCAGTTCGCAGTTTCACGATGCAGTGACAATGATGTTCTATCTGCCGCTACGCAAAGATGGAGTATTGCTGGGCGCAGTCTGCGGGCGTGTGCCCAATGATGTACTGGGAGACTTGATCCAGCGTGAGGCCGGGCATATTTTCCATGAATCCGGGGATAACTATTTGTTCATGGTGAAATCTAGATTCGATGCGGGCATTAAGACAGGTACCGCCTTGTCGCGCTCAAGGTTTGAGGACTCCACATTTAGCATGGGTGAAAATTTGAAACAGGGCGTGAATACCGACTTTGGTACCGTATCCGTCAAGAATCACACCGAGTTAGAATTGATATTCAATGATCCCGCCACAAATGAGCTGCACCCTGGCGTGCGGGAAACCATTCGATGCGGCAGAAACACCTTCGTCACCTATCCGGGCTATTCGGATTACCGCCACATACCAGTAATAGGCAAGGGCACCACTTTTTCATTGCCGGGCTCCCCTGATGAGTGGGGCATGATGTGCGAAGCGGATCTCGAAGAGGTGTATCGATTCCGTACACTAAATTTCCGGGTGATTTCGGTTTATTTGGCAATGCTGATTGCTGTAACAACAATCAGCTTTACTACTGCAGCTTTACTCAAACCAGATGCACTGACTATGGCTGGACTATGCTGCGCGATGTTTGCCTCTGGAAGCTTGGTGCTACATCTATTTTCCATCAATCCTGTTGCCGAACGTCTGCGCGGCATGATTGACGTCATCCGCAATGCAGCTGAAGGTCATGGCAATCTTTCGCGGCGCCTGGACAGACTGGATGCAAGTCGAGACGAAGCGGGGGTACTGGCACAATGGATAAATAGCCTGATCGACAATGTAGACCGTACGGTAGGGAATATCCGCCGTGGAACAGACGGCATGTTCGGTAATCAAGTTCATATGGAGGCGCGCAATAAGCAGGCGACCGTGGCAACCAATGAAGTCCTCGTTGCAGTACAAGATATTTTGCATGCGTTAGAAACACAAATGAGCGACATCAGGCAAGCAACCGTGACAACAAATGAAATGCGTGTTGCGATGCATCAGGCAACAGATCGCGCCAAAGTTCAACTGGCCATGGTTCAGAATCGAACTGAAGGTATTCGGGAGTCAATCAAAGTTTCGTCCGAGACCATCTATTCACTTAGCGCAAGCACCGAAAAAATCAGTGACATTGCAAAGATGATCAGTTCGATTGCCACACAGACCAATTTATTGGCTTTAAATGCAGCAATTGAAGCTGCGCGAGCCGGAGAGAATGGTCGTGGATTCGCTGTGGTCGCGGATGAAGTGCGCAAGTTAGCCGTGCTCACGAGTGGAGCCACAAGTGAAATCAACCAGATGATTTCCACCGTGCAGGGTAAGGCGCGAGATGCCGTGTCCATCATGGAGCAAGGTGCAGCCGGAATGGCCGAAGGATTACGATTGGCTGAAGAGGCCGCTACTGATAATTCCGGCTCGCATGAAGTTTTCGAGCGCATGTTTACGCTTATTACACAGATTGCAGACAGCTCAACCATCAGCGGAAGTAAGATTCATGGCGTTGCCGGTGCCGCCGACTTAATGAGTAAATCTTTGGGGGACTTGGATTTTGCGATTGTGGGCAGCCGGGAGGGCTCACAAAAACTGCGTTTCTTGGTTGACCGGTTTCAAATATCGGATACTCAGAATAAGGTGGGGGCATGAACAGGCATGGGTTCAGTGAAATTCACAAACGCGCTTCTACCGACCTTGATGGCGGCTTTATAGGCACGTTTCGCGGGCACACTGTTGCCAGCGTGTTTCAACCCATCTTCAGCCTGTCGCACAGCAACCCGGTGGGATATGAAGCCTTGTGTAGGCCAAGTGATGCCGAGGGTAGGTCTATCTCACCGCTGGCGCTATTCGGGCAAGTGAAAGATGAGTCGGATAATGTATTGCTGGATAGATTATGCCGGGCAATTCATGTTCAGAACTTCTCCAAGTTTGCAGACAAATCTTGGATCTTTCTAAATGTGAATCCCCTTATTACCGTATTGGGTAAAAACTATGGGGCCTTCTTTAAGGAAATGCTGGAGCATAACAATATCCCACCTAGCCAAGTAGTCGTCGAGATTCTTGAAATGGGCATTTATGATGAATCGATACTCTCGGCAGCAGTAAATTATTACAAGAACTTGGGGTGTCTTGTTGCCATCGATGATTTTGGTTCCTCTCATTCGAACTTCGACCGAGTTTGGAATATTCAGCCGGATATCGTGAAATTTGACCGATCTATTATCGTACAGGCAGAAAACAATCCAATTGTCCGCAGGGCGTTGCCCAGTCTAGTGGGACTAATCCAAGAGTTGGGTTGTATCGCATTGATGGAGGGCGTCGAAACGGAGGAGCAAGCACTCATTGCAATCGATTCGAATGTGGATCTAGTTCAGGGATATTACTTCGGCTATCCAAGATCAGTATTGATCGACCAGAAAACTCCAGGCAATGCACTGTCGCAATTACGCGAAAAACACACCGAGTTTTCAACTACTACTCGAAGATACTATCGGGAGGAAATCGATCAGTGTCATACAGAATTTAAATCGATGTTGAAAGCCATTAAAACCGGCAGAGAGCCACACGAGGCTTCCTGCAAAAATATGCTTGGGCTGCCTAGCGTAACGCGCGTGTATTTTCTAGATGAGAGTGGATATCAAGTAGGTGAGAATATTTTTAGAAATCAAATACCCGAATTCACAGACCCACGTTATAGGCCCTTGTTCGAGGCAGCCGACGCAAACTGGTCAAGACGATATTACTTCCAGCAAGCATTGCTCACCCCCGAAGAAATACACATTACTCGCCCCTATCGCTCACTCATAGGCAAAGGGCAATGCATCACCCTTTCCGCTTTACTAGATACGCCAGACGGGAAACTGGTTGCCTGCGTAGATTTGACTTGCGCGTCATAATTTACGTGCGAATTCAAACAACAATAAAGTGAAATTCTTCTGTTCCGAATAAGCTCCACTCATTCCCACTCTCACTCGGAATAGGTCGGGCATTTCGCTCGTCCCCGATTCGGCTATATCTGTGCGACGTCAACGTCCTGCCGCGTATATAAAATTTTCAGGTCTTCGGCATGCAGCACATCCAGCAATCTTTCAGCCAGTGCCTCGTCCAAGACAAATTCCACCTTGACCGCCAACTCGCCCGCAAGCTCAAAAAAAGTATCCTCGTTCAACTTGCCGTGACGCCCGAATCCGGCGATGGCGCGAAAGGCGGAACCGCCGCTGACACCCTGTGATTTAGCACACTCCAACAACCACTCATACAAGGGCATACCGGCATGATGTTGTTTCTCACTCACATAAAACGATAACAAATTCATGACGCCCTCCTCAACTTTGCAGCCACTTGAAAGTCTGTATCCCCAACATCGTCATCAGCAATGATCCGCCCAAATGCGCGGCGATTATGCCCATGCCCCACACATATTGCCCGCGTATCAACAATGTCACCGTCTCCGCCGAAAATGTGGAGAAGGTGGTTAAGCCGCCCAGAAAACCGGTGATGATGAGCAAGCGCCATTCTGCGGACAATCCCGGATGCTGCATGAAAAAAGCCACTGCGAGCCCGATCAGATAGCCGCCTATCAAGTTGGCGAATAACGTCCCGACGGGCAACTCGGGCAACACGGGATTGAGCCATAAACCCAGCCCCCAACGCAGCCATGCGCCGCATGCTGCCCCCACACCGATAGCAATAAATGAATAAATCAACATGCCCGCATTCTACCCTTGCACACTCACCTTCGCGAAGCCTCCGCCGGGTGTACGAAAATTTGTAGTTTGCCCCTGATAGAGACGCGCTGCGATCAACTGTATCTTGCCTGCATACACATAACAACGCACATCGTATTTAAGCTTCCGTGGCTGACCCTCGTCATCCCGTACTTCGACCTCACCTGGAACGGCCAGTCGCTGGGCGACATAATCGGACTGCATGATCTCTTCGAATACGCGCTTAGTCACTTTGTCTCCGCGATACGCGCCTTTACTGCCATAACCGCTGGCAGGCTTGAAGAACCACTGCTTGCGCTCTGCCCACCATGTCGCCGCATCTTGTGATGCAATTAAGCGGGTCTGCGGTACACCGCGCTTCAACACTTTGATGTTATCTGCAGACACACCCAAATCCTGCAATATTTTTTCATCACTCAGCAGTACCAACTTGCGTTTATCTGCATAGCGCAGGTAGTGCTCCGGGGAGGGCGTGATCAGAACTTGCTGCTGTGCACTGGCTGCAAGCAGATGTGGATAAGTCTGCAAGGAGAAGTCAGTCAATCGGTTGTAGATGAGGTCGACCCTCTCCTTGCCTAAATACAGACCATCGCTACGTGGCTGCAAGTCCTCAGGGGCTGCGATATGGGCACGATATCCAGCGCGGGTGAACATCTGCTGCGCAAGTATGAATTCCGGATAGAGATATTGTGTTTGCGGCTGCTCATCAACGATGGCCACGCAGCGCATCTCTGCATCGCCTCGCGCCAAAGCCCATTCGTTGCGGAACATTATTATGAACTCAGCTTCCATTGTTGCTTGGTCATGCAGTAATGTGTTGAGGAATGCGCCGCCCGCATTGGTATTGATCTCGATCAGATGCGCGCCATCAATATTTAGATGGAAGTCATAGCCATAGAACACACCCAATGAAGATGTTTTTCCAAGCGCTTGCTTGGCGACTACCTCTTCCACCGCAGCAATCACAGATTGCATCTGTGCATGATGGTCAGCACTAATATCAAGCGTCACGCCAGCATATAGATGCGCATGTTGTAAAGTCATCGCACTCAAAAAAACATCGCCCTGTGCATGCAGAGCGATGTCCAATTGCTTGCGATTCATAGCGCGCACAACGTACTTATTTTGTATCTCACTCACTACCTAGCATCGCCTTCTTCAAGTCTGTCTGTACGGGTTTATCACCCAACCATATCTGCAACAAGGCACGATTGAAACTCGCACCAGACAACGTCCCGTAAGCCTTGTCGTTCACACCGATCTCCGTGCCACCACCTGGCACATAGTCCATGTTGATGACATCGCCAGGCTTGACCTCACCCACCTTGTCGAATATCTGCTTCAACTGCTTGAACTGTGGCTCCAAGGCCGTTAATTCCGCAGCAGTCTGATTTGATTCCATAGCATCGACCAACGCGCCATAAAGTTTCGCACTGCTCAATTCATGTTTGATATGCAACGCGATTCTATGCACATTCTCCGCTGCGATGACCGCTGGGCCAGAGGTCTGCTTCTGCGGCAGATACAGCGCTGCGATATAGATCTTAAAGAAAAACTTGGTACGTAGTCCCGCACCGTTCAACACCAAAGTCTGGCCCGAAACCTGCACTTGATCTGCGAGCTTCACATCCGCGATCTCCATCGCCTGAGTCTGCGCGCTTAATATCAACAAGCCTGCCAATAATAATTTTTTCATGATCGACCTTTCATCTATGTCGTGCAAAGCCAACTAAGGACTTGAGCCTGATGTCTTGCCTACAAGGCTTCAAAGATACCTGCCGCGCCCATGCCCGTGCCTATGCACATGGTCACCATACCGTACTTCTGTTTTCGTCTGCGCAGTCCATGCAACAGTGTCGCAGTGCGTATCGCACCTGTCGCCCCCAGCGGATGACCCAAGGCAATAGCGCCTCCCAATGGATTGACGATGGCGGGGTCCAATCCGCAATCTCCTATCACGGCTAGCGATTGTGCAGCAAAGGCCTCATTCAGCTCTATCCAGCCCATGTCTTGTAACGACATGCCCGCTTGCTTCAACACGCGTGGTATTGCTTCTTTGGGGCCTATACCCATGATCTCGGGGGGCACGCCGGCCACGCTGAAGCTGATGAACTTTCCAATAGGAGTGAGGTTGTAACGCTTCAATGCCGCTTCGGAACACAGTAAAACTGCGCCCGCGCCGTCTGACATTTGCGAACTATTTCCCGCAGTAACCGATCCCTTTTGCGCAAATACTGGTCTGAGCTTGGCCAGTATTTCCAATGAAGTATCCGCTCGTGGGCCTTCGTCTTGGCTAAGCACACGATGCTTAGTCGTGATCTCGCGTGACAGCAGATCAGGCATGTTCTCTGTTATCTCAAAGGGCGTGATCTCATCTTTAAACTCGCCCGCACTGATTGCAGCGATCGCGCGCTGATGGCTTTGCAAGGCGAAAGCATCTTGTGCCTCACGACTGACATGCCAGCGTTCGGCGACCTTCTCGGCGGTTATACCCATGCCGAAGGCAATGCCGATGTTCTCGTCATGTTCAAAGATGGCCGGATTGAATGCAATCTTGTTGCCCATCATGGGCACCATGCTCATGCTTTCCACACCAGCCGCCAGCATCACATCGGCCTCACCTAAACGAATACGATCCGCCGCCATCGCCACCGCTTGCACACCCGAAGAACAGAAACGATTGATGGTCTGACCTGGTACGGTATTGGGTATGCCCGCTAACAGCAAGGCGATACGCGCCACGTTCATGCCCTGCTCGGCTTCAGGCATCGCACAACCGACGATGACATCCCCTATCGCCGAGGCATCCAACCCCGGCGCTTGTGCCAGCACGCTCTTCAACACATGTGCCAACAGATCATCGGGGCGCGTGTTGCGAAACATCCCGCGTGGTGCCTTACCCACTGGCGTACGCGTCGCCGCGACGATATAAGCTTCTTGGACTTGTTTGCTCATGATGATCTCCTTAATTGCGCAGTGGCTTGCCGGTCTTGAGCATGTGCTCCACGCGTGCTTTGGTCTTATCTGTCGCAACCAATTCCAAAAAGTGTTTGCGCTCCAAATCAAGTATCCATTGCTCATCAACCAGACTGCCGCCTTCCACGTCTCCACCGCAGATGATCTCGGCGATCCTGCAACCGATGTCGTAGTCATGCTCGGAGATAAAGCCGCCCTCTTTCATATTGACCATTGCAGCTTTCAAGGTGGCGATACCAGTACGTCCAGCAACGGGGATCTGATTGTTCTGCAATGGCGGTCTATAAGCAGTCGCGTTCATAGCGAGTGCTTCCTGTTTAGCGACATGCAACAACTCGAAGCGGTTCAACACGATGCGGTCAGTGGCGCGCAGATAACCCATCTCTTTTGCCATCTCGGCGCTCTTGGCGACTTCACCCATAGCGATCTGCTGGAAGTAACGTTTGATATGGGGAAACAGGTCACCGCCTCTGGCCTCGATAGCAGCTCTATGCGCCATCTCTTTACATCCGCCACCCGCAGGCAACAGACCCACACCGACTTCGACTAGACCGATATAGCTTTCCAGTGTGGCGACGATGCGTGCGCAATGCATGGTGAACTCGCAACCACCGCCGAGGGCTAAACCATCCACCGCAGCGATGGTCGGTATTTGCGCATATTTCAAACGCTGCGAAATGATCTGGAATTTTTCTACCACTTCAGCGACGCGCGGCACATTGCCAGTTGCTGCGTTGACGATGGCGCCCAAGCCACCGCCGCCCGCAACAGTATATTTAACACGGTTGGCTGCACCTTTGAGCTTGCCGAATAGTCCCTCATCGGATGGACTCTCTTGCACGCCTTGCATAGCTTGCAACAGATTCGCACCTACCGAAAACGGTGGCTCGGTCTGCCAGATGATGAGTGCGGAAAATTTTGCTTCGGCAATATCCAGCGCTTGCAAGATACCGTCCAACACTTCGTTACCCAAGGTGTGCATCTTGCTGATGATGCTCAAGATGGCGATGCCGTCGCCGGTGTGCCACATGCGCACACCCTCGTTCTCAAACACCGTCTCGCCATACACGACTTTTTCAGCGAGTAAGCGTTCTGGATAGAGTTGACGTTTATAGACCGGCAGTTGTGAACGTTGCTGATAGCTCTTACTGCTGGGTGCATAAGAACCCAAAGCATTGTGCACACCTTCACGTGTAGGCTCTGTCACCCAGGCAGGTAAAGGTGTGTCAGACATGGTTTTGCCCGCCGCGATATCTTTGTTGATCCAGCCTGCGACCTGCTGCCAACCTGCGGCCTGCCATATCTCGAATGGACCGCTATCCCAACCGAAGCCCCAACGCACAGCGAAATCCACATCGCGCGCATTGTCGGCAATGTCGCCCAACATCAACGCGCAGTAATGAAAGGCATCGCGGAAGATGCACCATACGAATTGAGCTTGTGCATCATTGCTGTCGCGCAACTTGCCCAACTTCACCGCCCAATCACGTTCACGCAAGATGTCTTTGACTGCATCATTGGCCTTGCCGCCAGCCACGCGATAACTCTGTGTCGCCAAGTCCAAAACTTGTATCTCTTTACCGATTTTTTGATACACGCCGCGCTTGGCCTTCTGCCCCAATGCACCTTGCGCGATGAGTGTGGTCAGCCATTCCGGCACCACAAAATAACTATGCCAGGGGTCGCTGGCGAGATTGTCGCGCATGGTGTTTACCACGTGTGCAAAGGTGTCCAAACCCACCACATCCAAGGTGCGGAAAGTGGCGCTCTTGGGACGCCCCAAATAACGTCCAGTGAGCGCGTCGACTTCATCGAAACCCAAACCCATACGCTGCGCGTGATACACGATTGCGAGCATGGAGAACACACCGATACGGTTGGCGACGAAGTTGGGGGTGTCTTTGGCGCGCACCACGCCCTTGCCCAGCCCCGATACCAAGAAGGTCTCAAGCTGGTCTAACAAGCCTGCATCGGTATTCTCGCAGGCGATCAATTCCACCAGATGCATATAGCGCGGCGGATTAAAAAAATGAATGCCGCAGAAGCGATGACGCAGCGTTTCGGGGAAGGCGGCGGCGAGCTTGTTGATAGACAAGCCCGAGGTATTGGTCGCGAAGATCGCGTGTGCACCCAGATAAGGGGCGACTTTATGGTACAGCTCGGACTTCCAGTCGATGCGTTCGGCGATAGCCTCGATGACCAGATCGCATGCGCGCAAGCTTTCCAGATGCTGCTCGTAATTCGCAGCCTCTATGAACTGCAGTTTGGCAGGACTCGCCAAGGGACTGGGGTCCAGTTTCTTCAAGCCCTCCAACGCCTTGTTGACGATGCCATTAGGCGCGCCCTCTTTGGCGGGAAGATCGAATAACAGCGTGGGCACGTTGGCATTCACCAGATGCGCCGCGATCTGCGCACCCATCACACCGGCACCCAGTACGGCGACTTTGCGTATCCGTAAAACCTGATCCATGACGATTCTCCAAATAAAAAAGGGAAGGCTTACACCTTCCCTTTAGTGCACTGCTTTAGAAACTATGTGTGTACTGCGCGCTGAGGATATTCACATTATTCGCATAATTACCGCTCAACACGCCAGCTCCCGTTGCGGCTTGGTTTTGGTTGATGCTGGAACCATTAACGAACAAGTGCGCATAACCCATATCAATAGCATCGGCCTTGGTAACTTTGTACTGTCCACCCACAGACAGCCATGTACGATTGGCATCAGGAATGCGCGCGGTGCGGAACTGATCATCCACCGGCGCTTGGTCATATGCGACGCCAAATCTCGAAAGCCACTGTTCGTTGTATCGATAGTTCGCGCCCACAGAAACTCTCCAGGTATTCTTCCAATTCTCAGGTGTAGAGCTCAGTAAAGTACCGTTCGAACGGATGACATCAAGTTGCTTGAACTTACCCCAACCCGTCCAAGTTGCATCGGCCAAAATATCTAATTGCGAATTTACTTTATTCACCACACTGAAAGACAACGAGTCCGGCATCGTTACATCTAAAGTGACTGCACCATTTGCCAGCTTTGGACTTGCTGCCAAGGCGGCAGGCACGCTGGTAAATGCTACCGATCCGGAAAGCTTATAACTAATCTTTGAGCGATACGAGACGCCAACACGTGTATCGCCCATATCAAACAAAGCACCGAAGTTATAACCCCACTTGCTATCACTACCCGTCACAGTACTCACACCCTCTATACCGGCCCCGCCAATTGCACCTAGTAAAGGTGCGCCGCCTGCTGCAAAAGCTGCCGCGCTGTAATTCACTGCCTGGCTCAATTCACCATTAATTTGCTGGTAATTCAAACCCGCGCCCAAGCTCACCATGTCGGACACGCGATATGACAGTGATGGATTCACATTTATAGTCTGTATTTTGGATTTAATTGCCTGGAATCGACCTACCCAGTTGGCATCATATTGTGTCTGCAAGCCGAAAGGGGCACTGATACCCAAACCGAAGTTCGCCTGCTCATTCAGCGGCATCGCTATGTACGCGGTTGGCACAAAAGCCGTGCTGCCAGCGTCTCCCCCGTTGCCTCCCGCTGTTTGTAAAGCGGCCCCGGCATTAGTGGCATTTGGCGTAAATTTAGCTGAAGGTTTGATCGCATGTGCCGTCAACGAAACTTGTGTACCACCCAAACGACTCATACCAGCCGGATTAAAAAATACAGTGCTCGCATCTTCAGCACTCGCGGCGGCGCCCGCATAAGCATTTCCCAGACCACTCGCACTTTGCTCTATCAGCGCAAATCCCGAAGCTGCTGCATTACCAGCCATTGCCGCAAGTGCCGCAGCAATGGAATAGTTCAGTACAGGTTTTGTAATTTTCATGATGCGTTCCCCTTAAGAGTATTAACGATGAAAGGACTACCGAAACTAACACTACGATTTGCCGCTTAATCTTCCGCTGGTACCACTCTAGGCTTACGATCCTCACCCACCGCCACATAAGTCAGCGTCGCCTCGGTGACTTTCACACAAGTCGGTTTGATCGGATCGCGTTGTGCATAAACTTCCACGTTGACGGTGATGGAAGTTCGGCCGACTTTAACAATGTCTGCATACAGGCTGACTATATCCCCCATAAACAGCGGTTGTTTGAAAATGAAGGAATTAACCGAGACTGTCGCCACTCGTCCTTTGGCTCGGCTGATGGCGGGGATGCTGCCTGCGATATCCACCTGGCCCATGATCCATCCGCCGAACACATCGCCGGTGTAATTGCAATCTGACGGCATCGCCACCACACGCATGGTGGCATGGCGTTGCGGCAAGGTTGTTGTAATCGGTTTTTCCTCGTTCACTTTAATGTCCTTCATATAGTTGTTTGATCTCTTCGGCATAGCGCTCAGTCACCTTGCTGCGCTTGATCTTTAGCGTGGGTGTGAGCAGGCCGTTCTCTATGCTCCATGGATCTTGCAACAACAGCACGCGATTTACCTTGGCATAGCCGGGGAACTCGCGCAGATTGAGTGCGATACGCTTCAATATTTTTCCCTGCACACGGCTGTCGGTGAGCGCTTCCGGCATATCGGGACGCACCCCTGTTTCCTCGGCGAAATGCAGCCAGACATCAGGGTTCATCACTGCGACCACGACCAGATAAGGGCGACCTTCCCCATACACCATCACTTGTTCAAACAAAGGATCATGCAGAACAGCCTGCTCCATATCACCCGGCGGGATCTTCTCGCCATTCGACATGACGATGATTTCTTTGATGCGTCCGGTGATGTATACATGACCCGTCTCACTGATGCGTGCGGTATCACCCGTATTCAGCCAGCCATCTGCATCTATCATGGCGCGCGTGGCTTCTTCGTTGCGCCAATAACCCATCATCACATTGGGCCCCTTGACCAACAATGCCTTGTTTTCACCCAGGCGGATCTGCACATCACGTATCGGCTGTCCCACACTATCCGGGTAATTGTTCTCCAAACTATTGCCGGTGACGATGGGACTGGTCTCGGTCAGACCGTAGCCTTGCACCACAGAAAGTCCCAAGCCCACAAACACGCGAGATATCTCCGCCGCAAGTGCTGCGCCACCACTGATCGCGACGCGCAATCGCCCCCCCAGTTTATCCAGTATCTTTCGCGCCACCAGATGCTGCAATATCGGCCACAGCAAAAAACCGGGCTTCCAACCACCCCGTCCTTGATCATGCAAAAACTTGGCCCAACCTGTTTCCACGGCGAAATGGAACAACTTGCGTTTCAACGGCGAACCTTCTTCCAGCTTGGTGCGTATCGCGCTATAGACGCGCTCATAGATGCGTGGCACCGAGACCATGATGGTCGGTTTGACAGTGAGCAAGTCTTCGGAAAGCAGCGGGATAGAACGCGCATAAGCCACAGTTGCTCCCGTCATCACTTGAAGGTAGTAGCCGCAGGTGCGCTCGAAAGTATGCGACAAGGGCAAGAAGGATAAATAAAGATCGTCGGCCCGTACCGTGAAAGTATCCAAAGCAGCATGTGCATTGCTGAGCATATTGTGATGGCTAAGCATCACGCCTTTGGGTTTTCCCGTCGTTCCCGAGGTGTAAATGATGCTCGCCAATTCCCTGATATCGACCGCCACAGCAGCCTGCAACTGAGCCGCATCGGGCAGATAATCGGCACTCGAACACAGACGCGCTTCGGTGCTATCGTTGACCTTCTCCAGACTGATTAAACGCACCACACTAGTCATCTGCTCGCGCACGGTACGCAATGCCTGCCACTGTTCCGCATTCTCAAACAGCAACACCTTCACCTCGGCGTTGTTGACGATGTAAGCGATATTGTCCGGTCTATCTACCGTATATAAAGGAACGACTACCAGTCCGAGTGACATCGCGGCCTGATCGAACATCACCCACTGCGGGGAATTGCGCAACATAATTGCGACACGATCTCCGCGCTGTAAACCTTCTTTGTTCAATGCAGCTTGCCAACGTGCAACGGCCGCGCGCATATCGCGCCAACTCAACGACAACCAAGCATTCTTGTCAAAATACTGGTAAGCGATTTTGTCGGGAGTACGGTTTGCACGCTCGACAAAAAGTCCATACAAAGTGCCCGCTTGCTCGGGGGAGATCACATCCGGCTTACTCATAGCGCCTCCTATCAACCTAAAAAAAGATCACCAAACAAAGGTACACCAGGCTCCATGGCGTATTGCTCCAAGTCCGTGACACCTGCTGCACGCAATACATCTTCATCGAGAAAGAACTGACCGCTGGCCTGCGCTACAGGCCGGGTAATGATCTGGTAAGCCGCATCTGCCATGATGGCGGGCTTGCGCGAGGCTCGCAGGATCTCGGGCGGGAAATTGAACTCTATCGCCGCTGTGGCGATAGTAGTGCGCGGCCACAGACAATTCACCGCGATCCCTGTTCCTCCCTGCGCCTTGGCAGAAAACTCACGCGCCATACCTAAAGTACACAGACTCATGCCCATCTTGGACATCGTATACGCCAAGTGTGGTGCGTACCACTTCTCATCCAGACTCGGCGGCGGCGAGAACGTCAGGATGTGCGGATTGTCAGCACGTAACAAATGCGGGATGCAAGCTTGCGACAACAGAAAAGTCCCCCGCATGTTCACGCCCCACATCAGGTCCAAACGTCTGGCAGGTGTATCTAGGGTGGCGGTCAGATTGATCGCACTGGCGTTGTTAATCAGCACATCGATGCCGCCGAAATGTTCGGCCACCTGAGCAACTGCCGCTTGTATGGCTTGTTCGTCGCGCACATCCAGCTGTATCGCCAGGGCCTGCCCTCCTGCCCTTGCCACTTCTTCCGCGACGCTATGAATAGTGCCCGGCAACTTGGCGTGCGGCGTGGCGGTCTTGCCGGTGATGACCACTTTGGCACCGTCGCGCGCGCAACGCAGCGCGACTTCGCGACCTATGCCACGGCTGGAACCTGATATGAAAATGACTTTATCGCGCAAAGATTTCATAGTCTTCCCGGAAAATTCAAACTTATGAACAGCACCACATCAAGCTAGCATCTGATTTTTATTCACACCCGATTAGCGCGCAAGGCTGCCGGATCGAAATCATCCACCATGATGACTTTGCGACGTAGCGCGTAGTCATGCTCCAATTGCAGCGCTTGTTCTGTCGTGATAACACCTGCGTCGCGCGCCTCGGCGATGCGCTCCAACTCTTGCAAGGCCTTAACCTTCTTGGCCTTGCGCGCCGCTTCAACCAGCGCGTGTACAGGCTCGCATGCGATCGTGCTGAGCAGTGCGGCTTCCAAAGCACCCACGGCATCCTGCTCGCCGTTCGGGATATAGATACCTGCACACAAACGGTCACGTGCCTCGCCTGGCTCCATCAACAAGGCGGCGACCAGATGGCCCGTGTGATCCGAAGGTGGCATGAGATTTTTTCCCGCAGGGAAGATCATCACACTCAGCAAACCGCGCATCAGCGGGTTGGGGAAATTCTGTATCACGCCCGCGAATGCATCCTGGATCTTGTACAAAGAATCTTGCATGGACCAATCCAGCAAAGGCAGATCGGCAGCCGGACGGCCATCATCCTCGAAGCGCTTCAAGGTCGCGGAACACAGATACATCTGACTCAACACATCCCCCAATCGGGCAGAGATTTTCTCGCGACGTTTGAGCGTGCCGCCCAAAACCGCCATCGCAATATCCGCCGAGAAGGCGAAGGCGGCCGAGTAACGTGTCAACTGTTGGTAATAGCGGCGCGTCTCCACACCATGTGGCACCGAAATCGCACGCCCCCCCAAACAGCCATAGATGAAACTGCGCGAAGCGTTGCACAGCGCGAAGCTAATGTGTTCAAACAAAGCGGTATCGAAATTGATCAGCGCGCGTTTGTGGTTCTGATCCAGCGTGGCGGCAATCTCTTTAAGCACATAAGGATGTGAGCGGATCGCACCCTGGCCGAAAATCATCAACGTGCGCGTCAGGATGTTTGCACCCTCCACTGTGATACCGACGGGCGTTTGCTCATAGAAGCGTCCCAGATAGTTATCCGGCCCCAGACAAATACCCTTGCCGCCATGCACATCCATCGCATCGTTGATGACGATACGGCCGCGCTCGGTTGAGTGATATTTGATGATTGCCGAGATCACCGAAGGTTTCTCATGCAAGTCTATCGCCAGCGCGGTGAGACGGCGCGCGGAATCGACCATATAGGTATGCGCACCGATGCGTGCCAAAGGCTCTTCCACTCCTTCGAACTTGCCAATAGAGACCTTGAATTGCTTGCGTACACGACCATAAGCACCGCTGGTGCGTGCCGCCAATTTCATCGCACCCGCGCTGCTGGCGGGTAAGGAGATGGAACGGCCCGCTGCCAAACATTCCATCAGCATGCGCCAGCCCTGACCGATGCGGGTCGCCCCTCCGATGATGTACTCCATCGGAATGAACACCGCATCGCCCTGGGTAGGTCCATTCAAGAACGCACTATTCAGCGGGAAGTGACGACGCCCTATCTGTACGCCGGGCGTGTCGGTGGGTATCAAAGCCAGCGTGATACCGCGACCCACCTCGCCACCCAGCAAATGCTCGGGGTCATACAGTTTGAATGCCAAGCCCAGCAAGGTGGCCGCAGGGGCGAGCGTGATGTAACGCTTCTCCCACGTGACACGTACACCGAGTATATTCTGCTGACCATTGAAATCACCGTAACCAACGACACCATAGTCCGGTATTGCACCCGCATCGGAACCCGCGAACGGGCCGGTCAAGGCAAAACAAGGCACTTCCTTGCCTTTCGCCAGACGCTCCAGATACCGGTCTTTCTGTTCCGTCGTACCGTAATGCAGCAATAGCTCGGCAGGGCCCAGGGAGTTGGGCACCATCACCGTCACAGCGGCCGTGCCACTACGCGAGGCAACTTTGGTGACTACCGCCGAGTGTGCTTGTGCGGAAAATTCCAGACCGCCGTATTGCTTGGGAATGATCATGCCGAAGAAACCTTTGTCGCGGATGAACTGCCAGACTTCGGGCGGCAAATCAGCACGGGTATGGGTGATATCCCAATCATCCAACATGGCACACAACTGCTCGACTTCATTATCCAGGAAAGACTGCTCATCCGCGCTCAGTCCACACTTGGGATAGGCCAACAACTTATCCCAATTGGGGTGGCCACTGAACAACTCGCCATCCCACCACACCGTACCCGCGTCTATCGCTTCTTGTTCGGTTGATGATATCTGCGGTAAGACTTTGCGGAAAAACTTGAGTATCGGCGCGCTGATGACAGCGCGACGCAGTACGGGAATACCAAAGAATACGATGAACAGGAACAGCGCGATGTAGACAATCTGTAGTGCAGTTTCAGAGATGCTTGCCCGTATGGCGATGACCGGCACGATGACCATCAAAGCAATCAACCAACTAGTGAGGGTGGCACGGAAGAACGCCAATAGTAGAAAAATTGCCAATACTCCGAGTATCGTCAAAAACATGGTCCGCTGCTCCTCTAATAATTTTTATTGATCATGCCCAACTTTAACGCGAGCACTGCATGAGTACAACACACTGCATGACATATTCATAGCTTTAGCCAAGATTATTTGCTTACACAAAAAATTTCGGCGAAATTATCTATATATTTCGGGCGGTCTCAGTCGTGCATTGATCTAGCCATACAGCCCGGTCGCAGCATGAGTTCAACGCTTACAGTTGGCTTGACGTTCCATCCAATAGACCACATTGCCAGCCATGACGATGCTGCCGGAAATAATGAACGATGTCGCGGCGACCGCCCCCCCTGCGACCAGCAAGGCCGCACAAGCATCCTGATTGGAGCTGTTGCACAGTACATGGAAGTCATTGAACTGACCGTCGGTCTCCAACGTCATGTGATGCAGCAGGCCTATGCAATCCGGATCACGAGTGACATGAGTACGCGGCACATAGACACAGGCCTGCAGGAACAGCAGACACAACAGCGTAAATCGTTGTGCGACCCGATTATTCATGCACCTGTTTGGCAGGATGTGGTGAACAGAGCTTCTCGCAAGGCGTGCCGTCGCCATCCGCATCCAGATATTTCAGCCCACACACTGTCAGATAGCGGCGTGCCTCCTCGCAACTTTCCATCTGCGCACAACGCTTGCGGTGCAGGCACAATGGATCTTGGGTGGAATTGACGACAGGAGGGGTAAGCACCGTGCTTGCATGTTGCTTGCGCCAATCCCAAGGTGGAGTGGGTTTGCTCATCGCCCATAGACCGCGCGGTACGGCTCTGGCCTCAGCCTCAAGCGCAACCAGGTCATGGTTGCCGTGATAGTGCGAATACTCCCAGGCCATTCCGCGGCGTATCTGCTCGGTGTTCACATCCACGCCGTCGATGCGCAGTCGCGCAACCATGCGGCCATATTGATCGGTGGCCTGACTGACCACTTGCACTTGTTTATTCAACACCATCCTGGCCAATGAATCTTTGGAACTCGCACCAAATGGCTGGTCTTTTTCAGGCGCATCGATGTCAACCAGACGTATCTTGGCCAGGCCATTCCCGCGACGGATCAACACCGTGTCACCATCCAATACCGCGATAACCTTGGTGACGAAAGTCTCTGCCTGCGCCATGCCAAACGCAGTCAGCAACACCACGCACAGCAGCCACCTCACGGCAGAAAACTCCTCACAATCGCCATACAGAGCAGCGCATATCCGGCCGCGAGGATGTCATCAAACATGACACCCAATCCGCCGTGCCAGTTTTTGTCAAAATGACCGATAGGCGGGGGCTTCACGATGTCGAAGAAACGAAACAGGGCAAAGGCCAGCACCGACCATTGCCAACCCGCCGGGGTAAAGAACAGCACCAACAACATCGCCACCACTTCATCCCACACGATGCCGCCGAAATCCGCCACCCCCAAAGATTTTCCGGTGATGTCGCAGGCCAGCACACCCAATGCAAACGACCAAATCAGAATGAACAAAAACCACGCGTCCGAAACATGTGAGGACAAAAACCAGTACAAGGGGAAAGCAACCAAGGTACCAAAAGTACCGGGGGCTTTGCGTGCGAGTCCGCTGCCGAAACCGAACGCGAGGAAGTGCGCCGGATGCCGGAATAGGAAGCGCCAACTCGGTTGGACGCGCAACTCGTCGTGATCAGAAGTGCTCATATCCACCGTTCTGTAGTTGTATGGGTTGACCATCCGCATCATGGACGACGCAGCCGCTGCCTGCAACGATGCGGCCGATACGCGTCAACGGCAATGCCAATCGTGTCGCGATATCCGCGATGCTCACACGCTGCCGAATCGCGGCGGTGAAACACAGTTCGTAATCATCCCCCCCCGCCAAAGCGCAGCTCACCAACTGCGCGGTGTGACCGCGCAACACCCCGGAGACAGGCAGCCCAGCCAGGGATAACTCGGCACGCACTGCCGAGCGCTCTAGGATATGACCCAGATCGGCCACCAATCCATCCGACACATCGATGGCACTGTGCGCGATGCCGCGCAATGCCAAACCCAAGGCGACACGCGGCTGCGGGCTGTGCAACGCAGGTGCGCATGCTGCGTAGTCTTGCTCACTCAGCACCAGCTTGCCCTGCATATGCGCCAAGGCCAAGGCCGCATCGCCCAACTTGCCCGACACCCAGACATCATCCCCCACTTGCGCGCCTTCACGACGCAAGGCTTGCGCTACCGGCACCTCACCCATGATGGTCACACACAGATTCAATGGCCCGCGTGTGGTATCTCCCCCCACCAAATCCACGCCGTGCTGTTGCGCCAACGCGAAAAAACCCGCGCTGAAGCGCTCCAGCCAATCCTCGTCCGCGTCTGACAAAGACAGTGCCAAAGTCGCCCATCTGGGTGTCGCACCCATGGCGGCGAGATCGGAAAGATTCACCGCCAGTGTCTTGTGGCCCAATTGATACGGATCGGCATCGGGAAAGAAATGCGTGCCGCTCACCAGCATGTCGCTGGATACTGCAAGCACATGACCTTCACGTACTTGCAACAAAGCACAATCGTCACCCACACCCAACACGGCACCGGGGCTGGCGCGAGTGAAGTGACGTTTGATGAGATCGAATTCAGACATGGTGCTAGTCGCTATTTTCGCCTTAGTGATTTGGCCAAAGGCCGGGGACCAAGTCCGGAGCTAGCCCTTGCGTGCCGCAAATTCCACTGTGCGGACCTTGGGTGCAAGTTTGTCGAGTACGCCATTGACGTATTTATGACCATCGGTGCCGCCAAAAGTCTTGGTCAGTTCGACGGATTCATTGATGACCACTTTGTAAGGGACATCGATCTTCTGTGACAGCTCGAACGCACCCAACATCAGCACCGCGAATTCCACCGGACTGAGTTCGCTCAAAGGACGATCCAGGCAGGGTGACAACAAGGCTTCAATTTCGCTGTGTTGCGCAATTGCGCCACGCAGCAGACTGCTGAACATAGGCTTGTCATAGCGGCCCAAATTCTTTTCTGTCTGCATCTGTTTCTCGATGTCGGCCGCATCGTTACCCGACACGCGCCATTGATAAATACCCTGAACAGCCAGTTCGCGTGCGCGGTGACGCGGGCTCTTATTGGTCGATTTATGCACTTCTTTAATACCCGTTTCGGCGTTCATGCCACACCTTTCAAGAGATTAACCATCTCGATGGCGACCATCGCCGCTTCCGCGCCTTTGACGTGCATACGCACGACGGCTTGTTCGTCGGTATCTGTCGTCAAGATGGCATTAGCGATAGGCACGCCGCAAGACAATTGCACATCACCCACACCGCGTGCCGACTCATTAGAGACCACTTCGAAGTGGTAAGTGTCGCCGCGTATCACCGCGCCCAATGCGATCAGTGCATCGTACTTTTCGCTGTCGGCCATGTGCAACAGCACCAAGGGAATCTCAAGTGCGCCCGGCACAGTCGCCAGGGTGATGTCATCTTCCTCCACACCTTGTTTCACCAATTGTGCGCGGCACGCACCCAACAGACCTTCACAGATCTCGGGATTAAAACGGCTTTGCACGATGCCGATACGCAATCCGTGACCGTTGTGGTTTTGTTCGAGTTCTTTCATGTTTTTTCCTTAATGTATAACTTCAAGGGTGTCTCTAAAAATTCAAAATTCCAAGTCAGGCCAAATCGCGAGGCCGCCGGATTCGTCCCTCGGAAGCACGGCGGTAAATCGCCAAATTCCCGAATGAACGGTGTTTGGGTTTTGAGTGACACCCTTTATTCGTGAGCGGCGTAACCAGTAACTTCCAACCCAAATCCGGCCATGCTGGGCATCTTGTGCGGGGTCGCCAACAAGCGCATCTTGCCCACGTTCAGATCACGCAAAATCTGCGCACCTATACCGTAACTGCGCGGGTCCCATTGAGTCGCCTGTTGCGCGGCCGCATCCAAGGTGGCACGTGCCAGCAGGTCTTGCGAAGTCTCCGTTCTATGCAACAACACCAATACTCCAGCGTCTACTTGTGACAATTTCTTCAGCACCTGATGCACACTGGTCGATGAGGTGTGGCTGTTCTGCTCCAAAAAATCAAACACCGACAAAGGCTCGTGCACGCGTACCAAAGTCTCTGTGTCGTGTTGTATCTTGCCCTTCACCAAAGCCAGATGCGTGCGCTGTGTGGTCTTGTCCACATAAGTCGCCAGATCGAACTCGCCATATGCGGTCTGCACCTTGCGCGTAGACACGCGCTCGACCAACTTCTCGTTCTGGCTGCGGTGTTCAATAAGGTCGGCGATAGTGCCTATCTTCAAACCATGCTGTTTGGCGAACTCAATGAGGTCGGGAAGACGCGCCATCTCGCCATCGTCTTTGAGTATCTCGCAAATCACCGAGGCCGGTGTCAGGCCGGCCAGTTCCGCCAAATCACAACCCGCTTCAGTATGCCCCGCACGTACCAGCACACCACCGTTCTGCGCACGCAGCGGGAAGATGTGGCCCGGTTGCACGATGTCACTAGCCTTGGCGTTCTTGGCTGCAGCGGCTTGCACCGTGCGCGAACGATCCGCTGCCGAAATGCCTGTAGTCACGCCTGTCGCCGCCTCTATAGACAGGGTGAAGTTGGTGGCCAGCGGCAAACCGTTCTCGCGCACCATCAAAGGCAAAGCGATTTGTTCGCAATGGGCGGCAGTCAGCGTCAAACAGATTAGGCCGCGACCATGCTTGGCCATGAAGTTGATCTTCTCGGGCGTAGTGAAGTCGGCGGCAAACACCAGATCGCCCTCGTTCTCCCTGTCCTCTTCGTCCATCAACACAACCATGCGACCCGCGCGCATCTCTTCGATGATCTCTTGTATTGGTGATATACCCGTCATGCCTTAAACCTCGATAAGCTTGCAAACAGCGCGGATTGCGCCAGCAATAGGGGCGGGATTCTACCATTTTGCCCTAGTTCAGACCGAGCTAAATCACCGAGTAATGATGTATAGGCAGTGTTGCGCGCGATGGACTGAAAGTTCAGACTGGCGGCACACATATGCCGCGGGGAATTGAGATGCCGGATAGATTCGACAAGCTGCTCAGCGCGACCACACGCGAGACCCTGGCCCTACGCTGGTTCGGCCTGAGCAAGATTCCGATGCTGCTATACACGGGCGTCTCAGTCACAGCTGTAGATGCACAACACATGGTGGTACGCATCCCCTTGCGGCGCAGAACGCGCAATCACTTGGGCTCCATGTATTTCGGCGCTTTGTGCGTGGGCGCTGACTGTGCTGGCGGTGCATACGCCATGCACCTCATCCGCCACCAAAAGTTGAACATGTCACTGGCCTTCAAAGACTTCGATGCAAAATTCCTTAAACGCGCCGAAGGTGATGTGGATTTTTGCTGCGCCCAGGGCCAAGAAATCGCCGCACTGGTCGAGCTGGCGGCGACTTCGGGAGAGCGAGTGGAACGTCAGATCGAAGTCATCGCCACCGTCCCCCGCATCAGTGATGAACCTGTGGCGGTGTTCAAGTTGACACTGTCGTTGAAACTAAGAGCCTAAGTCCATATATGCTTATCGCTACGCTCAGCCCAAGCTGCCAAACTCATCCCGCTTAACCCTTAACACCATCACCCTCTCGGTCGGATAATTTCCGCGTGCCATCTGTAGCAACTTGTTCACTGTGCCAGTCTTGTGCACTACCACGTCTAGTACGGCGAGTTGTTCCACGCGGGTGTACGCGGCGGGAAGCAAAGCCCGATCACTGTCGCGCATCACCACCAGCGCCTCTGTTGGCATGGTCGTCAACGCCAGCGGCGTCTCTGCGGGCGTACATTCGCTATCCGTATACAAAGCCAGTTCGCGGCACTCCAGGGACATCTGGTATGCATATACCTTAAGGTCGACATGTTGTTTGACAACAGGGGCTGCGTGATAAGCCATATCGTATTCGAGGTAGGTGATCGCAGTGATGGCCACCATGGAAACATAAACCGCGAGCATCGCAAGCACGGGATAAATCACTACCGTGAGCTTGGTCGAAGGTCTGGTGAAGTAGAGATATGCGGCGGCGGCAATCACCATCGCCAAGGTCAGCGCTTGCAAGGCGTAACTACCGACACCGAGGTTGAGATATAGCGTCAATACGACCAGCAATGCGGTGATGCTGCGCTGTGACCATTGCAGACCTGTGCCAGTTGCAGGATCGGCTATCCAGCCGGACAAGTATCGTCCGCACAGTATTGCGGCGAAGGGGAACAGGATCACAGTGTAGTGATCAAGCTGAAAGCTGGTGGCACTGAACAAGCCAAAGGTGATGAAGAAGGCGCCATTCAAGAAAACAAAGCCGGCGCGTTCCGATGTGCTGCGTTTAGTGAAGTTGCGCAAGCCTGAGGCAAGCGCGGCGAAGAACACCGCCACCCAGGGCAAGTAAGCCCACAGAAACACCAGCACGAAATACAGCGGGTGACCGTTGTGATTCTGGATCGGGCCGGTGTTGAAGAAGCGACCGAATTGGCTATCCCACAGGAAGAACTTGATGCCCGAGACATGCGTCTGCTCAAACACCACTTTGGCGGGATGAGAATCGAATTGCACATACAGCGCGTAAACCTCGGGCGCGACGAACACCAGCGCCAGCGCCAGCGCCAGCAACCACTTGCCGCTCCACATCTTGTGCCACTGCTTTTGGTACAACCACATGCACACCAAGCCACTGCTGATGGTGATGAGGGTGAACACACCCTTGGTCATCACGGCCAGTGCGCTAAACACCGCGCCCAGCAACAGATACTTGAGTTTGCTTTGCGCATCGAAGCGCAGCCAGTAATAACACGCTCCCATGATAAAAGCCGTCAGATAGGTCTCTGCTTTCACCTCGATGGAGGAATCCATCAAGTGATAAACCGACACAAATACCAGCACCGACATCCAGGCGACATCCTTGCCGTAGAAAAATCTGGCGATGCGATAGGTGAAATAGCCACCGACTATATGCGCGAGGAAACCAGGCAATTGGTAGCTGAAAGTGCCGACACCGAATAGCTTGAAGAACAACGCGGTAATCCAGAACGGCAGATGTGGCTTATCCAACCAGTCCTGTCCATCCAAAATCAGATCACTCCAGTTGCCATGCATAGAGATGTGCTGCGACAAGGCGGCATAGGTGATGGAGTCGCCACTGTTCAAGATGGGCGAGAGCATGGCCAGCGCATTAATCGCCAGCACGATGAAGCTCAAAATTTTTATTTGTCGTGTCATATTGATTACCTAAGGCTCCAATTCACTCAGTGTTCCGTCTGCATACAGCAAGGCACACCGCACGGTCTTGCCTGCATACACAGAACGCATCGCGGTCTGATACTCCCGCATCTGCGCCTGATGACGCGCATCAAACTGCTGCTCACTTAATTTGTAATCCAGTACCCACACTTCATCTACGAATTCCACCAAGCGATCCATGCGTTTGAGCTCACCCTGCGCATTCACATACGGCATCTCGTTGCATGCACTTTGATAATGACGCGGCTCGAAGTAGCGCGCCAAGTCGGGTGCGGTGAGCAAGCGCTGTGCGTTCTGCCAGAGTGCGTCGAACGCATCTGCGGGGATGTTGAGCTTGCGTTGCAGTTCAGTCTGCGACAATCTTGGCGACACATCTGCCGGAGCGAGGTATTGCATCAGGCTATGCAGCCAGATGCCGCGCCGTTGCGCTTCGCTGAGTAGCGCCTTGCGCTTGCCCGTAGGCAAAGGCTGAGTGAGTCGCGGATCCTGGCTTGCATCCTCCCCGCCATGGGGATGTTGCGTGTGGGTGGGGGGGGAAGTTTTGAGGCACTCCGCGATTTCACCCCCGTCCCGACCTTCCCCTTTGAAGGGGGAGGGAACCGCTTGCACGATGTGCGCCATCGCGACGCGCTCATACCAAGAATTTGCCACCAACTCACCGCTGCCACTGACCATCAATACTTGTTTGGCGCGCGTCATCGCGACATACAGCAGATTCATATCCTCGCGATCCGCCAGTGCTTGCTCGGCGGCAAAATACTTTTCTCGCACCACACCACGACTGGCCTTGTCGCCATACAGAGAAAGATGCGCGGGACGTGCAACGTTGGTCGGCCAATCCAGCAACATATCATTACCCCTGTCGGCAGGCGCTTTGCTGTTGCTATCCAACAGCCAGACCAACGGTGCTTCCAGTCCTTTGGATTCGTGCACGGTGTAGATGCGCAAGGCATTGCCCGCCTGATCCACAGCGCCTTCGTTGGGCGCTTCGTTATCATCAGCCTGCTTCATTTCAGACAGGGTGCGCAGGAAGCGCGACAGACTGGGATAACGTCCCGCATCTACATTCAGTGCGATCTCCATGAAAGCCTGCAGATTCGCCAGCACCGTGGCGCGCATCGCCACCGGCACAGCGGCAGCATAACGCTGCTGCACATCGGCCTCGAAATAGATGCGGTCCAGCAGATCATGTACCGGCAATCTTTCTGCCAGCACCAGCCAGTCCCGCAACAAAGCTTGTGCACGCAACAAATGAGCCGAAGCCATGCCCGAAGCGCATAAAGCACAAAGACGCGACCACCAGTGGGCGTTTTTAATATCGGTGTCCTGCATCCTGATTGCCAACATATCTGTATCACTGCAAGAGAACATCGGCGAACGCAACACATGAGCCAGTTGCAGATCGGCAAACGGCGTCATCAAAAAGGTCAGCAATGCTTGTATATCAGAGGCTTCCAGCGTGTCCAACAGCCCGCCCCTGCGCGAGGTCAAGTAAGGAATATGCAAGTTGCGCAAAGCCTGTTCATAGGTGCGCAGATAAGTACGTTTACGCACCAGCACCATGATGTCACCCCATTGCAATAGGCGCTCGACCTTACCGTCGCGTATCAACCAGCTTCCCACGATTTCCCGCAATCTGGCGGCGAATTGAGCCGCTTCGCGCTCACGCGCACCCTCTTCACTATCAGGGTAAGCCACTAGCAAGGGGTTACGCAGTTGCAGTCCCCCGGTCTCCGTGACTACCGCTGCATCTGCTAGCGCCAAGGGCAGCACTTCCACATAGCCGGCCATATCGGTCTGGAATGCGCTGTGTGTCTCGAAGCCTGCGAACTTGGGCTGGTCGTCTTGCAAGCCATCGAACACCGCATTGACCGCATCCAGAATCGCGGGCGCATTGCGGCGCGTCATGTTCTGCGACAGATACACCGCCTGATGATGGGTCATCAGGTAATCACACACCACGCCGAACAAACGCGCATCGGCGCGGCGGAAGCGATAGATGGACTGCTTGGGATCCCCCACCACGAATATTCTGGGCGTGCTGTTCACCGCAGCGGATGCTGCGAACCAAGCTTGCAATATCTGCCATTGCAGCGGGTTGGTATCCTGGAACTCGTCCAGTAACACATGGCTGTAACGGCTATCCAGTTTGTACTGCAGGTACTCGGCATGCTCGCTGTGATTGAGCAACTGATAGACCCGCCACTCCAGATCGGCGAAATCCAAACATTGTTGTTGCTGTTTCAAATGTTGGTAACTATCCAGCATCGCCAAACCGCAGCGCAGTGCATGTTGATTGAAGCGATAAATCTGCTGTGCCTGCAAGCTATCGAGTACGACTTGCAGCCCAGTGAATAATTGATCTTTGGCGAGCAGATACGCTTCCGTATCCTGCTTCTTGGTCGGCTTGAAACTGCGCGGCTCACCTGATTGGGTATACAACAAGGGACGCAATCGGTCGTATCGTTGATTAGCCTCGCCATCCGTCCAAGCAGTCTCTAGTTCACTGGCTTTTTTCTGCTGTGTATCCGTCCCATTCTCAGCATGAAAACGCATGAAAGCAAACAAGGCAGACTCACTTTGTTGCGCACTGCACCAGTCAGCAATGGGGTCTGCCGACATATCCACTTGCAACTCAGCGCGTATCGCCGCTAGCGCGTAGTCCAAAGGAGCGTCTTGGCCTGCGGTATAAGCCCACCACTCGCTGCGTTTGTTAGCAAAGGCGTGTAGCAGTTTTTGGGTACTGAACAATCCGAGTTCGGCGAACAGATAGTCCATGGACTGCGCCAACTCACTATCCGGCTGCTTGAGTAAGTCAGCAAAGAACAGCGTACTAGCTTCGTCCCACAACATGCCGGTCTGCTCGACCAATTGCACTCCGCCAGCCAGCCCCGCATCCAGTGGCGCACGCTTAACGATCTGCATGAACCAGCCGTGGAAGGTGTTGATGGTGAGGGCGGGCTGCGCCAATAGAAACTGTTGATACAGGCCACGCGCCTTAGGCAGCACGGTATTCAAATCAGCTTCGGCTATGCCGCGATGGCGCAGGAACTCATATACATGATCGTCATCTTCGGTCGCCATCTCATACAACCAGTCGCGCAAACGAGCCTGCATCTCCTGCGCCGCTTTGCGCGTAAAGGTGATTGCCAATATCTCGCCCGGTTGCACACCAGCCAGCAGCAAACGCAAGATGCGCGACACCAGCAGCCAAGTCTTACCGCTACCTGCACAGGCTTCGACGACAACTGATCTGGTCGGATCCAAGGCTGCGTTGTTATCCATGCGTCTCCTCCCACACGCCCTGTCGGCACAGGCCACGCATCTCGCAATGTGTACAGACCGTTTCAGCACCATGCGCGGGCATCGCCTGCCCATCGCGCAGCAGACTGTAGACATGCTGTAAGCGTTGCAGATCAAGGTGCGCCAATTCCGTCACATCGTCAGCGGGGGCGACCGCTTGCACCTTACCTTCCAGACTGACGAATGCCGCCTCGGTGGCCGCACTGACCTGCGCATAACAGGACAATTGCACGTCCTCACCCGGTTCTAGTAATTTCTTCTTCAAGACACTGCTACTCTGGGTCTTGTAATCCAGCACGGCTTTGGCACCCTGCTCATTCACATCGACTCTATCGATACGACCGCGCAAGGTCAGCCCTTCCGCGACCAGTACCTCAAAGGGTACTTCGGCATTTTCGTAATGCCAGCCCGAAGCTTCGCGTGCCAACTGCCATTCAATATAGGAAGGTATGGATTTCTGCCAGCGCACCAACCAAGCACGCGCCTGATAGTCGCGTTGCAATGCCTGTTCGAAGACTCCGCTACTGATGCGCTGCAGTGCCGCCGACAACGCCGCCACATCCTGCCCGGACAGCAGTGAATATTCACCATGGAAGTTCTGCAAGATCTGATGCACCCAAGTGCCATAGTCGCGCTTGTCTATCTCTTCACGTACTTCATCCAACTCATTCAGACGCAGCACATAGCGTGCATAGAACTGATAAGGGCAGGCGACCAGACTGTTGTAAGCCGAAGGTGAGATACGCATGGGCAACGCGTCACTGTGCGCCGATGGCAGCGGCATGACTGCCTGCGGGGGCAAGACCATGCCGGCATCACGCACCACCGCACCGTCTATCACCCGAGCCAATGCGCTAGCCGCCATAGTCTCGCCAAATGCCAGCACATGCAGGGCGCGCAGCATCTCGAAATAAGGACTGAGCAGATGAGGCTCACCGTTCTTGTGTGCCTGCCAAGTCACTAGCACATCGTCATTAAGTGCCAACAAACCCAGCAGATCATCACGCACCGCATCTTGCTGTACTTTACTCATAGGCAAGTCCAGTGCCGCACGCACTGCATCGTTGAACCAAACGCTGCTGGCGGGTGCAGGCAAGTGTTGCGCATCACAGCCCAATAACACCACGGCATCGAAGCTGCGCCAACGTGTTGCAGCCAGATGGGTGAAAATCACCGGGCTTTCCACACTCATGTCGCGGAAGGTGTTGAGGTCTAGTTGTTGTGACAACCAGCGCTTCCATTCGGCAAAGCTGCAACGCGTGCCGTCCTGCTGCAACTCTTCGCGCCACTGCCCCAGCAATTGCAATAACTGCTGCCCCGCCGCATCCTCGCTCCAGGCACGCAACACACCCAAAACCTTCAAGCTATTGCGCAGGGCCAGCAGCCACTGACTTAGTGTCGCGTTCTTCTTGGGCAATACCGCCGCAGCCTGACGCAAGCGCACCAGCGCGCGATTCAGCACCGCATCCGTACTGGTCGCAAGATAGTTTTCCAGCGCACCCACCACATTGTGTTTGCTCACCATCTGTTCGAATTCATAAGCCGCCTGCTTGCGCTCCTCTGCGGGTGCATCGGCAAACAGAAATGGGGATTTGAGCAAGTCCAACACGTCGCGATGATAGAAGTCGTTCTGCAGCGTCTCCAGCCAACCCATCAGCACCGTGCTCACTGACAAAGTGGCGAAGGTCCAGCCACTCTCGTCCTGCACCTGCACTTGTGCGCGCTCCAGCAAGGCGCGCACACGGCGCGCCACCAGACGGTCTTGCACCACGACTGCGATAGAACGTTTGCCCGCCAACAAGTATCGGCGTATCTGCACCTCGGCGGCACGTGCCTCCTGCTCCATGCCGTGCGCGGCGAATAAGCGCACGCGCGGTACATACGACACACCCTTCTCCTGCTTTAACTGTTGCGCATCGGCCAATAATTCTCCCTCTGTCGTGTCACGGCACAAAGCTAAGCGCAACACCGCACAACTCTCATTCGCCACGATCAGTTCGCGCAAATCGCAACGCGTCACCGTCACCCGTTCGCCGCAACGCTGCAAGAAGTGTTGCTCTGGCACACTCAAGTCCGCGCTCAACATCACAAATAAAGGGGTGGTGATATGTTCGGCCAAATGGGCCAGTCTTTGCTGATATTGACGCACCCCGTCGGATTGCGAGTTGGCCGCCATCGCATACCAAAGTTCGTGCACCACACGCGCTTCGAACTGCAAAGAATAACCATTCCGTGCGGCATAGGCCGCGACCAGCTGTTCGGTGAAGGCCTGCTGTGATTCGGGTAGCGCCACGTAATGGCGGGTCAATTCGTCTATCAGCGATAACAACTCTCGCGCCAAACTCCACAAGTCTGCATGCTCGAACCACTTTTGATCTCTTAGGGTCTGGTACAACAGGGCAATACGCTGATTATCCGTATCAACAGAAATATCCAAAGGCACGCTGGCTGCCCAGTCACCGAGCGTGAGCATGTCCGGCAACAACACCGCCGACAAGCCGGATTCCGTGATCAGTGCACGGGCCAGCGGCTGCGCAACGTGATAATTGGGTAGAACAACAGTGATGCCACGCAGATCAGGCGTCGCCTCCGCATGTGAGGACAATATCTGCTGCGCAACTTTTTGATAGAACTCAGGGTTCAAAACATGGGAGCCGGGAATTAGCTAATAACATGTGGCGCGACCCAGGCTGAGTCACGCTTGCAGTCAGGCCGACCTGTGGCCAGTGTGGATCAGCGCTCGAGCAGGTGCAGCTTTTCTTTGACGTTTTTCCATTCATCCGCATCGGCGGCAGGCTCTATCTTTTCAACGATAGGCTTCCATTGCTTGGACAATTCGGCATTCAAAGCCAAGAAATGATGTTGCTCTGCGGGCAGGTCGTCTTCGGCAAAGATCGCTTCGGCAGGACATTCTGCAACGCACAGGGTGCAATCTATGCACTCATCCGGATCGATCACGAGGAAGTTCGGACCTTCGCGGAAACAATCGACCGGACATACGTCCACGCAATCTGTGTATTTACATTTAATGCAAGATTCCGAAACTACATAAGTCATGAAAGTACTCCAATAGGCAAAAGTGGCGGCATTTTATCAGAGCCGCACGCGAAATCAGTTGCAAAATCTCATTCTGAGGCTATATCAGCATCTGCCAATCCATGCACAGGAAACGCTGAAAAGTGTCCGCGCGGGCGCATTGCCGCGTTGCGCGGTGTGGTTTCCGGCATCACGCGCTACGCGCATGAGCATGCACCGAAACTTCGTTTTCGACTCCTCGCCAATCCAATTGATATGTCCCGTCGTCCGCGCTCCGTGCGCCTTGCACCACATCCCGCGCGCCGACTTATTCAGCGTTTCCCTTACTGGGCATCCGATCCCCATGAAATATAAAAATTGCATTTACGTCAAAGGTTTCCCGAAATACTGCCGATAATAAGGATGTGATAAAGATTTTACCGAGGGCTTGTGTGACTATGAAAAAAATATCCAATCCATTCTGCCTGTTGCAGGCCTGCCTCTATTTATTGTATGCGTACCCGATGCAGCACGACGGATAGACATAGTTCCTAATAAAAAAATAACACCAAAATTGGTACTTAAACCAAATGAAACGCAAATTTCAAGCTAGCTTCCACGGCTTTCAAATAGACAGCATCTCCGGCTTAACGCACGATAAAACCGGAGATATTCCACTGCCCGCGAAAGAACTGGCGGTATTGGTCGAGTTAGTCGTCAATGCTGGAAAGTTGGTGACTAAAGAACAATTGGTCAAAGCGGTATGGGGAGATTATTCCGCATCCGACTCCAGCATCGCCCGCTGCATCTCGGCAATCAAAACCCAACTCAAAAAGGCCGAACCCAACTCTGGGACATTGATCCGTATGGTCTATGGCAAGGGCTATAAATTCACCGGAGCCGTTAGTACTAGCTCCGCTTTCCTGTGTGAAGAGAGTTTCGCCACACTGATCGATGCCTCTCCCGATTGCATTATCTTCAAAAATGGCGAGGGTCGCTGGTTGGCCGCGAATCGCACAGCACTCGACACATTTGGGCTGAACAATACCGAATGGCAAGGCAAGACTGATATGGAATTGGCAGGCATCATGCCCATCACCTACCGCTCATCCTTTGAGGCCTGCACACATTCCGATGCGCTTGCCTGGCAACAAAAATTGCCTAGCAGACATTTCGAGACCGTGTGCCTCAACGATGGAAGCAAACGTATCTTCGATACCGTCAAATCCCCGCTTTACAACAAAGACGGCAGTCGGAACTTATTGGTAGTCTTCGGACATGATGTTACCGAAATACTGAACGCGGTAGAAAGCAGGCGCGTCACCGAACAGGTGCTTGCCAATAGCAATGAAGCCATCTTAATCACAGATACAAACAATAAAATCGTCTCGATCAATCGTGCCTTCTCCGAATTGACCGGTTATAGCGAAGAAGAGGTGTTGGGAAAAAATCCCAGCATACTTACCTCCGCCCACCACGATGCAGCATTCTTTCACGACATGTGGCTCTTACTTTCAACAGAAGGAAAATGGCAAGGCGAGATATATAACCGCAAGAAATCGGGAGAGGTCTATCGTCAGATACTCAATATCAGCACCGTCAATAGCCGAGATGGCATTGTCTCCAACTACATCGCCAACTATTCTTACCCGGAGACACTTAATAAAGTCAATGAAGAAATCGGGTTCCTCGCCTACCACGACCCGCTAACCCGGCTGCCCAACAGATTATTGCTTTTGGACAGATTCAATCACGCCATTGCGAGTGCGCAAAGGGAAGGTTCATTAATCGCCATATTTTTCATTGATCTAGACAAATTCAAGTACGTCAACGACACCCTGGGGCACGAGGCCGGCGATCATTTGCTTACCTCCGTTGCTCAGCGCCTGGAACAATGTGTGCGTAAGGCCGACACTGTCAGTCGCTACGGTGGCGACGAGTTCGTTGTCCTGCTCACGGACATCCATACCGAAGAAAGCATCGTACAAGTCGCCCAAAAGATTGTCGATGAAATGGCCAAGCCCGTTGCGATTGGTACGATACAGATCGCAACGCGCGTGAGTGTCGGCATCGCCGTTTATCCGAATGACGGACATGAGATCAATGCACTGCTCAGAATGGCAGATGTTTCAATGTACCGCGCAAAGAATGCCGGACGCAGCAATTTTCGTTTCTTTTCGTCCAAATAATTCAGACTTGGCGACATGATTTTTTTGCGTGATTACACGCATCATGCAAGGCACCGCATCCGCTTAATTAGCAAGCATGTCCGCCGCCATGCTTGCTTACACATTGCGCTCCGAGTGTCATTAACTGACACCAATCAGGATTTTGGGTTGCCCTCACTTCACTTTTGAGGGAAAATTCGCCCCTTTTCCACATTAATATTCAGGGATTTATCTGGGTATGTCTGAAATCGCAAAACTAAATCAACTGATGGATCTCCCGGTCGCGCCGCCTATGAGCTGGTATTTCGACCCGCAGATACATGCAGCAGAGCAACGCGCACTTTTTGCGCAAGGCCCGAATTACGTCGGTCACGAGTTGATGGTTCCCAATCTCGGGGACTACCATGTGCTGGATGGCGGCGCCAAGATGTTGGTGCGCAATCCTAACGGTGTTGAATTGTTATCCAACATCTGTCGTCACCGTCAAGCCACCATGCTTGAAGGTCGCGGCAATGCACAGCACATCGTGTGCCCACTACATCGCTGGACTTACAAGACCACTGGTGACTTGCTGGGCGCCCCCCACTTTCCACAGAACCCTTGCCTGCATCTGAACAAATCACCGTTACAAAATTGGAATGGTTTGCTGTTCTCCGGACAGCACGACATTACCAAAGACCTGGCCAAGGTCGGCGTGATGAAGGATCTGGATTTCTCCGGCTATATGTTGGATCGCGTCGAAGTCGATGAATACGCCTTCAACTGGAAGACCTTCATTGAGGTCTATCTGGAGGACTATCACGTCGTCCCGTTTCATCCCGGCTTAGGTAATTTCGTCGATTGCGATGATCTGAAGTGGGAGTTCGGCGAGCAGTACAGCGTACAGACGGTAGGCATCAACAACGCTTTACGCAAGGTCGGCAGCCCCATATACGGTAAATGGCAGGAGCAGGTATTGCGCATGCACGGCGGCAAGCTGCCCAAATATGGTGCGATCTGGCTGACCTACTACCCCAACATCATGGTGGAATGGTACCCGCACACTTTGGTCATCAGCACCATCGTGCCGCGCGGTCCGGACGCCTGCAGCAACATCGTCGAGTTCTACTATCCCGAGGAAATCGCCCTGTTCGCGCGTGACTATGTCGAGGCGGAACAAAAGGCCTACCACGAGACTGCGGTCGAAGATGACATCATCTGCTTGAAAATGCACAAGGGCAGGAAGGCGTTGTACGAGGCCGGCATAGAACAGCATGGCCCCTATCAGTCCCCTACCGAGGACGGGATGTTACATTTCCACGAGTATCTGCGACGCAATCTCGCACCCCATCTAAAATAGGCTAGCTTAATAGCCAAGGCTTAATCACCGTTGCGGGTAGTCAGAACTTAGGAGTTGCGCAGTGAATGACGTAGATATTCTTTTTGTTTGGCCAAGTTTCAAAGCCCGCGCAGCGTGGCACGCGGACTGTGTAGCAGACTCATAGTGGGCTCGCTGTGGATGTTGGTCGCGGGTGTCTTGTTCGCCTGCATGGGCGTATTCGTTAAGCTGGGTGCGCCGTATTTCTCACATATAGAGTTGGTGTTCTACCGTTCATTCTTCGGCCTGATCTTCATCTATCTAATCATGCATCAGCAAGGTGTAGCCATACGCACACAACACTGGCGCAATCACTTGTGGCGCGGAATTTCCGGCACTGGCGCACTGGCGCTGTTCTTTTATTGCATCACTGTCCTGCCGCTTGCGACCGCTGTCACGCTCAATTACACCGCTCCCCTGTTCCTCACCCTACTGACTATGCTGGTGTTCAAGGACACGTTTCATTTACCACTGACGCTGTCGATAGGGTTGGGTTTCTGCGGCGTGGTACTGCTATTGCATCCAACCTTGCAGCATGAACAGTTGATGACTGGCGTGCTCGGGCTCATCTCTGGTTTCCTCGCGGGCATCGCCTATCTGAACGTGAAGCAACTTGGCAATCTAGGCGAGCCCGCCACACGGACCGTCTTCTATTTCAGCCTCATCGCCACATTAGCCAGTGGCATATGGATGCTGTTCGACCCAGTCCATATCATCACCTGGCATAGCGCAATTCTGATAGCAGGCTTGAGCAGTACTGCGACGCTGGCACAACTTGCCATGACACGCGCATATCAAATCGGCAAAACACTGGTAGTCGGCAGTTTGGCCTATAGCACCATCGTATTTGCCAGCCTTTTCGGCATCGTGTTGTGGGGCGAGACCTTGCCGCTTGCAAGTTGGATAGGCATGGCCTGCATCATCGCTAGCGGCGTGTTAAGCTTGCGACTGATTCCAACACATCAAGAGGCAGGAAAATGATCACCATCGAACAGTCGCCCACTTTGATCAATGTCGCAGTTATGGGCGAATTCACCCTAAGCGATTTCAAGCAATTTGAAGATCAAGCCGTCTATAAATTACAAGCGCCCGGCAAAATCAGTCTGATATTCGACCTGCGCGGCATGTTGGACTACACCCCGGATGTCGCATGGGAAGAAATTAAATTCTTCAGTAGCCAGCATCAACACGACTTCACCAAAATCGCCGTTGTCACCGATGACCAGTGGTTGACCTGGCAAGCTTGGCTGTCACGTCTCTTCGTAGATGCCGACATCCGCGTATACAAAGATTATGCGGAGGCACAGGCGTGGATTGCCGCCTAAATAGCGATGTAATTTACTTTAGCGAAAAAGTTAATATTTATCGTTGACGTAATCAAGTGAATTCTGGATAATGCCGCGCTTCCTGGTGATGTAGCTCAGTTGGTTAGAGCACAGCATTCATAATGCTGGGGTCGGTGGTTCAAGTCCACCTATCACCACCACATATAGTAAAGATAAGCCCCGCCAGTCGGGGCTTTTTCTTCGTCAATTCCAATGGCAGCAATGGTTTTATCGGTATTGCTGTTGTCTCATGTGTGTTCAATTCATCTCAATAAATGTCACAAAATCTCACGCTAATGTGAGTAACGATGTGAGTAATTCTTGCTAAATTTCAATGGTGTGAGTAATATGAATTTTCCATTACTCACAAGGAGTTAATGATGGGAAAGCTAACAGATAAGGCTGTGCAATCTGCACAACCTAGAGAAAAACAATACGGAATTTCTGACGGCGATAGCCTTTCGCTGATAGTCCGCCCCACTGGGGCCAAGCTTTGGTGGTTCAGATATAGGTTTGCAGGCAAGGCTAAAACCTTATCAATAGGGGTGTATCCAGTTGTTTCATTGAGAGAGGCGAGGGATAAGGTATTTGAGGCCAAAAAGAAATTAGCCAATAACATCGACCCTTCCGCCGAGAAGTTAGCAATTCGCGCCTCATTAGTTGAGCAAAAAGAGGAGCAAGTACAAGACGAAGCTAGCCGGTTCGAGGCTGTAGCTCGCGACTGGTTTGAGAAGCACAGTAAAAGCCTAAAGTGGGAAGAAAACCACGCCAGCAAAATCCTCGGACGACTGGAAAATGACATTTTCCCTTGGCTTGGGAAACGACCAATAGCAGAAATTACTGCACAAGAGCTTTTGGGTGTAATCCGAAAGATTGAGTCTCGTGGAGCCTTAGAGACCGCGCATAGGGCGCTTTCTGAGTGCGGCAGGGTGTTCAGGTATGCCGTAGCCTCTGGATTGGCTGAAAGGGACCCTTCCGGCGATCTTAAAGGGGCATTGCCGCCATATAGGAAAGACAAACACTTTGCAGCGGTAACAGACCTTAAGCAAGTTGGTGCGTTACTTCGCGACATTGAAGCATATAGTGGTACGCATGTTGTACGGGCTGCGTTTGCTTTATCCCCGCGAGTATTCCTAAGGCCGGGAGAATTGCGCAAGCTGGAATGGGAATGGATTGATTTTGATGAGGCGATGATTACGATTCCACCGACTGCGCACAAGACAGGCAAAAGGACACAAGCTCCCCACTTGGTTCCATTAAGCCAGCAGGCAATACAAATACTGAAAGAAATTCAGCCTCTCACAGGGGGGAATAAACTTGTTTTTCCAAGTGAGCGGGATAAAAATCGCCCAATGTCTGATAACGCAGTGCGTTCAGCAATGAGACGCTTAGGCTGGACAGGTGACGAGATGACGCCGCATGGCTTTCGCGCACTGGCAAGTACGATATTGGACAATTTGGGACAATATAAGCCTGAGTGGATCGAGCGTCAGTTAGCGCATGATGAACACAACAAGGTCAAGGCTGCTTACAAACGCGATCTTCATTTGATGTACATGCCAGAGCGCAAAAAGATGATGCAGGAATGGTCAGATTATTTAGATAAATTGCGCGACGGTGCACAGGTCATCCCTTTCAAGGTCATGACATAGTAAATGGGCGAGTCAAGAGGGCGCAGTATGTAGTAGCTATCAGGAGTATGCGTATCGGAGAATTTTTGAAATTTCGTGTCAATAAAAATAAAAATTCCTAACGCCATTCGGCATCATCATTGCAAGAGTCATCTTGCGATTTCAGATCACTGCCACCAATTTTGTCTTCAACTGCTTCAGGTTCTTCACGAAATAATGCAGATTTTCGACAGGTACAAATTGCTTCGGCCCCATTGAATTCTCCAAGTTGAGATATATTTTTGGCCCTTTTCAACTTTGGCAAAGAGGAGGCGTCTGGGCAAATGCTCACTGCCCACTCTGTAAACGTGCATTTCTCTTTTGTGCCTGTCGGGTAGGTTACAAAAAGTTTGTAACATCTCCCGGTGTAATACCTGAGTACATATTTAGGCTTTCTTTTGCCGGTTTGCTTGAGCAACGCTGCATCCCCGCCCGCTTTCTTTACATATGATCGAGCCTGAGGTAAAGAAATTTTTTTCGGAGACATAGCCGCGTAAGCAACTAGCCTAATCTTTTTCGCGGGTTCAATTATTGTGGGAAGCCACATTGACCTCTGTGCGCTTACAGATTCGTTTTCTGGCTTAGCCAGTTTCTTCCGCAAACTCTGTATTTCCTTTTTAATACCCACTAACCACTCCCCGTTACCCACGATGTAGAGAATCTTGAGTGGGCTTCGCTTGCTTTCTCCTTTGGCGGTGCGCTGCCCAATACAATTTTCTCTAACAAGAGTTTTCCAGCGATTGCGCGCATCAATGATTTTTTTGCGCAATTTATTTGCCTGTCGTTTCGTATCGGAATTTTCCAATTTCACCTTCATTCTATTAATTTGCTTTCTAGCGCATAGACAGTGTGTTACGGGATCTTTTATACCACGGTATGCCTATATGCACGCATCAGAAAAAGAGCAAATCCTAAAACTGTAAAAAATGTCCGCAACAGCGAAACGTTAGTTGCATATCTGAGCGCTGTGGAGACGCAGAGCTTGTTTTGCATACATTCATTACAGGGTGCATCAATGAAGAAAATTCTACGGCCTAAAGAGGTTGCGCAATACATGTCAATTTCGTTGGCTACATTATGGAGATTGCAAAAAACGCAAAACTTTCCACAGAAAGTGCAATTGTCAGCAAGAGCAGTCGGCTGGGTCGAAGTAGATATAGCAGATTGGCTAAAAACAAGAGAAACACCTCATGCACGGCAATAGCAATGAAAGCGTTGATCGAAGCGCAAGGCGAGCAAAACGACAATTTGGTGCGAACTGCTTGCGCCAAATTGGCGTTTTACATCAGGTGCCGCAATGTCTTAAGCGCAAGCAGCTAGCTGTAACACATTCCCTATCCTATCAATATGTACAGTAAGGAGTAATAGATATGAGTAATACACATAATACTATAAGCAAATACATCAATTGCGTTAATGTCGATACCGTTAAATTTTCTATACAGGGCATGCAATTTGAACTACCTAAGGAGACTGTAGCAAGCGTTAGAGACCATGAGGGCAATTTGCTCAAAAGCTATGGGAATCGAATCCCTATGCGGGGTAGATATGGCGCTCATAACATTCATGTGCGCACTTTGGACTCGGGAAAAATGCTTATGTTTGAGGGGTCGCCATTTGCACATTTGTATGGGCAAAACATTTTTACCTCCAGCGACCTTGCATATGGGTGCAGGCGAATTCTGCGGAGAGCATTAAAGAAATTTGGAATTAACGCACCTGATTCTGTATTAGAAGCATGGCTCAGCGGCGACATTGATTTGCATGAAGTCCACCTGGCGGTCAATTTTTCGATGAAATCAGAATCTGAAGTCCATGAACTGATCAAGCAGATAGCACGGCAGTTTTTGGAAAATGGTAAGCACATAAAGAGCTATGTAACAACCGTCATGCTGACACCAAGAAATGGCACTGAGAAATCCATGGCCTTCTATGCCAAAGGCACGCAGATGAGAAGATCGTGCAAGGGGCAGAAATTGCCCGGCCGTGAAAAGCTAATCGAGGAGTGCCAATACATTCTCCGCGTCGAGTTGAGGCTTCGCGCGAGTGAATTGCAGGATTTGCAGTTAGCTAAGGTAAGCGCTTGGAAATCCGATACTGCTTTCATGGTTTTTAAGTCATATATGGACGACTTGAAACTGCTCTCAGTTACTTCCGGACCTGTGACGGAAGAGGATTTAGTTGGGCTGTCGAGCAAAGACCGGCTTGCACTTGCATTGCACAAGTCGGGCGTCGACCTGTCCATGGTTTACGAGCCGACGACGCTGAGACGGCGTATAAATTCTTTCAAGAAGCACGGCATTGATTTGTGCTGCCCCAACCAGACGGTGGGTTCGATCACGTCATTGCCAAAATTCCTATCTCCCAAGAAGGTCATCAAGGAGGCTCCACAATGGATGAAGGAGCTTGGTATTGCGCCTCCAACATTAGAGGAGCGACGTGAGGCACGAAAGGCAAAATTGAAGATTTAGCAGCAGGGAGATTTTCAGGCAAGGGGGCGACGAACCATTTTTTTGCGTCTCCCCCTTCATGATCAATTCCGTTCAACTAACGATAATCAGTGTTATTGCTAATCACATAAAATGCCTTCTTTGCAACCACCCACGACAAGATGCCCGCGATTTTAGATAGACAGTCAATGCGAAATTTTGCGCACCAATTTACGCTGGTGAATTCTATTCACCAGCCGGAGTTATCTCGATTGCTGTCATAAGTACAGGTGTACGCTGATTGCCATTATCCCGGTCAAACAATCTCCCTTTTACCGAAACTAGCTTGCCACTCAACGCCGCATACTGATCACTTGTTTTTCCATCCAGTACAAGCTGCATCAGCCTAACGCTATCGCCCTTAACTGTTATTGACTTTGCCAATTGAAGCGCCCGGAACATCACCTTCGCCCCATCTGGTGTTTCTCCCGGCGCAGAAACCAAACGTCCTTGAAGCGCGACAATTTCTGACTCTGAGTACTCTGGATAAGAAACAGTTACAGGGTTCGAAACAGAGGTTGTTTGAACTACCGCTACCTTACTTTCTCCGGCAGTATTTGTCCCACTCAATTTTGCGGTCAGCAACCTTCGCTGCTTGAACATCTCCTCCGCATCACTCTGCTCTATGCCACACAACTTATTTGGCAACTGCCCAATACTCACATATTTGAGCTCTTGCGAAACTTGGTATTTGAATTCATAGACAGGACCGCCTTGATTGTATCGTTTTTCAAAATCCTGCCAGTCCATGTAAACCAAATCAAAGCATTGATCTTTTGGCTTGTCTTTGATCAACGCTACAAGCACGCCTAAACGCCCTAGGAAGTCGTCAAGATTATTTAATGCAATGTTTATCTCTGCCCCTTTGTGATATTCAACCGCCTTCTCACCAGAAGGTGCCACAGAGGAAGAAGCATTTTTTGGCTTGCCGAAAACCGCACCAATAATTACAAGAGCAGCTATCGCTATCGCAACCCACTTCCACTGAAAACCTTTACCGCTTTCAGAAGATACCGAAGATGCAGCGCCATTCAAGGCATCCCGGAACGCCCTAATAATTTTCTGGTTTGGGCTACTGAATAGCGCATAAATATTGTCGTAGTTGGCTGTTGCTTTAACAGATATTTTTGTTCTGTTGTCTGCCAACCTAAAGAGCGTAATGCTAACTTCACCACATGCAGGAAACCTTTTATAGTCAGCCTGCATCGTGGAAGTCAATTCCTGCACCTTGATATTCTTAAATCCACCGGCCTCCAATGCTCCAGTACAACTCTTCAGCAACGCCTCCACATTTTCTGCAATCTCGAAATCTTCCTCAGTTGATTTTCTAATAGCCATATCACTCCCTGTTTAGTTATCAATGGTTAATCTACATTGGGCTTCAGCACAATTGCCGAAGCCATGCTGCTTGCATTATTCGCCGATATACAGCACGTCCAGAACAGGCATCGTTCTCTCAGTCCTATTCGTCAACGTATATTTCCTATTGGCCTTGTAGCGCCCTACCACCCAAACAACTGACCCAATCCGCAAATTCCGAATAAAACTGATCGATGTTTTGCCCAGATTTAGTTGTGCATAGTGGCGTGTTCCGTTTTGGCTTAATGCTCTCGCACGCAAAGCCAATTCTGGGCCAACCTCCACACCATCTTCTTCCTGCCTAGGAGTTTGATACGCCACCTCAGCCAAAACATCGGAGTCAAAGCGTACGCGCAACACTCCTTCTCTATACTCACCGTCGATAATCACTCTCCCACCGTAAACAGCATTATTCGCCCTCAGTAATGTGGATGCCATGATTTCCTGTAGGCTTGGTATTTGGTCATTATTAGATAACCAGATATCACTCATGTTTTCAGCTTTAGCCTCACCTGACCTGAGTTGCTGTTGACGTACCAATCTTTCCGCCTCTTTAGTCTTCGCAGCTTCTGCTTTTGCCTTTTCTTTCTGCGCTGCCTCTGCCTCCCACTCTTCTCTTCTGCGCGCTGCTTCTGCCTCATATTTGTCTGCAGAAGCACTATTAGCTGCCTTCCACGCTGCCGATTCCGCAGCCTGCACGTGACGGTATTTTTCAAGAACAAAAGAATCAAGCGACCACACAGCAACCCCAAATGCACTCCTTGAACGGTTGCCATAGACATTTAACAGAGCCTTGGCTAAGGCCATCTTTTCTTCATTGGATAACTCCGGACATTTTCCAAACTGAAAAATATCCAATGGAGATGTTTCCTCCCCACTCAACAGGCTAGTGTAGATTGAGGCATTGGATACAATTCCGTGACCTAGATTTTCCTCACTGACGGCCTTCCCAAAAGATGGCTCACAAGACCATGCCTTCTCGACCATGTCTTCCTCAGAAAAGGCACTGCTGCTTATAGCGAACAACGCCAGAAACAAGCCTCTATTTATACGTCGCATATTGCTCCCCTTGGTTGCTAAACTTTAACGATGACTTGACTTGCCTTTATATTTTGCTGGGGCTGCCATTGACCTTCCCTCGGTTTTTCGTCTTCCAAAGGACGGATTTCATGCTACCAGTTTCTCATGCTGCTGAGCAGTGAGCCAGTCATCTAAATGCTGCATGGGTGACTTGTAGCTCAGTGTTGAGTGTTGTCGCTTGCGGT
>DAIDMQ010000019.1 GCA_027448945.1 Gallionellaceae bacterium
CAACCGCAAGCGACAACACTCAACACTGAGCTACAAGTCACCCATGCAGCATTTAGATGACTGGCTCACTGCTCAGCAGCATGAGAAACTGGTAGCATGAAATCCGTCCTTTGGAAGACGAAAAACCGAGGGAAGGTCAAAACCGTTTAAAAATAAAACCGAATAGCGTTTATGTTATCCCGCCCAATTCGGACCTATCCATTTTGAATGGCGTATTGCATTTGCTTGACCCAGTTGAACCTCGTGGATTGCGCTTACCAATTGATTTTTTCTTTCGCGCACTCGCGGAAGATCAGCGAGAACGCAGCATTGGTGTCATCCTATCGGGAATGGGCTCGGATGGAACATTGGGTTTGCGCGCCATCAAAGAACACGCAGGTCTAGCGCTAGTCCAAGAACCGCAGTCCGCCAAGTTTGACTCAATGCCCAAAAGCGTGATCGATGCAGGCTTGGCCGATATCGTTGCCAGCGCGAAAGACTTACCGCTAAAGATTGTCGAATTTGTTCACCACGCTTTGCCAGCCTCCGGCATTGCTAACGAACACACAAACATTAAGCAACAAGGTGCTCTCGATAAAATATTTATACTGTTGCGCTCGCATACTGGGCACGATTTCTCACTCTACAAAAAAAGCACAATCTACCGCCGCGTCGAAAGGCGGATGAGCCTGCATCAGTTAGACAAGATTCAAGACTATGTGCGCTATATGCGTGAAAATCCGCAAGAAATTGATCTGCTATTCAAGGAGTTGTTGATTGGTGTCACTAGCTTCTTTCGCGATCCCGCCACGTGGGCATATATGCAAGAGCATGCCATGCCAGAACTCATAGCAAAATTTCCAAATGGCAAGGTAATGCGGGCTTGGGTGGCAGGCTGTTCTTCTGGTGAAGAAGCCTACTCGCTGGCAATCACTTTTAGAGAGTTGTTAGAAAAGGTCAAACCACGCAAGCGAATCACACTACAGATATTTGCAACTGACTTGGATGTTGATGCCATCGAAAACGCGCGCCAAGGTTTTTATCCAAAAAATATTGCTGCAGATGTTTCACCAGAGCGACTAGCACGATTTTTTGTGGAGGATGGCAATGGTTATCGCGTTGGGAAAGAGATACGTGAGATGGTGGTGTTTGCGCCACAGAATGTCATCATGGATCCACCGTTCACTAAGTTAGACATCCTCACTTGCCGCAATCTATTGATCTATCTCGGCGCTGAACTGCAACAAAAACTGTTGCCGCTGTTTCATTACTGCTTAAACCCTGGAGGGATTCTATTGCTGGGAAGTGCGGAATCTATCGGCAGCTATAGTGAACTATATGAACCGATGGAAGCAAAAACGCGCCTGTACAAGCGCATAGGTGGCCCGCTGCGAGCGGCTACAGTGGACTTTCCCAGCCGCATTCAGCCTGTGCAAACTTTATCGACCAAAGATGTGTATGTCGCTCAGACACCTTTCAATTTGCAAGCAATGGCAGACCAGCTTTTATTGCAGCAATTTTCCCCTGCTGCGGTACTGGTTAACAGCGAAGGTGACATCCTCTATATCGTTGGGCGTACTGGGAAGTATCTTGAACCTGCCGCTGGTAAAGCCAATTGGAATATCTATGCCATGGCGCGAGATGGGTTGCGTGAGGAGTTGACATTATTGCTACCCAAAGCATTGCGTGAAAAATCCACAATTACCCATCCGAATATCCGAGTTGGCAACAATACCAGTTCGCACATATTTAATCTGACGGTGCACGCCATCGAGCAATCCCACGCCCTGCATGGTAATGCCATGATTGTATTTAACGATGTAATTGCGCTCTCTAATGAACAGCTCACAGTGACAAAACGCACACCATCACGAGGACGCGTGGCGGAACTGGAGCGTGCCTTGGAACACGCGCGAGCAGAAGCGCAAGCGGCACGTGAAGAAATGCAGTCCCAACAGGAAGAAGTAAAATCCACAAATGAGGAACTGCAATCCACGAATGAGGAGTTGCAATCAACCAACGAAGAGCTAACAACTTCCAAAGAAGAAATGCAGTCACTCAACGAAGAGCTGCAAACAGTCAACTTAGAGTTGCAATCAAAAATCGACATCCTATCCACAACCAACAGCGATATGAAGAATCTGCTCGACAGCACAGATATCGCCACCATCTTTCTCAACGAAGCACTCAACGTAAGACGCTTTATCGCGCGTGCCACCAATATTTTCAAGTTAATTGCCGGTGACATCGGGCGCCCCTTGAGTGATTTGGTGACTGATTTAGACTACCCTAGCCTGCAGTCGGATGCACAGGACGTGCTACGAACTTTGGTGTTTTCGGAGAAACAAATTAGTACGCGCGATGGCCGTTGGTACTTGGTGAAGATCATGCCTTACCGTACGCTTAGCAACGTTATCGACGGCGTGGTGATTACGTTTAGCGACATTAGTGTCGCCAAGTCATTAGAGGCCGAACTGCGCGCGACACAATCTAAGATCAAAGGCGGTTTGATATGAAAATTCGCACGCACGCATCGGGGGATGCCCTGCTTCGTCAGCGTGCCGTGGAACAATTGCAGGAACGTCAGCAACAGACAACTACTGATCCAGCAGATGCACTCAAGCTATTGCATGAGTTGCAGGTGCACCAAATTGAACTGGAGATGCAAAACGAAGCGCTGATTGCATCTAATGCAAAGGCTGATGAGCTGTATGCCAACTTGTATGAATTCGCGCCAGTTTGTTATTTAAATCTTGATGCGCAGGGACTTATTAAAAACGTCAATATTGCCACCACGCAACTCCTCGATGTTGAACGCAGCAACTTAATTGGCCGACACTTTTCTTCGTATATTCTTGCCGAGGATCTTCCCAACTTTAATTCAGCATTCAGGAATGTTTTCCAAAACAAACAGGGCAATGAGACTTGCGATTTAGCCTTAACTGCTAAAGATGGCAGCTTGAGTTATGTATATTTTGAGGCTCGTTTTGAGAATGAGGGCGAGTTTTGTCGTGCAATGATGTTGGATATAACCGAGCGAAAAAATAATGAAGCTGCGCTGGAATTAGCCGCTTCTGTGCATCAGGCGATTGGTCAAGCTGTCATGATTGCCAATATGAATAATCGCATTATTTCGGTCAACCCAGCCTTTACTAAGATCACGGGATATTCGCAAGAAGAAGCCGTCGGTCAGCTCACAACGCTACTTAAATCAAATCACCAGAGTGCGCAGTTCTACCAGTCGATGTGGCAATTTCTGAATTCCGGCGGACGCTGGCGGGGTGAAATAGTCAATCGGCGCAAGAACGGTGAAGAATATCCAGAGTGGCTGGAAATTTACACGGTTTACGATAGGCGCGGCGAACCGTTGCGCCGTGTCGGACTGTTCTCTGACATAACCGACCAGAAACACGCTGAGCAAGTGCTCTGGAATCAACTAAACTATGATTCGCTGACTGGGTTGCCTAACCGTAGATTATTCCAGGATCGACTTGCCCAAGAACTTAAAAAAGCAGAACGGTCTAAAATGGTCGTGGCACTTTTTTTTATCGACCTTGATCAATTTAAGGAAGTGAACGATACGCTGGGGCACTCTGCTGGCGATATTTTGCTTAGGGAAGTTGGAACACGCATTGCGGGATGTATGCGCGACTCAGATACAGTGGCTCGCTTGGGCGGAGATGAGTTTGTAGTCATACTGCCCAATTGGGACAACGCCATTCGAATTGACTTGTTAGCGCAGAACATCATTGAAGTTTTGCAACTACCTTTCCAGCTTGGCGCAGCCAACAACTCTGCCACCAACGGGAAAAGCACCTATATTACAGCCAGCATAGGCATCACCTTATATCCCAATGACGGCAGTACTGTTGAAGAGTTGCTGAAACATGCCGATCAAGCGATGTATCTTTCAAAGGAAGATGGGCGAAATCGATACAGCTTTTATACTCATGAATTGCAAGTGGCTGCGGTGAAGCGTTCTCAAATGATTGATGATTTGCGCAGTGCTTTGGTAAATAATGAATTCCGAGTGTATTACCAACCCATTGTGGAGTTGACGAGTGGTCGCACTTTCAAAGCTGAGGCGCTGATTCGCTGGCAACATCCGCAGCAAGGATTGATCAACCCCGCCGAGTTTATTCCGTTGGCAGAAGAAACAGGCTTGATTATTGCCATAGGGGACTTGGTCTTCCAAACCGCAGCACAACAGGCGAAGCTTTGGCGAAATGCATTAGATCCAAAATTTCAGATTAGCGTAAATAAATCTCCGGTCCAATTTCATCGAGATGAAGATAAACACGCACTGCCTTGGCTTGGTTATTTGAAACAGTTGGAGATGCCCACGGACGGCATTTGCATTGAGATCACTGAGGGCTTATTACTGGATAAATCGATCAATGTTAGTGATAAATTATTGGGCTTTCGAAACGCTGGTTTGCAAGTGTCGCTAGACGACTTTGGCACAGGATACTCGTCGCTGGCGTATCTTAAAAAATTCCACATTGACTATATCAAGATTGACCAATCTTTTGTAAGCCACTTAGAAAGTGACAAAAATGACATCGCGCTCTGCGAAGCAATTATCGTAATGGCCCACAAACTGGGGATAAAAGTGATTGCCGAAGGCGTAGAGACTGAATATCAACGCAACTTTCTAAAGCAAGCGGGCTGCGATTATGCTCAGGGATATTTGTTTTCGAAGCCAGTGCCAGCGGAAGAGCTTGAGAAATTACTTAGAAAGTAATTCAATTAAGGTTCGCGGCTTCGCACTCAATGACTGGCTATACCCGCCAGAATGATATGGCTGCTTTGCACTCGGCTACCGTCGTTCAGGGGTCAAACAGGGACGGTCGGCAAAGGCCGAAGACCCGTCCGCGGCCATAGCAGGCTGCGGCATTTTAATGAGAAATGTCCGGTTCGGACTACAGACTGGTCATTCGTTTTTAGACCGTTCGGCCGATCACAATCCATTCCTGCCTGTCATTGATACCACTTTGCATGACCGTTCCTGAGTGGTAAGCCGCCCTTCGAAATCTACAATCGTAATCGAGGCGACAGGCAACTCAGCCCTAAGCGGGCATTCATATTGGCGGGCTTAATAAATTGCCAAACATAAAATGCTTGGTTATTTGCAGTCAAACAGGGACATCTTGAACAAAGATACCGCTGGCAGGCAGCAAGACTTTAAGGTCAATCAAGCGGTTGATCGTCAACTCGGAAAGAGTGTGGCCGGATAACAAGATCAAGGTTCCATCTTTGAGATGGACATTCTCTTTCAGAATCATCCCCTGTCGTAACCTGTTTAACGAAAGATAATGCGCCTTTGAGCTTTCGTTACTGCTTCGTGTTTGATGTATCTCCAAGGTGACGGCAGCCCCGCCTTGAGTTTTGGTTGGTTGCTCGCCAAGCCTCGGCAGGCTCTTCAATTCCGTCTTGACCGCTTCATAGGCTACGGGTGAATGAATGTGGAGTCGCTCAGACATGGCTTGCTCAATCATTTCCTCCACCACGGCGGGTATGATGGGCTTAACCAGAAAGCCGTTTATATCCAATTTCAAAGCAGTACCAAGTATCTCTGTTTGAGAGAATGAAGTCAGCACCACGACTCGGGTTTCCGGTTTGGCGTGCGTTTTTCCTGCCCGGATCAATTGGATGAACTTCATGCCGTTCATCCCGTGCATATTGATATCGGTGATGATCAGGTCGAATCCATTAACTTCGAATAGTTTGATGGCGGATTCTGCACTGTCAACATCGCTAGCATTCGAAAATCCTAGATCATGTAGCACCCGGAGAATGATCTTGCGGGTAAAATCGTCATCTTCAACTACAAGAATCTTTATATTGCGTAGTTGCTGGACGGGTTGCGGAACGGAAAGTGACGATAACGAAGTGAATTTATTTTTGTAGTTCACTGCAAATTCACTAAGCGCCTTCGCATCCATTGGCTTGGCAATAAAGTATCCCTGCGCTGTATCGCATCCAACGATCTTCAGGGCATCCCAGTCCTGTTGAGTCTCCACTCCCTCGGCTACACTCTTGACCCGAAGCTTGTGCGCCATGTCTATGCTAGATTCGACCACGATACGCAATGCCTTGTTGTCAGCAAAGTCCTTCACAAAGGACTGGTCGATCTTCAGTTCGCTGAATGCGATGCGCGTTAGCTGCTCCAAACTGGAATAACCGGTTCCATAATCGTCGATGGAAAGTGCAAATCCATTCATGCACAAACGCGCCAGATTTTCCAATGCGGGCGCAACATTGGTCATGGCTGCGGACTCGGTGATCTCCAGTATGATGTATTGCGAATCAACTCCAGTTTCGCGTACTGCTTGGGTGATCTTATCCGCCAGTGCAGTATCATCTAACGAGGCCAGCGAAAGATTGACCGAGATGGTAAGCAAGTGGCCTTTTTCAAGGAGCGAGCGACATTCGGTTGCAGATTTTCTCAACATATGGAAAGTCAGTTCTTCGATGTTTCCAGACTGCTCAAGAAGTGGGATAAATGCATTAGGGCCGATCACACCATGTTCTGGATGCACCCAGCGCGCCAACGCCTCAGCCCCCACTAGCCGACCGCTTTTCATATCCACCTTGGGTTGAAAGAATGGCTCGAATTGATCGGTCTGGATTCCTCGCAAAATCTCGTCAAGTGTGAAACTTCTCGCAAGAGGTTGTTGCACTTTGCTTGACGAACTATCGTGGTTTGAAAGTAGCTCCTTAAGATTCGCCAACAATACAGGCTTCTCAATGATCCCTAGCAGCTTGATGCCATACATCTTGGTCATTCGCCCAACTGAGGTAAGCACCTTGCTGTCCAACGAACTCATGAGAATGACGGCGATATTATGTTTTTCTTGACCTAGATGCCGAAGGAATTCCATGCCATCCATTTCAGGCATGTTCAAGTCACACAGCGCGACGTCAATCGGTTTTGCGCCCGCCCCGCGAACGATATCAAGTGCCTGTCTGCCATTGCTTGCCTCGACGATCGAAATAACGTTCAGCGAGCGCAGTATATTTACAAGTATCCCGCGCTGAAAGTCATCATCCTCCACAACCAAAACGCTCAGGTCATTAATCTTCATCAGCGCCCCTCCGGGTTATTTGCGGCAATAAGGAAAGTCTCCAACTGGCTGATGGCCAGCCCCAACGCCTCCTTTGCTGTTCTTGCTCCGTCCATATCTCCATTCCGTGCTGCCTGCTCGATAGATGCACAGGCTGTGGCAAGAAACTGCGCTCCCACCATTCTGCTGGAGCCTTTCATTCGATGCGCCGTACTTTCCACATTAGCATGATCGCCCTGTTCAAACATCTTTAGCAGCTTGGCGTGGTCAGCGCGAATATGTGTCTGAAAATCCTCCAGCACTTGGACTTGAGCGGCACGGTCTTTTATGACCATATTCAGCACCGCATAATCAATCGGTTCGATCAGCCCGCTCTTATTCTCACGCTGGGCTGGGGATTGCGCCACTTCTGTATCCGTGATCGATAGCCACTTGGCCAACATCTTTTTCAGTTGCAGCAGATTGGCAGGCTTAACCAGCAATTCATCCATGCCGGCAGCATGGCAATGCACCGCTTCCTCGGCAAGCGCATTTGCCGTCCAGGCAATGATCGGCGTACG
>DAIDMQ010000020.1 GCA_027448945.1 Gallionellaceae bacterium
AACAGCAACTCGGGCGCACAACAAGCTAACGTGGACAGCTACCAGTTTGTTATGTACGGCTCCAGCAGTTTGGCCGCCGACACCGAGATCAACTGGCAGGGGGACTATGGCTATAATCAGAACAAGGGCAGCCGTTATATCGCCTTCGTGAACCGCATCGCCGCTGCAAACTACAACAGCGACAGTATGCATCTGGGCGGGGGTATCGGCCACACCATGACGATGAGCGGGCAGACCAGCTTCACGCCATCGTTCCGTGCCGACTACACCAGCATCAGCGACAAGGGCTACACCGAAACCGGTGCGGGTGCATTGAACCTTATCGTCAACGGCAAGACCACCGATGAGTTCATTCTGGCGGCGGACGGCAAGATCGTGCACAACGTGAACGACAATGCCAAATTCACCGCGAATCTGGGCATCGGCTACGATATCAATGCCAAGCAGAACGCGATCACGGCTTCCTTTTCGGGCGGCGGTGCGGCGTTCACCACCAACGGCATCAATCCGTCGGCCACGCTGGTGCGCGGCGGGCTGGGTTATATCGTCAATACGGCGGGAGGCGTGGAAGTCACAGCACGTTATGACATCGAGGCGCGCACCGGCTACACCGGCCAGACCGCGAGTTTGAAGGCACGTATGGCGTTCTGATGCCCGTTGTAGTATCAAGCTAAACGACCAAGCCCGGCGATGCCGGGCTTGGTCGTTTGGTGTGCTGGTATTTTTGTAATAACAAAACAGAATCGGCTCCATGACGGATGCGGCGATGAAAAAATCTGCCTTGAACTGTGCTAGCATCCGCCGCCTGCGCAATCATGCGCGAGTACCGAATCCATGATGGGCACAGTGTGCTCATTTTGTTGTCATCCCCGAATATGTCCGTCCAGATGTGTTCCCATTCAGAGTGCCTTTAATATGTGGTTTAAAAATCTATTTGTTTATCGCTTACCCGCTACTTTTCAACTTTCAGCTAGCGATTTGGGCGCGCAATTGCTGACCCGTCCTTTGCAACCTTGCAGCGGTTTAGAGAGAAACAGCAAGGGTTGGGTAGCGAGCAATCCAGCTGGTGATTTGGTGCATCAGATGCAGGGGCAGATGTTGATCGCGCTGGGTGTGGAGCAGAAGTTATTGCCGGCCTCGGTGGTTAATCAACTTGCCAAAGAGCGCATCAGCGATATCGAGGCGCAGCAGGGTTACAAGTTGGGGCGCAAGCAGGTTAAAGAATTGAAAGAGCAGCTCACCGAGGAGTTGTTGCCGCGTGCCTTTGTTAACCGTCGCATGACCTATGCCTGGATAGATAGTAAAAATGGCTGGCTGGTGGTGGATGCCGCCTCCAGTGCCAAGGCCGAAGAGTTGTTGGAATTACTCGGCAAAACGCTGCAAGAGCTGCCCGTGAAGTTGCTGCACACCGAGTTGTCACCGATGGCGGCGATGACCGACTGGTTGGCAGGCGGCGCCGCACCGGGTGGTTTTAGCATAGACCGTGAATTGGAGTTGCGCGCCACGGGTGAGGGCAAGGCCACCGTGCGCTATGCAAATCATGCACTGGAAGGCGAAGAAATATTGCGTCACATCGCGGGAGGCAAACGTGCCACGCGTTTGGGCATGACATGGAATAATCGCATTCCGTTTGTGTTGAACGAGCAGTTGCAAGTCAAACGCCTGTCCTTTTTGGATGTAATTAAGGAGGAGTCTGCTCATCAGGCCGACCATGCAGATGAAGTATTTGAGGTGGAGTTTGCTTTGATGACCGGCGAGCTGGCCAAGCTGTTGAAGGATTTGTTGGACGCGCTGGGCGGCGAAGTGACACACAAAATGTAACGCCCGTTGTTTGTTTTAAGTCGTCAGTTGATAGGAAAACCATGAGCAAAAACGTCTATGACGAATCATCCTTCAAGGTATTGCGCGGACTCGATCCGGTGCGCCAGCGCCCCGGGATGTACACCAATTTGGAGAGCCCGACGCACCTGATTGCCGAGGTGGTGGATAACGCCTGCGACGAAGCGTTGGCGGGCTTTGCGAAAAGCATTTTTGTGACCGCGCACGAGGACGGTTCGGTCTCGGTGCTGGATGACGGGCGCGGTATTCCGGTCGGTGTGCATCCCGAAGAAGGTGTGTCGGTGGTCGAGGTGGCCTTTACGGTGTTGCACTCGGGCGGCAAGTTCGACAAGGAGTCGGACGGGGCTTACAAATTTTCCGGCGGCTTGCACGGCGTGGGCGTGGCGGTCACCAATGCCTTGTCGCACAAGGTTGAAGTGACGGTGTGCCGCGATGGCGGCGAACACTTCATTTGTTTTATCGACGGTGCGGCGGAGCAGCCGCTGGCACAAATCGGCACTGCGCCCAAGAAGCGTAGCAGCACGCTGGTGCGCGCCTGGCCGAATGGCAAGTATTTCGACACGCCTAATGTGGTGATGTCGCAGTTGGAGCGCTCCTTGCGATCCAAGGCCGTGTTACTGCCGGGTGTGAATGTCAGTCTGTATAACGAGAAGACCCGGCAGACCCAAACTTGGTCGTATCCTGACGGTTTGCGCGGTTATCTCACTCAAGCCTTGAGTGATCAAGAGCTGGCAGTGCCTGTCTTTCACGGTGAGCAGTTTGTGCAAAAGGGCAGCGACAGTGGTTATGCGCCGGGTGAGGGGGCAGACTGGGCATTCACTTGGACCGAAGATGGCGCGATCACACGCGAATCCTATGTGAACCTGATTCCCACTTTGAACGGCGGCACGCATGACTCCGGTCTGCGCGACGGTATTTTTGCAGCGGTGAAAAGTTTCATCGAGATGCACGGGCTGACCCCCAAGGGTGTGAAACTGGTCTCGGACGATGTGTTCGGTAGAGTGAGTTTCGTGTTGTCAGCCAAGGTGCTGGACCCGCAGTTTCAGGGACAGACCAAGGACAAGCTGGTGTCGCGTGATGCGCTTAAGCTGGTCTCGCTGATGATCACCGATCCGTTGCTGTTGTGGCTCAACGAGCACGTCGAATACGGCAAGAAGATCGCCGAGATCACCATACGCCAAGCGCAGAGCCGTATGCGTTCGGCGCAAAAGGTGGAGAAGAAGAAGGGTTCTAGCGTCGCGGTGTTGCCCGGCAAGCTCACCGATTGCGCCAGCAGCGATGCCACTCGCAACGAGTTGTTCCTGGTCGAAGGTGACTCTGCGGGCGGCTCGGCCAAACAGGGACGGAATAAAGAATTCCAAGCCATCCTGCCTTTGCGCGGCAAGGTGCTGAACACCTTCGAGGTGGACCGGGATAGATTGTTCGCCAACGCCGAGGTGCACGACATTGCAGTGGCCATAGGCATAGATCCGCACGGTGTGGATGACGAGGTGGATATGAGCGCGATGCGTTATGGCAGTGTCTACATCATGGCGGATGCGGATGTGGACGGTTCGCATATTTCCACGCTGTTGCTTACGCTGTTCTTCAAGCACTTCCCAAAAGTGGTCGCGGCGGGGCGCATCTTCGTGGCGCAACCACCTTTGTTCCGTATCGATGTGCCTGCTGTGGGCAAGAAGCCGCTTCGTAAGATATATGCCTTGAATGAAGCCGAATTGAAAGGTGTGGAAGATAGATTGCGTGTCGAGAAAATACGTGAGGGCACATGGTCGGTATCCCGCTTCAAAGGTTTGGGTGAGATGAATGCCCAGCAACTGTGGGAGACCACCATGAACCCGGATACCCGCCGCGCATTGCGTGTCGAGTTCGATGCGACGACCTATACGGACACGCATCGCATGATGAATATGTTGATGGGCAAACAAGAGTCCGGCACACGCCGTGCGTGGCTGGAGTTCCATGGGAATGAGGTAAGTGTCGATGTCTAACGATCCATCACAATATGTAGGCGAGCTAGATTTGGTCGCGGTTGCAGACGAACCGGAAGTTGTCGCAGTCGCGATTAACGGTGGCAACAACAATGTACGCAATTTCTCCACGCTGCCCCCGCCGCCCGAGGGCGACGCGGTGCCGCTGGCGCAATATGCCGAGCGCGCTTATTTGGAATATGCGGTATCGGTTGTCAAGGGGCGAGCGCTGCCGGATGTGTGCGACGGGCAGAAGCCGGTGCAACGGCGAATTTTGTATGCGATGCGCGAGATGGGGCTGGTGGCGAATAGTCGCCATGTGAAATCGGCGCGTGTGGTGGGTGAGGTATTGGGTAAATTCCATCCCCACGGCGATTCTTCAGCTTACGAGGCGATGGTGCGCCTGGCGCAAAGTTTCTCGCTGCGTTATCCACTGGTGGACGGTCAGGGTAACTTCGGTTCGCGCGATGGTGATAACGCTGCTGCGATGCGGTATACGGAAAGTCGTTTGACGCCTATTGCCGAGCTGCTGCTGGCCGAGATCAATATGGGTACGGTGGACTTTGTGTCCAACTACGATGGTGCTTTCGAAGAGCCCGCCTTGTTGCCGGCGAGACTGCCTATGGTGTTGCTCAATGGCGCATCGGGTATCGCGGTGGGTATGGCGACCGAGATCCCATCGCACAATCTACGCGAGATCGGTTTGGCTGCAGCGGCCTGTGTGCGTGATGCCGATATAGACACGGATACTTTGCTGGCTCATGTGCACGGTCCGGATTTGCCGGGTGGCGGACAGATTATCTCCTCGCCCGCAGAGATACGTGAATGCTACCGCAGCGGACGCGGCTCGTTGAAAATGCGTGCACGCTGGCATGTGGAAGAGCTGGCGCGCGGACAATGGCAGGTGGTGGTGTATGAGCTGCCGCACGGCGTGTCTACCCGCAAGATACTGGAAGAGATAGAGGATCTGACCAACCCCAAGGTGCGCACCAATAAGAAGGCACTGTCGCAGGATCAGATGCAGAACAAGGCACTGATACTTTCGGTGTTGGATAAGATTTCGGACGAGTCGGATAAGGATCAGGCAGTGCGTCTGGTGTTGGAGCCCAAGTCCAGCCGTCAGACGCCCGCCGAACTGATGGCCGTGTTGCTGGCGCATACCAGTTTGGAATGTTCCTTGTCGCTCAATATGGTGATGATAGGTCTGGACGGCAGGCCGCAGCAGAAGCCGCTGGCGATGATCATGCGTGAATGGGCGCAGTTCCGCGTTGCGACCGTGTTCAAGCGTGTCACGCACAGACTGTCCCAAGTCAACGAGCGTATCCATATTTTGGAAGGCCGCATGATCGTCTATTTGAATATAGACGAGGTCATCGCGGTGATACGCGAGTCGGATGAACCCAAGGCTGCCTTGATCGCACGCTTTGCTTTGTCGGAACGACAAGCCGAGGACATTCTTGAGATACGTCTGCGCCAATTGGCCAAGTTGGAAGGTATCAAGATCGAGCGCGAGCTTAAAGCCCTGATGGATGAACGAATCAAGCTGGAACGCTTGCTGGGCAGCGATAAGTTGCTGCGTAATTTGGTGGCCGGCGAGATTGATGCCGATGTCAAAACCTATGGTGACGACAGACGCACATTAATCGAACAGGCTGAACGTGCAGTATTGACTGTGGCCGTGGTGGATGAGCCGGTGACTGTCATCATCTCGAAGAAACATTGGGCGCGCACTCGTCAGGGACATAGTTTGGATCTGAGCAGCGTGGCGTTCAAAGAAGGCGACGGTTTGCTTGGTGTGTTCGAGTGTCGTACTACCGATCACTGCATTGTGGTGTGTAGCAACGGCCGCGTGTGCAGTATCCCGGTCGCACAATTGCCGGGTGGGCGAGGCGACGGTGTGCCTTTGACCACCCTGATTGAGGTTGTTAGCGGCGCACGTATCGTGCACGCCTTTTGTGGTGCGGCTAACCAGTCTGTGTTGTTGGCGAGTGAGGCGGGTTACGGCTTTACTTGTGTCATCGGCGATATGGTGGGGCGCAACAAGACGGGTAAACAGTTCATCACGGTGGAAGATGCGACTATCCTAAAGCCGCTGCTGTACACACCCACTGCGCAGTCGCTGGTGGTCGCTGTTTCACGTGCTGGCAGGATGTTGTTGTTCACCTTGGCTGAGTTGAAAAATCTACCCGGCGGCGGAAAAGGGGTGATTGTGTTGGGTCTGGCCGAAGGCGATGCCTTGGCGGATGTGTCTGTCATTAATCAGCCAGCCGTAAGAATTCTAGGCTATTCGGGCACCCGCGAACAGTCGATCAAGCTGGATGGCGCCACATTACAGGGCTATTTTGGCAAGCGAGCACGTGGTGGTAAGTCTTTGCCGCTAAAAGCGAATACGGTGCTGGTGAAGATAAGCGCACAGCTTTGAGGCGCGTTGCCCGCACCATATATGAGCTTTCTGAAATCCGGAGTAAGGCTTGTAAGCTATGTGTTACAAGGCCTGAGCGGATTGGTCGGGATTATGGTATTTCAAAAAAAATCGTAATTAGGCTGTACAGAGTGAGCATGATGGGTGCTAAACTTCGAACCGCTGCATGGTGCAGATATTTATTCATACACTAACTAGGGAATAAACAACATGAACAGAAAAGAACTTATAGACGCATTGGCTGAAAAAACAGGCAGCACTAAGGCCGACGCGGAACGTAACATCGCTGGTCTGCTGGACATCATTAGCACAACGTTGAAAAAGGGTGACAACATCGCTCTGGTTGGTTTCGGTACATTTGAAGTTCGTAAACGTGCTGCACGTGTTGGTCGCAATCCCAAGACTGGCGCTGAACTGAAGATCAAGGCATCTAAAGTTCCCGCATTCAAGCCTGGTGCGACACTGAAGGCAACAGTCAACGGCGTAAAGAAGTAAGCGCTGTTTATTGCGTAACAAAGTTTATAAAAGAGGAGTCCGAACGGGCTCCTTTTTTATTGAATAAATTTTCCGTGTCAGAGTACGTCGCGTAGCTATGCCGAGTTTGGATTCCATTTGCGCTAGGTTGTGATTTGGAAAATCAAGCAAGTTTGATACAATGCGCGAGCTTTTTTGAACTTTAATTTAGGGTGGGAGATAAAAGATGTCTATTGAACAACGCGTTAAGAAAATTGTGTCCGAGCAACTGGGCGTAAACGAAGCAGAAGTTAAGAACGAATCTTCATTTGTGAACGACTTGGGTGCTGATTCTCTGGATACAGTTGAATTGGTTATGGCCTTGGAAGAAGAGTTCGAGTGCGAGATTCCTGATGAAGATGCAGAGAAGATCACCACTGTTCAAAATGCCATCGATTACGTCTTGGCTCATCAAAAGTAATTCCCTTCAAATCTGTTGTTGAAACGGAGTCAGCTTGTCTAAACGTAGAGTCGTTATCACCGGGCTGGGGATAGTATCTCCAGTCGGTATCGGGATACCCGGAACCTGGCAGAACATCATTGCTGGTAAGTCCGGTATCACTAGAATCAGTCATTTTGATGCGAGTCCTTTTGCTTGCCAGGTTGCCGGTGAAGTGAAGGATTTTGATGTCACACAATATCTACCCGCAAAAGATGCACGCCGGATGGATAGGTTCATCCATTTTGGTCTGGTTGCAGGCATAGAAGCCCTCAAGGATTCTGGCTTGGAAGTGACCGAGCAAAATGCTGAACGTATCGGTGTGAACATCGGTTCGGGTATTGGTGGCCTGCCGATGATCGAAGACACACACAACGATTATCTGGGCGGTGGTCCGCGCAAGATTTCACCTTTCTTCATCCCCGGCAGCATCATCAATATGATCTCCGGCAATCTGTCGGTAATGTTTGGTCTGAAAGGACCGAATCTGGCGATGGTCTCCGCATGTACTACAGGTACGCATTGCATAGGCGAATCCGCTCGTATTATCGAGTACGGTGATGCGGATGTGATGATTGCCGGCGGTGCGGAAGCGACCATAGGTCCTCTGGCTGTCGGTGGGTTCTCATCTGCGCGTGCTTTGAGCACACGCAATGATGATCCCGCCACTTCTAGTCGTCCTTGGGACAAAGACCGTGACGGTTTCGTGATGGGTGAGGGGGCCGGTGTGATGGTGCTTGAGGAATACGAGCATGCCAAAGCGCGCGGTGCCACCATTTATGCGGAATTGGCCGGCTATGGTATGAGTGGTGATGCATATCACATCACTTCGCCTAATAGCGACGGCCCCAAACGCAGCATGTTGAACGCGTTGAAGAACGCAGGTTTGAATCCTGACGATGTTCAGTACGTCAACGCGCACGGTACTTCCACACCTTTGGGTGACAAGAACGAAACTGAAGCCATTAAACTGGCGTTCGGTGACTATGCCAAGAAGTTGGTGGTGAATTCCACCAAGTCCATGACAGGTCACTTGTTGGGCGGTGCGGGTGGTATAGAGTCGGTGTTCTGTGCACTGGCTGTACACAATCAGATATCGCCACCAACCATCAATATCTTCAATCAAGATCCCGAGTGCGATTTGGACTACTGTGCCAATACTGCTCGTGATATGAAGATCGATGTTGCGGTGAACAACAACTTCGGTTTTGGTGGTACCAACGGCACGCTGGTGTTCCGCAAGGTTTAACACCGGACCACGCGATGCTGGTCAATGGCAAGTCTGGCGATCTGATCAGCATACGTGACCGGGGGTTGCTTTACGGCGACGGGGTGTTTCGCACCATGCTCGCCCGCAATGGTCATGCATTGCATAGCCTTTTGCATCTGCAAAAACTCCAACAAGATTGTACAAAGCTGGGCATTACCTGCCCGGCTTTGTCACGTCTGGCGGACGAGTTGAAAACGCTGTTGGTCCAACATCCCGAGGGCATCATCAAGTTGATCGTGACGCGCGGACTTGCGACGCGCGGCTATGCGCCACCACCGGATACCGAGCCCACTCATATCTGGGATGTGACGCCGTTGCCGTCCTATCCAGATGAATGGGCGAGTGAGGGTGTGATAGTGCGGGTGTGCGACATACGCTTGAGTGAGCAACCCAGACTGGCTGGGGTGAAGCATCTCAATCGTTTGGAGAACGTGCTGGCGGCCGCTGAATGGAGCGATACGAATATCGCCGAAGGGCTGCTGTTGAATGCACAAGGTCATGTCATCGAAGGTACGCGCAGCAATCTGTTCGTATTGCGTGGTGGTGTTTTATATACGCCGGTTTTGTCGCGTTGCGGTGTGGCAGGGGTGCAACGTGACCGTGTGTTGTCGTATGCAACTTCGCACAAGATGGCGGTGAAGATATGCGACCTCACTTTGGCTGATGTGCTGTCGGCGGACGAGGTATTTTTGGTTAACAGCGTCATCGGTGTCTGGCCAGTGCGAACTTTGCAAACGAAGCGCTGGGGTGACTTTACCTTTACACACAGATTACAAGCGCAGATGGCGCAAAAGGATGGGGTATGAGTAGATTTTTTGGCTTGTTGCTGGCCTTGGGTACGCTAGTGGCTGCTGTCGTGGTCTACTTTGCGACCGAACCCATGACCTTGCCGGAAACACCTTTTGAATTTGCATTGCAGAACGGTAGCAGTTTGAAGTCCGTGGCTAGACAACTAAGTCAGGCCGGGTTGTTGCAGCATGAGGATACGTTTGTCTTACTGGGAAGAGTGATGGCTAAGTCTGGTCAGTTGCGCACGGGCGAGTATGCGCTGACGCAGCCTTTGAGTATGTTGGAATTGCTCGACATCATCAGCAAAGGGCAAGTGAATCAGAGTCAGCTGCAAATCATAGAAGGCTGGAACTTCAGGCAATTCCGTCTGGCAGTCAACGAGAGCAAGACCTTAAGACACGATTCATTGACCCTGAGCGATGCAGAGCTATTGCAGCGTATAGGTGCTACTGAGACGCATCCGGAAGGTTTGTTTTTTCCCGATACCTACAACTATGTATCGGGCAGTAGCGATCTGCAGATATTCAAACGTGCGTATCAGATTATGCAGCAAAGGCTTGCAGTTGCTTGGGCAGAGCGTGACGCAGATCTGCCGATGCAAACACCCTATGAGGCCTTGATACTGGCTTCCATTGTTGAAAAAGAGACCGGCACCCCTGCGGATCGCACGATGATTGCAGGCGTGTTCGTGAACCGCTTGCGTAAACACATGTTGTTGCAGACTGATCCAACGGTAATCTATGGCATCGGTGATAAATTCGATGGCAACATCCGACGCAAAGATCTGCGTACCGATACCACCTATAACACCTATACCCGCTCCGGCTTAACACCCACGCCCATTGCCTTGCCCGGTGCGGCTTCGATACATGCGGCATTACATCCTGCCAAGACCGATGCCTTATATTTCGTGGCTAGGGGCGATGGCAGCTCCAAATTCTCCAGCACCTTGGCTGAGCACAATCGTGCTGTGAACAAATATCAAAAATGAGGAAGAACAGTAGGTAGTCGATAAGGCTTTCAGTTAACGATTACTCCCTAGCACTTATGAAAAATTTCATTACATTCGAAGGCATGGACGGCGCAGGCAAAAGTACGCATCTGGAGCGTTTTGCCGCCACCTTGCGCGCGCGCGGACATGAGGTCATCGTCACCCGCGAACCTGGAGGAACACCGCTAGGCGAGCAGTTGCGCGAGATGTTGCTGCATCAGGCGATGAGTATGGAGACCGAAGCCTTGCTGATGTTCGCCGCACGTGCAGAACATATCGCCAAGGTTATCAGGCCTGCACTTAACGCCGGAAAGGTCGTCATCTCAGACCGTTTTTCGGATGCGAGCTTCGCCTATCAGGGCAGTGGCCGTGGCATGGATTGGGAAAAGCTCCAGCGTTTGGAAGCTTGGGTGCATCACGACCTGCAACCTGACTTGACGCTGTTCTTCGATGTGACCGTAGATGTGTCCAGACAACGTCTGGCGAACAACACCATGCTGGATAAGTTCGAGCAGGAGAAGGGCGATTTCTTCGAGCGTGTACGTGCCGGATATCATCGCCGTGTGCTGGAGCACCCCGAGCGTTATGAGGTGATAGATGGGGGGCAGGCCTTGGATGCCGTGGCGGCGCAATTGGATGCGGTTCTGGCCTCGCTATGAGCGCGCTTTATCCTTGGCAAGAGACGGATTGGCAGCGTTTGCAGGAACTGCGAAAACGCCCACCGCAAGGCTTGTTGTTCAAGGGCGGTAAGGGTATCGGCAAGCTGGATCTGGCGTTGAACTTCGCCTATTCCTTATTGTGTGAGCGTACGGCCGGCAACGGTCAGGCCTGCAATGCATGCCCTGCATGTCACTGGTTGTCGCAGGGTTCGCATCCCGATTTCCGCTTGCTACAACCTGATGCGCAGGTGATGGAAGAGAGCGAATCCGGCAAGAAGCCGAGTAAGCAAATCACGGTCGAGCAAGTGCGTGGACTCGCCGACTTCTTGGGTATGTCCGCACATCAGGGGGGGATGCGCGTGGTGGTGATCTGCCCGGCCGAGTCTATGAACAGCAATGCCGCGAATGCTTTATTGAAGAGTCTGGAAGAGCCGCCCCGCAATATGCTGTTCATCCTCGTGACACATAAACCACAGCAATTGTTACCCACCATCTTGAGTCGTTGCGTGACCTTTGCGCTGACTCTGCCAGATAGTCAGAGTGCGACCGCGTGGTTGCGCGGGCAGGGTATTCAATTACCCGAACAAGCACTCGCAGCAGCAGGCTACTCACCCTTGCTGGCCCTACAAGGTGATGCACAGGTCGGCAGCGATGAGCATGCCAAGTTGCTGAGCGCCTTGCGTCAACCGGCATCGCTGGATGTGTTCGCTATCGCCGAGATGTTACAGAAGACCGAGCAAGTGCTGGTGGTGCAATGGTTGCAGCAATGGAGCTACGATCTGTCGGCAATGAAGCTTACGGGACGCGTGCGTTACCACACCGGTGATGCCGAGCCTATCAAGCGTCTGGTGGCGAATCTGGATGCGATGGAATTGATGCGTTTGCAGAAGCTTTTGCAGACCGCCAAGCGCGAATCGCAACACACACTCAATCCTAAACTTTTCTTCGAATCAATACTGTTGGCGTATCGCCAACTCACGACACACTGACCATGCCTTATATCGATTCACACTGTCATATCAATTTTCCCGACCTTGTTAACAACATCGACGATGTGTTGGCGCAGATGAAGAAGAACGACGTGCAGAACGCACTTTGTGTGTCGGTCAATCTGCAGGATTTTCCGCAAGTGCTTGCACTGGCAGAGCGCTTTGAGCATATCTACGCATCGGTAGGCGTGCACCCGGACTACGAAGACGAAGTTGAACCTGGCGTTGCCGAGCTCGTCAAATTGGCGCAACACGACAAGATCATCGCGATTGGTGAAACTGGCTTGGATTATTTCCGACTTACTGGCGATCTGGAATGGCAGCGCGAGCGCTTTCGTAATCACATCCGCGCAGCGCGTGAGTGCGGCAAGCCACTTATCATTCACACCCGTTCGGCAGCAGAGGACACTTTGCGCATCATGGCGGAGGAGCAGGCACATGATGTCGGCGGTGTGATGCATTGCTTTACCGAGAACTGGGAAGTGGCACAAGCTGCCATAGAGATGGGTTTCTATATTTCTTTCTCGGGCATCGTAACTTTCAAGAATGCTGTGCAGATCAAGGATGTGGCGCAACGCATGCCTCTTGAGCGCATTCTGATCGAGACTGATTCACCGTATCTCGCACCTGTTCCGTTTCGCGGCAAACTAAACCAGCCTGCATACGTGAAGCATGTGGCGGAAGAGATTGCGACCTTGCGCGGCATCACTGCGGACGAGGTCGGTGATGCAACTTGTGAGAATTTTTATCGCTTGTTCAAAACCGCAAAAAAAATGTAAAAGTGGGTTGACAGAAAATCTGCCATCCCTATAATGCGCACCTGTTTTGCGGGAATAGCTCAGCTGGTAGAGCGATACCTTGCCAAGGTATAGGTCGAGAGTTCGAACCTCTTTTCCCGCTCCAAATCCAAGGGAAAGCTTAGTTGCTTTCCCTTTTAGTTTCAAAGTGTGGTCACGGTGCGATAGCAAAGCGGTTATGCCCCGGATTGCAAATCCGGTTAGCCCAGTTCGACTCTGGGTCGCACCTCCAGGATTAAAGTTTCATCGCGGGAATAGCTCAGCTGGTAGAGCGATACCTTGCCAAGGTATAGGTCGAGAGTTCGAACCTCTTTTCCCGCTCCATATAAAAAGGAAAGCACATGTGCTTTCCTTTTTTCATTTCCATGCATGAGTTGCACCGATTGCAGGCAAAACCTGCCGCGCAATTTTGCGCTTTATGCACTTTGAACTTGAAACCGCCGGAGATATTGAGATACATGCGGAATAAAAAACAGGTGGTGCCCGAGACCGGAATCGAACCGGTACGACTTGTTAAAGGTCGACGGATTTTAAGTCCGTTGTGTCTACCAATTTCACCACTCGGGCAAGTGATTCGCATGAGAAAAGCGGATGCTTCTTTCAAGTTTATAGAAGAACCAGGCAGCGTTCTTGGTGTGGATGTTCAGACGTGGGAGCACGAAAAACAACGACGCGGATTTTAGCACAGGCTACCGAAATTACTAAACACAAACTCAAGTCCAGCGAGCATTTCTGCTAAGCTCGCGCAAATTTCAACTATCACAACCGCCATGAACATCGACCAAACTCCCAACGTATACCGCAAAGATTACACCCCTCCCGCCTATCTGGTGGATACCGTGGAGATGGGTTTTGATCTGTCTCCCGAATCGACTTTGGTCAGCACACGCTTGAAGATGCGCCGCAATCCTGTTGCCACCGGAAATGCATTGCAACTGTCGGGCGAAAAATTGGAGTTGCTTGCACTACGCATGAACGGTGTCGTACTCAAAGCCAAGCGCAACTACAGTCTGAACGAAGGTCTTTTGGAGATCGCAGCCGCGCCGGATGAGGTCATACTGGAGATTGTTACCCGCATCAATCCGATCAAAAACACTTCTTTAATGGGGCTGTACGTTTCCAACGGCAACTTCTTTACCCAGTGTGAAGCGCAAGGTTTTCGCAAGATTACCTACTACCCGGACCGTCCTGATGTGATGGCAAAGTTCACCGTGATGCTACGCGGCGATAAGCAGAAATATCCGGTGCTGTTAAGCAACGGTAACCTGATTGAACAAGGCGACCTGGGCGATGGCCGTCATTATGCAAAGTGGGAAGACCCGTTCAAAAAGCCTTCTTATTTATTCGCACTGGTTGCCGGCAATCTGGTCTGCCAGGAAGAAAAATTCAAACTCAAATCAGGCCGCAAAGTGTTGCTGCAAGTCTGGGTGGAGCCGGGGAATCTGGATAAGACCGCACATGCGATGGACTCGCTGAAGAACAGCATCCGTTGGGATGAGCAACGCTATGGTCTGGAGCTCGATCTGGATAGATTCATGATTGTCGCGGTGGGCGACTTCAACATGGGCGCGATGGAGAACAAAGGACTGAACATCTTCAACACCAAGTATGTGTTGGCCAATCCGCGCATTGCAACCGATGTCGACTACTCCAATATTGAAGCCGTCATCGGCCACGAATATTTTCACAACTGGACAGGTAATCGCGTGACCTGCCGTGACTGGTTCCAGCTCTCCTTGAAAGAAGGCCTGACAGTATTTCGCGATCAGGAGTTCTCCGCCGATATGGCCGGCAGCGACAGTGCGCGCGCGGTCAAACGCATCGAAGATGTGCGCGGCTTGCGCCAAGTTCAATTCAGCGAAGACTCCGGCCCTATGGCACATCCGGTGCGTCCCGACAGTTATGTCGCCATCGACAACTTCTACACCGCCACTGTGTACGAGAAGGGGGCGGAAGTAGTGCGCATGTATCAGACCCTATTAGGCCGCGACGGCTTCCGTAAAGGCATGGACTTGTACTTCGCCCGCCATGATGGACACGCTGTGACGTGCGACGACTTTCGCATGGCGATGGCCGAAGCTAATAATCGTGACCTGAGCCAATTCGAACGCTGGTATAGCCAAGCAGGAACCCCGCATATACAGGTGCGAGCAAAATACGATGCGACCAGCCAGAGCTATGAGCTAACTCTCACACAACGCCTCGCTCATAAAGGCCAGCAGCCTCTGCACATCCCCTTCGCGATGGGGATGCTTGATGCGCAAGGTCGAGACATGGTGCTGTATCTGGATGGTAAGCGCATCGAGTCCAAGACCTGCGTATTAGAACTGACGCAATCCAGCCAGACCTTCCGGTTCACCAAAGTCACGTCATGTCCTACCCCATCGCTGCTGCGTAATTTTTCCGCGCCGGTAGTGCTGGAATACAACTATAGCGATTCAGAATTGGTGCAACTACTGGCTCACGACAGCGATCCCTTCAATCGCTGGGAAGCCGGTCAACGATTGGCGATACAAAGACTATTGGCACTGGTTGCGGATGTGCAAGCGGGCAGAGTGTTGCAACTGGACAGCGTGTTCATAGCAGCATTGCGCAGCACTATCACCGACAGCAGCCTGGACCCCTCATTCCGTGAACAGGTATTGAGCTTGCCCAGTGAAGGTGTGCTGGCGGAATGCGCCAAGGTGATAGACCCGCATGCCATACATCAGGCCAGACAGTTTATGCGCAGCACCTTGGCTCAGACACTCAAGACGGAACTCATCACGCTCTATCAAGCCAACCTCACGCCCAGGCGCTACAGCCCCGATGCGACTTCTGCAGGTAAGCGCGCGCTGAAGAATATCTGTCTGTCTTATCTGCTGGAATGGAATGATGCCAGCACCGTGTCACTCGCATTGGCACAGGAAAGCACCGCAGACAATATGACCGACCGACAGTCTGCTCTTGTCTCATTGGTGCAGCGTGATGCGCAAACACCCGCGCTGCAACGCTTTTACGACGATTTCAAAGAGGATGCACTCGTGGTGGATAAGTGGTTTAGCATCCAAGCTGGCGCACGTCACAACGATGTCAAAGCGATATGCAAATTAATGAAGCATTCCGCCTTCACCCTTAGTAATCCGAATCGTGCGCGCAGCCTGATCTTCAGCTTCTGCAACGCCAACCCTGCTCAGTTCCATGCACTAGATGGCAGCGGCTATGCTTTCTGGGCAGAGCAAGTCATCGCCCTGAATCGAACCAATCCGCAAGTCGCCGCTCGTCTGGCGCGCAGCTTGGATCATTGGAAGAAATACCAACCCAAGTTGCGCGCACAAATGAAAGCCGCGCTGCAAAAAGTGGCTAAGGAAAAAAATCTGGCTAAGGATGTTAGGGAGGTGGTGAGCAAGGCATTGGCGTGAGACAATCAACCCGTTGATGCCAGTCTTGCACCACTATTTCGGTTGGGCTATTCGCCTAATCCTAAGTTAAATGAAGCGGCATGAATCATGCTCGCCCCGTGCAAGAATTTCGATTTCACCTTTATGGAGACATCCATGGAGCCAGAGAATAACGTTTACGAATCCTTGCTCAGATACACGAAGGCGCTATCAGCAGCACTGGGATATCGTGACTTAATGACAAGGTTGCATTCAGAGCGAGTTTGCGGACTCTCTCTGGTCATGGGTATCAGATGCGGAATCGAAAAACAGGAATTGGTCGCGCTTCGAATAAGCTCATCTTTCCACGATATTGGCAAGATTGGAATTCCAGATGCAATTCTGTTGAAGCCTGGCAAGCTTGATGAAGCTGAGTGGGAGGTTATGAAGCAACACTCGGAGATAGGTGCGAACATCATGCTGGCAACAGAATTGGACGGTTCACGTCGGGCAGCGGTTGCCATTCGCGCGCATCATGAACATTATGACGGAAATGGCTACCCTGACGGTTTGTTGGGAGAACAAATCCCGATATGCGCACGCATCATTTCAATCGCAGACAGTTACGATGCGATGGCGGTGACAAGGACATACCATAAGGCAAAGAAGCATCGGGATATCTTGGCGATTCTTCGCGATGAAACCGGGGGAAAGCACGACCCTCAATTAATGTCACTCTTCCTTGATATAATTGAAAAAAGTAGATTTAAGGCTCTTGATTCTTGACACTGTTTGAATGCGTTTTCTTTGAAAAAATTCAAATGTCGAAAATGTGCACACAGTGTGAGGGTGCAGGGGTATTGGCATAGCTGGATGAATCAAAACAAAACTGGATAAAGCTGGATGGAATAAGGGATACAGGGGAAAAAGAGCAAAAAAGGCCGCGTAGTTAAATTTGCAAAAAAACGCGGCACATGTAACGAGTTTTGCAGGGTTATTGGCACAACTCATCGCGCAGATTACATAGATACACAATTACATGCGCCGACCAGACCAAACAACACGGCCGACTATATTAAGTGTGCCAATCTGATCTGCAGATAGGCGCTCTGCCTCATATTGAGGATTATCACTGCGCACCATGACGCTCCCATCTAGCTTGAGCTGCATACGTTTAACGCGCAGCTCACCGTTCATCGCGAACGCATAGATGGCATCTTGCTTGACACCTTCACCGCCACGATCAATCAGTAGCAGATCGCCTGCGCGCAAGGTGGGCTCCATCGAATCACCAATCGCGCTTATCAATACAAGGTTCTTTGGGGAGGTGTTCAGCTCGGTGCGCACCCATGCCTCACGAAATGCCAAGTGATCGACGATCTGTTCGCTATGGATCACTGCACCATTGCCCATACTGGCTGATACATCGTATCGAGGCACAAGCACGAAGCCATAAGGTGCATGCGGCTGCTCAACGCTTTGGGGCGCATCATGGGTTCCACCCAAATCATAAGGCTTACGGGCCAAATCTATTGAGTCAGGGAAGAAGGCATCTACAGCTTGCCTCATAGGATCACTCAAGAGAGTAGCCATTGGAGCCAATAACATTTCCCCATGCCCTAATAGAAGCCAGTCTGCACTAATACCTAGGCGCACTAAACCCGCTATCGCATCGCCACCAGGGACACTTCGGCCATCCTCATATCCCTGATAAGACCTTTCTGAAACGCCAGATTGTGCTGCAATTTCCTTTTGCGTTAGCTTTAAGGAAGCCCTTGCGGCGCGCAATCTTTCTGGAAGTGAACTCATGTCGCACTTCCACAGCGAAAGTGCGACATGAAAGTGCGACAAAATTCAATGTGTCGCACTTTCAGTAAGGCGTTGTATTTAATTAAATAATACATAATTACGACAAAATCTTCATATTTTTAAGTGCGACACGAAAAAAAATACTGGCAGGAGTGTTGACATTAGCCAAATTGTACTGTTAGAGTGCACCCCATCGAACAGCCACGCGAAAGTAAACAACATGACAACAGTAACGGCAAAAAAACCAGTCGACCAAGACTGGCACCCTGCGGATATTAAGGCGGCTCTCCACAAGAAAGGCATCACACTTGCGGCAATCGCTGAAGCCTACGGAATGACTAGCTCCTCCTCGCTTTCATCTACCTTTACACGCAGCTATCCGCTCAATGAAAAACGTATTGCTGATGCGGTCGGCGTACACCCTATGGAGATATGGCCATCACGCTATAACAAAGATGGCAGCGTCAAACCTAGGGGCTTTCATGCAATACAGTTTAACGCAACCACAAGAGCGCGCAATAGTAAGACAACTGCTGCCGATAGCAGATTATTGAAGGTCGCCTGACATGAGGCGCGTACTCGATAATTTGACTGGTGACTTGTTTGAGGTGGTCGCATCGATACCTCAGCCACACCCAATGAATGCAGGGGCTTGGCGCTTCCGCGTCGAGATCGCGCACGTGATGGGCGCTGCGATTGCAGCTTGCGGTAAAGACCGTTACCAGATCGCCGCTGATATGAGCCGCCTACTGGGCCGCGAAGTCTCTATCAATACGCTCGATAAATACACCTCGGAAGCTGCAGAGGAACATATCCCCAACCTTGAAACTGCCTTTGCCTTTGATGCTGCGACTGGGCAGCTTGCACTTGTCGATCTCTTTGCCAAGAAGTTGGGCTGCCGCGTTCTGCCAGGTAAAGAGTCGCTTGTTGCTGAGCTGGGCCGCCTAGAAGTGTTGAAGAGCGATATCGCCAAACAAGAAAAAGCGATCAAGCGTGCGCTAGGAGAGCAGGCATGAGTATCGATATCAATGCTATTGCCCAAGCTTTGAATACTTCAAAGCGTAGCGCTGAACGCCGTGCAAATAAAGAGGCTTGGGCTTTCAAAGAAGAAAGTGTACGTGGCGGCAAGAAGCGCATGTATGCGCTGGCTAGCCTGCCCAAAGCTATTCGTGATGCCATCCTGACGCATAAGGTCAGCAATCTTCCTCCTGCCGGGGTTTCGACCATTTCCCCGGCTTCTAGTGCTGGGCCTACAAGCCCAGCACCTTTTTATTCCGTTGCAACGCTCGATATCGATCATTGCACAAGCCGCCAGCGCGAAGAGAGCGCTGCGCGTCACACCATCCTGCGCAAGCTGGACGAATTGCAGCAAGCATCAGGATCTAGCCGTGAAGTAGCGATGAATACGATGTTAACGATGGCGCGCGCCGGTACGCTGGCAGCCTATAAGGCGCAACTGACTGCAGCCGCAAAGGTGGTGGAGTTCAACGAACACGCCAAGCCGGGCACCGAAAAGACCAACACGGTCGAGTTTTCTGCACCCGCAGGCTTTACGGTGGATAGCGAGCGTCTGGCGCAACACAACAAGGCGTTGGCTTATGCCAGCGAACACAAAGTCAGCTACGCCGAAGCATTGGCCGCAGCAGGCGAATGATCTGAATAGGTCGCTCATTTTTAATTTATCAGGAGAACACGATGCGTAACGGAATCAGTTTATTGGCACTTACCCGCGCCATTCCCGCCAGCGTTGATGCTTTCATCGCCGAACTTCCCCCGCTTACATGGTGACGATGATTTTGATGGATAGATGAAAATGGGCGCTTACGAGCCGCGAGATATATAAGTGGCTGCAAATCACCCCAGAAGAGACACTGACAGATATCCAGCGCGCAGCTCGCTTCTATTACCTACAAAAACTAGCCTTTGGTGGCAAGGTAGATGGCCAGACCTTCGGTACTGCAACGACTACAGCTCCGCGCTTTAATCTTTTGCGTCTGGAAGAGGATCTGAGTCAGGCGCATTTGCGTTTGTCTCGTACCTATATAGAGCACCTAGATTGGCAAGCTTGTATCTCCAAGTATGATCGCTCTCATACTTTGTTCTATTGCGACCCACCATACTGGGGTACAGAAGGGTACGGTGTAGATTTTAACCTAGACCAATATGCCCGCATGGCAGAGCTGGCGAAGACGATTAAAGGGAAGATGGTTATCAGCGTAAACGATATCCCTGAGATGAGAGAAGCGTTCTCCGGCTTAACGATGGCCAGCCTGCCGATAACCTATACTTTGGGTGGAGGTGATAAGGGGGTAAAGTCAGCCGAGCTAGTGATCCGAAACTGGTAATAAATCAGGGAGGGGTTAACTTATAGTTACAACCCCTCCCGTTTGCCTCTCTTTTAACGATTTTGGTAAATAAAACCAGTGCCAATAAGATTGCAAATCAGTGCCAAAAGCGACGCGCGCTTACAACAGCCGTCAATAAATAAAATCTCGACTTATACAGGGAACGCTCGATAATCAACCGTAACACTTTGGAGGAAGAAAATGTTGCGATGGAAAAAGAAAAAGCCCTGCATTGCTGCAAGGCTTATCTTATCTGGCTCCCCGACCTGGATTCGAACCAGGGACCTGCGGATTAACAGTCCGTCGCTCTACCGGCTGAGCTATCAGGGAATTAAGAGGTGCGCATCATAGTGATATCGCCCCTTTAGGTCAACATGAAATTCATAAATTTTTAATTATTTTTTTGTATGCCCATGTGAAAACTTCTTTGTGGGAGAAATGGCTTAAAAATCCCTAATGTTTTTGAGTCTCGTTGGAAGACAATTTTAAGATTGCCTAGATACTCGTAGTCGTTAAAGTCGTATGGCGAAAATTGCGAGATAGGCTATGATTAGCAAACGCTAAAAAACCTGATTGCGAATGCCTGCCAGAAGAAACGTCGGAAAGACACTTTGGATTTGGGTGCATTTAAAATTTGCGTGTAAATAATAACAACTCTGCAACTTATACAAAAAACTCTTCATCAGATAAAAATATGGATACCAAAACGATCTTTGTATTGACCGAAAAAGGACAAGAAGAAGTCAGTCATAAGACTTCATTGTTATACGGCGATATCAAACGTGCCCTTTCTATGGTGGATGGTGTATCGACGTTTACAGAGATCAGTAAACGGGCAGCGCCCAGTTTACGTAGCATTTTGGCTGAATTGATTAGAGAGCTCGTCACTGGCGGGTTTATAGAAGATAAGGCACGAGCCGGATTCTCAGCCAAAATTGTAGTGCCCCCCAAAGTTGCCCCTCCCACAGCCAAGCAAGAGACAACCAGTGAGAGTGAACTGGACTTCACTACCATCATGCGTGCACCAAGTGCTGATGCATTACGTGCTGAGGCGGCCAAGATACACGCTGCCCAAAAGTCCAAACAGGAAGAAGAGGCTGCAGCTAAGCTCAAAGCTGAACAAGAAGCCAAGCTCAAGGCTGAGCAAGAAGCGAAGCTCAAGGCTGAACAAGAAGCCAAGCTCAAAGCAGAGCAAGAAGCCAAGCTCAAGGCAGAACAAGAAGCCAAGCTCAAGGCAGAACAAGAAGCGAAGCTCAAAGCAGAGCAAGAAGCCAAGCTCAAGGCAGAACAAGAAGCGAAGCTCAAAGCAGAGCAAGAAGCCAAGCTTAAGGCAGAACAAGAAGCGAAGCTCAAGGCAGAACAAGAAGCGAAGCTCAAGGCAGAACAAGAAGCGAAGCTCAAGGCAGAGCAAGAAGCGAAGCTCAAGGCAGAGCAAGAAGCGAAGCGTAAGGCAGAGCAAGAAGCGAAGCGTAAGGCTGAAGAGGAAGCTAGGGTTAGAGCAGAGAAGGAAGAAGCAGATCGTAAAGCACGCGCTCAGGCAGAGTTTGATCGCTTAAAAGCTGAGCAGGAAGCAGAGGCAGCGCGTAAGGAGGCTGAGGCTGCAAAGAAAAAGGCAGAAGAAGAGGCGCAGGCGCGGGCTGCGGCTGAGCGTAAGGCACTCGAGGCGGCTGAATCTGCCAAGCAACAGGCAGAGCGTTTGGCTGCAGAAGCTAAAGCAGAAGCCGAGCGTATCAAGAAGGAAGCAGAACAGGCCAAAGCCGAAGCCGAGCGTGTTAAACGTGAGGCGGAGGAGTCTGCTCGCAAGGCCAAAGAAGAGGCTGAAGCGAGTCGCTTAAAGGCAGAGCAGGAAGCGGCTCGTGCGCGCGATGAGTTGGAAGCAGTTCTGGTCAAAGCTGAACAGGAAAACAAAGCCAGACAGGAAGCGGAAGCTGGGCGTATCGCTGCTGAGGCTGCTGCTGCCGAGGCACGTAAATTGGCAGAGAAAATTTCGGCTCAGGAACGCGAAGCGTTGGAGCGGGCTTTGGAGCATAAAGCAGCGCAAGAGCGAGAAGAAGAACTCAAGCGTGCCAAGCAGCATGCACTGGCTGCTGCAAGCACTCAAATTCGTGACACGCCTTACGACACCAGTAAGCCTCCTGAATCTGCGCCGGTCATCAAGCTGGATGATTTTGATTTATCAGCTCTGGAAGTCAAACCTATGGTTGCGGCGGTCAGTGCTGAAATAGCACAAGCCGCTCAGGAGCAGCCCAAGGGGCCGAGTGCTGAAGAGATTAAGGCCAAAGAGAAGGAAGCTAAAGAACACGCAAAGCAGGCTGAGGCTGCAAGGTTGGAAGAGGAAGCTTCCGCTAAGAAGTTGGCGGATACTCAGGCCAAAGCCTGGGCCGAGGCGGAATTGCGCGCGGCAGAAGCGGCAAAAGCACATGCCGCTCAAGCTGCTCAGCAAGCGGTGCACTCTGCGGAACTTAAGAAACAAACTGCAAGTAAATTAAAGTCAGCCACTAAGCGTAAACCGCTACCGTGGGGTGGTATATCAGTAGGCTTGTTGTTACTTGCTGTATTGTCACTCTTCATTATTCCTATGGCATTGCCGACTCAGGAATACGCAGCCAAATTGGAGAAGCAGTTGTCTGACGAATTGCACCAACCCGTGCACGTTGGAAAATTTTCCGTACGCATTCTGCCCACACCCCGTATAGATTTGGGTGAAATATACATCGGTGAAATCAAGCAGATCAAGGCACAGCAGGCGATTATTAGCATAGGATTTGGCTCATTGTTTGGTGATATACGAAATATTCAAGAGTTGCAATTGGAAGGTGCCGAATTGAATGGCAGCGGACTTTTGGAAGTGCCGGGATGGCTGCAAAGTCTTGCTTCAGACAAACAGCATCCTATTGCGCGAATTACTTTCATAGGTGGAAAGCTAAACGGTGATGCTGTTCAATTTAATGATATGGACGGCTCGGTTAATTTTGATGCACAGGGTAAATTTGCCAGCAGTGAAATCCGCGCCAACAGTGGCAAGTTTATTTTGAACATAAAAGCTGCTCCGGATGGAAAGCTGGAGACAGTGTTTAATCTGCACAATTCAGCCTTGCCTTTATTGCCCAATTGGAACTTCGAGGATATGACCGCCAATGGTGTATTAACGAGTGATGGTTTGGTTGTGAGCGATTTCGATGCGCGTATCTCGGGGGGCATTCTTCAGGGCACGGCTCGTCTGGATTGGCAAAATGGATGGAGTGCACAAGGTAATTTGAATGCTAAGACCATGACCTTGTCGTCAATTAGCAAGCTGCTGGAAGGTGATATGGATGGCGAGGGAAGATTCAAGATGCAGGCGGAAACATTGGGTAAGCTCACAGACAGTAGCGCATTTGATGGCACTATGGTGGTTAAGAAAGGTGTCATTAGCGGCGTCAATATCATAGAGACAGCCAGACTGCACAGCAAAGAGAATATACCAGGCGGACGATCACACTTCGATAAAATGGATGGTGCTTTGAGTTATAGCAATGGTGTTTATCACTTCAAATCGCTGAAGATCGAAAGCAGTGTGTTGAACGCGACGGGTAATGTTGATATCGCCAAACAGCAATTATCTGGCAGGATGACAGCACGTCTGTCTATCGATGGTGTCAGTAATGTAGACCTGCAAGTAGGCGGTGCAACGGACAATCCGACGCTGCGAGCCACACGTTAAGTTGTCATAGACGATAAAAAAGCATGGCTGTTACCAGCCATGCTTTTTTATGCCTACAGCTTATTGATTACGCCATAGCCTTGGCCAGACGCGCCAAAGCTTGCTGCAAGTTTTCCATCGAGGTTGCAAAGGATAAGCGGATATAACCTTCACTACCAAAAGCGGAACCTGGCACTACGGCCACGCCTGCTTCCACAAGCAGGTATTCGGACAGGGCGATGTCGGTCGCAGCAGAGATGGTCCCGCGTTTATGTAATTTGGCGATCACAGCACGTACATCGGGGAAGGCATAGAATGCGCCGCCCGCCATGATGCATTTCACACCTTCGATAGCGTTCAGTGCATTGACCACAAACACATGACGTTCACGAAATGCCTTGATCATTGGAGCCAGGCAATTCTGATCACCGTTTAATGCCGCCTCGGCAGCAACTTGGGAGATTGAAGTTGGATTGGAGGTGCTTTGCGATTGCACGTTCTCCATCGCGGTGATGATATTTTCCGGACCTGCTGCATAGCCGATGCGCCAGCCTGTCATGGCATAAGCCTTGGACACGCCGTTAAGCACCATCGTGCGGTCATATAAATCAGGACAGGCATTCAGGATGTTGGCGAACTTGCCATCGACCAGCGCGATGTGTTCATACATATCGTCGGTCGCGATGAGGATGTTGGGATGTTTGCGCAACACCACACCCAAAGCCTTCAGGTCTTCCAGTGTGTAGACCGCGCCGGAAGGGTTGCTTGGACTATTGATCACGACCATCTTGGTGCGAGGCGTGATCGCTGCTGCCAGTTGTGCCGGTGTCAGTTTGAACCCCTGTGCGATGTCAGCCTCGACAATGACAGGCTTGCCTTCCGCGATGATGACGATGTCCGGATAAGACACCCAGTAAGGGGCCGTGATGATGACTTCGTCGCCAGGATTGATGATCGCGAGCGCCAGATTGAAGAAACTCTGTTTACCACCGCAGGACACCAAGATCTGCTTGGCTGTGTAGTCCAGACCGTTGTCGCGCTTGAACTTTGCGATTACCGCCTGCTTCAGCGAGGGGGTGCCACCGACTGCGGTGTACTTGGTGAAACCCTTGTTGATGGCGGCGATGGCGGCATCTTTGATGTGTTGCGGGGTATCGAAATCCGGTTCGCCGGTACCCAGGCCGATGATATCTTTACCTTCTGCCTTCAGTTTGGCCGCGCGCGCGGTCACGGCAAGAGTAGGGGAGGGCTTGATGGCTTGTACACGTTTGGACAGTTCCAAGATGGTTTCCTTAGGGTCGGTTGGGTGGTGCTGGCGTGGTAAAATCCACGGCTAAAATTCGCTGCCGATTATACCCGTGATTAAAACCTTCCCCAATAGTCCTTACCGCCTGCATCAGCCCTTTGAACCGGCTGGTGACCAACCTGCGGCCATTGCTCAATTGGTGGAAGGATTAGAGGACGGCTTATCGTTTCAGACCTTGCTGGGCGTGACGGGTTCGGGTAAGACCTACACCATGGCCAACGTTATCGCACAGACTGGCAGGCCAGCCATGGTGATGGCGCCGAATAAGACTTTGGCCGCTCAGTTGTATGCCGAGATGCGCGAGTTTTTCCCGGAGAATGCGGTCGAGTACTTTGTGTCTTACTACGATTACTACCAGCCCGAGGCATACGTGCCCTCGCGTGACGTTTATATCGAGAAGGATTCCAGTATCAATGAGCAGATTGAGCAGATGCGGCTCTCCGCGACTAAGGCGATGTTGGAGCGCGAAGACTGCATCATTGTGGCGACGGTTTCAGCTATCTACGGTATTGGTGATCCGGTCGATTATCACGGCATGATCCTGCACTTGCGCCATAACGAAAAGATGCATCAGCGTGATGTCATCAAGCGTCTGATCGAGATGCAGTATGAGCGTAACGATATTGACTTTTCGCGCGGTAAATTTCGCGTGCGTGGCGATGTCATTGATGTGTATCCCGCCGAAAGTAATGAGTTGGCGCTACGCATCACTTTGTTTGATGACGAAGTTGAAACGCTGGCTTTGTTCGATCCACTCACGGGACACATCCTGCAAAAAGTACCCCGCTATACCGTTTACCCCTCAAGTCATTACGTGACGCCGCGTAGCACGGTGTTGAGTGCGATAGAGACCATTAAAGTCGAGTTGGCGGAACGCATCGCCCACTATCAGCGTGAAAATAAACTGGTAGAGGCGCAGCGCATTGAGCAGCGTACTCGCCACGATTTGGAGATGCTTAACGAGATCGGCTTCTGCAAGGGTATCGAAAACTATTCTCGTCATTTGTCGGGCAGACCGGAAGGCGCCGCGCCGCCCACTTTGATCGACTATTTGCCGCCCAATGCCCTGATGTTCTTGGACGAAAGTCATGTGATGATTCCGCAGGTAGGCGGCATGTACAAAGGTGACCGTGCACGTAAAGAAAACTTGGTGAACTACGGTTTCCGTCTTCCGTCTGCTATGGATAACCGGCCATTACGTTTCGATGAGTTCGAGAAGATGATGCGCCAAAGCGTGTTCATCTCTGCCACGCCTGCCGCTTATGAAGCAGAACACTCGGGGCAGGTGGTTGAACAAGTAGTGCGTCCGACTGGCTTGGTAGACCCCGTCATAGAAGTGCGCCCCGCGATCAATCAGGTGGACGACCTGATGTCCGAAATCAATTTGCGCATCAAGGCGGGTGAGCGTGTGCTGGTCACCACGCTGACGAAACGCATGTCCGAAGACCTCACCGATTACTTATCCGAACACGGCATCAAGGTGCGCTATTTGCATTCGGACATCGAGACAGTGGAGCGCGTGGAGATCATCCGCGACTTGCGTTTGGGTATGTTCGATGTGCTGATAGGCATCAACTTATTGCGTGAAGGTTTGGACATCCCGGAGGTGTCATTGGTGGCGATATTGGATGCGGACAAGGAAGGTTTCTTACGTTCGGAGCGTTCCTTGATACAGACCATAGGCCGTGCTGCCCGTCACATCAATGGTAAAGCGATGTTGTATGCCGACAAGATCACCAACTCGATGCGCCGCGCCATCGACGAGACTGACCGCCGCCGCACCAAGCAACTTGCGCATAACGCCGCGCACGGCATTACGCCGCAAGGCGTGCAAAAGCGCATTAAAGACATCATCGACGGGGTGTATCAGATTGATGATGAGCGCAGCCAACTAAAAACGGCACAGACCCAAGCCAAGTATCTGGCGATGAGCGCGAAAGAAGTTTCCAAAGAAGTCACGCGACTTGAAAAAGAAATGCTGCAAGCCGCCAAAAATCTGGAATTCGAGAAAGCCGCCGATTTGCGCGACCAGTTGAAAAAGCTGCGCGAAAATGTGCTGCTATCGCCACTTTAATTATTTGCGCTGATTGTGCTGCAGGGCGACGGGCGGATCGCACGCATCGGTTCGCGGATAGTTTTTGTTCTCAGTCCATGCCAGATAAGTAAGCAGCTTCGTCTCCCGGATGCCATTGCGGATATTTTTGCATCACACGAGTAAATAAATTTGAGCGGGTAAATCCCGTTAGCCACAAGCGCAAGGCGGGGTAGGGCGCAGCGGTGAACCAGTCGTTATCAACAGCGGCGAATTGGCGGACGAAGGGCAGCAGGGAGGCATCTGCGATGGAAAAATGCTCGCCCAATAAACAGGCTGAAGTCTCCAATCGACGTTCGAGTTGCAGCAAGAATGTTTCGCCGTTTGCGCGATGTTCTGCCCGGGATAATTCTGGGTGGCGCTCCGGATATTTGTATTTATCCAAAGCGCGTTTGAAGTTGCTGTCGTTGTGTTGTAACAGCGGCAAGCTCGATTGCACAAAACCCTCATCCTCACCCAGCCAATTGTCAGGATCGTTGTGGCGCAAAGCCCATAACATGATGTCCCAACTTTCGTCTATCACGCGACCATCCGGCAATACCAGAACCGGCACGCTTCCCTTGGGCGAGACGGCTATCATTTCGGCGGGTTTGTCGCGCAACACCACCTCGCGTAATTCGACATCGATGCCGGCGGCGATGAGTGCGCTGCGTGCGCGCATGGCATAGGGGCAACGGCGGAAGGAGTAGAGGATGGGGTGTGGCATGGTGGGTATTTTAGCCGCCTTCGGCATCAGCTTGTGTCGTCGTTACTTGATGTGTCCAATAACGCTGATGTTGTTTGCGATAACTTTCCAGACTCAGATGTTGTGCATCCATCTCTATCAAAATGGCACCGTCTTGGTCTGAACGTAACAATACCGCACCGCTGTCCACATAACGTTGTACGACTTCGGCTTTGGGATGACCGAAGCGATTGCGATAGCCGTTGGTGAACACCGCGTAGTCGGGCAGCACTGCAGCGATAAAGTCTGCGGTTGATGAGCTTTTGCTGCCGTGATGCGGTACGACCAATACATCGGCAGGCAGTTGTTCCGCATGCAAGTCGAGCAAGCGTTGTTCGCTGCGTTTTTCTATGTCACCTACCAGCAGTATGTGTCGCTCACCTATGCTGATACGCAACACACAACTCATATCGTTGTCGTGCGGTTTGCCCGGGGTGTCGACGTTTTCTGCGGGATGCAAGATCTCGAAACGTACGCCATCCCACTCCCAATGTTCGCCATCAGCACAGCGTTGGATGTGATCGGTTTGCTGTGTGAGCGCATTTAACAACAGGCTGTCGACGGGCAAGCTGGATGTCACGTGCGCGATCGGTAGTGCCTGTAGCACCGAGCGTGTGCCACCGGTGTGGTCTATATCGTCATGGCTGAGGATGAGTTTGTCCAAACGCTTGATACCCAAGGCACGCATGGTGGGCAGCAGGATGCGGTTGCCACTGTCGGATTCACCCGAGTAATCAGGCCCGGTGTCGTAGAGCAGGGCGTGGTGGCGAGTCTGTACCGCCACGGAAAGCCCCTGCCCCACATCGAACACGATCATGCGCAAGCTGTTCCCGGCGGGTGGTGTAGGTGAGTTTAAGAACATGGGCATGATGAAAACGATGCCCAGCCAGCGCGCGGGTATGCCACGCGGCGCAAGGATCAGGAGTGCGCCCAGCATGCCGCAGAGCACCGTCCATGCAGGCGGCGCATGTTGTATCCAGACTGCTTGCGGCAAGGCGCTCAGCCATTCCAATAGTTGCATCGTGAAACTCATCACGGCGTGCGCTAGCCATAGCGGTGCATCCCATGGCAGGACTGCACCCAGTAAGGTGAGGGGCACAACGACCAGGCTGGCCAGCGGGATAGCGAAGGCGTTGGCGATGGGAGAGACCAGCGAGACTTGCTGGAAAAGTCCCAGTAGCAAGGGGATGAGTCCTATGCTCATCGCCCATTGCACTACGGCATATTCACGCAACCAGTGTGTGCGACCGATACGATGCGCCGTGACATACAGGATCAATGCGACTGCGCCAAAAGATAGCCAAAAGCCCGGTGAGAGGACTGCCCAGGGATCCGGGATGAGCACGCCCAACAGCGCGATGGACATGATTTGACTAAGCGAGAAATTGCGCTTCAGCCATAGTGCTGCGGCGACGGCGCCCACCATGTAAACCGTGCGTTGTGCAGGTACGCCGTAACCGGAAAGTAAGGCATAAGCCAGCGCTATCAATACTGCGGCAAGGGCTGCGGCTTTGCGCGCGGGTAGGCGTAAGGTCAACCACACACTGCGTCGCCATAAGCCATACACAAACGCGAATGCCGCGCTGGCCAGCATGGTGATATGCAATCCTGAAATTGACATCAGATGGTTTACGCCGGTGCGGGTATAAACCTGCCATTGCGCTTGTGGGATGCTGCTTTGATCGCCTATCGCCAATGCACTTAATACGCCGGCATAAGGTGCGTCGGGCAAGCTACTTAGAAATCGGTCACGCACGGCTTCGCGCAAGGTCTCTATGCGATAGCGTAAGCCTTGCGCGTGGGCATCCAGGCGTTGCCTGTCCCCTTTGTTGACGACATAGCCGACTGCACGGATATCGTTCTCTAACGCCCATGCTTCGAAGTCGAAGCCATGAGGGTTGCTGCTGCCATGGGGTTGTTTGAGGCGCACCGTGAGTCGCCAGCGCTCGCCTGCGTGTATCGTCAATTGGGAGTCCGGCGTGTTGTAAGTGCTTAGATAGATGTGCGGTGGGACAAAGGCCTGCGGGGCGAGCGAGTCTGTCACATCGAATCTAAAGCGCTGGCCTTGTTCATGTAGGCGCGGTAACTCGGCGACCACTCCGACTATGCTGATATCACGTCCTTGCCATTCGTTTGCAAGGCTGATGTTCAGGCGTTGCCGGGCTTGATAGGCGGCATGATAAAAACCCAAGCAGCACGAGAGTAGCGCGATAAACAGGAAGCGCAGCCACTTCAACAAAGGTCGCCCGGGTATCAGATAAGCACCCATCAGCAGCGGGATGGGCGCGGTCAGCAACAGCCACGCCCAAGCAAAATTTGGCAGCGTGGCTTGCTGTTGCATAAGCCACACACCAAAAGTGAAGGACAAGGCGATTAGTACCATACGCCTAGCTTAACCCGAGGCTAGAATGTCGTCATGCGCAAACAACTACAAAAATGGATGCCGGACCACGAAACCATCAAACGTTATCGCTGGCTGAGACCGTTCGTGCATCTATTACAGCACCATAATCTTTGGCATTTGCACAGGAGATCGGTTGCAGGCGGTGTGGCGATAGGCTTGTTCTGCGGCTTGATTCCCGGGCCCCTGCAAATGCTCTGTGCCGCTTTATTGGTTGTGCTGTTGCGCGTCAATTTGCCGGTTGCACTTCTTACCACGCTATACACCAATCCTTTCACCATCGTGCCCTTGTATCTCCTGGCCTATCAACTAGGTAGTTGGGTCAGCGGTACACGGCAGGTTGTCGCACTAAAGTTGCCGGAATTGCATTGGCAACAAGGCTATAGCGAGTTGTGGTCATGGTTGGAAAATATGGGCCGACCTTTGCTGATAGGCGTGCCGCTGCTCGCACTCATCTTGGCGCTAGCGGGTTATGTGTCGGTGAGACTGTTGTGGCGTGTCATGGTGATCTGGCGCTGGCGTGCTCGCCGGCAGCACCGGAGCTGAAAGATCAATCTTCATGCTGTAGTTTGCGTTGGGTCGCAATCTTGGCCTCACGGCGCAGGGCTTTCTCGGTCTTGCTGTGGGCGCCTGATTTCTTGAACAGCAGCAACGCGACTAGAGGGTTGCGCGGTGGGCTGACGAGTTTTTGTTTAGCGCGCTTCATCGCTGAGTTGCCCGTCGGTCAGACGCAGTCGGCGTGGCATGCGCGCGGCGAGTTCGAGGTCGTGGGTGACGACGATGAAGCTGGTGTGCAGTTTTTCGTTGAGCTGCTCCATCAGATCGAACAAGGCTTGTGCGCTGTTGCGGTCCAGATTGCCGGTCGGCTCATCGGCCAACACGCAAGCGGGTTCTGTGACTAGCGCACGCGCCACAGCGACACGCTGACGCTCGCCGCCAGACAGTTCGGCGGGTTGATGATGCAAGCGATGTGAGAGTCCTACTTGCTCCAGCATCGCAGCCGCACGCGGCTGTGCTTCGCCGCGTTTCATACCGCGTATCAACAGCGGCATGCTGACGTTCTCCAACGCTGTGAATTCTGGCAGTAGATGATGGAACTGGTAGATGAAGCCCAGCGATTTGTTGCGCAACTCACCACGCTGCGTCTCGTTCATCGCCTGCACATCCTGTCCCAGGATATGCACGCTGCCCGAGCTAGCCTTGTCCAAGCCACCCAGCAAGTGCAACAAAGTACTCTTGCCCGAACCTGACGCACCCACGATGGCGATACGTTCACCACGTTGAATTTCCAGATCCACTTGTTTGAGAACTGGGACCTCTTGCTTGCCTAGCACGAAATGTTTGCCCAATCCGCGACATGAAATAATCGCCTTGTTACTTACCGGATCCTGCATCCTCAATCCCGTATCCTGATTTTTACTCATAGCGTAGTGCCTCTGCGGGTTGGGTTTGTGAGGCCCTATAACTTGGGTAGAGCGTCGCCAGCAAACTGATCAGGAAGGAGAGTCCGGTCACGGTCGCTACCTCGTGGTAACGCAGGTCGGAGGGTAACTCGCTGATGTAGTACACATCCTTGGCGAGGAATTGCACCCCGAACAGATGCTCGATGAAGGGCACCACCACGTCCAGATTTAGCGCCAGGGCAATCCCGCCTATGCCGCCTAGCAGTGTACCTATCAGTCCGATCACCACACCTTGAACGATGAAGATCTTCATGATGCTGCGCGGCGATGCGCCCAAGGTGCGCAGGATGGCGATGTCGGCCTGTTTGTCGGTCACTGCCATCACCAGCGTGGAAACGATGTTGAAAGCAGCTACCGCGACGATCAGCGACAAGATGATGAACATCATCTTCTTCTCCATCTGTACTGCGCGGAAATAGTTGCTGTTCTGGTGTGTCCAGTCGTTGGCATACAGATAGGGAGGCAAGCGATGCTGTAGATCATGCGCCACGTCGGGGGCGGTATCGATGTTGTGTAGTTTGGCGCTGATACCTGTCACAGCATCGCCGAGTTGGAACAACTTCTGCGCATCACCGATGTTGATCAATGCCAAGGAGTTGTCATAGGGTGCCATGCCGATCTCGAAGATACCCACCACATGGAACTGTTTGAGGCGTGGCACCATGCCCGCAGGTGTGATTGAACCCTGTGGCGAGATCAGCATGACACGATCACCGACATGCACACCCAAGGCACGCGCGAGATCCGAGCCCAGCACGATGCCGAACTCGGTGCTGCGCAAATCAGTCAGTGCCCCGGCTTTTATTTTGTTGGACAAGTCCGTGATTGCAGTTTCCAGCAGCGGGTCAATGCCTCGTACCATTACGCCCTGCACGCTCTGCCCGTAAGTCAGCATGCCCTGGCCGGATACATAGGGCGCGCTGGCAGTGACTCGGTTATCTTCTGCAACCTGCGCCAAGACCGGGCGCCAATCATTTATCCGCCCGCCATCGGCGATCACTTCCAAATGTGGCGACGCGCCCAACATGCGTTCACGAATCTCTTTTTGAAAACCGTTCATGACGGAGAGCACCACAATCAACGCCATCACGCCCAAGCCCATGCCCAGCATGGAAATCAGCGAGATGAAGGAGATAAAGTGGTTGCGCCGTTTGGCTCTTGTGTAGCGCAGACCGATGAATAATTCGTAGGGTTGCAAGATAGTAGTCTGGGGAGAATTCGAACGGGCGCAAGTGTGCCACAAGCAGATAATTTTGGGCGACTTTCGGCTATGAAGTGTATGCGGAGGGTGGTAACAATTAGTTATTTTTCGGGGCGAGTACAGATCAGTTTACTGCGCGCGAAGGCAAAATTCATCTGGATGGTGGTGATGGGTGTTGGAAGACGAAAAACCGTGGGAAGGTCACTTAAAACTCAACTCGCCTCTGCACCAAAGTTGAGCCTCACTCGCGCAATGCCCCCAGTCGTTATGTCAACCTCAGCTCGACAAGTGTGCTCCAAGCTGGCGGCGGATGACAGCGCAGGAATGTTAAACTTGCCGCCATGAAAAATGTACACCTGCTCCTTCCCGACCTTTTCTTACCTGTAGCATTCGCATCGGAGGTCAGTGCCGATCTTGAGTTGCCGGTGCTGGGTAAGCTGTTGGTGCGAGCTCAATCAGAGAAGATTTCTGTTCATGGAGTGGAGCAGGCTTTGTGTGCAGCATTTGGTATGGAGGTGCAGGGTGATCTGCCTATAGCAGCGGTTTCGGCTAAATTCGATGACTTGCCTATAGGCAACTATCTGCGTGCCGACCCCGTGCATTTGCGTTTGCAACGTGACCAGATGTTGTTGTCACAGGCAGAGCTTACGGCAGAAGAGGCGTCACAATTCTGTGCCAGTCTGAACGAATATTTTGCCGGGCAGGGGATGACCTTCCACGTGCCCCATCCTTTGCGTTGGTACGTGGAGTTGGCGCAATTACCCGAGATGCAGACGAGAGCTTTGTCCGAGGTGATCGGCAGCAATGTGCGTGGAGCCTTGCCGCAGGGCACGGATGCACCACGTTGGCATCAGTTGTTTAACGAGATACAGATGTTGCTGTTCGCACATCCTTTGAATGAGGCGCGCGAATCTCGCGGCGAGTCGCCGATAAACTCCCTATGGTTTTGGGGCGGTAGTGCGGCATTGGGGCAGGTCAGGACCGAATATGATGTGGTGGTATCGGATGACGTGCTGGGCGAGATGTTCGCGGCGGCAGCCGGCTTGTCACATCAGCAATTAGAAGGCAGGTGGCAAGTTCAAGCAGGCAGGCAATTGTTGGTGTGTACGAGTTTGAGTCGCTGCTTGCAAGCGGGTGATTTGCATGCATGGCGTATGGAAGTGCAGCGTTTGGAGCGTGATTTGTTCCAGCCTTTGTTGCAAGCGCTACGCGGTGGTCAACTGGAACGATTGCAGATTGATGCGATGGCTGGTGAAAACAGTAAAACCTTTCAGGTGACACGTGCCGATTTGTGGCGTTTTTGGCGCTCAAGCAAGCCCTTGGCGAAGTACTCATTGGTGTAGAATCACCGCACGAATCAAGGGGGAGAGCAAGATGGAGTTTTGGCAAACAGCGATTGGATTTTTTTGGCGTGAAGAGTCCTTGTTGGTCGTTGTCATGGGTATGGCGCTCACCTTCATCTTGTATCACTTCCATAAAGAAGAGCGCCATAGCATCATCAATACCCTAAGTTTCTTCCTTGCCTGTCTGTTCGGACAGTTTGTCAGCAGTCTGTTACATGCAATGCAATTTACTTCGGCTGCAAACATCCTGCGCGAGATTTTCGTCATCGGTGGCGGCATCGCACTGATACGACTGTGGGGCTTGCTGACGTTCCGCCTGATCTTGCCCCTCGCACGCGTCACACCACCGCGTATCGCAGAAGATTTCTTCGTCATCGTCGCTTATGTTGCCTGGGGTATGGTTAGGCTGCGTTATGCTGGACTGGATCTGGGCAGTATTGTCGCGACATCGGCAATGATCACAGCCGTAGTTGCGTTCGCGATGCAAGATACTTTGGGCAACATCTTGGGCGGTCTGGCTTTGCAATTGGACAACTCGGTCGGTATAGGTGACTGGATTAAGGCCGATGATGTGGTGGGGCGTGTGGTCGATATACGTTGGCGTTCCACCTTGGTAGAGACACGCAATTGGGAGACCGTGGTCATACCCAATAGTCATTTGATGAAGAATAAATTCCTCGTGTTGGGCAGACGCACTGATCAGCCGGTACAGTGGCGGCGTTGGGTCTGGTTCAACGTGAGTCTGAACACCACGCCGACCAAGGTGGTCTCGGCAGTTGAAGATGCAATCCTGCAGGCAGAGATAAATAACGTCGCCAAATCCCCCGCACCTAGTTGTGTATTGATGGAGATAGACAAAGGCTGTGCACGCTATGCCTTGCGTTATTGGCTGACTAATCTGGCGATAGATGATCCTACCGATGCAGCGGTACGCTGGCATGTTTACACAGCATTGGAACGCGTGGGTATCAAGCTGGCCGTTGAAGAGCAGAACGTACACTTTATTAAAGAAAACGAAAAATACGAAGAAGCGGTGCAACAACGCGAACTTGTGCGCCGTCTCAAGACTCTCAAACGTGTAGAGCTGTTTGCCCAGATGAGCGATGACGAGTTGCATAGCATGGCGGGCCGCCTCAAATATGCGCCCTTTGCCAAAGGCAACCTCATTACCAAGCAGGGTACGGTCTCACAGCACTGGTTATTCATTATCATCAATGGTGAAGCGGAGATATATCTGGAAGGTCAGTCGGGTGAGAAACGTATCTTAAATGTCTTGGGCAAGGGTGATTTCTTTGGCGAGATGAGTTTGATGACAGGTGCGCCGCGCGCCGCGTCTGTAATCGCCAAGACAGACGTTGAGTGTTACCGTCTGGATAAAGAAGCTTTCGAGGCTGTTATGCTGGCACGCCCCAGTATCGCTGATGAGATCGCGCATGTGTTGGTGACACGCCGTGCACAACTGGATAGTGCCATGCAGAATTTGGATGAAGCTTCCAAACATATGGAGATACACAAACAGCATTATGAAGTGTTGGCCACAGTCAAACGCTTCTTCGGTTTGTAGGCCGGCTGTAGTATCATCGCGCCGCGTTAAATATTAGCAATCAGCAAACAATAATTACCCCACCAGGGGATTGTGATGGGAGATACATGAAAATATCATTTCTAGACTTCGAGAGCTCTATCGCAGAGTTGGAAGAGAAGATTGAGCAACTGCGTTTCATGCAAGACGACTCTGCTTTGGATATCGCCGACGAGATCGCGAATCTATCCAAGAAGAGTGAGGCTCTGACCAAAGATGTGTACTCAAAGCTAACGTCATGGCAGATATCCCAAGTGTCGCGCCACCCGCAACGCCCTTATACACTGGATTACATCGAACATCTGTTCACGGATTTCGAAGAATTGCACGGTGACCGTAACTATGCCGACGATAAAGCTATCGTTGGCGGTCTGGCACGTTTTAACGGCCAGAGTGTGATGGTCATCGGTCATCAAAAAGGTCGCGATACCAAAGAAAAAATCATACGCAACTTCGGTATGCCGCGTCCGGAAGGTTATCGCAAAGCGATGCGTCTGATGCATTTGGCTGAGAAGTTCGGTATCCCCATCATGACTTTCATCGATACCCCCGGTGCTTATCCCGGTGTTGGTGCGGAGGAGCGCGGTCAGTCTGAAGCCATTGGTCGCAATCTGTACGAAATGACAGAACTGCGTGTGCCAGTCATCTGTACGGTGATTGGTGAAGGCGGATCGGGTGGTGCGCTGGCAGTCGCGGTGGGTGATTCATTGCTGATGCTGCAATACAGCACATACTCTGTGATCTCTCCGGAAGGTTGTGCGTCTATTTTGTGGAAGAGTGCGGCAAAGGCCTCCGAAGCAGCGGAAACACTGGGTATTACGGCGAATCGCCTGAAGTCGTTAGGCCTGGTGGACAAGATCATCCCCGAACCATTGGGCGGTGCTCATCGCGATTACAAGGCCACGATGAACAGCGTCAAGAAGGCTTTACAAGATGCATTGAAGACGGCGCAGAACAAGCCGACCTCCACGCTGCTGCAGGACCGCTTCAATCGTCTGATGAGTTATGGAAAATTCAAGGAAGTCGAACTCGGCTGATCTTGCCCATCAACTGGCGGGGCGATTAGCGACGCTGATCTCTCCGCATAGCTCGATACTCATCGCATTTAGCGGCGGGGTAGATTCCGTCGTACTGTTACACATCCTGCATCAATTCGCCCATCGCTACGCTTGGCAACTCTCTGCATTACATGTGCATCATGGCATCAGTCCGCACGCGGATGCGTGGGCTGCCTTTTGCGAGCAACGCTGTACTGCTTACAACATCTCTTTTCACCTCGAGCAAGTCGATATAACTCCTCTGCGTGAACAGGGTGTGGAGGCCGCTGCGCGTCAGTTGCGTTATGCCGCATATGCCAAGCACCGTCAGGATTTTCTGGCACTTGCACATCATGCCGATGATCAGGCCGAGACTGTGTTGTTGCAGTTGTTGCGTGGCGCAGGCGTGCGCGGCACGAGTGCCATGCCCATGCTGGTCAGTCGTGATACACAATGGGTGCGCCCTCTGTTGGGTTGTACCCGTGTAGAGATCGAAGACTACGCACGCAGCCATCATCTAAGCTGGATAGAAGACGAGAGCAACGCCGATGATAGATACCCGCGAAATTTCTTGCGGCGTCAGGTGCTGCCGGTGCTGGTACAACGTTTCCCCGCTTATCGGTCAACGTTGGCACGCAGTGCGCAACACTTCCACGAGGCCAGTCAGCTACTGGATGAATTGGCACATCAGGATGCCAGCATCGCCATACAAAAAGAGCACCTGGATGTAACTGCTTTGCAAACTTTGAGCAACGCTCGCGCCAAGAATCTGTTGCGCTATTTTCTGCAATATCTCCGTGCACCCATGCCTCAGGCCGCACAACTGGAAGATATGCTGCAGCAAATTTGTACAGCACGTGCAGATGCCGCCGTCTGTGTCAGCTATGGAGCATGGCAGGTGAGACGATATCGCAACGAGGTCTATGCCATGCCGACTTTGCCAGCATTGGAGAATGATCTGAGTGTGGCGAATCAGGAGTTGGCCGAGATGGATTGGCCAATGACTGGGGAGCATGTCGCCTTCATCCGTACACAAGGTGAGGGTATCAGTCTTGAAAAATTACTCTCTGCGCCAGTGACCTTGCGGGTCAGGCAGGGGGGCGAGTCGTTGCGTCCCCACTCTCATGCTAGCCTGCGTACTTTGAAGAACCTGCTCCAAGAACATCATGTGCCACCCTGGCGACGTGACCGACTGCCATTATTGTATAGCGGTGCAACTTTGGTTTGTGTGCCAGGTGTTGCGATTGCTGCCGAGTATCAAGCGGGTGTGGATGAATCAGGTGTGCAACTCAAGCTATATCGTTGATACACAGCAGCAGACGTAAAAAAGCCGCACTTGATTCAAGTGCGGCTTTTTTATTGTCACTGAGTCTTTAAGACGTGTGGTGCTGAGTCTCGACCTGGACCAAAGGTTCTTCTAAATATACCTCATGTTTGCGTTCACGACGACGTGGTGTATGTGATTGCGGGTGGTGAGGTGTGGTGTAGTGGATCTTCGCGGCCTTGTTGGGATCAGTCTCGATTTGTACCAGACCTGCATCCGCCATGAGGGCAACAGGCGTCGCAATTTCAGCCACAACAGGTTGGGCTACTACCGCTGGTTTGCTTGGGTAGGCGACGTACTCAGTCGGTCTAACCATATTGCTAGGGAAAGCGTAGTACTCGGTAGGCACCAATTTCTTAGGCTGTCTTGGTGTGGCGGGTTGGGTCACTTGTTCTGCCATGACCAATTGTTCCACGTTGTTACCCTCGTTGTTTGTCACGACGTTTTCACGACGTTCACGTTCACGACGACCACCACGACGGCCGCGACGACGACTGCCTTCACGCGCCGCTGACTCTTCACCAGCTTCGGGAGCGACCGCCTGTACTTGAGCCTCTACTGCCGGTTTGGTTTCACGTGCTTCACGCGGTTCACGAGGTTCGCGTGGCGGACGTGGCTGCTTAGGCGCACGTGGCTCGCGTTGCTCTTGAGATTTTGGCTCATTGCCCGCGTTCTTGTTGCGTGGTTCAGCGCGCTCGCGACGACCTTCTCCGCGACCCTCATTGCGTTCACCGGATTTTTCAGCTTTATCGCCCTTGTCGCCACGTTCACCGCGGTCGCGACGCTTGCCACCGTCATTGCGCTCACCGCGCTCTGGACGTTCACTGCGTGGAGGGCGGGAGGTGGCTGTTTTGACTTTAGGTGCTTTGGATGCTTCTGGCTTTTCTTCAGACTTAAACCAACCCAATACCATGTCTAAGAAGGAGGCCGTCTTTACCTCGGCTATCTTCATAGGAGCGGGTTGTGTAGGCGTGATTCCTTGAACGACAGCTTGAGCACGAGCTGCTTTTTGTGGCTCTTGTGAACCAGCAGATTTATCTTCGGACGGCTTCTCAACCATTTTGTAACTGGCAACTGCTTCGCTGACCACATCGTCATGCTTGATGCGGTTGATGCTGTAGTTAGGTGTTTCCAGATGCGGGTTAGGGATCAGTGTAATGGCGACCTTCAGACGGGATTCGATGCGATGGATATCGCTGCGCTTCTCGTTGAGCAGAAAGGTGGCAACGTCCACAGGCACTTGTACCTGCAAAGCCGCGCTGCTTTCTTTCATGGCTTCTTCCTGCAAGATGCGCAGGATGTGCAAAGCTGAAGATTCTGTACCACGGATATGACCTATGCCGCTGCAACGCGGGCAGGCCATGTAGTTGCTCTCGCCCAGACTAGGTTGCAAACGCTGACGGGACAGTTCCAACAGGCCGAAGCGTGAAATCTTTGCAGTCTGCACACGGGCACGGTCATAGCGCAGAGAGTCGCGCAAACGATTCTCCACATCACGCTGGTTGCGGCTGTTCTCCATGTCGATGAAGTCGATGACGATCAAGCCACCCAGATCGCGCAAGCGCATCTGACGGGCAATCTCTTCGGCTGCTTCAAGATTGGTGTTGAACGCAGTGTGCTCGATGTCCGCACCCTTGGTCGCACGCGCCGAGTTGATGTCGATTGCGGTCAATGCTTCGGTGTGGTCGATGACGATTGCGCCACCGGAAGGCAGACGCACTTCACGAGCATGCGCAGACTCGATCTGGTGTTCGATTTGGAAGCGCGAAAATAATGGCACATCATCTTGGTAGAACTTGATGCGGTCGACATTATCGGGCATTACGGTGCTCATGAAGGCCAGTGCTTGTTGGAATACTTCTTCGGTATCGATGAGAATCTCGCCAATCTCGGGGTTGAAGTAATCACGGATGGCGCGTACCACCAAGCTGCTTTCCAGATAGATCAAGGAAGGTGCTTTTTCTGATTTGGCCGCGCCGTCTATAGCTTCCCACAACTGGGTCAGGTAGTTCAAGTCCCATTGCAGTTCTTCCTGATTGCGACCAATGCCGGCAGTACGGGCGATGATGCTCATACCGTTCGGCACTTCTACATGCGACAGCACTTCACGCAACTCATTACGCTCTTCGCCTTCGATGCGACGCGACACGCCGCCGCCGTTCGCGTTGTTAGGCATCAAAACGATGTAACGACCTGCCAGGCTGACGTAGGTGGTGAGGGCTGCGCCCTTGTTGCCGCGCTCGTCCTTTTCGACTTGAACCAGCAGTTCCTGTCCTTCGCGTAGTGCTTCCTTTACCGATGGACGGCTGGGACAACCGGGTTGGTAGTACTGTGGTGATACTTCTTTGAAGGGCAAAAAGCCGTGACGCGAGCCGCCATATTCGACGAAACAGGCTTCTAAGCTAGGCTCGATGCGAGTGATGACTGCTTTGTAGATGTTACTTTTACGTTGTTCTTTACCGGCTGTTTCAATGTCGAGGTCGATGAGTTTCTGACCGTCGACAATGGCGACACGGAGTTCTTCCGGTTGTGTCGCATTGAATAACATGCGTTTCATTTATATTTTCTCCCGCGCTCTGACACGGGGTGTTCCAGGCTGCACGCGGCTAAGCGTGAATGAGCCAACAGTGAGCGGCAAACAGCGTTAATAGCTTCGTAACGGTTGCTCGACGTAGCTCTCTATCGTAGCCAGTCTTAAAAATCGGGTGGGGGCACAGGTGTCTGGATGTCGTGTGAGGGAGTACCTTAGAAAGTCTGCAAGGGGGTTAGACCTCGACTCATGCAAACTTTTGGCTCGACCTTAGCAAAACGTCCTGACTTTTGCGCCACCACGGAAAATCCACAGGTGCTTTGAGCGCGTAAATCAATTACTATCGTCGCTGGTTCCGGTGGACGATATTAACCGGGCCGCGGCGGAAGGTCGGATAGGCGGCAGTTACGCCGAAGAATCTGTACGGCGAGAGCGCCGCAGAAATTCAGTAACGATAGATTCCTAATCAGAAACATACCGATAAACACCCAACTCCAAATCGCGCGAGCGGCGAAGTATATTCATAATGAATGGTTTAAGCAAAGAATCTGTCACATTTTTAGAGATAGATGAGAGTGGTGCTGATCAACGCATCGATAACTTCCTCTTTCGTCATCTAAAAGGTGTGCCCAAGAGTCATATATATCGCATCCTGCGTGGCGAAGTCAGGGTCAATAAGAAGCGTATAGATCAGACCTATAGGCTGCAGTTAGGCGATCTTTTACGCATCCCGCCGATACGTGTGGCAGAAAAGACGGCTGCGGAGGTGACACATATCCCGCCAGTCGAATTCCCCATCATCTACGAAGATGATGCCTTGATCGCATTGAACAAACCTTCCGGTGTTGCAGTACATGGCGGTAGTGGGGTGAGTTTCGGGGTCATAGAACAGATGCGACGCGCCCGACCACAGGCCAAGTTTTTGGAGCTAGTCCATCGTCTGGACAGAGAGACCTCCGGTATCTTGCTACTGGCCAAGAAACGTTCCGCGTTGGTCGCCATGCACGAAATTATGCGCGAAGGAAATAGCGACAAACGCTATTTTGCGCTGGTATTGGGGCAATGGAAGAACGTGAAACAGCATGTGAAGCTGCCTTTATATAAGTTTGATACCCCTCAGGGTGAGAAGCGTGTGATGGTCAGGGAGGATGGACAAGCTTCGCATACCATCTTCTTGTTGCAGAAAAGTTGGAATGATTTCAGTCTACTAGAAGCACACCTCAAGACTGGGCGCACCCACCAGATTCGCGTGCATCTGTCGCATCTGGGCTTCCCCATTGCGGGTGATGATAAATACGGCGACTTTTCACGCAATAAAGTATTAATGAAACAGGGGCTTAAGCGTATGTTTCTACATGCACACAGTATCGCCTTCGCCCATCCTTTGACTGGTGAAGCAATGCAGTTAAATGCGCCTTTACCGAATGAGCTCGAAAGCTTTATCACTAAATTAGACAGTCAGATCACCTAAATTACATCAACATGGGAGCAGTTATGCATTTCAATAAGAGTGTTACTTTGATAACTTTGGTCTTGTTGGGCAGTTTGAGTGGGTGTGCCGACAAATTCATCAAACCGGTCGCAGGCGTGGAGCGTGTCTCATTGGCCGATGCCAGCCAAGTGATGCAGTGTGAGTCCAAAGGTAAGATCATTGCGAGCGTGTTTGCAAAAGTGGGCTTCATCACCCGTGATGCTGATGAAGTCGAAGCTGATCTACTCAAATTGGCTTTCAATGAGGCGGTCGCAGTTGCTGGCGATACCATCGTCAAGGGGGAGCAGCCTGAGTTTGGTAAGCGTGCCTTCAATATCTATCGTTGCAGATCTTGATTAATACACGAAGAGCACCAGACATTTCGGGCTGGGTGCTGTCTAGTGTTAAGATGGAGGGTCTACATAATCCTTCCCCGTACGTCTGATATGCCAACCACCAGCTTACGTGAAAAAATATTGAATATCATGCTAGGTTCCAGCAGCCAGATGCCTGTCTATTTTAGTCAGTTTCAAAAAGCACTTTCACCGAGCGTGAAGCAGGAGGAACTGCAAACCATGCTGGACGATATGTGTGTGAATCGTGAGCTACAAACTTGCAACGGTTTTAAAGATGGCAAGGAGTATGTGTGCTACTGGTTGTCAGGTAATCTGCCGCCGGCATGGGGCAAGCCCAGCAAGATCGTTGCAGCTTTGAAGAAGAAACCAACTACCGTTTAGTCAGTCATCGCTTAATGGCAACTCAGAAAAGGTGAACATGAAGAAGTTGAAACATGAGGCTGAACTGTTCAAAGCGGCTTTGCAAGCGGGTATCGAATACGCTGAAGCGCGTGGCGTAGTCGAGTTCGAGCCTGGTGATTCTGCCAGTGAAAAGCTACTTTATATATACAGACTGTTAGTACACGACAAAATCATCGCGCCTTTGCCTGAAGATCAAGTTGCCGAAAAGACGCTGCGCCATCGCTTGTCAATGTGGCATGCAAAAAACTTAGCGAAAATCACCCCGGGTTGAAATGAAGGTTTCTTGATACACCAGTCGGGGGTGAATAACCATAAAAAATGATGCCGCATAGTCGCGGCATCATTTTTTTCGTTGGCTGAATGTGTCGGCAGAGGATGCCAAGTCTAACAATCAATGGTGAGTTTCATTGTTGGTGACCGTGGCAGCTTCGGTGAAAAGCACGGCTGCATCGACTGCGTCGAATTCATAGCGTTGATTGCAAAATTCGCAGTGCACTTCTATGGTTTCTCTTTCCGCCAAGATGGATGCGACTTCTCCTGTACCTAACATTCTGAGCATCTGTGCGACGTTGTCACGTGAACAGGTACAGGAGAATTCGACGGCTTGTTCCTCGAATAGACGCACATCTTCTTCGTGGTATAGCCTGTAGAGCAACTCTACAGTCGAGAGCTGCATCAGCTCATCATGCTGCAAAGTGGCGGCCAACTGGATGATCCGTGTCCAAGCATCGGCATCGTTTTCCGCCTGTTCCGGCAGCTTTTGCAGCAACATCCCAGCCGCCGCGCGATCGTCGGCAGCGAGCCACAAACGGGTCTCCAATTGTTCGGAGCGGGTCAGGTAGTTTTGCAGGATCTCGGCGATGGTGTCGCCTTCCAATTCCACGATGCCTTGATAAGCTTGTTTGCCATTCTTAGGTGCGAGCGTGATGACGAAGCGACCATCGCCGACAAGCTCTTGTAAGCTGCCAGTGACTTCGCCGTCCCACTTTGCGGTTGCACGGACTTTCAAGTCGCCCGTACATTCGACGACTAGCAACTGGATCGCGCCTTGTCCTTGGATCTGCAAGATGAGTGAACCATCCAGTTTGAGGGTGGCGGCCAGGAGGACGGCTGCTGCGCACAGCTCACCCATCAGTAGGCGCATTTGTGGGGGATAGTCGTGTAGCGCAATCACCTTGCGCCAAGTGTCATCCAGATGTACGCGTTCGCCACGGATGGGTGCGTGTTCGAATATGAAACGGAGTAAGGAGTCAGGGTGGTTCTTCATGGTTCTAAATAATTTCACGCGTCTTTGATTGATCAAATTCACCCGCTAACCTAGACGCGATCTCAAGAAAACAGGCTAGCGGCATCACGAATTTATGCTGAAAACTCAGCCTTTAGTTCGGGTCAGTAATACTGTAATCTCTTCACGGTCGTGGTAGAGCTGTTTGGCAGTCATACGGTAGTTGATACCTTCATCATCCAGACTTTTACGTATGCCGCCCAAAGCGCTATCCACTGCACCCAGACGTTGTTTCATCGGTAGCTTGAGATTGAAGATGGCATTTTTGCACCAGCCAGAAACAAACCAGGCCGCCATCAGTTCGGCGACTTTGCCGGGTTTCTCTATCATGTCGCAGATCAACCAATCCACTGTTTTCTTGGGGGCGTATTTGAAGCCGTCCTGTCTGAGGTGCTCGACTAATGGATGTTTGGCCAATACACCTTTCATCGGGCCGTTGTCGATGGCGCTTACACGTATGCCGCGCTTGACCATCTGCCAAGTCCAACCGCCGGGCGCCGCACCCAGATCGACTGCGGTCATACCGCTACGCAGCATGCGCGCTTCTTCGCTACGGCTCATGAACACCTCTATGGCTTCAGCCAGCTTTAGCGTGGAACGGCTGGGCGCGTCAGCAGGCATGTTCTGTCTGTGTATACCCATCAGATAGGGCGAACTGTTGTATGGATCACTGGTGCAGATCAGGGCTTGTTGCTTGTCCGGGAAAAAGATATGCAAACGCGGCAAGTGGTTGTTTTTGTAAGTGGCTTCGCCTGCGGCCAGGTCTTGTAATTTACCCGATGCCCGCAACGCATCTTCCAGTAAGGGTTGGAAGCGCTTGGTGAAACCGGACAGTGTCTTGCCGTCATTGGTGTCAGGTACTTCCAGCCATAGCGCACCGAAACTGCCTTCCAGTTTTGCGATGGCGGCAAGCAAAGGTGTCAAGCGGTCGCGTTCTGGCAATATGGCAATAGTGTGTTCGAGTTTCAGCAACTGGCGCGCGAAGATCAAATCCTGGTAACGCAAACTTTGCAGGTTCAGGGCGATCTGCACATGGCCGGTGTCGGCGACGATGGGCGCTTGTTCAACTCCGATGATGGGGCGTTGTTGCTTGGCCTGACGCAGGGTTTCTTGCGCACAGTCTTGTTCGAAGCCGGGACGGCAATATAGCAACCATAGCGTGTTCTTGTTCATAGTGTGCCTCTTAAGTGTCTGCGCGCAGACGCGGTAGGTGGATGTGCCAACGGATTGCGGCCAGACGGATGATGACGATGCTGATAATGGCACTGATCATCGCGGTGTTGTGTGGCATTTCCAGTTGTTCCAGCAGTATGAACAAGGTTGCACCCGCGAGTGAAGCGGTGGCATAGATGTCAGTCCGCAAAATCAGCGGGACTTCATTGCATAAAATGTCACGTATAACACCGCCGAACACACCCGTGATCACGCCCATCAGGCTGGCGATCAGCCAAGGTGTGCCGAGTTTCAAGGCGACACTGGTACCGATGACGGTAAATAGCGCCAGACCCACGGCATCGGGAATAAGGAAGAAATTTTTGGGGAAGCTAATGCGGCGTCCCAAGAAGAATGTGGCCGTGCCGGCGATTAGGCCGACGGCGACATAGACGGGGTCGTGTATCCAATACACCGGTAAGCGGCCCAGCAAGATATCGCGCACCGTACCGCCACCTATGCCTGAAATGACGGCGATGACCAGCACGCCGAACAGGTCTAGCTCGCGGCGATGGGCTTCTAAGGTGGTAGTGATGGCGCAGACAGCGACTGCGCAAAGATCGAGCAGGTAGATCAGACTCATGGCTACAGCAGAAAATTAAAGGCCCGCATTATACGAGCCGCCTGTCTCTACTGCCTGACTATTCGGCCTGCGCCAGTAATACCTCAATGGATCAGTGATCTGGCGGAAGCGGCCTTGCTCGAAATTTTGTGCTGAAAACGATCGCGGTCGATGATGAATCGTTCATGTGTGCCTTGGGCGATCATGTCCACGCCATCATCTGCTTCGACCTCAAAGGTCACTCGGCGGCCTTCGACTGCGATGATCTGCACTTTGGCGGTGACGATCATGCCGGGCGGGGTGGGGGCGAGGTGACTGACGTTGATGTGAGTGCCCAGTGATTGTTCGGTGGGCCAATCCAGATGTGGGTTGAGGGCATTGATGCACGCCCACTCCAAGAAGCCCACCATGTAACCTGTAGCGAACACTTCCGGCATCTGCTGAAATTCGGGTGACTCAGGATAGAGCGCGGGCACAGTCTTGGTGTCGGGTACGCGGAAACTGAAGCTATGTCTGAGGCCTGGTTTGAGTGTGTCTTTCACGGTGTACTCCTCGCATCATGTGGACGGAATCTAAGGCGGACTGTACGGATACCCTGGTTTGTGGTCAACCTCAAAATGCTGGATACAGGTCGACAGGGTGACATCGCTAAGTGTTAAACTTCGCGCCTATTTTTTTGCAGGCCGATGATGAGTAAACGCTACGATTTAATCGTGTTCGACTGGGATGGCACGGTGATGGATTCGACCGCGATTATCGCGGGTTCTATACAGGCAGCTAGCCGCGATCTTGGCTTGACTGTGCCCAGCGATGAGGCTGCTCGTCATGTGATCGGTTTGGGTCTGCAACAGGCCTTGCGCCATGCCGTGCCGGACGCACCTGAAGATATGTACGATGAGCTGGTGGCACGTTACCGGCATCACTTCCTGTTGCAAGACGGCAACATTCCCTTGTTCGACCAGGCGCGCGAGACCATAGAAGAGCTCTATCTGCAGGGTTATTGGTTGGCAGTCGCGACCGGTAAGAATCGCAACGGTTTGGAACGTGCACTGACGAGTACCGATATGAAGAAATACTTTCATGCTACACGCACAGCAGAGCAAACTTTTTCCAAGCCCAATCCCGCCATGTTGTTTGAACTCATGGATGAACTGGGTGTCAGTGCTGAGCGCACCCTGATGATAGGGGATACCACACACGATTTGCTGATGGCGCAGAATGCCCAAGTGGATTCGGTGGCGCTGGGACATGGAGCCCATCCACCAGAGCAGTTGCGTGAATTGGGGCCGCTAGCTTTGCTGGATGACTTTGTGCAATTGCGCACTTGGTTCAAAGAGAACATTTAATCAAATATAGGAATAGCACATGTCAGAACAAAACAACTGGGAGCGCGGCGTGCTGGAAAAACTGGCGCTATCTGCTTTGCATGAACAGCGTCGCGCTCGCCACTGGAACATCTTTTTCCGCACGCTGACTTTCGGCTTCTTGTTCATCGTGCTTTTCGCTACCATGGGTTGGTTCGATAACAAAGAGCCCAAGTTGGGCAGTGGTAAGCATACTGCGCTGATCGATTTGCAAGGCGTGATTTCCGCAGACAGTGGCGCGAGTGCAGACAATCTCATCCCAAGTTTGCAAGCTGCGTTCAAAGACAGCAGTACCGAAGCGGTAATCTTGCGTATTAATAGTCCGGGCGGTAGTCCGGTACAAGCAGGGCAGATCAATGATGAGATCAGTCGCTTGCGTGCACTGTATCCGCAGATTCCTTTGTATGCGGTGGTGGATGACATCTGTGCATCAGGCGGCTATTACATCGCTGTCGCGGCGGATAAGATATTTGTCGACAAGGCCAGCCTGATCGGTTCGATAGGTGTGCGCATGGATGGTTTCGGCTTTACTGGTGTAATGGAGAAGGTGGGTGTGGAGCGTCGCTTGATTACAGCTGGCGCGAACAAGGGCTTTATGGATCCTTTCAGCGCGATGAATCCCGCACAACAGGAATATGCCAAGCAGATGTTGGCTGAAATCCATCAGCAGTTTATTGATGTGGTCAAAAAGGGTAGAGGCAAACGACTCAAAGAATCTCCCGATACCTTCAGCGGTTTGGTATGGAACGGTCAAAAGGGCGTGGAGATGGGCTTGGCCGATGGCTTGGGCAACGTAGACTCGGTGGCGAGAGATGTGATCAAGAATGAGAACATCGTGGACTTTACCGTCAAAGAAGGTTTCGCAGATCGCTTGGCGAAACGCTTTGGCGCGGGTGTGGCGAGTGCTTTTCCCGGCTTCTCGACGTCTATGAGTGGCGTGACACTGCGATAGTCCTTTAGCCAGTTATCAGCGACTAATGGTTTAGCATCGGTCTGAGTTTAGTCATCACCGTATCTTTGATGTGAGCTTGGGCGCTGGCGTTGAGATGCAGATTGTCAGCTTGGAACTGCTCGGCCGATAGGCCTTCAAGTAGGAAGGGTAGTAGCGTGACGCGGTGTTGTTTGGCAAGTTGCAGAAAGGCGTTTTGAAAACCTTCTACATAGGCTTTGCCGTAATTGGGCGGCAGGCGCATCCCAACTAACAGAACGCGTGCCTGTGCCGCTTTAGATTGTGTGATGATGGTGCTCATATTCTTGTGCATCATCTCCAGAGGATTGCCCCGTAGCCCGTCATTGGCACCCAGTTCCAAGATCACAATGTCGGGATGATGCAGTTGCAGAGCCTGAGCTATACGTTGTGCGCCGCCACTACTGGTTTCGCCGCTGATGCTGGCATTCACTACGACATACTGTGGGAATTGTGCGCGTAATTCTTCCTGTAATAAACTTACCCAAGAAGCATCACGGGCAATGCCATATCCTGCTGATAGACTGTCACCAAATACGAGGATGGTTTTTTCTGCATGTGCTGCCGGACTAAGCAGCAGCGTCATCAGTATCAAAATACGTAGCAAAGGAAAATTTCTCATGGCAGCGATTGTGCAAGCAGTTAAGTTAGGCAAGCAAGTACAGAGTGGTAGCGAGCAGCTCACTATACTGCACGATGTCAGTTTTCATGTACAAGCTGGCGAGAGTCTTGCCATTGTAGGTGCATCAGGGTCGGGTAAGTCCACGTTACTGGGCTTGCTGGCCGGTCTGGACATGCCCAGCACGGGCAGTGTGAGTCTGAATGGTAGGGATTTATACACTGAGGATGAGGATGGACGTGCGCGCATACGCGGTGAATTGGCGGGTTTCGTGTTCCAGTCATTCCAGTTGTTGCCTACTTTGAATGCGCTGGAGAACGTCATGTTGCCACTGGAGTTACAAGGTGTCAAAGATGGTCGTGAGCGAGCCACGCTAGCCTTGCAGCAAGTTGGACTATCAGCACGTGCGCATCATCTCCCCAAACAACTTTCAGGGGGCGAGCAGCAGCGTGTGGCACTCGCCCGCGCCTTCGTTACTCGTCCCAAAATACTGTTCGCGGACGAACCTACCGGAAATCTGGATGCCGCGACTGGCGCGCAAATCATAGAACTCATGCTGGAGCTCAATCATGTGCTCGGCACGACCTTAATCTTAGTCACGCATGATGAAGCGCTGGCACAGCGTTGCACTCAACTATTGCGCTTAAGTAGTGGACGCGTGGTGGATGAGGTCGCGCTGCAATAAATTTGTCGCTTGTCCACGTTTATGCAGCTTGGCGCGTTAAGCGGGTTCTAGCCCTATATTTTGGGTGCATACTCAAGGGAGTACTCGTATGGCCAATGATGAGACCTTAGCGCAACCGGGCAGGCGTGATTTTCTGACGCAGATCACTGCGGCGGTCGGGGGCGTGGGGGTGGCAGCTGCCTGTGTCCCCTTTGTTGCCAGTATGAATCCCAGTTCCGATGTGCTCGCCAAAGCGACTACCGAAGTCGATATCTCTCATATCCCCCCCGATGGTGTGCACACTGTTCCCTGGCAGGGCAAACCTGTATTCATCTTTCATCGTACCGAAGAGCAGATCAAGCAGATGCAAGCCAGCAATGGCGTGTTGGATCCCGCCACTGATAAGACACGGGTGCAACAACCGCAATGGTTGGTCGTGGTGGGTGTGTGCACCCATATGGGCTGTGTGCCCAACAAGGAAGGGCCAGGCTGGGTCTGCCATTGTCATGGCAGCGAATACGACGACAGTGGCCGGGTAATACGCGGGCCTGCCCCCAAGAATCTTGAAGTCCCGCCTTATCATTTCGTCGATGACAGCAGGATTGTCATCGGCGTCGCTTAGGTGACCATCATGGCCAACAAAATCATAGCTTGGGTGGACCGCAGATTTCCGCTCACCAGCTTCGTTAAGCATGAACTGACTGGCTATCCCACGCCCCGCAATCTCAGTTATTGGTGGAATTTCGGTTTCCTTGCCGGTTTTGTGTTGGTGCTACAAGTGGTCACGGGTATTTTTCTCGCCATGCATTACAAGGCCGACGTGAATTTATCGTTCGACTCCATCCAGCACATCATGCGCGATGTGAACTACGGTTGGCTGTTGCGCTACATGCATGCCACAGGTGCCTCGGCATTTTTCCTGGTGATCTTTATTCACATGGCGCGCACGCTGTATTACGGCTCATACCGCAGGCCGCGTGAGTTGCTATGGTGGACGGGGCAGGGTTTGCTGATACTGCTGATGGCAACGGCATTCATGGGCTATCTCCTGCCTTGGGGGCAGATGTCGTTTTGGGGCGCGACGGTCATTACTAATCTGTTTCGAGCCACTCCATTTGTGGGTGACCAGATCGTGATCTGGCTGCGTGGCGATTTTACGGTGGGTGATGCCACACTGACGCGCTTCTTTGCCTTGCACTATCTATTCCCCTTCCTGATTGTAGGTGCGGTAGTGGTGCATTTGGTGGCTTTGCATACGGTCAAGAGCAGCAATCCAAGCGGCATCGATCTGTCCCACAAGGACAACATTCCCTTTCATCCTTATTTCACCGCTAAAGATTTTTATGGTTTGGGCTGGTTCCTTATTGTCTATTGCGTGTTTGTATTCTTCTATCCCGATAGTCTGATGGAACCCGCCAACAACATTCCGGCCAACCCCATGCTGACACCCAATCACATCGTGCCGGAATGGTATTTCCTACCGTTCTACGCCATCTTGCGTTCAGTGCCTAACATGGTGGGCGGTGTAGTCGCGATGGGTTTGTCGGTGATGATCTTTGCCTTCATGCCTTACTTAGATAGATCACGCATACCAGGTGGGGCGCATTACCGGCCTGTGTATCGCGTGCTGGTGTATATCTTTGCACTGGATATGTTGGTGTTGGGTTATGTGGGTTACACGCCACCAACTGATGGCACTATCCTGTTGGGGCAGATCGCTGCATTTGTCTATTTCATGACATTCCTCTGCCTGCCTTTCATCTCCAAGGCGGAAGAGAATTGGCTACTCAAACGTGGTTTTCATCCCGAACTGGAAGCTTTGGTGGCTGCCGAACAAAGTGCCATCGCGCTACGCAACGGCGGAGGTGTGAAATGAAGCGCCACTTGCTGGCAATCTTTGTGTTGTTCTCCATACAAGCGCATGCAGGGGAAGAAGGTCTGAGTCATGTGCAGGTACAGACTTCATTGGCAGCGATACAACGCGGTGCCGAGACTTTCATGGGGCAATGCCACAGCTGTCATACTCTCAAGTACATGCATTACGGTGACCTTAAACATTTCGGCATGGATCAGCACAAGGTGGATGAGTGGCGCGGAGATCAGGCGCTTGATGCCGTCATCTCCAGCCAGATGTCGGATGAGGCGGCGCTGCAATCTTTTGCTAAGGTGCCGCCTGATCTGAGCTTGATGACCAAGGCACGCGAGGGAGGGCCAGACTATGTCTATTCGTATCTGTTGGGCTATTACACAGATAAAGATGGTATGACCGCCAATCATGTGTTTCCCGCGACCAAAATGCCCGATATCTTGGGCGGTAGTATGACTAGTGATGCTGCGCAACTCGAGGCGATACGAAAACAGGCCGGCGATATTGTTTCCTTCCTCACCTGGGTGGCTGACCCGCACGAGCAAGAGCGGCAACGACTAGGCTACTATGTGTTGGCTTACTTGATGGTGCTGACGGTGTTGTTGTATTTGGTCAAGAATCGTATTTGGTCAAGATTGAAATGAATCGCGACAAGGAGTTTGTCATGAATATTGTTACATTACTCGGTGGCATTCTGACCGTAGTTATTGCTATGCCATCGTGGGCGGGCGAGGTCAGTTTTAAATCGGACGTACAACCCATACTCAATGACTATTGCATAAGCTGTCATCAGCCTAGCGGTAAGGGATATGAGAAGAGCGGACTAGACCTGCGAAGTTATGCGGGAGTGATGAAGGGGACGCGCTTTGGCAGCATCATCAAGCCCGGCGATAGTTTTACCAGCATCTTCATTCAAGTCGTCGAGGGTAGGGTACATCCTTCCATCAAGATGCCCTATGGCATGAATGGGGGGCTAGCCAAGGATAAGATCGCGCTGATGAAACACTGGGTACAACAAGGCGCAAAAGACAACTGAGCAACATGGCGTCGTCTTGCTGTATTACCGCCAGCGTCGTGCATGGCATAGAATCTAGTTACGACCATCCTTCCTGATGCCATGAATCTATATAAACTTGCGCTGAATTTTTTGCGTCGCGACTGGCGCGCGGGAGAGTGGCGGGTATTGCTACTCGCCTTGGTATTGGCGGTGGGCAGTCTCGCCACAGTGGGACTGTTCGCAGACAGGGTGCGACAAGCATTACAACAACAGGCCCAGAGCCTGATCGGTGCCGATCTGCGCATCACTTCCACACGCGTCATCCCCGAGGAATATCGTGCCATGGCGCTGGCTCGCGGACTGCGAACAGTCAAGAGCCTGAGTTTTCCCAGTATGGTCGCGCATGGCGAGCGAGTAATTTTGGGTGAGTTACTAGTCGTCGACCCCGCTTACCCGCTGCGCGGCAAAATCACGATAAATGACGGTGTTGAACATGTGGCGCAATCTATTCCCATGGCTGGAACAGTCTGGGTAGATGAGCGCTTGATGCGGCGTATGGATCTCAAATTGGGCGATGAGCTGGGTGTGGGGGTACAACAATATGTTGTGGCTGCGACCATCGTGAGGGACATAGATCAATCCATAGGATTTTCCAGCTTCGCTCCCCGCATAACGCTCAATGCCGCAGACCTCGCTGCGACAGGCCTGTTACAAGAAGGAAGTCGCGTCACATACAGATTGATGATTGCAGGCGAGGCGCAAAAAGTCGCAGCCCTGCGCGCAGCCCTGCAATCCAAATTGTCCGGTAACGAGAGAATGGAAGACGTGCGCGATGCGCGTCCTGAAATACGCACGGCCCTAGAGCGAGCTGAGCATTTTCTTGGACTGGCTGCGCTCACGGCAGCGATACTCGCCGGTGCAGCGATGGCATTGGCGGCGCGACGATTTGTCATGCGCCATCTTGATGCCTGCGCGGTCCTGCGTTGTTTGGGTGCGCAACAAAATGATGTGTTACGACTCTTCCTGTATCAGTTCCTGTTGCTGGGATTAGTTGCAGTTTTTGTGGGCGCCGTCTTGGCCTATGCGATGCAGGCGTTGCTGGTTCAGAACATGCCCGCGATGCGCGCGGCCGATTTGCCTCAGCCTAGCCTCATGCCCGTGCTCAAGGCTGCTGTTAGCGGCTATGCATTATTGATAGGCTTTGCGTTCCTGCCCTTGTTGCAGCTACGCAAAGTGTCGCCGCTGCGTGTGTTGCGCCGCGAGTTGGGCGTGCCCGAAACACGTGCTTGGCTGGTTTATGGTTTGGCAGTGTTGGTGTTGGCGATCTTGTTTCTGTGGCATGCGGGTTCCATTAAGTTGGGGCTGGCAGTATTGGCAGGTTTGCTGTTGGGATTGTTATTATTTGGTGCGGCAGCTTGGTTGTTGCTACGAGTGTTGGCGCGCTATGCACAATCGTTAAGTGCCCATTGGCGACATGCCTTGAGTAATTTGGCGCGACATGGCCGCAGTTCGGCACTACAGATTGTGGCACTGGGCTTGGGTGGGATGGCGCTGTTGGTATTGACGCTGGTGCGTGCCGATCTGATGCAAAGTTGGCAGGGTAAGTTGCCACCCGAGACACCCAACCGTTTCGTGGTCAACATCCAACCCGATCAGACACTGGCGGTGCAGGAATTCTTAAAACAGCATACGGTCACGCCGCCCGAGTTGCAGCCCATGGTGCGGGGTAGGTTGGTGGCGATCAACGATAGTTCGATCACCGGAGAAAGTTATGCTGATCCTAGAGCGCGGGGGCTAGTGGAACGCGAGTTTAATCTGTCCTATATGCAAGATATGCCTACTTGGAATGAAACGGTGGAAGGGCGATGGTGGCGTGCGGATGAGCGCGGGCAGTTGTCTGTAGAGGAGGGCATTGCCAAGACGCTGGGCATACATCTGGGTGATACGCTCACTTACGATGTGGCTGGCAATCGATTTACCGCAAAAGTCACCCATCTGCGTAAGGTGCAATGGGATTCCATGAAAGTGAATTTCTTTGTTATCACCACGCCGGAGTTGTTGCTGGATTCGCCAGTCAGTTATCTGAGCAGTTTCTATTTATCTGACCAACAAGCAAGCGTGGGTGATGCCTTGTCGCGCGAATTTCCCAACCTCGTATTGATTGACACCGGTGCAGTGATCATGCAGGTGCGCGGCATCATGAATCAGATTGCGCAGACGGTCAGTGCGGTGTTCCTGTTCACTTTATTGAGTGGTTTTGCTGTGCTCTACGCAGCTCTGCTCGCGACACAGGATGAGCGTAGTCAGGAGGCGGCAATATTGCGGACCCTGGGTGCCGAGAGTACTTATCTGCATCGCCTACACTTGGCCGAGTTCGCAGTATTGGGCGGCTTGAGCGGCCTGTTTGCCGCTGCGGGAGCAGAGTTGCTGGGTTGGGTGTTAGCGCGTTTTGTGTTGGAAATTCCCTATCAAGCTAGCGCGCTCATTTGGTTGGCAGGCTGCGCTGGCGGGATGGTCGTGGTGATTTTTGCGGGGATATGGAGTACACGCCGGGCGATACATCGCGCACCTATGGAATTGTTGCGCGAGTAGTGAGGTTGCGACGAAATAGCGGTAAAGTGCGAGACTCAAAATCTAAGGATGAAAAAGACATGACTACGATACGCCAACAAGACTTCATCGACAGCATCGCAGACGCGCTGCAATTCATCTCCTACTACCACCCTAGTGACTTTATCCAATCTTTGGCCGCTGCATATAAGCGTGAAGAATCGCCCGCTGCCAAGGATGCGATGGCGCAGATATTGACTAATTCGCGTATGTGCGCGCTGGGGCATAGGCCTATTTGTCAGGACACTGGCATCGTGGTGGCTTTCGTGCGTGTCGGTATGGATGTGCGCTGGGCAGACGCCTCCATGAGCATCGCCGAGATGGTGAATGCGGGTGTGCGTAAAGCTTATCTGCTGCCCGACAACGTGTTGCGCGCCTCCATCGTCGCTGATGCTGCGGGCAAGCGAAAAAATACCGGCGACAACACGCCTGCGGTTGTGCATTTCGACATCGTTCCGGGTAATAAAATTGAAGTGGATGTTGCGGCCAAAGGTGGCGGATCCGAGAATAAATCGCGTTTCACGATGCTAAATCCAAGTGACGATATTGTGGAATGGGTGGTGAGCCAGTTACCCGGTATGGGAGCAGGTTGGTGTCCGCCGGGACAGATAGGTATAGGTATAGGCGGGACGGCAGAGAAGGCGATGCTGTTGGCAAAACAGTCATTGATGTTGCCGATCAGCATGACCGAACTCAAGGCACGCGGCGCGCAAAATCGTATCGAAGAGTTGCGTATAGAGATCTATGATCGCGTGAATGCACTCGGCATAGGCGCCCAAGGACTGGGGGGGCTGACCACAGTGCTGGATGTGAGTATCTTGGATTATCCGACTCATGCGGCTTCCAAGCCCATCGCGCTGATACCCAACTGTGCGGCGACACGCCATGTGCATTTCGTCTTGGATGGCAGCGGCGTGGCGGAATTCACGCCCCCCAATATTGACGAATATCCCGATGTGCATTGGAAACCGTCCCCCGATGCGCGTCGGGTAGATTTGAACAGCATCACCCGTGCCGATATTACACAGTGGCAACCGGGCGACACCTTATTGTTGACCGGCAAGTTGCTCACCGGACGCGATGCCGCGCACAAGCGCATGGTGGACATGTTGGCAAAAGGGGAAAAGCTGCCAGTCGACTTCAATGGTCGTTTCATCTATTACGTGGGTCCAGTCGATCCGGTACGTGATGAAGTCGTAGGGCCGGCAGGTCCGACTACCGCGACGCGCATGGATAAATTCACTGAGACCATGCTGGCCGAAACAGGTTTGATAGGCATGATAGGCAAGTCCGAGCGTGGCAAAACAGGTATCGAGGCAATTAAAAAGCACGAAGCGGTGTACTTGATGGCGGTGGGTGGCGCGGCGTATCTGGTGGCGAAGGCCATCAAACACGCGCGCGTCCTCGCTTTCGCCGACCTCGGCATGGAAGCGATTTACGAATTTGACGTGGTGGATATGCCAGTCACGGTGGCTGTGGATACGCAAGGTCGATCAGCGCATGAGATTGGTCCGACAGAGTGGAAAAAACGTATTGGGATGATACCGGTGAAGGCCATCTGAGCACGGCCATAGCAATCTTAATATATTACAAACTTGGCAATTTGTAGTGAGTTAAGCGACGTTGTGTGTAGGAAGTGATTAAAGCTCTGTAGTGACCGTAGTAACGAGGGTGAATCATCCTTCATCAATGATATTCGCCGTGGATTTTGCTGCCCGTTTCGATTATGATGCGCCGCTGTTTGTATTATCGAATTTACGAATTGGCGGGTCTCCCCGCATTGCAAGGTAGTGAACCTGGTCAGGTCCGGAAGGAAGCAGCCACAGCTATTTATTGTAAGTGCCGGGGGTAAGGCTCGCCTCCTATTATGTGACGTGAGAGCCATTTTTTCACGTTGCAGCCATCTAAGCTGAGTCTAATGTCCAACATGTCAGCCAGCACTGTACTAGCCCGCAAGTGGCGCCCCAAGAACTTTGCCCAGTTGGCAGGGCAGGAGCATGTCGTTCAGGCTTTGAGCAATGCGCTGTCACAGAATCGACTTCATCACGCTTATCTATTCACTGGAACGCGGGGCGTGGGCAAGACTACCATCGCGCGTATCTTCGCGAAATCCCTGAACTGTCTGGAGGGTGTGAGCGCTACTCCTTGCGGTGTGTGCAATGCGTGCACCGAGATCGATAGCGGTCGTTTCGTCGATCTAATCGAGTTGGATGCGGCTTCAAACACCCAAGTCGATAGCATGCGCGAACTCTTGGAGAGTGCGCTGTATGCACCTACCAGTGCACGTTTTAAGGTCTACATCATCGACGAAGTACACATGTTGTCCAAGTCGGCCTTCAATGCGATGTTGAAGACTTTGGAAGAGCCACCTGCGCATGTGAAGTTCATCCTTGCGACAACAGACCCACAGAAGATTCCCGTGACGGTGTTGTCACGTTGCTTGCAATTCAATCTCAAACAACTCCCGCCTGCCCTGATTTCGGCGCATCTGCAATACGTGCTGGAGCAGGAGCAAGTTGCATTCGAAGTCGCCGCAGTGAATCTGGTAGCCCGTGCTGCTTCCGGCAGTATGCGTGATGCCTTGAGTCTGATGGATCAGGCCATCGCCTTTTCTGCCGGTGTCGTCGGTGAAGAAGTGGTGCGCAATATGTTGGGGGCGATAGATCAGCGATATCTTTTTGATCTGCTACACGCGGTGCATCAGCAAGACGGCGTTCAACTGCTGGCAGTGGCCGACAATATGGCTATTCGCAGTATCGCTTTTGATGTGGCTTTACAGGAGTTAGCCAGTCTCTTACACCGCATCGCCTTGGCACAGAACGTGCCGCAGGCCATCGCTGATGATGATCCTTTACGCAGCGCCATAATTGAATTAGCCCAAGCTTTGAGCGCGCAAGACGTACAGTTGTACTACCAGATTGCCATACATGGGCGGGACGAGATTGATCTTGCGCCAGACGAATATGCAGGTTTCACCATGACACTGTTACGCCTGTTGGCGTTTGCACCCAGTGGTGCACTAGCTAACAGGGCGGCCCCACCTGTCAAGGTTCAGCCTGCTGCAGTGGCCGAACAGCCGGTTGGCAGTTACCAGTCGCGGCCACTTCAGACGCATCCAGTTGTCGCGCAGGTTGTTCCAACCCCTGATAAGCAGCCTACTAAGGTGGCGACTAGCGTTAAAGTTGAAACTGTTACAAGTTCATCTGGTATGCCAGATTGGGCGACTTTGCTGGCGCAGTTGAACGTGCAGGGTATGGCGGGTGAGTTAGCCAAGAATTGTGTAATGACAGCCTTCGATGGATCAGTATTGACACTGAGTCTGTCAGTAGAATACAAGAGTCTGCAAAACAGCAAAGTGGCATTTGACCGCTTACAGACATTGTTGAGCGATTATTTCGCCAAGCCAATCAAGTTGCAGATAGTTTTGGGTAAGGCCAGTGTGGCTACTCCAGCTGTGGTCGCTCAACAGGTTAAACAAGATAGACAGCAACAGGCTAATGAGGCCATTGCAGCAGACGATTTCGTGCTGGCAGCGCAAACCGAGTTGGATGCCAGAGTAGTACCAGAATCAATTAGACCAATATAGTTTATGAGGAGAGTAAGAAGATGATGAAGGGCGGATTAGGCGGCTTGATGAAGCAGGCACAAGCGATGCAACAGAACATGGAGAAGGCCAAAGCAGAATTGGCGACTGTGGAAGTCGAAGGTGCTGCTGCATCAGGCATGGTCAAAGTGCTGATGACCTGCGGTCATGAAGTACGCCGTGTTACTTTGGATGACAGCGTGTTGTCGGATGACAAAGAGATGCTGGAAGATTTGTTGGTATTGGCGATGAACGACGCGATGAAGAAAGTCGCGGCGACTACCGAACAGCGTATGAGCGGATTTTCTGCGGGTTTGCCGCCGGGCATGAAGTTGCCATTTTAAAGTTGCAAATTCTTTCGCCGCAGAGTTTCCGGAAAGTCGAATTGTTTATCTGCGTTAAGATGCTGCGCGTTAAGAGTTTCTGTGCACCTTGCATTGCTAGAATATTGAAATCTTAAATTACAAATAAATTTGATGAAGCAACCGTCACATTTGGATGAACTGATCTCCGCACTGCGCTGTTTGCCAGGCGTGGGGCCCAAGTCCGCACAAAGGATGGCTTATCATCTGTTGCAGCGTGATCGGGCTGGTGCTTTGCATCTGGCTAAGTCCCTGGAAATGGCAAGTACTAATGTGCAGCATTGCGCGCAATGCAATAATTTTTCCGAGCATGCGATATGCGATTTATGTGCTTCTGAGCATCGCGATGGGAATATGTTGTGTGTAGTTGAGATGCCGGCTGATCTGCTGATGATGGAGCAGACCCAGTGCTATCGGGGAAAATACTATGTGTTGATGGGGCGACTTTCGCCACTAGATGGTATAGGTGCCAAGGAATTGCATCTGGAACGTTTGCAAAAGCGCGTGCAAGAGCGGCCTTGTGAAGTGATACTGGCGACGAACTTCACAGTAGAAGGGGATGCGACCGCACATTATTTGGCCACCTTGTTGCAAGCGCAAGGTATCAAAGTGTCACGCATCGCCCGTGGCTTGCCCGTGGGTGGCGAATTGGAACAAGTGGATGCAGGAACATTGGCTCAGGCCGTAATGGAAAGACGTGAGATGGCAATATGAAGAAGAAAATTGAACAGCCCGCTCCGTTAGAAGTCATCGAGCGCGGTGAAAAGTTGCAAAAAGTTCTTGCGCAAGCCGGTTTTGGTTCGCGTCGTACTATGGAAGAGTGGATCGAGGGCGGTAGTGTCAGCGTCAATGGCGAACCGGCGACCTTAGGTATGCGTGTGGTGGAAGGCGATCTGATACGCGCAAATCGACGCACTATCCGTGTGGGTGACAGAGAACGTGATGTGCGCATCCTTTTGTATCACAAGCAGGAAGGCGAGATTGTCAGTCGTGATGATCCGGGTAAACGTAGCACCGTGTTCGAAAAATTGCCCAAGCTGCGTGGCCAGAAATGGACCGCCATCGGTCGCTTGGATTTCAATACCAGCGGTTTGTTAATCTTCACCACTTCAGGTGAATTGGCGAACCGTTTGATGCACCCGCGTTTTGAAGTTGAGCGTGAATACGCGGTACGCGTGCAGGGTACGATGACTGAAGAGCAGATGGAGCAGATGCTGGGCGTGGGTATCACGCTAGAAGATGGACGCGTGGTATTTGATAAGTTACTCGACGAGGGTGGTGAAGGCTACAACCACTGGTATCGCGTGATGCTCAAGGAAGGTCGTAATCGTATCGTGCGACGTACTTTTGAAGCACTCGGATTGACAGTCAGCCGTCTGATTCGTGTGCGCTTTGGTCTGATCAATCTGCCGCCGCGTTTGAAACGTGGCATGACTGCAGAACTGGGTGAGGGGGAAGTGGCGCAAGTGCTTGAATGGGTAGGTGCTACCTCTGTGCCCGCCGAAGCCGACGAAGTTACTGAAGATCAAGTCGAAGTAGTTCCACCGGGCAAGCCTGTACTGCCTAAAGCAAGTAAGCCTAGCACCCAGCATATGCGAGGTGCGGCTAGGCCAGGACAAAAGACCGAAAGACAAGCGACAAGGACCAAAAGTAAAACTGGTGTTAAGCGTTGAGTACAACTAAAATCCGCACCTTGAATTGTTAGACAATGATTTGAAGCTAGCAGAAGGCTAGCTGGCTTTTGGAATTCTAAATGGAACAATCAAGTAATAAAACGATTATGTGCAGCGTGTTCTTCTTGGATATCGTGGGATATTCCAAGCGCTCTGTCACAGGTCAGATATCGCTGAAAGAGCGTTTCAATGCCTATCTTTCAGCTGCAATACGAGATGTTCCGTTGTCTGACCGCATCATTTTAGATACCGGGGATGGTGCCGCAATCAACTTTATGGGTGATGTGGAAGATGCCCTTAAAGCTGCGTTGAGCATGCGCTCCAGCATGTTGCAGGAAGACCCTCATATAGAACCGCCTTTGTTGGTGCGCATGGGTATCAACCTCGGGCCGGTGCGCCTGATTCGTGATATCAACGGACAGCCCAACATCGTTGGTGATGGTATTAACGTGGCTCAGCGTGTGATGGGCTTCGCCGATGCTAGCCAAATATTAGTTTCGCGCTCGTATTTTGACGCGGTCTCGCGTCTTTCGCCGCAATATGCAGGCATGTTCCACTATCAAGGTTCACGTACGGACAAGCATGTGCGCGAGCATGAGGTCTATGCCATTGGTTACCCTGGAGACAAGACCACGCGTCCTTTTGTCGTTCAGGATGGCGCAGAAAAAAAAGCAGGCAGACTGGCTAGATTGAGCACCCCTATAGTCCATTCCTTCACGCGCATGATGAAGAAATTAGACACTTGGCTGGAGGTCGCGCTTGAGCACTACCAGAAGATCGATTCCAAGAGGCGCCCTTGGTATGTGGCTGCTGCGGGTGTGCCATTGGTGTTGTTGTTTTCCTTTGGCGTAAAGACTGTGTTCCGCGAAGAGGCAGTTCCTATCAAACCATATGTGCCAGTTGTGCGTGCTCCTAGAGTGGTGAATCCCGTTGTATCGAACACATCCGGTGTGGTTGCGACCAGCGGAGTAGTTGCAGTAGTACCTAACGCAAAGAATTCCAAGCCGAAAACTGCTACGTCGCCTAAGCCCAAGGTCTTGCATTTTAAACCTGAGCCGCCAGCCGTAATCACCAAGCGCAAACTCACTGAGAAAGAAAAAGCGGCGCTTGCTGCTAATCGAGCCACCAATAAGCTGTTAGGCTTCTCGTTCGATGATGGCGATGCGAATCGAGGAAAAATTGCTTTGAGTTGTTTGCAAGGCTCTTTGTTGTTTGTAGATGGTGCGCAAAAGGGCAAAGTTTCAACAGGTGATCTGGTGATAGATGTAATTCCGGGCAAGCATGTGATCATCGTGATGTTGCCTAATCAAAAGCTGTTCACACAGCCAGTGGTAGTGCCATCGGGCAAGATGCTCAAGATCAGACCAAATTTGTGTAACTAAATTTCATTCACAACAAAAGTAAAATTCAGTCAGGTGCGAGATGATTAGTCAATTGGGACGATATGAAGTGATTCGAGAGCTTGGGCAAGGTGCGATGGGCGTTGTCTATCAAGCCAAGGATCCATTGATAGATCGAGTCGTCGCCATCAAGACCATCAACTTGGGTCTGGCAATGGAGGGTAAGGACGAGTACGAGGGTCGTTTTTATCAGGAAGCTAAGGCTGCCGGACGTTTGAATCATCCAAATATCGTCACCATCTATGATGTGGGTAAGAGCGAGGATATTGCCTACATCGCTATGGAATTCCTGCAGGGCAGAGAGTTGCGCGACATCATGAACGATGGCGGTCTGCTACCGGTAGATCATGTTTTGGATATCGTCGCCCAAGTTGCATCTGGTTTGTCCTATGCACACGAACACGACATCATCCATCGTGATGTCAAGCCATCCAATATCATGGTGATTCGTGATGGTCACGTTAAAATTACCGACTTTGGTATTGCACGCATGGCTTCTTCTGCAGTGCGTACTCAAACTGGTATGGTGTTGGGTTCACCTAAATACATGTCACCAGAACAGGTTATGGGTAAAGAGATCGATCAGCGCTCTGATATTTTCTCCTTAGGGGTGATGTTGTATGAGATGTTGACGGGACAAGCGCCATTCAATGGCGATAACGTTAATGCCATCATGTACCAGACTTTGAATGCGGCGCCCTCGGCACCAAGCTCCTTGAATTCAACGGTTCCCGAGATGCTGAATTTCATTGTAGCCAAAGCACTGGCGAAAGGTCTAGACGACAGATACCAGAACGCTAAGGATTTCGCGGTTGATCTTAGAGCATGCCGTGAAACGCTCCCGAATTCAGGTGAGCAGATTAATGTGCATAGTCCTACGCCTTTGGGTGAAAATAAGTTGGCAGACGCGATTCCTTTGATGGGACGCTTGGATGATACGGAAAATGACGCCCAATCAACGACACAAGGCTTATCTAAGACCTTTGATTCTGCTGCTGCGACGATGCGTTTGGCAGCCATGACGGCGAGCAGCGATGATGTAGATATATTGTCTAGGACGTTGAAAATGCCCAAAGCCAGTTTAGATGAAGTCAATCAATTGGCCAACAAGGCCAGCGTATTGTCGAGCAAAGCAAACAATCTCAGGCCTATCTCTTATGTCAATCCCACCGATAAAGAACCGGAGAATACGAATAATGTCTCGATGGCTGTGGTGGTATTTGCTTTGGTAGTATTGGCCATCGTTGCATTTATTCTGATGTAACTTGTGCTTCGATAGATGCAAACGCACTATCACCTCAAAGTCACCAATACTCAGCCCCTCCTAATAGTAGGCCTACATGGACTGGCATTTTTGCTAGTTTTGGCGACGGACTATACCGTCCCATACTCGCTTTTATTTTCTTTCCTAATACTTCTGAGTTTGTATTGTCATCTCCCACATCGTCATCACTTAGCTGCACACGGGGATTTTGATGGTTTCATCTTCGAAGGGGATCGCATGCTGTTCTATTCGGGAGAAAAGTGCATCTGTCAGGGTCAGGTGCTGAGTCCAACTTTAGTCACACCTTACTTCATCCTTTTTAATCTCCGCATAGATGGCGTGCATACAGGTACTAGAGTTTTGTTGGGGCGGGATGATCTGGGTGCAGAGCCCTACAGGCGGCTATCTGTATCAGTTAGGTTGGCTTAATCGTCAGGTGTCAGTATTGTGGGGAGAGCGTAGGGTAAAGACGCAGGGAAGTCCTTGCTGTAATGCAAGCCTCGACTCTCTTGGCGGGAAAGTGCGCTTCGCACGATCAGTTCTGCATTGGTGACCAGATTGCGCAGTTCCAAGAGATCGGAACTTATATGGAAGTTGGTGTAATACTCCTGTATCTCATCCTGCAATAACTGTATGCGATGTTGAGCGCGCTCCAAACGTTTGTTGGTTCGCACTATACCTACATAGTCCCACATGAAATGGCGCAACTCGGCCCAGTTGTGTGCGATGACGATTTGTTCATCGGCATCGGTTACGCGGCTTTCATCCCATGCAGGTAGGGCGGCTGTGGATCGTTTGGTTTGAACAAGGATGTCCTGAGCAGCGGCATGCGCAAACACCAGACACTCCAACAGAGAGTTACTGGCAAGACGATTCGCACCATGCAGGCCGCTATAAGAAGTTTCGCCGATTGCATATAGGTTTTCGATGTCTGTCTTCGCATTCAAGTCGGTCATTACACCACCGCAAGTGTAATGCGCAGCGGGTACCACAGGGATTGCCTCCCTACTGATATTAATGCCCAGTGCCAAACAGCGTGAATAAATTGTAGGGAAGTGCTCTTGCAGGAATTCTACGGATTGGTGGGAAATGTCCAGATAGACGCAGTCTAGGCCGCGTTTCTTCATCTCGAAATCGATGGCTCTAGCGACCACGTCACGTGGAGCAAGTTCTGCCCGCGAGTCGTGCCAGGGCATGAAGCGGGTACCATCGGGCAGTTTCAGTATCCCGCCTTCTCCGCGTACTGCTTCGCTGATGAGAAATGATTTTGCATGTGGGTGATATAAGCAAGTCGGATGGAACTGGATAAATTCCATATTTGCGACTTTACAGCCGGCACGCCATGCCATTGCAATACCGTCTCCAGTGGCGGTATCCGGGTTGGTTGTATATAGGTATACCTTGCCGGTACCGCCAGTTGCCAGCACGGTGTTATTGGCCGATATGGTGATGACTTCATCGCTCAAGCTGTTGAGTGCATAAACCCCATAACAGCAGTTGTCGTCCCGGCCTAGTTTTTTTCCGGTGATCAGGTCTACCGAGATATATTTTTCCAATAAAGTGATGTTGGCGTGTTGCATCACTTTGCGAGCAAGAGTCTCTTGCACTGCCTGGCCGGTTCGATCAGCCGCATGGATGATGCGGCGTTCACTGTGTCCACCTTCGCGGGTTAAATGGAAGCCGGAATGAGTAGCAGGATCTTTGGTGAAGGGCACGCCTTGTAGTATCAGCCAATCTATAGCAGCCTTGCTGTTCTCGATCACGAAGCGTGTGGCTGCGGCATCACATAATCCCGCACCGGCGATTTCGGTATCTTTAATATGGGCTGCAACGGAGTCTTCCTCGGATAGCACCGCAGCGATTCCACCTTGTGCCCAACTGCTCGCGCCATCAAGTAAAGAGCGTTTGGTGATGATGCCAATCTTTTGATGTTCCGCCAGTTTCAGTGCCAAGGTCAGCCCTGCCAAGCCGCTGCCGATGATGAGAGTATCGAATTTTAGCAATTTTAATATTAACTTTAGCCGAGGCAGGGACTATAGCAAATGTATTGCAAGCGATGAGCAAATTTTTCAGGACTAGCGCGTGTTGGAGGCTGAGTGTTGGAATGAAATGTTTGAAACAGCCAGTGCGCCTTGTCTTGGTGACGCTATTGAGAGGCGTTATTTATAAGCTATTCATATACATTCCGGAAGTTACCCAGCCTATGACGAGCAAGTCTATCTAATATAGTCTGGCGGCACGTGTTCCAGAAATTGTTCAGTTGGATGAGGCGGGACTCCTCGGTGACGACTCCGGGCGCTGAGACCGAAACATTCATCACTTTCCAGCAGTTGAAGATATCGGATGATTTGATGCATCCTCCAGCACGGTGAGCATATTCCAGCCTGTATTGGTTGAGTATGCATAAAAACTTAGGGTAATTCATGGAACTAATCTAAAATCACAGGGTCTTGTTGGGGCTTGGCGATTTGGAGTGGCGTAAAACCCATTAAGGTTCACTCTTTAGAGAGTCTTGCACAGAATAATAAAGAATTGGAAATTCAGGGATGGCAGACCGGGAAGTCGATCAGCAGTTGGTAGAGCGCGTTCAGCGCGGGGATAAGCACGCCTTTGATCTGCTGGTCACTAAGTATCAGCGCAGATTGGGTAGGTTGATTTCGCGATTTGTGCGCGATCCTGCCGAGGCGGAAGATGTGACGCAGGATGCTTTTATCAAGGCATATAGGGCATTGCCGGGATTTAGAGGTGAGAGTGCTTTTTATACCTGGTTGTATCGTATTGGTATCAACACCGCCAAGAATTACTTGTTGGCAAGCAAGCGTAGGCCGCCTACTAGCACGCCTTTCGATGCAGAAGAATCTGAGTCGTTCGAGGAAGCCGGTCTGTTGCAAGAGGTTAGTACGCCAGAAAATGAACTCATGAGCAAACAAGTTGTCGATGTGGTGCAGTCTTCATTGCAACAGTTGCCAGAGGATTTGCGCAGTGCGTTGACCTTGCGCGAGATAGAGGGTCTGAGCTATGAAGAGATCGCGAGTGTGATGAACTGTCCCGTCGGTACGGTGCGTTCAAGGATATTTAGGGCGCGTGAGGCTATCGCCGAAAATCTGCGTCCTTTGTTGGAAACTAGTAAAGGTAATCGGTGGTGATTATGAAAAATCAAATTTCTGCATTAATGGATGGCGAGTTGTTTGAAGACGAAGCGGACATACTGCTTGATCAGGTGAAGCGAGATGCTAATGCGCATGTCGATTGGGCTGCGTATCATCTGATTGGTGATGTCTTGCGCCAACCGGACTATATTAATAGTGATATCAGTGCGCGGGTGCGTGAGCGTATGCAACTCGAACCAACCATATTGGCACCACGCAGTCGCGGTCTCAGTCAAAAGGTTCGTAACATCTCTTTGTCGGCAGCCGCTTCTGTAATGGCTTTCGGTGTGGTTGCTTGGATGTCGGCACAGATTGCTCCGGAGAATAATCCTCAATTAGCTACGCAGAAGTCGAATATTCGAGCAGCAAGTATGAAGATGCAGGCACAATCGAATGACTACCTGATGGCTCATCAGGAGTTTTCTCCTACAAATGACATGGATGGTGGTGCGGCATATATACGTACTGTCGCATACAGCTCTGAGGATAAAGCGCAATGAGGTTGTGGTTAGCATGCTGTGGGCTGGTATTCGCGATGAGTCAAAGTTTTGCGGAAGAGGGGCAAGCCAACATCAACTGGCTAAAGACAATCGCTTTCGCAGGACATCAAACCGAGTACGCCGGTATTTTCGTATATCAGTATGGTAATCACTTAGAGACTTCACGTATTACGCATTTCGTCGAGGTGGACAGTGAGTACGAAAAGATCGAAAGTCTGGATGGCCCCAAGCGTGAAATCGTCCGTCATCATGGTCAAGTATGGAGTTTCTTGAATCACAAGATGGTGCAAGTCGATAGTCAGCCAGGACGGGGTGGATTCCCATCTTTGTTGCCAGAACAAATTTCTGCGTTGGGCGGAAATTACACTATCAAAGACCTGGGAAATGGCACTGTCGCAGGTTTTAGCGCGCAGATTCTATTATTCCAACCCAAGGATAATCTGCGCTATACACGCAAGTTTTGGGTGAATAGCGATACGGGATTGTTAGTCAAAGCCGAAGTGTTGAGCGACAAAGGCAAAGTGGTTGAGCAATATGCATTCACCCAACTAAAAATCGGCGGAGATCTCGATCGTACTGCAATCATCAATGACAGGGCTTCCAGTATATCTAGCCTGTCACATGTTAAATCCAAGGATGCCAATGCGGAGATTAGCAATAGTGGCTGGGTGGTAGATGCCATACCTACCGGCTTTAAGAAACTCACGGAAGTCAAACGACCTATGCGTGGTAAGCATTCCCCAGTTACGCAAATGGTTTATTCCGATGGGCTGAGTGCGATTTCGGTGTTCATAGAGTTGGCTGATTCCGATGAGGATGATGATATCGAAGGTTTGACCAGTCGCGGGGCGCTGAATCTCTATCACAAGGTGGTTGATAAGCACCTTTACACTGTTGTGGGTGAAGTACCTCCCCGCACCGTCATGCAAGTTCTGGACTCCATACGTTATAACGGCAGTTAATCATGCTGGAGACTAGAGCCACAGTCGTTGAATCACGAGATCGGACTACTTGGGTTGTTGCGGCTGATGTTAGTAGCTGTGAGCAATGTAATGGCAAGGGGTGCGGATCTAGCAAGGTTGCACAACTATTCTGTAGCAAACCCAGACGATTCGAAGTCGAGAATTCGATAGGCGCGGTCGTGGGTGACGAAGTCATTATCTCGGTTGCAGATGGCGCTGTATTACAGGGTATAGGTTTGCTTTATTTGTTACCTTTGGCGCTGATGGTCATATTGGGTGGCATCGCCGATTTTATGCACGCTGGAGATGCATCTGTCGCTGTAGGTGCCATTGCTGGCTTATTGTTGGGTTTTGCATTTGCAAGACTAGTGTCGGCTAGCAGGTCGAATGTGATGAATAAGCCCTATATAGCTAAACGCAGTTCAGTTTGAGACTTTATATTCTTGTTGACCATTAAGGAGAGTAAAGGATGTTGAGTAGAGCTTACGCATTAGTGTTTGCCTTTTTTACGAGTGTGCTGATTAGCCACTCTGTCTTAGCCAAAGAACTGCCGGATTTTACTGAGTTGGTAGAAAATCAGGGCGCAGCTGTAGTCAATATCAGTACTACCCAAGTCGTTCGTAGCAATCCAGCCATGCCGGATATGCAAGAGGGCGACCCCTTCTACGAGTTTTTCCGTCGTTTCTCTCCCCAGATGCCACGCGAGCAAGAGTCTCAGTCATTGGGCTCGGGTTTTATACTTAGCTCAGATGGCTACATCATGACTAATGCGCATGTGGTCGATCATGCAGACAAGATTACAGTTCGTTTGACCGACAAGCGTGAATTCAGCGCCAAGGTGATAGGCGCAGATAAGCGCACAGATGTGGCGGTTCTTAAAATAGATGCTACTGGCTTGCCTAAGGTGGCACTGGGTGATCCCAATAAGTTGAAAGTCGGTGAGTGGGTTGTGGCGATAGGTTCACCATTCGGCTTCGACAGCAGTGTGACTGCAGGTATCGTGAGTGCCAAAGGGCGCTCTTTGCCGCAAGACAATTTTGTGCCGTTTATACAGACAGACGTCGCTATCAATCCCGGTAATTCCGGCGGACCTTTGTTCAATATGAATGGTGAGGTGGTGGGTATTAATTCTCAGATATATACGCGATCCGGTGGCTCGATGGGACTGTCGTTTTCTATTCCCATCGATGTGGCCAATCAAGTGGCAGATCAACTTCGTAGCACCGGGAAAGTCACACGAGGCCGTATAGGTGTGACCATACAAGAACTTACCCGTGAGTTGGCAGAGTCCTTTGGTATGTCACAACCTAATGGCGCGCTGATAAGCAGCGTGGAAAAGGGTGGCGCTGCCGATAAAGCGGGCATCGAGGTGAGTGATGTCATTCTTAAATTCGACGGTAAAATGGTGCGCAGTTCCGGCGATCTGCCGCGTATGGTTGCGGCTACCAAGCCAGGTAACAAGGTCGAGATAGAGCTCTGGCGTAAAGGTGCAGCCAAGGTGGTCAGCGTAGTTGTCGCGAAGATGCAAGACGACAGTGTCGCTGCCCAATCGGAAGATAAGCAAGATGATGGTGGTGGGGCGACCATTGCACGTATGGGACTCTCAGTCAGCGAATTAAGCAAGGATCAGTTGCAGGAATTGCAACTACCTGGGGGCTTGTTGATACAGTCCGTCAAAGGTGGCGCAGCGCGCTCTGCCGGTTTGCAACGCGGTGATGTGGTGTTGGCTCTGGGTAATGTACGTATACGCACTTTGAAGCAATTCGCCGATCTGCTCAAACAAGTCCCACAGGGGCGCAATGTGGCCTTGCTGATACGGCGCGGTGATGTTGCGACTTATGTGGCGATCAAATTAGATGAGAAATAAGGTCAGCACGTAGAACGTACTGCGTCTCCCGCCCAATTCGGCTAGAATTCGCGCTTTGCGAAATGGCCGAAACTCGGCATAACGCCGAGTTTCGGCGGGATTTTTATTTGGAACCTCATGCAGCTAATCCGTAACTTCTCCATCATTGCTCATATCGACCACGGTAAATCCACCCTGGCTGACCGTATCATTCAATTATGTGGCGGCTTGTCCGACAGGGAAATGGAAGCTCAAGTACTCGACTCCATGGACCTGGAGCGTGAACGCGGGATCACCATCAAGGCACAGACCGCAGCGCTGTCATATAAAGCTAGAGACGGTCAAATCTATAACCTTAATATCATCGATACGCCCGGTCACGTAGACTTCTCTTATGAGGTTTCACGTTCACTGTCCGCTTGTGAGGGTGCATTGCTGGTGGTGGATGCTTCTCAGGGCGTAGAGGCGCAGACGGTCGCCAACTGCTATACCGCACTGGATCTGGGTGTGGAAGTCGTACCGGTATTGAATAAGATTGATCTGCCCTCGGCTAACCCTGAAAATGCGATCGAAGAGATTGAAGAGGTCATCGGCATAGAGGCGCACGATGCCGTTTTGTGCTCGGCAAAATCTGGACTAGGCGTACAGGACGTGATCGAAGCATTGATCGTCAAAGTGCCGCCACCGGTGGGTGATGTGGATGCACCTTTACAAGCGTTGATCATTGATTCTTGGTTTGATAACTACGTCGGAGTAGTGATGTTGGTTAGAGTCAAAAACGGCACGCTCAAGCCAAAAGAGAAGATATCTTTCATGGCTACGGGCGCGCAACATCTCACCGAGCATATCGGTGTGTTCACCCCAAAAGCTCAAGATCGACCTACCCTGAGTGCGGGGCAAGTAGGCTTTGTCATCGCCGGCATCAAAGAATTGAAAGATGCACGCGTGGGTGACACCATTACCCATCTTGCGCGACCCGCAGCAGAGCCATTGCCAGGATTCAAGGAAGTCCAGCCGCAAGTGTTTGCCGGTCTGTTCCCAGTCGAGTCCAATCAGTATGAAGCGCTACGTGACTCACTGGAAAAGCTCAAGTTGAACGATGCGGCGCTGCGTTTTGAACCGGAGGTCTCGCAGGCACTGGGTTTTGGTTTCCGTTGTGGCTTCTTGGGTTTGCTGCATATGGAGATTGTGCAGGAGCGCCTGGAGCGAGAGTTCGATATGGACTTGATTACGACAGCGCCTACCGTGATCTATGAAGTACTGATGCGCGATGGCACCGTGGTGATGGTGGACAATCCTTCTAAGATGCCTGATCCATCTAAGATAGATGAGATTAGAGAGCCCATCGTCACTGTGAATCTCTACATGCCCAATGAGTATGTGGGCGCGGTGATTACCCTGTGTACGCAGAAGCGGGGTAGCCAAATCAATATTAGTTACCACGGCAAGCAAGTCAATCTGGTCTATGAGATGCCTATGGCTGAGATCGTGATGGACTTCTTCGATAAGTTGAAATCCAATTCGCGCGGCTATGCATCTATGGACTACGAATTTAAGGAATATCGTGCCGCTGACGTGGTCAAGGTCGATATGCTCATCAACGGCGAAAAGGTGGATGCACTGGCGGTCATCGTGCATAGGGCTAATAGCCAATATCGCGGTCGTGAAGTGGCTGCCAAAATGCGTGAATTGATACCGCGTCAGATGTACGACGTGGCGATACAAGCGACCATAGGCGCGAACATCATCGCGCGCGAAAACGTTAAAGCGATGCGCAAAAACGTATTGGCAAAATGTTACGGCGGCGATATCTCACGCAAGAAGAAGTTGTTGGAAAAGCAAAAGGCGGGTAAGAAGCGCATGAAGCAAGTGGGTAATGTGGAAATTCCGCAAGAGGCCTTTTTGGCGATTCTGCGTGTGGACGATTAAAGGAAGAAGATGGATTTCGCGCTGATCATGTTTGTATTGCTGCTTGTAACGGGAGGCATCTGGTTGCTGGATAAATTTCTGCTGGCAGCTAAACGCAGCAAGGGGTCGCCAGAGCCTGTTTGGGTGGAATACGCCAAGAGTTTTTTCCCCGTCATACTGCTGGTGTTCTGTATACGCTCCTTCTTGTTTGAACCTTTCAAGATACCATCCGGTTCCATGATTCCGACCTTGCAGGTAGGTGATTTCATTCTGGTGAACAAATTCACATATGGTGTACGCCTGCCCATCATCAATCAGAAGATCATTCCTTTGGGCAATCCCCAGCGCGGCGATGTTATGGTGTTTCATTATCCCGAGAACCCTTCAGTCGACTACATCAAACGTGTGGTTGGATTGCCGGGAGATACCATAGAATATAAAGACAAGCGTTTAACCATCAACGGTGCCGAGATCAAGCAGACTGCCGATGGTGACTATAACTATGTGGAAAGTGGTCTGAATTTTGTGCATACCGAAAGGCGCATCGAAGCGTTGGGCGAGCACCAACATTCTTTGTTGGTGAATCCGGAGATGCCCAATGTGCATTTGGGGTCGGTAGCAGATTTCAAAGGGTTTGAGAATTGCCAATATGATGAGAACAAGGTGGTCTGCAAAGTCCCGACTGGAAGTTATTTCATGATGGGTGATAATCGCGACAACAGCCGTGATAGCCGTTATTGGGGATTTGTTCCTGATTATCAGATCGTAGGTAAAGCATTCTTCATTTGGATGAACTTCTCTGATTTGAAACGTATAGGTTTGTCGATAAACTAAGTGGGGGCAATAACTATGAGTGGAAATTTGCACAGCAAACAGGCGGGTATCACCTTCAGCGGGTTTATCGTAGGGCTCTTTGTATTGGTTATATTGGTGCTTTTTGGCTTCAAGCTGATTCCGGCCTATATGGAAAATGCAAAGATTCAGAATATATTTGAGACCATTTCGCATGATCCGCAGATGCAAAAAGCCAGCCCGTATGAGATCACTTTGTCATATGACAGACGCGCATCGGTAGACGGTATTACAGGTATCCAGTCCAAAGACATTGAACTTGATGTGGGCCAAGATGGGCGCCCCATCCTGTCTGCAAGCTATTCCGTTAAGGTCAAGTTGGGCGGTAATGTCAGCCTTGTCATGGATTTTAATCCCACAAGTGCCGGTAAATAATTCGACTCTGCGTATGCCTCAGGCCCAGCAATCGGCGTTGAGCCGCTTGCTGGGTTATGACTTTCAGCAGCCGCAGTTATTGCAAAAAGCACTCACGCATCGTAGTTATGCGCCTGAACACAACGAGCGTTTGGAGTTCCTCGGTGACAGCGTACTGGGCTGTGTTATCGCCCATCACTTGAGCAACACCTTTCCAGAGTTGACTGAGGGTGAGCTGTCGCGACTGCGCTCTAATCTGGTTAAGGAAGAGACGTTGGCGAACTTCGCGCAACAACTCGATCTGGGTAGTTACCTCAAGTTGGGGGAGGGGGAGCGCAAGAGCGCGGGATTCCGCCGACCGTCTACCTTGGCCGATACGCTGGAAGCCATATTCGGTGCGGTCTTTCTTGATGCGGGGTATGAAGCTGCTGAGCGGGTTGTGTTGCAACTTTACGTGCCTTATCTGGCTCAAGTGGATATAAAAACACTGGGCAAGGATGCCAAGACTTTGTTGCAGGAATACCTGCAGAGCAAGTACATTGCTTTGCCCACCTACACGGTACTGGGTACCAAAGGTTTGGCGCATGAACAAGTGTTCAAAGTTGAATGTGCGGTGCCTGAGCTCAAGATCACTACGCATGGGGAAGGCGCGACACGCCGTCTCGCCGAACAACAAGCGGCACGAGCCGCATATCAATCGATAGGAAATAAATGAATACCGAGAATGTAGTCCCAGAGAAATCATTTCGCAGTGGTTTCGTCGCTATCGTGGGGCGTCCAAATGTGGGAAAGTCGACGCTGCTCAACCACCTAATCGGGCAAAAGATCAGCATCACTTCTCGTAAGGCACAGACTACTCGTCATCGTATACACGGCATTTTTACAGATGAGCATTCACAGTTCGTATTCGTGGATACACCGGGCTTCCAGACCAAACATCTGAACGCGCTTAATCGTGGCATGAATCGAGTTGTCACCAGCAGTCTGCGTGATGTTCAAGTCGTTTTGTATGTGCTGGAAGCGTTGCGTTACGACGAGCGTGACCAAGAAGTGCTGAAGCTGCTACCAGACAATATCCCAGTGTTGCTGATCATTAATAAGATCGACGAAGTGGAAGATAAGGGCAAGCTTTTCGCTTTCGCTGAGCGTGTTTCCGCGGATTTTAAGTTCGCCGAGATCGTGCCTGTCAGTGCCAAGAAGAGCATACGACTTGAGGAGTTGAAGCAGGCCTTGCGTCGCTTCCTACCCGAGAGCGAGATGATCTATGACGCGGATGACATCACCGATAGAACCGAGAAGTTTCTTGCCGCCGAGATGTTGCGTGAAAAGGTATTCCGTTTCACAGGAGACGAGTTACCGTATTCAGTCAGTGTAATCATTGAACAATTTAAGATGGAAGGTAAATTGCGCCGCATCAGCGCGGCCATCTTGGTCGAAAAGGATGTACATAAAGCGATGCTCATTGGCAGCAAGGGCGAGAAGCTTAAAGAGATTGCTACCCAAGCGCGCTTGGATATGGAGAAATTGTTCGACGGCAAGGTGTTTCTGGAAGTGTTCGTCAAAGTCCGCAGCGGTTGGGCCGACGATGCTCGTGTACTGCGTGCGCTGGGTTACGAATGACCTCTGCACCAAGGCATGACAGACAGCAGGACGAGATTGCCTTCGTGCTGCACAGTTATCCTTTTCGCGAAACCAGTTTGATCATAGATGTATTTAGTCGTAGTCATGGTCGTTTGCCCATCGTGGCGCGGGGTGCGCGCAGACCAAAATCGAATCTTCGTGGCCTGCTGATGAACTTTCAGCCATTGTTGTTGAGTTGGTTCGGTAAGGGCGAAGTGCGCACCTTGCACAACGCCCAATGGCAGGGTGGTCAACCATATTTGCAAGGTACGGCGCTGATGTGCGGTTTTTATCTGAACGAGTTGATGATTAACTTGCTTGCCAGGGACGATGCGCACGAGCAGTTGTTTGACTACTACCGCGCCACACTATATCGCTTGGCGCATGAACAAGACCATGCTGCCACATTGCGTTGTTTCGAGAAGCATCTGCTTCAGGAACTGGGTTACGCACTGGTACTCGAACGTGAAGCGGGTAGTGAAGTGGCTATTGATGCGCAGCGCAGATACCGTTACGCCTTGGACTATGGTCCAGTGCCGGATGATGGCAATGTGCGTAGCGGATTGCCGGTGACAGGTAAGACGCTGCTGGACATGGCGGCCGATGATTACGCTGATCCGGTGACCGCTCAACAAAGTAAACAACTGATGCGTGTGTTGCTCAACCATCATCTGGGGGGCAAAGCATTGCACACGCGAGAACTGATCAAGGAGTTGCAAAAAATATGATTAAGCTGGGACTGAACATCGATCACGTTGCAACCTTGCGACAAGTGCGCGGCTCGCGTTACCCCAATGTCATACGCGCGGCACTGTTGGCCGAGTCCGCAGGCGCGGATGCCATCACCTTGCATCTGCGTGAGGACCGTCGCCACATACAAGACCATGATGTGATTGCGCTACGTGACATGTTGCAAGTCCGCATGAACTTGGAGAGCGCGGTCACCGAAGAGATGATCGCCATCGCGCTGCGTACCAAGCCACACGATCTGTGTCTGGTACCCGAGCGTCGTGAGGAATTGACCACCGAGGGGGGGCTGGATGTGGTGCGATATTTCGACACCATCAAGTCGGCTTGTGAGCGTTGCGCCGATGCAGGCATACGTGTCTCATTGTTTATCGATCCTGATCACAAGCAGATAGACGCTGCACGGCGTGCTGGTGCCCCCGTTATTGAACTGCATACAGGCAAATATGCGGAGACCGAAAATGTGCCCGAGCATCTGCACGAACTGGAGCGTCTGCGTAGTGCGACACAATATGCACATGCCCAAGGTTTGCAAGTGAACGCAGGCCACGGTTTGCACTATCACAACGTGCAAGACATCGTTGCCATCCCAAACCTGGTCGAACTGAACATCGGCCATGCCATTATCTCGGAGTCTTTGTTTATAGGCTTGGAAGTAGCAGTGAAGAAGATGAAAGACCTGTTGGCTGTTGCTAGATGATTTTTGGCATAGGAAGCGACATCGTCGAGTATGCACGCATAGAGCGTGTGTACGAGAAGCATGGTGCCCGTTTTGCTCACAAGCTATTGGGTGAGGCAGAATTCCGAGAGTGGGCAGCACATTCACAACCGGTGCGCTTTTTAGCCAAACGCTTCGCCGCCAAAGAGGCTTTTTCCAAGGCCGTAGGTAGTGGTCTGCGGCATCCGGTCTCCCTGCATCGCATCAGTATCAGCCATGATGGCTTGGGTAAGCCGGTGTTGTGCTTTGATGAGACGCTCCGTACTTATCTGGCGCAAATAGGTGTTACTGGACATCATCTTTCTATCAGTGACGAGCGCACGATGATTGTTGCATTCGTGGTTTTGGAAACTAATTAAGGAATAGGTATGGGTTTTGGACCTGTGATGTTAGATGTACTGGGGACAACATTAACCGCCGAAGATGAGGCGCGTCTAAAGCATCCCCTGGTGGGTGGCGTGATCTTGTTCAAGCGTAACTACAAGTCACCCGCGCAACTCGCGCAACTTACCGCGGCCATCCATGCGGTACGCACGCCGCCATTGCTCATAGCTGTCGATCATGAGGGTGGCAGGGTGCAACGTTTTCGTGACGGCTTCACCAAGATTCCTGCGATGCGTGAACTGGGCAAGATATGGGATGTGCAGCCTCATAAAGCACGTCACTTAGCTCAACAAGCAGGTTATGTATTGGCTGCAGAATTACGCGGTTGCGGAGTGGATTTCAGTTTCACTCCTGTTCTGGACATGGATTACGGCCAAAGTACCGTAATCGGCGACAGAGCTTTTCATAGCGAGCCACAAGCGATTGCCGAACTTGCCCATAGCCTGTTGCAAGGGTTGCGGCAGGGTGGCATGCATACCGTGGGCAAACATTTCCCCGGTCATGGCTATGTGGTCGCTGATTCACATTTGGACATACCGGTGGATGACCGCGAATTCGTTGATATCGAATTGGCCGATTTGATTCCTTTCAAACAGATGATTTCGTATGGGCTGACCGCCGTGATGCCTGCACATGTCATTTATCCCAAGGTGGATGCACGTCCTGCGGGATTCTCGCCGGTGTGGCTGAAACAGATATTGAGGGAGCAACTTGGTTTCGAGGGGGTGATTTTTAGCGATGACCTGAGTATGGAAGGGGCGACTGTGGCGGGCGGCATCGTGCAAAGAGCCGAAGCTGCACTGCAAGCTGGATGTGACATGGTGTTGGTATGTAATAAACCGGAGTCTGCGGATGAGTTGTTGAACGGACTGCAATGGGAAATGCCAATAACCAGCCGGGCACGCCTTACACACATGCGGGGTACGGCACATGCGATAGGCTTGTCACAACTCCACGAGCATCCTGTGTTCCTCAAAGCTTTGGAGGAAGTGGCCAGTATAGGCATGAGTAATACAGAACTTCCTCTGGCATAGTTTGAGCTACGGAAATATTCAGAGCTAGTCTTTGCCATTTGAGCTATCGCTTGCGATAATCGCAGCTTCAATCTCGCAGTACATACGGGTGTTCGGATATGAGTGAGTTACAAGCTGCCCTGCTGATGATAGGCGTGGGCGTGATGATTGTGGTGTACCTCTACGGTTGGTGGCAGCAGCGCAGGCTGAGCCGTAAATTTGGCGCCGCATTTAAAGCCAGTCACGCAGATGCGCTATACCAGGATGGTGTCTCCAAAACAGCTCCGCTAGCAACTGCCGCACCAGTGGTGGAACATACGGTAGCGCTCGAGGCAGAAGTGGAGTCAGGGATTATAGAGAGCATCTCGGCGAGCAATATACTAGATGAGTCCTGTTCATTACTCGACGCTCGCAGCGACTTCATTATTGACCTATGTATGCAGGAAGCTGCTACCGGCGCGGTGTTGGGCGGATTTTGGCAGCGCAAGTTTGATTTTGGGAAGCCTGTGCAAGTATGCGGCTTGACCTTGAATGGCCAGCGCTGGGAACGCGTCATCGCGGAAGGTCAGATTTTGTACACAAATCTACGTATTGCTGTGCAACTGGTGGATAGAGGTGGTGCAATCAGTGCCACCAAGTTAGCTGATTTTCGTGACCTGATCTTGGGAGTGGCGAAGCAGATACAAGCCGACGTCACAGTTCCCGAGGTAACGGAGACACATGCACTTGCGGTCGAACTCGATACCCTGTGTGCAAGTGTCGATCAAATGGTCGGTATCAATCTGGTACCAAGTGGCGAGCGCATGATGCTGGCAAGTCGTATTGCTCAAGCAGCCGCATTGCAAAATATGCGCTTGGAGTCTGACGGTGCATTCCATCTGCTTAACGAGCAAGGCATGAGTCTCTTCAGTCTGATCAATCAAGATACTAAACCTTTCCAACACCATACCTTGGCGACTGCGAGCAGTAATGGGATCACGCTGTTGTTGGACGTGCCGCGCGTGACACAACCCGCACAGCAGTTCGATGTAATGGTTAGGGTGGCTCAAGAATTGGCGCAGGAGTTACAACTCAATCTGGTCGATGATCAGCGTGTGGTGTTGACGCCTTCCGGATTGGAAGCCATTCGCGCCCAGATCGTCGCAGTCGAAGCAATCATGATAGATAACATTATTGCGCCGGGTAGTGCGCAGGCCCGCAGGTTGTTCTCCTAATGTCGGTTAAAGAAAAGATTGCGCAACTGCGCGAGCAGATCGACATGCATAATCATCGCTATTACGTGATGGATGATCCCATTATCGGCGATGCGGAATACGATAGTTTGTTCCGCGAACTACAGTCGCTGGAAACACGGCATCCTGAACTGCAGACTGCAGATAGCCCCAGTTTGCGTGTGGGTGCAGCCCCCCTCAAGGTTTTTGCGGAAGTACAGCATCGCACACCCATGTTGTCGCTCAATAACGCATTTAGCGAAGGGGAGGTGCGTGCCTTCGATGCGCGTATACGCGAGTCACTGGGTATGGATGAGATTGAGTATGCGGTTGAGCCCAAGTTCGACGGTTTGGCGATTACTTTGAGTTATCGCGAGGGCGTGTTCGTGAAGGGTGCGACACGTGGCGATGGCAGTGTGGGTGAGGATGTCACTGAAAATCTGCGCACCGTACGCGACATTCCCTTGCGCCTGAAAGAGAACATCGCCGATGTCGAGTTGCGAGGCGAAGTGCTGATGTTCAATCGCGATTTCGAAGCGCTCAATGCAAGCCAGCGCGCCAAGGGTGACAAAGAGTTCGTCAATCCGCGTAATGCTGCAGCCGGTTCTTTGCGTCAATTAGATTCGCGTATCACTGCTGCACGCAAACTGAGTTTCTTCGCCTATGCCTTGGGGTATTGCGAAGGCGTGACGCTGCCGGGCGAACACCATCAGCAGATGGCCTTGTTGCAAAGCTGGGGCGTATCTGTCACTAAACAACGTCGTGTGGTGCGAGGTGTTGAAGGTTTGCTGGAATATTTTCGTGACATGGGCGAGATGCGGGCGAGCCTGCCGTTTGCCATCGATGGCGTGGTGTATAAGGTCAACGACACGGTGTTGCAACAAAGACTGGGTTTCGTGTCCCGCGCGCCGCGTTTTGCAATTGCCCACAAATTTCCCGCCGAGGAAGCCAGCACTACTTTGTTGGGAATCGATATCCAAGTTGGTCGCACCGGGGCGCTAACCCCGGTGGCGCGCTTGGCACCAGTGTTCGTTGGCGGCGTAACGGTCACCAATGCAACCCTGCATAACGAGGATGAGATACGCCGTAAAGATGTACGCATAGGTGACACTGTCATAGTGCGTCGTGCAGGTGATGTGATCCCCGAAGTGGCGCGTGTGGTGCTGGAGCGCAGACCGTCCGATGCACGTGAATTCGTAATGCCAACCGTGTGCCCGATATGCGGCTCACATGTCAGTAAGGCAGAAGATGAGGCGGTTTCGCGTTGCTCGGGTGGTTTGTTCTGCCCTGCGCAACGCAAACAGGCATTGCTACATTTTGCCAGTCGTCGTGCCATGAATATAGATGGATTGGGAGATAAATTGGTCGAGCAAATGGTTGACGCCAGCATCATACGTACCCCCGCGGACCTTTATCGCTTAGGCATCTTGGCCATCGTCAACATGGAGCGTATGGGCGAGAAGTCGGCCGTGAATCTTTTGGCTGCGATAGAACATAGTAAGCAGACCACCTTGGCGCGCGTCATTTTTGCACTTGGGATACGTAATGTGGGGGAAGCTACAGCCAAGGATATTGCACGGCATTTCGGAAGTTTGGATGCCATCCTGGCAGCAGATGAGGATGCACTGTTGCAGGTACGAGATGTCGGTCCGGTAGTGGCGAAGAGTATCGTGAGCTTTCTGCAAGAGCCGCATAATATCGAGGTTTTAGAGCAGTTGCGTGCCTGCGGTGTGATGTGGTCCGAACATGAGATGCAGTCCACAGTCGAGCAGCCTTATAGCGGCAAGACGTTCGTACTCACTGGAACGCTGATCAGTATGAGTCGCGATGAAGCCAAGGAAAGATTGGAAGCTTTAGGTGCCAAGGTAAGTGGTAGCGTTTCCAAGAAGACCGATTTTGTGGTCGCGGGGGCAGAGGCAGGCAGTAAGCTGGAAAAAGCGCAGACCTTGGGTGTGACTATATTAGATGAGCAACAATTCACCCGTTTGCTAGAGATAAACTAGTAAAAACACTGTATTATTTGACGCGATAAGTTACACGTCGTATATGTTTGTTATAACTCCCCCATCATTATTCAGGGGGAGTGTTATTGTTTAGGATAGAAAATGTCACAAGACAACTTCGAGCAGTACTTTCGATCACAGCAAATCAGCATGCAATGGATGCCGGTTTTACGCTCGTTGGCATTGGAGTTAGAGCGTCATGCCAGCGTGGAAGATTTACGCAGTCTGTTTTTCAATACAGGTAAAAATCTGGCGGAAGAGCTGTCCTCGCACTGCGAGGATGTTGCGACCCTTACCCAGTTACAGGAAGTCATCAACGATTTTTGGATGCAAATGAATTGGGGCTGGGTGGAATTCAGTGAAGCGAATTCGGCAGTCGAAATCAGTCATCATGCGGCGCCCTTGGCTGAAGCTTTCGGCGAGGCCTCTTTGGTTTGGAGTGTGGGATTGTTGGAAGGTTTTTACGAATCTATTTTCAAAATACTGGGCGCATCCGACGAGATGCATGTGACAGCAAACTTAGATGAGTCTACCGCGATGAGTGTGCGGCTCGATTTGGGGCGCTGAGCGTACTTACACGGCAAGCGGAAGATTAAAATGAAAGATAACAATAACCGACATCAAAAAATTATTCCAGTCATTCGGGGCGGATGCTAATAGTTTTCGCGAACTCGCTCGAACTGCAGATGCCAAGGAGGCGGAATCACGTTGGCCCTTGTTAACCTCTGTGCAACCAGAAAAGCGTGATCTGCCACCGCTGCTGTCCAAGGCCGAGAAAACGCAATCTTGGACAGCGCCTGTGCAACATGCGCAGCGCTCGGTCAAAACCGAAGGAGTTCACCACGGTCTGGGTGAGCAACTCTCGGGTAGTCTGAAGAAACAAGTCCAGTCTAAACAGGCTGAGCTGGTTAAGAAATTGGATGAGGCGCCTAAATCTGCTGTGCGAACTTGTGTACTTTCCACGCGTAGCCTGTCTCAGTCCAAGAAGGTGGCGCCCGCCCCAGAGAAGCGATTATTTTCCTCCTCTGTGAACAGCGTTCATGATCAGCAAAACCAGTCCGGAAATAAAGTATTGCCCGAGGATGCATTGTCCAATGTATTCCAGCGTATCTCCTCACCCATTGATGACAAGCCCAAGCCAAAAACTGTTACACGTAAGGGAATTTTTGGCAGATTAGGGCGACCATGATTGTTATCGCTGTAATCTCTATGAAGGGCGGTGTCGGAAAAACTTCGGCCACTGCTAACATTGCTGCGTCTTTAGCCAAACTATTGGGTAATGGTGCTGTTGGCGTTATCGATCTGGATCCGCAGAACTCGCTACATCTACATTTTGGGCAAAGTTTCCAGGTCGGCGGTGGGCTTGCTGCGGCATCTGTTATGGATACAGACTGGGCGGATGAAATCTATTGCAGCGAGTACGGTGTGGATTGTGTGCCCTATGGTGATGTGACTGAGCAAGAGCGTGAGGCTTTCGAGGAGTTGTTGGAGACTCAGCCTGAGTTCATAGGCAAGCAATTGTATGCGTCAGGATTTGCACAAAAACGTGTCGTGCTGATCGATACACCACCCGGGCCATCAGTCTATCTGCGCCAAGCCAGTCAATGTGCTGATGTTGCGTTGGTGGTGTTACTCGCCGACGGTGGATCATATGCAACGATTCCTGCGATGGAAACTTGGCTGGAAGAAATGCATATCAAGCGTCCTGAGCTGAAGAGTATGTACGTATTCAATCAGGTCGATGGCATGAATGCCCTCGGACAAGACGTGATTGAAGTTGTGCGCCTGCATCTGACTAGCAGGGTGGTGCGTAGTGTGATCCATGTGGATGAATCCGTCGCGGAGGCATTGGCCTTCCAAAAACCTGTTGCCGCCTATGCGCCGCACAGCCAAGCGAGTCACGATATCGATCATGTCGCCAAGCAATTGATGCAGTACGTGGTGCAATGAGAATACGCGAAAGCCTGTCCGGATTACGTGAGCGCTACAGGTGGAGCAGTAAATCCAACCTCAACGCGCAATACCGATATGGCTTGCCCAATCGTTTGGGTGACAAATTCATCGATGCGGAGATATGGTCGCTCCCCGGCATGGTGTTACTGGTTGCCGTGATTGGTGCGTTGCTGTCGATTTTTTTGATTTCGGTGCCGTTCACACTGCACGAACAATTTTTTTTCTCTCTAGTATTTGGCGGGTTGGCGTTATATATCCGCCGTTATGTGGGGACACTAATCACACTGATACTGATCTTCATGTCGTTGATTGTTTCTACGCGCTACATCTATTGGCGACTTACCGAGACTTTCAGTGCCACCTTCGATTTTGATCTATTGTTTGGCGCAGGATTGATTATCGCCGAGCTTTATGCATGGTTGGTACTCGTGATTGGATTCTTTCAGACCATCTGGCCATTGAAACGCAAGCCTGTGCCGCTCCCTGAAGACACTACGCTGTGGCCCAGTGTGGATATCTTCATTCCATCCTATAACGAGCCGCTGTCTGTGGTTCGTCCCACTGTGATCGCGGCCATGGCGCTGGATTGGCCACGAGACAAACTCAAAGTCTATATCCTTGACGACGGCAGGCGCGATGAGTTTCGTGAATTCAGCGAATCGGTAGGCGTGACTCACGTTGTTCGTAGCAATAACTTCCATGCCAAGGCGGGCAACATCAATGCCGCTTTACCCAATACTCATGGTGAACTGATCGCGATCTTCGATTGCGACCATATTCCTACGCGTTCCTTCTTGCAGATGACTGTGGGCTGGTTCTTGAAAGAGAAGCAACTGGCAATGGTGCAGACGCCCCATCATTTTATTTCACCGGATCCATTTGAGCGGAATCTGGACAAGTTCCGCATGATGCCCAACGAAGGGGAGTTGTTCTACGGTCTGGTCCAAGACGGTAATGACATGTGGAACGCGACCTTCTTCTGCGGTTCTTGTGCGCTGATACGCCGCGACAGGTTGTTGGAAGTTGGTGGTATTGCTGTTGAGACGGTAACAGAAGATGCACATACGGCTTTAAAGTTGCACCGTTTAGGCTATACCACTGCCTATCTTGGCATCGTGCAGGCGGCAGGTCTGGCCACTGAGAGTTTGTCTGCACACGTCGGTCAGCGTATCCGCTGGGCACGGGGTATGGCACAGATATTCCGAGTCGACAATCCGGTACTGGGCAGAGGACTGACCTTGCCGCAACGCTTGTGTTATGCGAATGCGATGATGCATTTTTTCTACGGTATTCCGCGCATCATCTTCTTGACTGCGCCGCTCTCGTATATGTTTTTTCAGGCACATGTGATTCAAGCTTCGGCTGATCTGATCGCAGTGTATGCCTTGCCACACTTGATTCATGCCAACGTTGCCAATTCGCGTATCCAGGGTAAGTACCGCCATACATTCTGGGCTGAAGTTTACGAGACCGCATTAGCTTGGTACATCTTGCTGCCCACAACAGTGGCGGTGATCAATCCTAAGTTGGGAAAATTCAACGTGACCGCAAAGGGCGGCATGGTGGAAAGAGAATATTTCGACTGGCAGATCGCCGTACCTTATTTGACTATCTTGGGCCTGAACTTGCTTGGACTAGGTATCGGCATCATCAGGCTGTTCTGGTGGAATGCGGATGAGTGGGGCACGGTATTGTTGAACTTGTTATGGACTATCTATAACTTGATGCTGTTATTCGCGACACTGGCTGTGGCTTTCGAGACCAAGCAAATACGACGACATTGGCGGGTCAACATGAAGTTGCCGGCGATGGTACGTTTGCAGAACGGCCGCACTATGTCATGTAATACCGAGGATTTTTCTGAAGGTGGCTTTGCGCTGCGACTGCCTGCGCATTTGGCGGTAGAGGCGGGTGAGCATCTGCATATTTCCATCTTCCGTGGTGATCGTGAATTTAGTTTTCCCTCTGTCGTTGCTTATAACAATGGTCATGTGTTGCGCATCAAGTTCGACGATATGCACATGGAGGATTATCAGATGCTGGTGGCGGCGACTTTCTCGCGCGGTGACGCATGGCAGGAATGGCTGGGTGAGCACAAGACTGATCATCCGCTGACAGGTCTTAAGGAAGTCTTTCAAATCAGTATTACAGGTTTCACACGCTTCAACAGTTTGTTGGGCGAATACATCAAAAAGTATTATTCGAGCATTAAGGCCAGGAGAGAACAAGCATGATAAGCATGGTTAAGCAACTAAAATCACAGCGATTTTTTGGCTGTATCGCTTTGGCGGCGGCAACGCTGTTGCTGGCTTCGGGAAGTGCCGCCGTCCAAGCTAAGACGGTCAGGGATGGCAATTCGATAAGACTGGACAGCAGTGATAACGTGTCGCCGGATATAGATACCAAGGTCAAGCTGCGCACGGCAACTTACAGTTTCAAACAGATGGGCGCGATGCAACCGATCATGCTGCGCGGCACTGAAGGTTCGATGACGCTACCATTTTCGGTGCGATCCGATGAGGTGGTGGTCGCGGCCAAACTGAAGTTGACCTATACCTATTCGCCGTCCTTGCTGCAGGACTTGAGTCATCTGATGATCATGATGAATGACGAAGTGGTGCAGGTACTGGCATTGCCGCATGACAAGGGTGTTAACAACCGCAATGAAGTTGAATTGGATCCACGTTACTTCACCGACTTCAATAAGCTCAAATTCAAGCTGATAGGTCATTACACTTACAAGTGTGAAGATCCGATGCACTCATCACTGTGGTTGGAGCTGAGCAACCTCGGTCAGATAGAACTGACATTGGCGCCTATCACGCTGGAAAATGATTTGAAACTGTTGCCTTTGCCATTCTTTGACAGACGCGACAATGCCAACTTGGATTTGCCTTTCGTTTTCGCCGGCAATCCTTCGTTGGGAACGATCAAGGCGGCGGGTATCACCGCTTCCTGGTTTGGCGGCCTAGCAAGTTATCGGGGAGCGCGTTTTCCGGTGACTTTCGACAACTTGCCTGAAGGCAATGCAGTGGTGTTTTTGCAGGGTGGACAGCACATCGGTACTCTGACCGGTGGTGGTGGCGCTTCAGTATCGTTAGTCCCTCATCCTACGGTAAGCGGTGCAAAGCTGTTGCTGGTTACCGGCAGCAGTGACGAAGACATGTTGCGTGCTGCACGTGCTATCACACTCAACCAGAAATCTCTGACAGGACAACACGCGCTTATCTCCGAATCCACGGAGCCGCCTGCCCGCAAACCTTACGATGCGCCTGCTTGGCTGCCTACCGACAGGGCCGTTCGATTTGGTGAGCTGGTCAGACTGGATGACATGCAAGTGCATGGTTATTTCAACGATCCTATCAAGGTCGATTTCCGTATTCCACCTGATCTATTCACTTGGCGCAGCGCGGGTGTCCCGGTGGAGTTAAAGTATCGCTACACCAATCTACCTTACAACAAGAGCTCCAGCCTGAATGTCGATATCAACAATCGTTTCGTGCAAGCGATGGCGTTGAACGATTATGTGGGTGACAGCGGTGCGATAGAAAAAGCGTTGCAATTGCTGCGCGATGGCAACGAGGCGATACGTGAGGAGACTGTGTTGATTCCGCCGTATCAGTTCAACGCGCGGAATCAGTTGCAATTCAATTACTTCTTCGATGTCACCAAGGAAGGCGAATGTAAAGACAATTATTTGAACAATATGCAGGGTGCCATCGATGCCGATTCCACATTGGATTTCAGCAAATTTGCACACTACGCGCCCCTGCCTGATCTTGCTGCTTTCGCCAACATCGGTTTCCCCTATACGCGCCTGGCCGATCTAGCCAAAACAGCGGTGGTGTTGCCTGCACAAGCAAATCCTGGCGAGATATCCCTATATCTATCGCTGATGGGACACATGGGTGAGTCCACGGGTTATCCTGCGTTACGCCATGAAGTGATCTCCAGTGCAGATATCGATAAGGTCGCGGATGACGATTTAATGGTCATCGCCTCTGCGCAACACCAGGACTTGTTGGTTAAATGGGCGGATTATTTGCCAGTGGTGGAGCGCGATGGTGAGCGTCATGTGCGCGAACCTGGCGTGTTTAAGCGTCTGTGGCTACGCTGGAGCGGACAGGATGTACAAGACCTAAGTCGTCCAGAAGCCATGTTAAATTATCAAGGTGGTAGCAGTTTGGCGACCATCATGGCCTTCGAATCTCCCCTTCATACCAAACGCAGCGCAGTGGTGTTCTATGCGGATGAAGCGGGCGATCTGGGTAAGATTTCCGACCTTTTCTATAACAGGGAACGTATTGAGGATATGCAAGGTGACTTTGTCATTTTGGATCGAAAGTCGGTGGCGAGTGCCAAGTTGGCAGAAACCTATTACGTTGGTGACCTGGACTGGTTTACGAAATTGCGTTGGTGGATTACAGCCCATCCTGTCATCGCGGTATTGTTGGGCGTATTGGTGTCCATCCTGTTTGCAGTGTTGATGTTCCGTTGGTTGCGCAAGGTTGCAGCTAAGCGTCTGGGAAAGAAGACCTGAACATAGGAAAGCGCGCCCGTGACATATAGCCGTCGTTTTTTCATCACACTCTTTGCCGTCTTGCTAGCCGGCATGCTGACGGCATGTGCAATGCCGGGTAAAGCTGAGGCAGTGCAGACTGAGTGTGTGTCTTGGTCGGCATGGACTGGATTCAAACAGGACTTCCTGCAGCCCGATGGTCGAGTGATCGATGTTTCCGCCGGTGGCTATACGACATCAGAAGGTCAAGCCTATGCCTTGTTCTTCGCTTTGATCGCTAATGACAGAACAGCTTTTGATGCGATTTTGTCCTGGACGCGCAACAATCTTGCTGGCGGGGACATGACAGCGCGTCTGATGGCTTGGAAATGGGGTGAACGCAGCGATCATAGTTGGGGCGTTATAGATGAGCATGCGGCGAGCGATGCGGATTTGTGGATGGCTTATACCTTGTCACAAGCAGGCCGACTTTGGCACGATGACATCCTTAGTGCACAGGCAGAACTGATACAAGCCCGCATCGCCAATGAATTGGTGGTGCAAATCGAAGGTGTGGGACCTGTATTATTGCCCGGCCCGGTTGGATTCTCGTTAAATCCGTGATTGAGCTTGCAAGATAGGGTGCGTTGAAGTTCTCCGGGAATACAAAGCCTATCATCAGCGCCAAACCAATTGCCATGTCGGTGTAGCCACTGAAATCGAAGAACAATTGCAAACTATAGGCTGCCGTACCCAGCCAGGCATCAGCTAGCGTGGGGGCGTTGGCGTTGAATGCAACATCCGCCAATGGCGAGATTGCATCTGCAATCAGTACTTTTTTACAGAATCCGATCATGAATAAACTGCATCCGCGCGCGAAATTTTCTATGCTGTGGATACGGTGGCGGAATTGTTCAGCCAATAAGTGGTAGCGCAAAACTGGGCCCGCGACCAGATGAGGGAATAAAGCGATGAAGGCCGCGAAGTCGATCAGATTGCGTGCGGGTTTGGCTTCTTTGCGGTATATGTCCACGAGATAACTGATGGCGTGGAAAATGTAGAAAGACAAGCCTATTGGCAAGATTACTTTGGAATATTGGACTGAGTTCCAACCTACAGACTGCATTATGAAATTGAAGCTTTCGATGCCGAAATTGGCATATTTGAAATAGGCTAGCGCCAATAGGTTGAACGCTACACCCAAGAATAACCATCTGTAACGTATCCTTTCGTCACTGGATTGATCTATCGCTAATGCACATGCATATGAAAGCACTGTGATGCCGACCAGTAAAGTGAGGAACTCGGCTTTCCACCAAGCATAGAAGCAGTAGCTGAAAATAAGAATCAGTAAAGATTTTGCACGTGCTGGTGTCAGGTAGTAACTGGCAAGGAATAGTGGCAAGAAGATAAAAAGAAACAGTTGCGAACTAAAGACCATGATGTGGCGTGTGCAAGTTAAAGGTTGGTGGAATCGCTGATTTGTATGGCGGTGTAAAAAATCACGCCACGAAGCACTGCATTACATTACAAACGCGGCTAAAATCCGGCACGGAGTTACATTAAATGCGGGCGCAGAATTGTAACCGACTGATGGCAAGTTTGTTGCTTCCTTGCTGCTTACTCTGAACCGGAAAAATGATATGAACATGACGACTCGGCAGGCACGTGAAATTTTGCAAGGTGCGGAGCAGCTATATTCTGCTGAACAGGTGCAGGCCGCATTGCATGGCGTTGCCAGCCGTATAGAAGCTGAATTATCAGAGCAATTTCCACTGGTGCTGTCGGTGATGGGGGGGGCAGTGATTTTCTCGGGCCAGTTGTTGCCCTTGCTGGGATTTCCGCTGGATTTCGATTACGTGCATGTCTCGCGTTACGGAGATGCGCGCCATGGTGGGGCGATGAAGTGGAAGGTGGAGCCCGGTGAGAACGTGCGTGGTCGTGTGGTGTTGCTGGTGGATGACATTCTGGACGAAGGCCACACTCTGCATGCCTTGCACGATAAGGTGATGCAGTTGGGTGCCAGTCGCTGTTATTGTGCGGTGTTTGCTGATAAACAACATGGTAAACGCAAACCTATAAGTGCCGATTTTGTGGCGATGGATGTACCTGATCGCTTCGTGTTCGGTTACGGTATGGATGTACAAGGCGCGTGGCGTAATCTGCCCGCGATTTACGCTGTTAAGGAGTCTTGAAGATGCTTGCTATCATAGGGGGACGCGGACTGTCCCAATTGACGAATCTGAAAATCACACACAGGCAGGTGATGCGCACGCCTTATGGCGAGCCTTCTGGTGCTTTCCTGTTTGGAACGATAGATCATCATGAGGTGATCTTCTTGGCGCGTCACGGTTATGGGCACACCATCCCGCCGCACCTGGTGAACTATAGAGCCAATCTGTGGGCCTTGCGAGAGCAGGGTGTGACCGAAGTGATATCGGTCGCGACGGTGGGTGGAATACGTGCCGATTTGAAGCCGGGCGTGATTGTGATACCCGAGCAGATCATAGACTACACACATGGACGCGACTCGACCTTCTTTGATGTGCGCGATAAGGTCTACAGCAATGCGGACTTCACATTCCCTTACAGTCATTCATTGCGCCGTCGTATTCTTGATAGCTTCGACACTGCGGGTCAGCATTGTGCAGATGGTGGGGTATATGCCGCCACTCAAGGTCCGCGTCTGGATAGCATCGCCGAAATCAATCGCTATGAGCGAGATGGAGCGGATATGGTCGGGATGACAGGTATGCCCGAGACCGCACTGGCCAAAGAATTGGAGTTGAAGTACGCCACTATTGCCGTGGTGGCGAACTATGCGGCGGGCAGGGGAGACAGCGCCAGTGGCATCAACATGGAGAACGTCAATGCCACTGCTGAAGCAGCGATGGAACGCGTGCGTAATGTGCTTGAGTGCATCGTCAATCTTGGTGCGGAGTAGTAGATGGCTGTCATAACCGTTTTGCGTATGGGCGATGCGCGTCTGTGGGAAGTTTCCAAACCTGTCACCAAGTTCGATAGCCCCGAGTTGCACAGCTTGTTGCATGATATGCGCGACACCATGCAAGCCATGAACGGCGCCGGCTTGGCGGCACCCCAGATCGGTGTTGGACTGCGTGTGGTGATTTTCGGTGTGCAATCGAACTCGCGTTATCCAGACGCTGATAGCGTGCCCGAGACCGTACTGATCAATCCTGTCATTACCGCGGTCAACGATCTGACCGACGAAGCTTGGGAAGGGTGTCTGAGTGTGCCCGGACTGCGCGGTGTGGTGGAGCGTTACTCGCATATTCGTTATCAAGGTTACGATGAATACGGTGCTTTGATAGACCGCACCGTGAGTGGCTTTCATGCCCGTGTAGTACAGCACGAGTGTGATCATTTGGATGGCATCCTCTATCCCATGCGTATACAAGACATGACCCAATTCGGTTACACGGCAGAATTATTCCCCGACGCCGATATACAGGACGACTAGATGCAAATCTCCGCATTGCAACATACGAACGCGATACGCATTAGTATTGGCGATGCCAGCGCCTTGGGTGGTCATGCTCATAGGTACAGTCGGATATCGCATCCTGGGTGGTGAGGCTTAGTCTGATTAACTCGGAATAAGTGCTGATGGTGATGACTGCGCCCGAGGGGCAGGCGCAGTTGGAGAGCGTGTTGCATCCATGCAGGGCTAAAACGTGTAACTACTTAACAAGTGTATGGAGTTGTGGTTGTTGCTTCTACTCATGGGTGCAGCTTTAACCGTATTACCCAGTTTACCCAGCGTAGCACCCGTGATGACAGACCAGTTTTTGTCCATCTTGTAGGTATAGCTCGCTGTCAGGTCCACTTCGCGTATCCCCGAACCTGGGGTATACATTGCATATCCGCTACTCGCAGATTGCGCTGCATCTACACCGAAATAAGTTTGCATATAGCTGTTATTAGCATAAGTCGTAGACAGGCCCAAGGTAGCGAAGCGGTCTGCGGCCAGTATCAGTGTGTAACTCGCCCCCAGGTCCAGCAGCATGCCTTTACGATCCACTCCCGAGCCATAACGCAGACCGGTATTCAGTCTGATTTCCTTCTTGACAGCGTAACTGTAGAAACCGCCAAGTTCCGGACGCGCACTGATATCTCCCAAGCCTGCCAAGGCACTGGATGCATTCTGCTTGCGTCCCATATCCACAGTCAGTCTCAAACCATATTGCATGTCGCGATCAGTGGAGAAGTTATAGCCCACGCCGCGCGGCAGTCCGGCGAACCAACCATTTTTCCAAACCGCATTCAGGGTGGGCATCACGCGATATCGACGTTCATTCGAACCTATATAGCGCGCGATATTGAGTATGCCTAAGCCCGTGGTGACGCGTACGTCTGCATCGCCTTGTTCGGCTCTGGGTAATGATTTGCTTAAGATGTCTTGATTGCGGTCAGCAAATGCCGAAGTTGAAAACAAGCTCAGACATGCCAGTGTGCCGAGTAAGGTAAATGATGGACGATACATAATATCTTCGTTGGTAATTTTGATGGATGGGGGCGCACAGCACCCCCCGGTTGGGTACTATCAGGCCTTGCTGACTAACTCCTTGAGGACGTATGGCAGGATGCCGCCGGCGCGGTAGTAATCGATCTCGATAGGGGTGTCAATACGTAGCAACACGCTGAGGATCTGCTTGCTGCCATCTTCGCGTGTGATGGTCAGGGTCACATCCTGTTGTGGCTTCAGATCTGCGCCGATGCCGGTTAGGTCGAAACGCTCATCGCCACTTAGGTTCAGCGCGGCCAAGCTATCGTTACCCTTGAACTGCAAAGGTAATACGCCCATACCTACCAGATTGCTGCGATGGATACGTTCGTAGCTCTTGGCGATAACTGCCTTAACACCCAGCAACTGCGTACCTTTCGCAGCCCAATCACGTGAAGAACCTGTGCCGTATTCTTCCCCAGCCAGAATGACCGTAGGTGTGCCGTCAGCGATATGCTTCATCGCTGCGTCATAGATCGCCATCTGCTCGCCTTGGTACATGGTGTAGCCGCCTTCGGTACGGCTACCATCGGCATTGATAGGCAGCATCAGGTTCTTGATACGCACGTTGGCGAAGGTGCCGCGCATCATCACTTCGTGATTGCCGCGACGTGCGCCATAGCTATTGAAATCCTTTATCGCTACCTTGTGTGATTGCAAATAGGTGCCGGCCGGAGTGCTTGGTTTGAAACTGCCGGCAGGGCTGATGTGATCGGTAGTGACCGAGTCTCCCAGCAGTGCCAAAGCTTTCGCACCTTTGATGTCGCCGACCTTGGGCACATCCGCATCGAAGAAGGGTGGGCGTGCGATATAGGTCGAATCATCCCATTCATAGCGATTGCCGGTAGGTGCTTGGATCGCGTTCCACAACGGCAGGTCTTTAGTCAGATCGGAATACAGTTTGCGATATATCGCAGGGTCGGCGGCGAACTTCATCACCGTCTGGATCTCGGCGCTGTTAGGCCAGATATCCTTCAAATAAACAGGCTGACCATCTTTGCCTGTACCCAGCGGCTCGGTGTCCAGATTGATGTTCATACGGCCTGCGATGGCGTAAGCCACGACCAAAGGTGGAGAGGCCAGGAAGTTGGCTTTCAGATTCGGGTGGATACGCGCTTCGAAGTTGCGGTTACCAGACAACACCGCCGCACAGATTAGGTTGTTGTCGGTGATGGTCTTGTCGATATCTTCACGCAACGGGCCGGCGTTACCGATACATGTGGTGCAGCCATAAGCCGCCAAGCCAAAACCCAACTTGGTCAAAGGCTCCAACAGACCCGCGTTGGTGAGGTATTCGGTGACTACGCGTGAACCGGGCGCTAACGTGGTCTTGATATGGGGCGCGACCTTCAAACCTTTCGCAACCGCCTTTTGTGCCAACAGACCTGCGGCCAGCAATACGCCTGGGTTGGAGGTATTGGTGCAAGAAGTGATGGCGGCGATCAACACATCGGCGTTGCCTATTTTCAAATCATCTTTGCCAGTCGCATAACGCGTGTTCAGTTTTTCGGCAGGCTGGTTGAAACCATTCTCGGCAATGGGCTTGGAGAATAGCGTGTTGAAGGTCTCTTTCATCGCCGGCAGGGTGATGCGATCTTGCGGACGCTTGGGGCCCGCCAATGAAGGCACAATGCTGTTCAGGTCGAGTTCGACTACGCTGCTGTAGTCTATGCTGCCAGCCTTGGGTATACCAAACAGGCCCTGAGCTTTGAAGTAGGACTCGAATGCATCCACTTCATCCTCAGTGCGGCCAGTGTTGCGCATGAATTGCACAGTCACATCGTCAACCGGGAAGAAACCCATGGTCGCGCCGTATTCGGGTGCCATGTTAGCGATGGTGGCGCGGTCAGGCAGGGTGAGGGCGGAAGTGCCTTCGCCAAAGAATTCGACGAACTTGCCAACGACCTTGTGTTTACGCATCAGTTCTGTGACGGTCAGAACCAGATCGGTGGCGGTCACGCCTTCGCGCAACTTTCCTTGCAGGTTCACGCCAACCACGTCAGGGGTCAGGAAGTACACTGGCTGGCCCAGCATGCCGGCCTCGGCCTCGATACCCCCCACGCCCCAACCCACTACGCCGATGCCGTTAATCATGGTGGTGTGAGAATCGGTACCGACCAAGGTGTCAGGGTAGGTCACGCCGTCTTTTTGCAACACGCCGCGTGCCAGATATTCCAAGTTCACCTGATGCACGATACCGATGCCGGGAGGGACGACCTTGAAAGTGTCGAAGGCCTGCATGCCCCATTTCATGAAGCGGTAGCGTTCGTTGTTGCGCTCGAATTCAAGTTCCATGTTGATCTTGAGCGCGTTAGGGTTGTTATAGCTGTCAATTTGTACAGAGTGATCGACTACCAGGTTGACCGGCACCAAAGGTTCGATCAGCTTGGGATCGCAACCCTGTGCGGCAGCAGCATCACGCATCGCGGCCAAATCGGCCAGCAAAGGCACACCGGTAAAATCCTGCAGCACGATACGAGCAACGATGAAGGGAATCTCTTCGGTACGTACACCATTGGCCTGCCAATTAGCCAATTGGCGCACATGAGCTTCGGTCACTTTTTTGCCATCACAATTGCGTAACACCGCTTCCAATACAATGCGGATAGACACAGGCAGGCGCGAGATATTGCCTATGCCGGCTTCCTCCAAAGCGGGCAAGGAATAGAGCGCGGATTGCTTGCCGTTGGCGAGATTAAAAGTCTTACGAGTGTTGAACAGATTGTGCGACATGGCATGGGCTCCGAGTAGCGAAATAAAGCATGAATTATAAGGTCTGCAACGGATTTAGTCGCTCAAATCGAAAAACTATTGGTCGAGTACAGGACAGATTCCGGTTTGCTCAAGCTGAAACTGACTGAAAATTAGGTATTGGTGAACATGGAAGAAACCATGGTCAAGATGCGCCGGTGACGACAGGTGGGTTTGAACTTTTCGCTGTACGACTTTGGAACCGGATATTCTTCTTTGCAATATCTTAAACGTTTGCCTTTGTCTTAAATCAAGATAGATCAATCTTTCATGCGTGAAATTTCTACTGATAACAATGATGCCGTCATCGTGCAGGCGGTAATTGCATTATTGAATTAGGCTACAGGCTCGTCCAGCTTGAGGTCTCGCCGGAAATGGCAGGTGTAACCATTGGGATGTTTAAGTAGATATTTTTGGTGATAGTTTTCCGCACTGTAGAAAGCGCTATAAGGTACGACCTCGGTGACTACGGGTGCTTGCCATTCACCTGATGCATCTACTGTGGTAATCACGGAATGCGCAGTGTCGCGCTGGCTTTCATTCACACAAAAAATTACCGAGCGATAGGACGTACCCAGATCATTGCCTTGGCAGTTCTTGGTCGTCGGGTTGTGCAGACGGAAAAATTCGAACAGCAGGTGTGCAAAGCTCAAATGGGACGGGTCGAATACCACTTTGAGTGTTTCGGCATGGCCCGTGATGCCGGTCTTTACATGTTCATAGTTAGCATGAGCCTCGCTGCCGCCGCAATAGCCGACTTCAGTATCAATCACGCCAGGAATCCGGCGTACTAATTCTTCCATCCCCCAAAAACACCCTCCGGCGAGATAGGCCGTTTCGGTCACCTGCAATTGAATGTTCATGCGCCACCCTTTGAAATATATCGCTTACCCAGTTGAGACGTTTAGATTGCGTCGCTGCAGTATTCTGCCTGTATATGCGTCTATCGTCATTTCTTTAGTCGCCACACCTTGAGCGATGGTGACCAGATAGACTGAGTCACGGTCATGGATACCCGGCTTATTTTGAGTGAGTGCGATATCCTTTTTAAGGGTGCTGATGGCATTATCACTGCGGGTTTCTTCTATGCGCTCGCCATCGCGTGCAAATGTAATGCATGCAGTGAGGGCGATGATGCCTGCTGCAGTAGGTAGTATTTTGCAACGTTTCATGGCTGTTTCTCCGAATGTGACATTGAGCTCAATCCGCTGCCGGCGGGTGTTGCATAGCAGTGAGAGCACATACTAATGGAGAGCAGGGTCTAAAGCGTTATATAGACACAAAGTTATACATCTTTGCGAAACTGGAAACGGATTGCTTACATGAGCCTGCACTACAAGCGTGCGACTTGACTAGTAGCGGGCTTTCTTCATTGCCTGCGCGACTTCTTGTTTCGCATCCCTATCTTTTTCAGTAGCACGCTTGTCATGCTGTTTTTTGCCTTTGGCTAGGCCGATGGTGAGTTTGATGCGCCCACCTTTGAAGTGCATGTCTAGCGGCATCAGGGTGTAGCCCGCGCGTTGGACTTTGATGATGAGCTTGTCCATTTCCAAGCGGTTCAACAATAATTTTCGTGTGCGGGTGACATCGGGATGGATGTGCGTGGAAGCGGAAAGCAGCGGGCTGATGTGCGAGCCAAATAAAAATAATTCATTATTTTTAATGGTCACATACGCTTCTTTGAGTTGTGCGCGTCCGGCGCGTATGGATTTGACTTCCCATCCTTCGAGGACTAAACCCGCTTCATATTTGTCTTCGATGAAGTATTCGTGAAAGGCTCTTTTGTTCTGAATTATGCTCATTGCTGATGAATCGAGTGAGTTTTGCCGAGTGTTCGGCTATTCTACCAGCCTTTGATTTTCAGGCAGTGTTCGTTGCAATGGCTTTAGTAGAGAAAACCGTATTGGTCGCACATAGCGCCGAACAGATGTTCAATCTGGTGGATAGGGTGGAAGACTACCCCAAGTTCCTGCCTTGGTGCGGAGGTGCGAGTGTGGCCGAACAAGGCGGCAACATAGTGCATGCCACTGTACACATCGATTATCACCATCTCAAACAACATTTCACCACCGAGAACGTGCGAACAGTGCCTCACCAGATTGAGATGACGTTGCAGGACGGTCCCTTCAAACATCTGGATGGAACTTGGCGCTTCGTGCCTTTGAACGAGTCTGCCTGTAAAATAGAATTCCGGCTGCATTATGAGTTCTCCAATAAATTACTGGAGAAACTGGTCGGGCCGGTGTTCCATTACATAGCCAATAGTTTCGTGGATGCATTCATCCATAGGGCCGAGAAGGTATATACAAATACATGAGTGACCAAATCAATATCGAAATCGTCTATGCATTAGCGCATGAGCAGACTTTGCTCAGACAACAATTGCCTGCCGGTGTCACTGTGGTGCAAGCGATCGAGGCAAGCGGCATCTTGGATAAACACCCCGAGATCGATCTGGCCAAAAACAAGCTGGGTATCTTTGGCAAACTGACCAAGTCAGATGCGCCTTTGCGCGACAAAGACCGCATCGAGATATATAGACCTTTGCTTGCCGATCCCAAAGAAGTACGAAGAATACGAGCTGAAGAAGGTAAAGCGATGAAGAAGGGCGGCGGCGAGCTATGATCATCAATCTTCAGGCCACTCACTGATGCTAGATTACGATTTTCATTGCCATTCCAATATCTCTGATGGCACCTTGACGCCGACCGAGTTGGTGCAGCGTGCTGCGGGTCGGGGTGTCAAGGCGATGGCGTTGACTGACCACGACGATGTCGATGGCCTGGACGAAGCACGCGCTGTCGCAGAGAGCTTGGGCATGCAGTTCATCAATGGTGTGGAAATCTCGGTCTCATGGCGCAGTCACACCCTGCACATCGTTGGACTGAATGTCGATCATCACTACCCGCCTTTGGTGGAGGGCTTGAGCGGGGTGCGCAGTGGTCGCGGTGCGCGTGCGCAAAAGATGTCGGATGAATTGGCGAAGGCGGGGGTCGGCGGCGTGTTGGCAGGCGCGTATAAATACGCGAGCAATCCCAACATGATAGGCCGCACGCATTTCGCGCGTTATCTGGTTGAGAGCGGGCAGTGCAAGGATGTAAAGAGCGTCTTTAATCGCTATTTGGCCAAAGGTAAGCCGGGATATGTACCGCATCAATGGGCCAATTTGGCGGATGCCATCAGCTGGATCAATGGTGCAGGGGGTGTCGCTGTATTGGCGCATCCTGGCCGTTACATGGTGGGTAAGCACAGCATGGGTAAGAAGACCATGCTGGAATTGCTGGCCGAGTTCGCGGAGTTGGGTGGTCGTGCTGTCGAAGTCGTGACCGGCAGTCATACTCAAGAGCAATACGCCGAATTCGCGCGCTATGCCGAGCAATTCAATCTGCTGTCTTCGGTCGGTTCGGATTTTCACGGTCCACAAGAAAGCTACCGTGACTTGGGACGCTTGCCCGATCTCCCCCTTATTTGCCGCCCGGTCTGGCAGCTATTCTTGGTGCAATAAGCATGTCGCAATTTTTCACGATCTATCCCACCAACATCAATACCAGGCTGATACGTCAGGCGGTGGCCATCTTGCGCGACGGCGGCATCGTGGTTTATCCGACCGACTCTTGTTACGCGCTGGGTTGCCATCTTGGTGACAAGACGGCGGTGTCTCGCATACGTGAAATACGCAAACTGGATGAACAGCATCAACTGACATTGATGTGTAGAGATCTGTCCGAGATCGCCAAATTTGCGCGTGTCGATAATCAAATATTTCGCATGCTAAAGAACAACACACCGGGCGGCTATACCTTCATTCTGGATGCGACCAAGGAAGTGCCCAAGCGCGTGCAACACCCCAAACGCAGCACGGTGGGCATACGCGTGCCTGATCACCCTGTAGCCTTGGCGCTCTTGGAAGAGTTGGGTGAACCCATGCTGAGTTCGACGCTGATATTGCCCGACGAAGAATGGCCGCTGAATGAGGCGGAACGCATACGGGAACTGCTGGAGACCAAAGTGGATGCCGTGATAGACGGCGGTACGGCGGGTATAAATTTCACTACCGTGATCGACCTTACAGGCGATACGCCGGTGCTGATCCGTCAGGGTGTGGGCGACGCAACACCGTTCGGTATCTGATTCATCATTTCAACAACGAGAATATATATTCAATGCAGTTAGATAATCTGATACAAACCATCGCCATCGCAGCCATCCCGGTGTTGTTCGCAATCACCTTGCACGAGGCGGCTCACGGCTATGTGGCACGATATTTTGGCGATATGACCGCACACCAGATGGGGCGCATCAGTCTGAATCCCATGCGTCACATAGACCCGGTTGGAACAATTATATTGCCCTTGCTGACACTGGCTTTGGGCGGGATATTGTTTGGCTGGGCCAAGCCTGTGCCAGTGAATTTCTCCGCTTTGCGTAATCCCAAGAAAGATATGTTGTGGGTCGCCATAGCGGGTCCAGCTTCGAATCTGTTGATGGCGTTGATGTGGGCCTTGTTCTACAAGTTGGCTTGGATGAATCCCGATAGTTATTTTGCAGAGCCGCTCATGGAGATGGCCAGCATAGGCATCAAGATCAATGCGGTACTGCTGGTGTTGAACATGTTGCCCTTGCCGCCGTTGGATGGCGGACGTGTTGCGGTCAGCCTGTTGCCACGCACGCAGGCTTACCAACTGGCCCGTATAGAGCCATATGGCATGTTCATCTTGATCTTCTTGGCGGTTACGCCGGTGTTGGGTTGGGTATTGGGGCCATTGGTTGGCTCCGTGTATAAAATTATTTCTTTTATTTTTGGAATCTGAGTATGTTCGCTGATCGAGTTTTATCCGGTATGCGCCCCACGGGCAGTCTGCATTTGGGCCATTACCACGGCGTGTTGAAGAACTGGGTGCGTATGCAGCACGAGATGGAGTGTCTGTTCTTCGTTGCCGACTGGCATGCTTTGACCACGCACTACGACAATCCGCAAGTCATCGAGCAATCTGTATGGGATATGGTGGTTGACTGGTTGGCAGCGGGTGTGGATCCGGCGCATTCAACTCTGTTCATCCAGAGCAAAGTGCCCGAGCATGCTGAGCTGCATCTCTTGTTGTCGATGATCACGCCATTGGGTTGGTTGGAACGTATGCCGACCTACAAAGACCAGCAGGAAAAGCTTAGCAGCAAGGACTTGTCGACCTATGGTTTTTTGGGTTACCCCCTGTTAATGAGTGCGGACGTGCTGATCTATCGCGCCACGCAGGTACCCGTCGGCGAAGATCAAGTGCCACACATCGAATTCACGCGTGAGCTTGCACGTCGTTTCAATCATATCTATGGTCGGGAGCTCGGTTTTGAAGAGAAAGCATTGGCTGCGGTCAAGAAACTAGGCAGTAAGAAAGCCAAACTCTATGCCGAGATGCGTGTGCGTTATCAGGAGCAGGGTGATGACGGGGCATTGGAGACTGCAAAATCTTTGTTGGATGAACAGCAGAGCCTGAGTCACGGTGATCGTGAGCGTTTGTTCGGTTACCTGGAAGGGGGGGGCAAGATGATCTTGTCTGAGCCTCAGTCCATGCTCACTGTGGCTTCCAAGATGCCGGGTTTGGATGGTCAGAAGATGTCGAAGTCCTATAACAACACGATTGCCCTGCGTGAAGACGAAGTTAGCGTGGGCAAAAAGATACGCACCATGCCCACCGATCCTGCGCGTATACGCCGTACTGATCCGGGTGATCCCAGCCGTTGTCCGGTATGGCAGTTGCATCAGGTGTATTCCAACGAAGCCACCAAACAATGGGCAATGCAGGGCTGCAAGAGTGCCGGTATAGGGTGCATCGAGTGCAAACAGCCTGTCATCGATTCTGTATTGGAAGAGCAGCGCCCCATGCGTGAACGCGCGCAGCTCTATCTGGACGACCCAACACTGGTACGTAATATCATTGCCGATGGTTGCGAGAAGGCTCGCAAGCTGGCGGGTGAGACCATGCGTGACGTGCGGGAAGCGATGGGATTGAGTTACAGCTAAGCGATGAGCGACAACCAACTCCAGCTGATTCCTTACGCGCGTATACACGGCGAGCCTGTGCTCGAATTACCGCTGGATCTTTATATCCCGCCGGATGCGCTTGAGTTGGTGTTGGAGAATTTCCAGGGACCGTTGGATCTGTTGCTGTACCTGATACGTAAGCACAATCTTGATGTGCTGGATATTCCGATGGCGGAGCTGACCCGTCAGTACATGGGTTACATCGAGCTGATGGAAAGCAATCGCATGGAGTTGGCGGCGGAATACTTGCTGATGGCTGCCGTGTTAATCGAAATCAAGTCGCGCATGTTGTTGCCCAAAGTCACCAAGGTCAGTGAAGATGGCATAGAAGATCCCCGTGCGGAGTTGATGCGCCGCTTGATGGAATATGAACAGATGAAATTGGCCGCACAAGCGCTCAACGAGATGCCCCAGGCCGAGCGCGACTTCGAGATCGTGCAAGTGCTGATCGAGAATACGGTGCAAGAACGATTGCCGCAAGTCAGCGTGGATGATTTGAAGCAAGCGTGGTTGGGTTTATTGACGCGCGCCAAACTCAACAAACACCACACCATACGCCGTGAACAGTTGTCGGTTCGCGAGCAGATGACCCATGTGTTGCGTTGTCTGAAGACGGGTGAATATGTGGCGTTCGAAAATTTGTTCGACTTGGACGACGGACTGCCCAAGCTGGTGGTGACCTTTATCGCGGTACTCGAATTGGCCAAGGAATTCTTGGTCGAGATTCAACAAACAGAAACCTTCGGGAGCATCTATGTCAGAACCAATCGCGCCATCAACGACGAATGATGATCTGCCGGCCCCCGTGGCTGAGAATGAAGTGTGTGCCAGTTCCATAAGCATCGATCTGTTCGATGGCAAGATGGATACCAGGGGTTTTAAGCTGGTGTTGGAAGCCGCACTGCTGACCTCGTCCGAACCTTTGCCGGCATCAGAATTGAAGAAGCTCTGCGATGTTTCGCTGGATAACGCACAACTGGAAATACTGCTGGAAGAGTTGGCGCAAGATTGGCAGGGGCGTGGTGTGGAACTGACACGCGTGGCCAGCGGCTGGCGTTTTCGTGCCAAGCCACAGATGCAAATTTATTTAGACAGACTGAATCCGCAAAAGCCACCGCGCTACTCACGTGCCGTGATGGAGACCTTGGCCATCATCGCTTACCATCAGCCCGTCACCCGTGGTGATATTGAAGAGATACGGGGAGTGGCGGTTTCGGCGCAAATTCTCAAAACATTGGAGGCACGTGGCTGGATAGATGTGATCGGCACACGCGATGTGCCGGGTAAGCCCGAGCTGTTCGCCAGTACCAAACAGCTATTGGATGATTTGAATTTGCGCAGCCTGGCTGAATTGCCGCCGCTGCAAGAGATTAGTGCCTTGCTGGAGCCGGAAACCGCAACGGTGAATTGAGGGTTTAGAGGAAACGATCCAGCAGCTTGCGGCTGTGCCTGTCCAGACCGTCCACATCCCCGATCAAAAACGAGATGCCTTGTCCATCGACGATGAGTAATTTGTTTTGGGTGAGGCGACGAATCTGATCTTCCGCCTTCAGTACCATTTCGGCATCCCCCCTGTCTGTCACTACTGTCCAAGTGCTAGGCGTGGCGAAGCTGCTGACCGCATCGATACGGGTGATGACAGGCATGAATTCGCATATCGCCAACTCGGCTTTTATGAGTGTGCTGAGCGCAATAGGTAGTTCGGCTAGATTCGCAAACCATGCCAATTCATGCCCATCCTTTCCCAGTAGCGAGATACCTTCATCGGGTGCCGAGATGGGATATGCGCGCACCAGACTCAATTCGGAATGAATGTTGCCTGCGCTGTCGGTATAGCGGAGTTCGCCGTGTTCGTCTTTACTCAAGTTCATGCTGTGACTCCTGCATTCTTTACTTCCGCGCTCGCGGTTTTGATGTCGTCCAGATCGGTGTCGACGTTGCGCACTTGTGCCAAGTACAGACGGTAATACGCGCCTTGTTTGGCCATCAGATCATCGTGGTTGCCAATTTCCACGACTTCACCGCGATCCAGTACCACCAGGCGACTCGCCTTGTGCAGAGTGGACAAGCGATGTGCGATGGCGATGGTGGTGCGGCCTTGTACAAGATTGTCCAAGGCCTTCTGTATCTCTTTCTCGGTCTCGGTATCGACCGACGCTGTGGCTTCGTCGAGTATCAGGATGCGCGGGTCTATGAGCAGGGCGCGGGCGATGGAGATGCGCTGACGCTCGCCGCCAGACAGGCCGTGGCCGCGTTCACCGACTAGCGAGTCATAGCCGTGGGGTAGTCGCAGGATGAATTCATGCGCATGTGCGGCACGCGCTGCCGCAACAATCTCGGCGCGAGTCGCAGCGGGTTTTCCGTAAGCGATGTTTTCGGCGATCGAGCCGAAGAATAAAAATGGCTCTTGCAGTACCAGGCCGATGTTGCTGCGGTAGTCGGCGATGGAAAGTTGGCGGATGTTCACGCCGTCTATGCTGATTGCGCCTTCGCTCACGTCATAGAAGCGGCACATCAGATTGACCAAGGTACTCTTACCCGAGCCGCTGTGGCCGACCAGACCTATCATCTCGCCCGGAGCAATGTCTAGATTCAGCCCTTTGATCACGGCTCGGCTGCCGTAGCGGAAGCCTGCATTGCTAAGCGTGATACGGCCTGAGATCTGGTCCAACTTAACCGGGTTGGCAGGTTCGGGCACGCTGGATACATGGTCGAGGATATCGAAAATGCGTTTGGCGGCAGAAGCGGCTTTTTGCGTCACCGAGACGATACGGCTCATCGAATCTAGACGCGTATAAAAACGGCTAATGTAAGCCAAGAAAGCGGTCAGTACGCCCACTGTGATCTGGTCGCGCGACACCAGCCAGATGCCGAACGCCCACACTACCAGCAAGCCTATCTCTGTGAGCAGGGTGACGCTGGGCGAGAACAGAGACCAGATCTTGTTGATGTGGTCGTTGACTTGCAGATTATGTTCGTTCGCCTCACGAAAGCGTGTCGCTTCGCGGTCCTCTTGTGCGAAGGCTTTGACGACGCGTATCCCGGGGATGGTGTCGGCCAAGACATTGCTAAGCTGTGACCAGACCCGGTCTATTTTCTCGAACCCGGTGCGCAACTTGTCGCGCACGATATGGATCATCCAGGCGATGATGGGCAAGGGGATCAGGGTAACGACCGCAAGCCACGGGTTGATCGAGATGAGGATGGCAGCCGTCATGACGATCATCAGCACATCGGTGGCAAAATCCAATAGATGCAAAGACAAGAATACGCAGATGCGATCCGACTCCGAACCGATGCGTGACATCAGGTCACCGGTACGCTTGCCGCCAAAATATTCCAGCGAAAGTTTTAGCAGATGTTCATAGGTCATGGTGCGCAAATCCGCGCCTATACGTTCCGAGACCAGGGCAAGGATATAGGTCTTGGCCCAACCCAAACCCCAAGCCAATATGGCAGAGCCGAACAGCCCGGATAACAGCCATGCGACTGCAGAGGTGTCTATGGGGGTGCCGTTCTGATAGGGGATAAGTACTTTATCCATCAAAGGCATGGTCAGATAGGGGGGGACGAGTGTGGCGGCGGTAGATGCCAACATCAATAGGAATCCCGCTGATAGCTGCCAACGGTATGGCCGTGCAAAACGCCACAAACGCAGCAGCGTCCAAGTTGAGGGTGGAGTCTCTTCTTCGTTGTCACACTGCGGGCATTTCTCTTGGATGAGTTCCGCACCACACTGGTCACAAGTCTCCAGCCGTTCCGGGCTATATGGCTGCTTACGAGTTATCGCATCCACCAGGGCTTGATGGTGCTTGATGAAGGCGAGGGCGGCGCTATCCAGCGCCAAGGTATAACGCCACAGGGCGACTGTGTACCCATCGCGATTTAAGGTCAGTGTGCCGACGCCCGCATGGTCATGTTGTGACAATCGATCGCCGTCTTGGTGTAGGTAGTTGTGCGACTCACTATTTATTTCTAGCGCCAACAAGCGCTTTTCAGTCAGGAGTAGCAGCGTCTTTTGAAAATGTAACCTAACATCCAGATTTATTTCCAGGCTGGCGATGATTTTTTCATCTTGACTTAGAAGGGATGTCAGGGCGGCCTGCCACTGGGCAGGATAAGAGACGGAATTTTGTAGTGTATCGGGATAGGACATTAAGTTTCCTTACGGGAATATTACGATTCTACATTGCCCTCTGGTAAACTTGCACGACTGTCTGAACGTGTGACCAGAAGTTTTGTTTTTCCCCAAATTCACACCCTCACTCATCTGGATGACCTGATGGAGTTTATTAGAATTTTGCCGCTGCGCGGCCCCAACATTTGGACATATCGTCCGGTATTGGAAGTCTGGTTGGACATCGGCGATCTGGAAGATTCGCCCTCCAATACCATCTCTGGTTTTTACGAACGGCTCACCGCCTTATTGCCAGGATTGATCGAACATCGCTGCGGCATAGGCGAGCGCGGTGGCTTCCTGGAACGTTTGCGCGAAGGCACATGGCCGGGTCATATACTCGAACACGTCACCATAGAACTGCAAAATCTCGCTGGCATGCAAAGCGGCTTCGGCAAAGCACGCAGTACTCATGTGCGCGGTGTCTACAAAGTGGTGGTGCGTTCACGTAATGAGCAAGTCAGCCGTGCTGCGCTACATGCGGCACGCGACTTGGTGTTGGCCGCGATACAAGACCAAAATTTTGATGTGGCAACCACGGTCGCAACTTTGCGCGACATGGTTGATGAATTATGTCTGGGACCCAGTACGGCATGCATCGTTGATGCGGCGACTGATCGCGGTATTCCGTCGATACGCCTGAATGAAGGCAATCTGGTGCAATTGGGCTATGGATCCCGACAGCATCGCATCTGGACAGCCGAGACCGATCAAACCAGCGCCATCGCCGAGACCATCTCGCGCGACAAGGATCTATCCAAGAGTCTTTTGAGTGCTTGCGGCGTACCCGTGCCTGAAGGTCGTGTGGCAGAGAGTCCGGAAGATGCATGGGCAGCAGCCGAAGAGATCGGTGTGCCTGTGGTTGTCAAACCCAGTGATGGGAATCACGGACGTGGCGTGTCCACAGAGTTGATGACACGTGCCGAAGTGGAAGCGGCTTACCATCTGGCTGATGCAGAAGGCAGTGAAGTGATCGTCGAGCGTTATGTGCGCGGAGACGAACATCGTTTGCTGATCGTGGGCGGAAAACTGGCCGCAGCCGCCAAGGGAGAGCAAGCCTGGATCACCGGGGATGGAAGCGCCACCGTCACTGAGTTGATAGACCTGCAACTGAACACCGATCCGCGTCGTGGAGAGGCAGAGGAGTTCCCGCTGGATGTGGTCAAACTGGACGGCAATCCCGTCGCCCGTTTGGAAGTTCAGCGTCAAGGTTATTTGCCGGATTCCATACCGGCTGCTGGCAAGCGAGTGTTGGTATTGCGTAACGGCAATGTCGCGATAGATGTGACCGATGAAGTACATCCGGAGGTGGCTGAAATGGCCGCACTGGCAGCGCGCGTCATCGGATTGGATATTGCCGGTGTGGATATGGTGGCAGAGGATATTTCGCGACCGCTGAATGCCCAAGATGCCGCTATCGTTGAGATCAATGCAGGCCCGGGTTTGTTGATGCATCTCAAACCCGAACAGGGGCAAGCCCGTCCGGTGGGCAGGGCGATTGTGAATAGCTTGTTCCACGAGGCTGACAACGGACGCATTCCCATCGTCGGCATATGCGGTACGGATGGGAAGGCCGAGGTCGCACACTTGATTGCCTATCTGATGAACTTGTCAGGCAAATACACTGGCATGGCCTGTGCGACTGGCTTGTCTTTCAATGGCCGTGTACTGAACAGACACGACAACGCAAACTGGGCCGCAGCGCAAAAATTACTCCTCAATCGTAACGTCGAAGTCGCCGTGATAGAGAATAGCCTTGCCACCATCTTGAACGAAGGCTTGGGCTATGACCGCTGCAAGGTCGGTGTGATTACGAATTTGAATGTCCCCAACCACTTCGGTGAGTGTTATATCGAAGAGGAAGAGCAAGTCTGCAACGTATTGCGTACCCAGATCGATGTGGTTTTGGACAACGGTGTGGCCGTACTTAATGCCGAACAGCCATTAGTCGCAAAGATGGCTGATTACTGCGATGGTGAAGTGATGTTATTCGCCGCAGACCCTGCCAGTTTGGCTGAACATCGTGCGCAGGGTCTTCGTGCAGTGACCTTAAACAAGGGCGCCCTGGTTTTATGCAAGGGTGCCTCTGAGCAGGTCTTGATGCAAACGGCACATATCGCCATGATGGCGGATACCCGGGACTTGCAATGCGTCACCACCTTGCTTGCCGCAATCGCGGCGGCATGGGCACTGGATGTTAGCCCGGAATTGATGCGCGCCGGTTTGGCGACTTACCAACCACACCCCAAGATAGCTCGATAAGGAACCGTATGGACGTGTCACGTATACGCGCATTGCGCGGGCCGAATTTGTGGAGTCGTCACACCGCAATTGAAGCGATAGTCAGTTGCAGTGCTGAAGAATGCGACATCGCAGATATCAGCGGTTATGAGGCTCGCTTGCGTGCCCGCTTTCCCCAGGTTGGCTCGTTGCAATTATCGGGTCATAACGAGCCGGTCTCGATGGCCAAGATACTCGCGCTGGTGGCACTCAGTCTGCAAGCTCAAGCGGGTTGTCTGGTGACTTTCACTCGTATCACACAGACACAGCAAACCGGGGTATTCCAAGTGGTGATTGAATACAGTGAGGAAGCGGTGGGTCGCCTGGCATTCGATCATGCATTGCAGCTATGCAAGTCAGCATATGAAGATACACCGTTTGATTTGGATGCCGCTTTGTCTGCACTCAAGGCGTTAGACGAAGATGAAAGACTGGGGCCCAGCACGGGGGCAATCGTCAATGCCGCGTTGGCCCGAGATATTCCATATCGCCGCTTGACGCAGGGTAGTCTGGTTCAGTTCGGCTGGGGCAGTAAGCAACGGCGCATACAAGCCGCCGAGACTGATCGTACTGGTGCGATAGGAGAAGCGATCGCCCAAGATAAGGAACTCACCAAGAAATTGCTGGATGCGGCAGGTGTGCCGGTCCCTGTGGGCAGACCGGTAGCGAGTCTGGATGATGCCTGGGCGGCGATGTGCGAAATCGGCGCACCCATCGTGGTAAAGCCCGTGGATGGTAATCAGGGCAAGGGTGTGACCGTGAATGTCATGACGCGTGAGCATCTGCAGATTGCCTATAACGCGGCATTGAAGATCAGTGACGATGTCATGATAGAGCGCTTTATTCCCGGCAGTGATTTCCGCTTTCTGGTGATAGGCAATCAGTTGGTCGCGGCCGCACGACGGGACCCGCCTACCGTGATCGGAGACGGAGTACATACTGTGCGTGAGTTGGTTGAATTGGTGAACAGCGACCCGCGACGCGGTAGCGGTCATGCCACCAGCCTGACCAAAATAAGGCTGGATGATATTGCTTATGCACGCTTGTCCTTGCAGGGCTACACGGCGGATACGGTGCCGGTAATAGGCGCACGGGTGGTGTTGCGCAACAATGCCAATCTCAGCACCGGCGGGAGTGCCACTGATGTGACGGATGATGTGCATCCCGAGATGGCTGCCAGCGCCATTTCGGCTGCGCAGATGATAGGACTGGATATCGCGGGTGTGGACGTGGTGTGTGACAGTGTGCTGATGCCCCTGGAACGACAGGGTGGGGGTATCGTCGAAGTCAACGCTGCACCCGGTCTGCGTATGCATCTGCAACCCTCGTTCGGCAAGGGGCGGGCAGTGGGTGAAGCCATCATCGCGAACATGTACGGCAAACAAGAGAATGGACGTATTCCGCTTTTCACGGTAGCGGGTACCAATGGCAAGACCACCACGGTGAGACTCATTGCGCACATCCTCGGGCAGCAGGGTCTGCGTGTAGGCATGACTAATTCTGACGGTGTCTATATTCAGGGTAAGCGTATCGATACGGGAGATTGCAGCGGCCCCAAGAGTGCGCGTAATGTGTTGATGCACCCGGATGTGGATGCTGCGGTGCTGGAAACTGCTCGCGGCGGTGTGTTGCGTGAGGGTTTGGCTTTCGACCGCTGTGATGTGGCAATCGTGACCAATATCGGCATGGGCGATCATCTGGGTTTGAACTACATCAGTACCGTGGATGATCTCGCGGTGGTCAAACGTGTCGTGGTGCAAAACGTTGCAAGCAATGGCTATGCGGTCCTGAATGCCATCGACCCGATGTGCGTAAAAATGCGCGATGCTTGCCCGGGTTCTGTGGTCTTCTTCGCGCAGGATAAACATCATCCGGTGATGGCGACGCACAGGGCACAGGGTTGCCGTGTGGTGTATGTGGAGCAGGGTCATATTGTGGCGCATAAAGGCAACCAGTCGCTGCGCGTGCCTTTGGCGCGGATCCCCATCACACGCAATGGCACCATAGGCTTTCAAATTGAGAACGCCATGGCGGCTATCGCTGCGGTATGGTCATATGGTGTCGACTGGGAAACAATATGCGCGGGCGTATCCGGCTTTGTAAACGATGCGCATACGGCGCCCGGCCGCTTTAATTTCTTCGACTATAAAGGCGCGACCGTAATCGCCGATTACGGCCACAACCCCGACGCGATCTTGGCATTGGTACCCGCTATCGAATCTATTCCGGCGAAAAAACGTATTGTGGTGATCAGTGGTGCGGGGGACAGACGAGACGAAGATATCCGCCGTCAAACAGAGATCCTGGGTAATGTATTCGACGAGATCATCCTGTATCAGGATCAGTGCCAGCGGGGACGCAAGGAAGGTGAGGTGTTGGCGCTACTGCAACAGGGCTTACGTGATGCCAATCGTGCCGGCAAGATAGATGAAATTACGGGTGAGTTCATCGCGATCGATACTGCATTGGCACGCTTGCAAGAAGGCGACCTGTGCTTGATCCTGATCGATCAGGTCGATGAAGCACTTGCACATATCGAACAACGTATCGTTCAGGCATGAGAAATTAGCCGGGATGAAACTGATACAGTCACGCGAAAATCCCTATTTCAGGGAATTACTCAAACTCGCCGGTGCTGCTCGGGCACGCAATAAGGCCGGTCAGACGCTGTTGGATGGCGCCCATCTGCTAGCCGCGTGCCTTGATGCCGGCCATATTCCTTTGCATATACTGATCAATCAGGCTGCAATGCGGGATGCCGAGGTCAATGCTCTCTTGGCCAGAATAGCCCATGTGCCCGTCACGCAGTTGGACGATAAACTGTTTGATCAATTGACGGAGCTGAAGACACCAACAGGCTTGCTGGCGCAGATTGAAATTCCGGTTGTACAAACCAAGACTATGCATTTCGGTATGTTGCTCGAAGATATACAAGACCCGGGTAATTTGGGCTCCATGCTGCGCTCTGCGGCGGCGGCGGGTTGCGATGCGGTCTATCTTTCCAGCGCCTGTGCCGATGCATGGTCGCCCAAGGTGTTACGCGCAGCGATGGGAGGACATTTCGCACTCACCATCTATAGTCACCAGAATCTGATACAAGTGGCACGGGCATACCAAGGCAAGTTATATGCGACCAGTCTGCAAGCGACCGTGAGCTTATATCAATCGGACTTGTGTGGTGATATCGCTTTCGTGATCGGTAACGAAGGGGCAGGTCTGTCAGTTGAAATGCAACAATTGGCCACTCACAAAATCATTATCCCCATGCCGGGTAAAGTTGAATCACTCAACGCCGCAGCAGCAAGTGCAATTTGTCTATTTGAGGCGGCAAGACAGCGTCAGCTTAAGTAATGCGTTAACTGACTGATGTCAGCATCAGTAGTGCCGATTTGGCAGTTTAAAAACAAGTAGCGCCGGTCACCCGGCGCTACTTGTTGAGCGTTTCCTTAACCTAATAACTGGCGTACATGGTCACGCTCGGCCAATAATTCCTTATAACTTTCGTTCATGTGCTTGCGTCCAAGCTCACTGATGGTGAGGCCTTGTACGATCTTGAAGTGACCGTTCTTGCAGGTGACAGGGAAACCATACAACACGCCTTCCGGTATGTCATAACTACCGTCTGAAGGCACACTCATGGTCACCCAGTCGTTGTGGTGGGAACTGAGCATCCAGTCGTGGATATGGGTCACGGCGGAGTTTGCCGCCGAGGCCGCACTCGATAGACCCCGTGCCGCGATGACTGCGGCACCGCGTTTCTGCACGGTAGGGATGAATTCCTTCTCCACCCAGTCTTGGTCGGGCAGAATGTCGCGTACCAGGCGGCCACGAATTTCGGCATGGTCTAAGTCCGGGTACTGGGTGCCCGAGTGGTTTCCCCAGATGATCATCTTCTTGATATCGCGTATGGGTTGGAAAAGTTTCTGGGCAACTTGAGCGATGGCGCGATTGTGATCCAGTCTCATCATTGCGCTGAAGTTGCGCGGGTCCAGATCGGGGGCATTCCTCATGGCGATGAGTGCGTTAGTGTTGGCTGGATTGCCGACCACCAGCACTTTTACATGGCGTGCCGCCAGTTCGTTGAGTAATTTTCCCTGGGCAGAGAAAATCGCGCCATTGGCCTCGATAAGATCTTTGCGTTCCATGCCGGGGCCGCGTGGGCGGGCACCTATCAGCAGGGCAATCTCGGTATCTTTGAATGCGACTCTGGGATCAGAAGTGATGATGATTTGTTGCAGCAAGGGGAATGCACAGTCTTCCAACTCCATCATCACACCCAGTAACATTCCTTGCGCCTGGGGCAGGTCCAAGAGCTGCAGGATCACCGGCTGCTCTCGTCCCAGCATGTCCCCGTTTGCGATTCGAAACAGGGTGGCATATCCGATTTGTCCAGCGGCCCCGGTGATGGTGATCCGTACAGGTGCTTTCATGGTCTACTCCTTCACAATAGGCGGTCATCATAGTAGTTTTATTTTTCTAATGCCATGACTAAGGTGTACGATGGCAACTTATTTTTCGGGCATCTCTAAAAGCCCAAACTCCGTTGCGATACTGCGTTGCTCAGAAAATTTTATCGCTTGCATATATTTAATATGCGTCGCGTTAAAATTTACTTCGCGCCTTGCCTCGCTTAGGATTTTGAACTTTTCGAGACACCCTTAACTTTTAATGGTTGAGTCTGAAAATGAATAAAAAACGTCCTAAGCATCTAGCGCTTCACCTCATCAAATTACCACTCCCCGGTTTCGTATCCATCCTGCATCGCGTCAGCGGTTTCGCCTTGTTTTTGGCGCTGCCTTTGCTGTTGTTGATGTTGCAATACAGTTTGCAATCGATAGAGACCTATACCCAGCTTCAGTCCATGTACGCAAACCCCTTGGTGAAGCTGGTGATGTTGGGATTGATGTGGGCATTCCTGCATCACTTCTGTGCCGGACTGCGTTACCTGGCAATCGATTTGCATTGGGTGCACAACCTTGCACAAGCTCGCAATAGCAGCAAGGTCGTGATGGTCGTCAGCTTGATTCTAACGGTAATCTTGGGAGTTGAATTATGGTGAATCGTGTCGTCGTGGGTGCGCATTACGGCTTGCGGGATTGGCTGGTGCAACGTATCAGTGCGGTTGTCATGGTCGTATACGTGTTGATGTTGGCTGGCTATATGCTGATGCAAGATCATCTGGATTACGACACTTGGACCGGGATGTTTTCGAGTCTATGGATGCGAACTTTTAGCCTGCTGTTCTTGTTGTCACTCTTCTACCATGCGTGGATAGGTATACGTGACATCGTGATGGATTACATCAAGCCGGCTGCGGTGCGTTTGCTGATACACACCTTGGTAGTGCTCGCCCTGGTGGTCTATACGATCTGGTCTGTACAAATTTTGTGGGGTATGTAGGAATGGCAATCACTAAAAGAACTTTCGATGTGGTCGTGGTCGGTGCGGGTGGTTCAGGTATGCGTGCAGCACTGCAATTGGCGCAGGCAGGACTCAAAGTCGCGGTACTTTCCAAGGTCTTCCCGACCCGTTCACACACCGTCGCCGCCCAGGGCGGCATCGCCGCCTCGCTGGGGAATATCAACGAAGATAATTGGCACTGGCATATGTATGACACCGTGAAAGGCTCTGATTATCTGGGTGATCAGGATGCCATCGAATTCATGTGCCGGGCCGCGCCCGAAGTGGTCTATGAGTTGGAGCATTTCGGCATGCCCTTCGATCGCCTGGACAGCGGCAAAATCTATCAGCGTCCGTTTGGCGGCCACATGCAGGAATATGGCAAGAATCCGGTGCAGCGCGCGTGTGCGGCGGCGGATAGAACGGGCCATGCGATGCTGCATACGCTGTATCAGCAAAATGTCAAAGCCAATACCAATTTCTTCATCGAGTGGATGGCGCTTGATTTGATACGCAATGAAGAGGGCGATGTACTGGGGGTCACCGCGATGGAGATCGAGACCGGCGAGACGATGATCTTCCACGCACGTGCCACTTTGTTTGCGACGGGCGGCGCGGGACGTATCTTCGCTTCCAGCACGAATGCCTTCATCAATACCGGCGACGGACTGGGTATGGCCGCGCGGGCCGGTATTCCATTGGAAGATATGGAGTTCTATCAATTCCATCCGACCGGTGTGTATGGCGCGGGCGTGCTAATCACCGAAGGCGTGCGCGGTGAAGGCGGCTATCTGGTTAACAAGGACGGCGAACGCTTCATGCCCAAGTACGCGCCGAATGCCAAGGACTTGGCGAGCCGGGATGTGGTGTCGCGTGCCATGACCATAGAGATCAACGAGGGTCGCGGTTGCGGTCCGCATGGCGATCACGTCATGCTCAAGCTCGATCACTTGGGCGAGGATGTCATCAAACAGCGACTGCCCGGGATACGCGAAATCGCGCTGAAGTTTGCGCACGTCGATCCTGCCAAAGCCCCGATTCCTGTTGTGCCGACTGCGCATTACATGATGGGCGGCATTCCGACCAATTACCACGGTCAAGTGGTCGCACCGTACAAGACGGGTCCCGATGAAGTCGTGCATGGGTTCTATGCAGTGGGAGAGTGCGCTTGTGTTTCGGTACATGGAGCGAATCGACTGGGCTGTAACTCTTTGTTGGATCTGCTGGTGTTTGGTCGCGCAGCAGGGCAGCAAATCATCGAAGACCTGAAGAGCAACCCACACGTCAAACCTTTGCCTGCGGATGCGGGTGATTATTCCTTGGCGCGCCTGGCACGTTTGGAGCATCAGAAGAACGGCGAAAGTGTGGCCGAGGTCGGTGACGCGATGCGCAGGACCATGCAGAAACATTGCGGTGTGTTCCGTTTTCCCGAATTGATGGCTGAAGGTGTGCAGCAAATTAAGGACGTGGCAGCACGTGTGGCCAATACCGAGATCGGCGACAAGAGTCGTGTGTTCAATACTGCACGCATAGAGGCTCTGGAATTGGACAACCTGATCGAAGTGGCGCAAGCCACTATGATCGCTGCCGAAGCCCGCAAGGAAAGTCGCGGTGCACATGCACGCGAAGACTTCCAAGCGCGCGACGATGTCAACTGGCTCAAGCACAGCCTGTATTTCAGAGAAGGTCATAGGCTGGATTACAAGCCGGTGCGTTTGAAGCCTTTGACTGTGGATTCCTTCCCGCTCAAGGCCCGCTCGTATTGATTTTTCTGTATGGCGTTGCCGACTGGCGGTACTGCGGCAATTCAAAAGTAGCAGTCTATTGATGGTCAACCACTTTGGGAGGCAATGATGAGTAAGTTATTAATTGGATTGATGCTGGTATGCATATCGGTTAGTGATTCAGCATGGGCTGCCGGTAGCGACGAACTCTGGGAAATCACCAATAAGATGGAGATGGAAGGCATGCCATTTGCCATGCCCGGACAGACCAGCAAGGTTTGTATGCAGAAGGGCAAGCAAAACGATCCCGCCCAGGCGCTACCCAAGGACAAGGAGCAGAATTGCAAGATGTCCGATGTCAAGATGTCGGGTAACAAGACTAGTTGGAAAATGAGCTGCTCGGGTAAGGATCCCATGACGGGAGAGGGGGAAATGATATCGTCCAGCAGTAGCTATAGTGGCAAGGTCAAAATGCACTCGGCTGATGGCGATATGAACATGCGTTATGAGGGCAAGCGCATAGGCAGTTGCGATTATGCCAAGGATGGACCCGAAGCCAAATTCACTGCGATGAAAAACGACATGGATGCCAAGTCGGAGCAGGAGCGTGTTAAAGAGTGCAAGAATGCAGTCGATGATGATTCTTATAGCCACTTCTTCAAGCCTGATTGCAGTTGGGCTAAGGATGCAAGTAGCAAAAAAGTTTGTGCCAATATGGCTTGCCCTGATTTCCGTCCTCAAATGTGTGATCGTATCGCCAAAAAATTATCCCTAGGCGATGACGGCTATGAGGAAATCGCAAACAACAAAGATGCGGTTAAATTGGCGAAAGAGTGCGGTCCGAGTTACGAGAAATCGACCCGTGCATATTGCAACCGCCAGCTGCAGGCCAAGAACTATGGGAAGCTGGCCGCGCATTGCGATAAAGAATCCAAGCCTTTGTTCGACAAGAATTGCGCCGGTCGTGATTACACCGCCGCGATGGATAGCGCATATGGCCCAATCTGCCGCCGTTACGGTAAATGGAAGAATGCGCCGGCAGATGAGGGCGAACAAAGCGACAATGGCGGTTCCTCTGCAGGCAGCAATCCTGCCAAATCCATATTGGATGGGGCGAAAAACCTAAAGGGACTATTCGGTTTCTGATTCTATGCGGTGGTGGTTCCTTATCTGCTGTGGCTGTCTGAGCGTAATCGCGACGGCCACAGCCGCACCCCTTCCTTTTCAGGTGCAGGCAAGTGCCTATCTGGTTGAAGTCGATCACCGGATACGCTGGCAACATCAGATTAATCAGCGGCTGGCGCCTGCCAGTCTGACCAAGCTGATGACAGTGTTGCTGTTGTCTGAGCACTATGACTCCCGACAGACTGTCACCATCAGTGCCGCTGCCGCAAGAGAGACAGGTTCTCGCTTGGGATTGCGTGCCGGGGAGGTTATGCGCGTTGAGGATTTACTTGCCGCCAGCCTGATCAATTCGGCCAATGACGCATGTCATGCACTTGCCGATCACATCGCAGGCGATCAGTCTCGTTTTGTACGTTTGATGAATCAGCGTGCCCGGGAGTGGGGTTTGCAAAATACGCATTTCACCAATGCCTGCGGCCACGATGATGTGCAGCATTACTCCTCGGTGCAAGACATGACGACGCTGGCACACAAAGTCATGGCTCAGCCGGCGTTGTTGGAACTGATGGCACGACGAACCCTGCAAATCGGCAATGCGGACGGAACCCGACACTTTGATTTGACCAATAAGAATGCCCTCATCGGCAGGCATGAAGGTGCCGTCGGTATGAAATCGGGATACACGCCCAAGGCGGGCAAGTGTCTGGTGGCACTGGTTCAGCGTGCAGGAGTGACGATATTGCTGGTGATGTTGCACGACACCAATCGCTGGTGGGATGCTGCAGATATTCTGGATTTTGCCTATGCTCAATCGCATCATGATTGAACGTTACAGTCCATGGCTAATACTTGCATTGCTGCTACTGGCGTATGGAAGTACGCCCGGCACGCCTTTCCAATTCGACGACTATAACGTCATCGTCGCGGCACAGAGCGCACATGGTTACGCAGCTTGGTGGCATGACCTGGGTCATGGTCTGCGCCCATTACTCAAGCTAAGTTATGCAATGAACTGGGCGTCGGGTTCGGAGGTATGGGGCTTCCATCTATTTAATCTGCTGCTGCATCTGGCCAACACACTGCTGGTCTACAAATTGGTTACGCAGGTATGTGTGCTGTCGGGCAGGTCATCGATAGCCCCGTCTATCGGCGTCCTGAGTGCAGCCCTGTTCGCGCTACATCCGGCGCATACCGAGGCAGTCACCTATATCAGCGGTCGCTCGATCTCCCTGATGACCATGTTCTATCTTGCCTCGGTGCTGTCCTATGCCCGGGGCCGCGAGCAGCAGAATAGTTTTCTCGTTTATATCGTCTCGCCCGTCTTATTCGTGCTTGCGGTCGCGAGTAAAGAAACCGCGCTCACCTTACCCTTTGCCATACTGCTGTGGGAAAGATGCTTCTATGTGGGTCGTTCTTGGCGCGAGGTCGGCAGAAAAATAGCTGTGCATGGCACGCTGTTACTCATCATGGTTATGGTGTTGCTGATGCAAGAGCGTTATTGGCAGATGATGGATTTCAGCGCAAATCTGCATAGTGTCATGGAAAATTTCTATACGCAGACCCATGCCATGACTTATTTGTTGGGGCAGCTGCTGATACCTTTACAACAGAACATCGACCCTGATCTTGCCGTGGTTAAAACATGGCAAGCAGTTTTTCCCGAAGTATTACTTTGGGTAACGCTGTTGGCTGTTGCTTGCGCCCAACGCTCCCGTTTGATGATATTCGCCCTGCTATGGCTGTTGTTGCAGCTGTTTCCCATTTACGTGTTCTTGCCCAGACTGGATATCGCCAATGACAGGCAACTCTATCTTGCCGATTGGACGGTGCTGATGTTGATTGCTTTGATAATTTTCCGGGTGTTCAAGCAGGACAAGACACGTTATGTTTTTGTTTTGGTATTGTTGTTTTTTGCCGCGCTGGCAACGTGGTCGCGGAATCAGGATTATCGTAGTGAAATCGCGCTCTGGGAGGCAACGGTTCGGGCTTCGCCATACAAGGCCAGGCCACAAAACAACTTGGGCTATGCATATTTTCTTGATGGGCGAAAAACTGATGCGGAACGGGCTTATAGTGCTGCACTTAAAATCGATCCAAATTTTTGGCGGGCTGAAAATAATCTTCTACAGCTGCGCGAGAATCGGCAATAATTCGGCAACGGAGGAGTGAGTCATGCGTTTTTCAATTTACCGCTACAACCCAGACACCGATAGTGCGCCATACATGCGCGACTATGAGCTCAAAATCGAGGCGGGTGACATGATGTTGCTGGATGCCTTGGTGATGTTAAAGCAGCAGGATGACAGCCTGTCTTTGCGTAAATCCTGCCGTGAAGGTGTGTGCGGTTCGGATGCCATGAATATCAATGGGCGTAACGGTTTGGCGTGCATCACGCCAATTTCGTCCCTAAAGCAACCCATAGTGTTGCGCCCGCTGCCGGGGCTGCCCGTGATACGCGATCTGATCGTCGATATGACGCAGTTCTTCAAACAATATCATTCGATCAAACCTTACCTTATCAACAACGATCCACCGCCCGAGACTGAGCGTTTGCAATCGCCCGAACAACGCGCGCATCTGAACGGTTTATACGAGTGCATCTTGTGCGGATGTTGCACGACCTCATGCCCCTCGTTCTGGTGGAATCCGGACAAATTTGTCGGCCCGGCCGGGCTGTTGCAAGCCTATCGATTCATCGCCGATACGCGTGACCAAGCCACCAGCGAACGTCTGGATGATTTGGAAGACCCGTACCGTTTGTTCCGGTGCCACACCATTATGAATTGCGTGGATGTCTGTCCCAAGGAATTGAATCCTACCGAGGCGATAGGCAACATCAAAGATCTGATGATCAAACGCATGGTATGACGACTCCCGGCACATTAGATTTGGTGAAGGATGGAGCAACCCTGGCGAGTGACGAGGGCGCTTTGCGACGTATGCAATGGCGCGCTCGACGAGGCTTGTTGGAATTGGATATTTTTTTACAACCATTTGTTGCGCAGCGATACTCGGGCTTGAGCGATGCAGAGAAGTTGGTATTCGAAGAACTACTCGATCTGCCGGATAACACGCTCTGGGATATGATGTCGGGCAGAGTAATCAACGAAGATTTAGCACGGGCCAGTTTGTTGGAAATGATTAAAACATTGTAATTGCAGAGATGGGAATCAATATGGAAAAGCAACGTGTCGCGACCCTGACTTTAGATGATGGCCGCAGTATAGAACTGCCTATGATGTCAGGTACTTTAGGTCCGGATGTTATCGACATCCATGGATTGAGTAAGCTGGGTATCTTTACCTTTGACCCGGCATTCTTCTCTACCGCAAGTTGTACCTCGGAGATTACCTTCATTGATGGTGAAGAGGGTTTGCTTTACTACCGTGGTTATCCAATAGAGCAGTTGGCCAAAAATTCAGATTTTCTCGAAGTGTGCTACCTGCTATTGAATGGTGACTTACCGAATGCCGAGCAGAAGCAAGAGTTCAATACTTTGATTACGCATCACACCATGGTCCATGACCAGTTGGCGCGCTTCTACAATGGTTTCCGTCGTGATGCGCACCCTATGGCAGTGATGGTCGGTGTAGTCGGTGCACTTTCCGCCTTCTATCACGACTCTTTGGATATTAATAATCCGCAGCATAGGGCGGTGTCCGCTCAGCGCCTATTAGCCAAAGTACCTACCATCGCCGCGATGTCGCATAAGTACAACATCGGCGAACCCTTTATGTACCCGAAGAATAAATTCACCTTCGTGGAGAACTTCATGTACATGATGTTCGCGACGCCGGCGGAGGAATACGTGCCCAATCCGACATTGGTGCGAGCCTTGGAACGTATATTCATACTGCATGCGGATCATGAGCAGAATGCATCCACTTCTACCGTGCGACTGGCGGGCTCCAGCGGTGCCAATCCATTCGCTTGCGTAGCCTCGGGTATCGCAGCTTTGTGGGGCCCGGCACACGGCGGTGCTAACGAGGCGGCACTGAAGATGTTAGAGGAGATTGGCGATATCTCAAATGTCGATGAATATGTGCAAGGTGTTAAAGACAAGAAGTATCGTCTGATGGGCTTCGGCCACCGCGTATACAAAAACATGGACCCTCGTGCTTCGGTGATGCGTGAGACCTGCTACGAAGTACTTAAAGAGTTGGGTCTGGAGAACGATAAGCTGTTCAAGCTCGCAATGGCGCTGGAAAAGATTGCATTGAGCGACCCATACTTCATCGAACGTAAACTCTACCCCAACGTGGACTTCTATTCCGGCATCGTTTTGCGTGCGCTGGGTATCCCGACCAACATGTTCACCGTGATCTTTGCTGTGGGACGTACCATAGGCTGGATATCACAATGGAATGAGATGATTGCCGACAAGGGCCAGAAAATCGGTCGCCCACGCCAGCTATATATAGGCGAGAAGCGCCGTGACTATGTGGCAGTGAATCAAAGGTGAGCGAAAATTACAATCGGCAGATGCAGGACAGCTCATTGCTGTTTGGCATCAATGCGCCATTCATAGAGGCGTTGTACGAGCGTTATCTGCAAGATCCCGGCAGTGTGCCGGTGCAGTGGCATCATTATTTTGACCAGCTGCAAAGCGCGCAATCAGGCCCCGCCGATGTGGCGCATAGCCCGATACAAAAGGCTTTTGAGGCTATGCCGAAAGTGGCGGCGGCCAATCTCTTGCCGCCTGACGCGGAGTTGGAACGCAAGCAAGTCAAAGTGCTGCAACTCATCAACGCACATCGCTTCCTGGGGGTACGGGTCGCCAATCTGGATCCTTTGAACCGTCATGCCAAACCGCTAGTGCCGGAGCTCGACCCGGCTTATTACGAGTTCAGCGAGTCGGACATGGACACCACCTTTGATACCGGTTCGCTGGTGGGGGGCGCGCGCATGACGCTGCGCGAGATTCTGCTGCTGTTGCGCCAAACCTATTGCGAGAGCATCGGTGCGGAATATATGTACATCAGCGATATCACACAAAAGCGCTGGATACAGAACAGGTTGGAGAGTGTACGGGGCATCGCCGGTTATGACGCGGCCAAGCGTAAACACATACTCGAATATCTCAGTGCCGCCGAAACACTCGAACGTTATTTGCACACTAAATTCGTGGGTCAAAAGCGTTTCTCGCTCGAAGGCGGCGAGACGCTGATTCCCTTGTTGGACCATATGTTGCAACGCAGCGGTGCGCAGGGTGTGAACGAGGCTGTCATCGGTATGGCGCATCGCGGCCGCCTCAATGTCCTGGTGAACATACTGGGCAAACAACCCTCGATGCTGTTTGCCGAATTTGAAGGCATACATGCGGAACACCTGACTTCGGGCGACGTTAAATATCACCAGGGTTTCTCTGCGGATATTGCAACGCCGGGCGGGGAGATGCATGTGGTGCTGGCCTTCAATCCCTCGCATTTGGAGATCGTCAATCCTGTCGTCGAAGGCTCGGTGCGTGCCCGCCAGCAACGTCTCAAGGACTTTGAGGGCGATAAAGTGCTGCCCATCTTGCTGCATGGCGATGCGGCTTTCGGCGGTCAAGGCGTGATACAGGAGACCTTGGGGATGTCGCAATTGCGCGGCTTCCGCACCGGCGGTACGTTGCACGTCATCATCAATAACCAGATTGGTTTCACCGCATCAGACTCAAGAGATACGCGTTCCACCAATCATTGTAGCGATGTGGCAAAGATGATAGATGCGCCAATCTTTCATGTGAATGCGGACGATCCGGAGGCGGTGCTGCTGGTCACCGAGATCGCGCTCGACTATCGCATGAAGTTCCATCGCGATGTCGTGATAGACATGGTGTGCTTCAGAAAACTGGGACACAACGAGCAGGACGAACCGCTGGTTACCCAGCCTTTCATGTACCGTTACATCCGCAAGCATCCCGGCACACGCGCGGTCTACGCTGAACGCTTGTTGCAAGATGGCATCATCAAAGCGGGCGACTCCGATGAAATCGTGGCGAACTATCGCTTGGCTATGGATAGCGGGCAAAACTCCTTACATCCCGTACTGGATAAGCCCAAAGGCAAGATCACCACCGACTGGACACCCTACAAAGGGGATATCCGTTGGGATATGCCCGTGAACACCACTGTTTCGGTAGCAAAGTTGCAGCAATTATCCGCGCCACTTGTCACTGTGCCCGAGGGTTTCCTGTTGCAATCCCGGGTACAAAAAATCGTGGATGACCGGGCTGCCATGGCCAAGGGTGAATTGCCCCTGGATTGGGGGATGGCAGAGAATTTGGCTTATGCCACTTTGCTGACCGAGGGCTATCCGGTTCGCCTGTGCGGACAAGACAGCCAGCGCGGAACCTTCTTCCACAGACATGCGACATGGCATGACCAGAATCGCACCGTGTGGCACGAAGGGGCATATACCCCCTTGCAGCATCTGACACCCGATCAGGCCAGCTTCATGGTCATAGACTCCTTCCTGTCCGAGGAAGCGGTATTGGGTTTTGAATATGGTTATGCAACGGCAAGGCCAAATTCATTGGTACTGTGGGAAGCCCAGTTCGGTGACTTTGCGAACGGTGCCCAAGTCGTCATAGACCAGTTCATCGCCTCGGGCGAAGTGAAATGGGGCAGATTGTGCGGACTGGTGATGTTGTTGCCGCATGGTTATGAAGGGCAGGGGGCGGAACACTCGTCGGGTCGCATCGAGCGCTATTTGCAACTCTGTGCGGATTACAACATTCAAGTTTGCATTCCCTCTTCTGCGGCACAGATGTTCCATCTTTTGCGTCGCCAGATGTTGCGGCCATACCGTAAGCCGCTGATCATTTTCACCCCCAAAAGTCTGTTACGCAGCAAAGATGCGGCCTCCCCGTTGAGCGACTTCGCGCAGGGCGGTTTTCAGCCGGTGATGCCGGAGGTGGAAGCGATAAATGCGAACACAGTGAGACGTATCATCGCCTGCAGCGGCAAGGTGTATTACGAACTGGTTGCGGCACGCAAGGCTAAGCAGATCGCAGACATGGCCATCATACGCATAGAGCAACTCTATCCCTTCCCGCACCGGGACTTTGCGGCGCAGGTGGCAGCCTATCCGAATGCCACAGAGTTCCTATGGTGTCAGGAAGAGCCCGGCAATCAGGGCGCTTGGCATCGTATCCAACACTATCTGCTGCGGCATCTGCGTAAAGGCATGCGTTTGGATTACGCCTTGCGGCCTTCTTCTGCCGCACCCGCCGCAGGTTATCTGGCCGTGCATCAGGAACAACAAAAAGCAGTGATTGACGCGGCCTTCCGCGACGATCTTGATATCAAACCCCATCGAGGAGTGCCGCAACATGAGCATCATTGAAGTTAAAGTACCGCAACTCTCAGAATCCGTCTCTGAAGCCACATTGATTACTTGGCACAAGAAGGTCGGTGATGCCGTAAGCGAAGGCGAGAACCTGATCGATGTGGAAACCGATAAGGTGGTATTGGAATTGCCGGCCACCAAGAGCGGTGTATTGGTCAAGATCATCAAGCAGGACGGTGCCAAAGTCGGCAGCGAAGAAATCATCGCCGAAATTGATACAACGGCGGTTGCCTTGGCGGCCCCGGTGAGCACGGCAGCGCATCAAGCCACGGCAGTATCCCCATCGGCACGCAAGTTGGCTCACGCGTTGGATGTGGATGCCAGTCGCATTGAGGGTACGGGTCGTCATGGCTTGGTGACCAAAGAAGATGTGATGCAAGCGATGCAGCAGCCTGTGCCGACTGCTGTCGAAGCGGTGCCGACCATCGCGCCTTCGGGCAACCGTCCCGAACAGCGTGTGTCGATGACGCGCATCCGTCAGCGTATCGCTGAACGCTTATTACAATCGCAGCAAAATGCCGCCATATTGACGACCTTCAATGAGATCAATATGCAGCCGGTGATCGATCTGCGTAACCGTTACAAGGATGCGTTCGAGAAGAAACACGGCGTGAAACTGGGTTTCTCGTCGTTCTTTGTCAAAGCTGCCGTTCTTGCTTTGCAGAAATTCCCCATCGTGAATGCCTCGGTGGACGGGACGGATATCATCTACCACGGTTACTTCGATATTGGTGTCGCCATAGGCAGTGAGCGCGGCTTGGTCGTGCCCATCTTGCGTGATGCGGACAAATTATCCCTGGCCGACATCGAGAAACAGATCGTGGATTTCGGTGCGCGTGCCAAAGTGGGTAAGCTGACTATGGAAGAACTCACGGGCGGCACGTTCTCCATCTCCAATGGCGGTGTGTTCGGTTCCATGCTGTCCACGCCCATCATCAACCCGCCGCAAAGTGCCATCCTGGGCATACATGCGACCAAGGATAGAGCGGTAGTGGAGAATGGCCAGATCGTTATTCGTCCGATGAACTATCTGGCAGTCTCATACGATCATCGCATCATCGATGGTCGCGAGGCGGTGCAATTCTTGTCGACCATCAAAGAAGCGTTGGAATATCCGGGACGCGTATTGCTCGATCTTTGAGCCAACATTCATCATGGATAAATTCTCTGCATATCAGCTGATAGAACAAGAAGGAAAGTCTGCAGGCCGCTTTGTCGAACTCAGTCTGGATGAGTTGGATAAGGGCGAAGTCCTCATCCGTGCATGCTATTCCAGCGTGAATTACAAGGACGCCTTGGCCGCACTCGGTGCGGGCAAGGTGATACGCCGTTTCCCCTGTGTAGGCGGGATAGATGTTTCCGGCGTGGTGGAAAGCTCAAGCGACGCGCGTTTCAAGGCCGGAGATCAAGTGCTCGTCACCGGCTATGACATGGGCGTGGCGCATGACGGCGGTTATGCCGAATATGTGCGCGTACCTGCAGATTGGGTCGTGCCTTTACCCGAGGGATTATCATTATTTGATGCGATGGCCTTGGGGACAGCGGGTTATACCGCAGGATTGGCGATACACAAGCTGGAGCAAAATGAACTGTGCCCGGCAAGCGGTAAAGTCATCGTCACCGGAGCGACTGGCGGCGTGTCCAGTTTGGCAATCCAGATGCTGGCGCAGCGCGGCTATCATGTCGTTGCTTTGACCGGCAAGGACGAAGAGCATGATTACCTTAAAACCATAGGCGCCAGCGAGATACTGTCCCGCAATGACTTGCTCATGGGTACGCGTCCGTTGGAAAAAACGCTGTGGGCGGGTGCACTCGACTCGGTAGGCGGGGATACGCTGGCTTGGTTGACCCGCACCATGCAACAAGACGGTTCTATCGCCAGCTTTGGCAATGCGGGCGGATTCGCACTGAACATAACCGTGTTGCCGTTCATATTGCGCGGTGTGCGATTGTTGGGGGTTGATTCGGCAGCAACACCTATGAAATTACGCGCACATATCTGGCAACGCTTGGCTACCGATTTATATCCCAAACAAATCGCAACCATCACTGAAAAAGTGCACTTTACTGATTTGCCAAATATTTTCCCTAAATTTTTGCAGGGAAAGCAGCGCGGCCGCATTGTAGTGAGTATTCAAGACGAATCTTAGTGTTATAATCTCGGGCTACTGCTGGAGTACAGCGCGAAAGTGGCGGAATTGGTAGACGCACTGGATTTAGGTTCCAGCGCCGCAAGGCGTGAGAGTTCGAGTCTCTCCTTTCGCACCAGTATGTATATATATCATCTCATCATTCTGCATCACCAATCACTCAAAATATCAGCAAATACCCGGCTTGGGTCGCATGACCTACCGTGTATCATGCCGCGCAAATATTCGCTTGATATCTCGTGCCTAAGCGTCAGCGATCGCTGAGTCTGGGCAATTTTTCACGCTTTTTCCCTTCGTGTCGCCGCTTGACGCGTGTCCTCTGAATCCTTGGTTAGTAGCATAGGTAATTCGTTGTTTCAGTAACTCTGACCAACTTGATTGGATGCAATCATCACGCAAAAAAATGCCCCTAAACCACACGGCTAGGGGCATTGAAATATCTCAAGCACTTTGGGTCTCAAGATGACACGCTTAGGGAGGAGAAGCGTGATGCGGCTTACGCTGCATACCGGTATGGATTGCCCGCCACAAAAAAAGTTCACCCCGTCAAAAAATATTTTGTCACGCAATCACGCAGCAAAAAGCACTGCTATTGCTGAATGAAGAAGTAGGCAGTGGCTGTACGGGGCTAAAGCCCCAACACCACACGCTCAAACCCGACAACATACGATATATCAGGGCGAAATTGGAATTACATAGGCAATCTGGCTTATATCTATTTTCACTGATATTGGGTATCCTGCGCGCCCTTCAAAAAGGCATATTTCGGAGACTAGGTCATTGTAAAATAGTCCCTTTGATTGGATGTGCTAAGAAGTACTGATGTTACTAAGTGACTGGACCATCCGGTCTGCACTTGCAAGTAAATCTCCCAAGATCAACCTTCTGACTGATGTGCCCTAAAGGCACGGGTCGAACGTGCTTGTGTGCATAAGGTGCATCAAGTAGCGAGAATTTAACAAACATAGGAATTATGAACACAGAATTAGCCAACTTACTGCCTAGCGTCATCGTCATTGCACATCGTGCGGGTGAGGAGATTTTGGACGTCTATCAAAACGGCAGCACAGTCACACACAAAGCCGATAGCAGTCCGCTGACTGAGGCTGACCTGCGCGCGCATCAAGTGATCGTGCAAGCACTCGGTCTGTTGACACCTGAGATACCCGTGTTGTCGGAAGAGTCTGCCGAAATCGCGTATGAAATGCGCAGCGCATGGACGCGCTATTGGTTGGTGGACCCACTGGATGGCACCAAAGAGTTCATCAAACGCAATGGTGAATTCACCGTAAACATCGCCTTGATCGAGCAAGGTCGCCCAGTTCTGGGCGTGGTTCACACGCCTGTAACAGGCGTTTGTTATTACGCTGCTGAGGGTATCGGTGCATTTGTACAACAAGGTGGCGAGCCGGCTAAGAAGATCCGTTGTGTCGCACCGCAAGCTGGGCAAAGCATCAAGGTCGTCGCGAGTCGATCACATGCGGATGAGCGCACCACCGCGTTATTGGCGCGCATCGCAAATTACGAGTGCATCAGCATGGGCAGCTCGCTCAAGTTGTGCTTGGTGGCGGAAGGCGTGGCGCATTTCTATCCGCGTCTCGGCCCGACCATGGAGTGGGACACCGCTGCCGCACATGCCGTAGTGAACGGCGCGGGCGGCACCGTGCATGACGCACAGGGAGCCGAGTTGCATTACAACAAAGCCAACCTGCTCAACCCGGAATTCTTTGTGCATGCGCGCAACGACCAATATTTTGAACAATTACTGAAGAGCCCTTCATGAGCAAACCAACTTCAAGCGATGTCGTCTGGCATCACGCCACCGTCACCCGCGAGCGCCGCCAGCAGATGAACGGTCATCGCGGCGCAATCTTATGGTTCACAGGTTTGTCCGGTGCGGGCAAATCTACCCTGGCGCATGCAGTGGAGGAAGCTTTGCATCAGCAAGGCTGCCGTACCATCGTGCTCGATGGCGACAATGTACGTCACGGCTTGTGTGGCGACCTCGGCTTTAGCAGCCAAGACCGTACCGAAAACATTCGTCGCGTGGGTGAAGTCGCTAAGCTATTTGTGGAAGCGGGCGTCATCGTACTGACAGCTTTCATCTCACCTTTCAGGGATGATCGTGCAAAAGTGCGCGGCATTGCCCAGCACGGTGACTTTATCGAGATCTATTGCCAGAGCAGCTTGGAAGTCTGCGAGCAGAGAGACGTGAAGGGCTTGTACAAGAAGGCACGCGATGGACAGATCAAAGACTTCACCGGTATTTCGTCGCCCTATGAAGAGCCATTGAAACCAGAATTGGTTGTTGCAACGGGTGAACAGTCTTTAGATGAATGCGTAGCGCAAGTGTTAAGCCTGTTGGCGCAGCGCAATATCGCCAAGCAGGAAGGCTGAGCATGGCAAGTAGTGCGATGAAATTGATACCGGTGATTTTGTGCGGTGGCGCGGGCTCCAGGCTTTGGCCAGTCTCACGCGAGCAACATCCCAAGCCATTCATACGTTTGGCCGACGGGCAGAGCCTGTTGCAAAAGGCTTGGTTGCGCGGTGCTGTGATGGCGGATGTGGCAGAGATGCTCACGGTGAGTAATCGCGAGTTATTCTTCAAGACCGAGGATGAATATCGCGAAGTCGCCAGCATTCCGGCTAACACAGAGTTGTTCAATCGCTACATTCTCGAACCCTTTGGTCATAACACCGCGCCGGCTATCGCAGCGGCTGCGCTACAAGTCGCAGACGACATCGTGCGCTTCAATGACCAATACGGCAGGAATTAACAGCCCGATATGCAAGCCCTGAGACCCTTGAACCTGCGCGGCTTATCTGCGATTGATGCATCCAAACGAGTGTTGGATGCAATCGCTGCGGGCGAAAATTCGTGCTTGGAATTCAAGAGTAGTTTTCAAAAAGAAGTGATAGAGACATTGACCGCTTTCGCCAACACCTTGGGCGGCTCGATACTGGTGGGTATCAGTGATGCACGCAAAGTTGTGGGCATAATCCTTGAAGCTGAAACGACGCAAGGTTGGATCAATCAATGCAAGTTGGCCACCAGCCCCAGTGTGATCCCGGATGTTGAGATGGTGGAGATAGAAGGGCGAACGGTGGCTGTTGTCAGTGTGGGTGAATATCCGGTTAAACCTGTGGCATGTAAGGGGCGATATTTCAAGCGGGTGCGAAATGCAAATCATCAGATGAGCGCGACCGAAATCTCCGATGCGCACATCAAATTAATTAATTCCAGTTGGGACTACTACCCTGACCCTGAACACGCGATCGACTCCATTTCTGAAAGCAAAGTGCAAGCTTTCGCCGAGGCCGTCGGCATCAAGGGTAGCTTCCAAGCAGTGCTTGAGAAATTCGAACTCATCAAACAAGGCCGGCCCACGTTTGCGTGTCACTTGCTTTTTTCAATGAACGATGTGTTCTTGAGCACCATCGAAGCAGGCCGCTTTGCCAGTCAAACCATCATCAAAGACAGCATCACCAGTCGCGATACGCTCATCGAACAAGTCGAGCGCATCATGGGATACATCGTCAAGCAAACCAACAAAGCTTACATCATCACCGGCAACCCGCGCCGCGAAGAACGTTGGGACTACCCGATGGATGCCATGCGTGAGATCGTCATCAACATGATCGTGCATCGTGACTACCGCAGCTCTAATGATTCCACCATCAAGATATTCGATGACCGTATCGAGTTCTTCAATCCCGGAAAATTGCTGGATGATCTTACCGTTGAAAAAATCAAGACGGGTCAGTACAAGTCTTACCTGCGTAACAAACAAGTCGCGAGCATCTTCAAGGAACTCGAACTGATTGAGAAATACGGTAGCGGCGTGCGTCGCGTCATCGATATCTTTGTGGCATATGGATTGCCAGAGCCTGTATTTGAGGTGACACAAGGCGGTATGGCGGTGACGGTATATAAAGAAATCGCTGCTTCACAAAACGATGGGGCAAATGAAAGAGTAAATGGCGGAGTAAATGGCGGAGTAAATCAATTGCTTTCCTATCTGCAGGCACATCCCGGCAAGCGCGCAAGTGAACTGGTAGAACCGCTGGGTACTTCACTAAGAACGATAGAACGCTGGCTCAAGCAACTCAAAGATAATGACCAGATTGAATTTAGGGGGGCGCCCAAAACGGGCGGCTATTACCCCAAGGGGGGTAAATGACAACACAAACCCTGACCTGTTTCAAAGCCTGTGACATCCGTGGCAAGCTCAGCGTAGAGCTTAACGACGGTAGCGGCTTCGTCCGCATCCGTCGTGCAATGGCAGATTACCCAGAGGTAAGATTCAGTATTGAAGAAGCCCAAGGCGGTGTGTGGACGGTGTTTGAACAACTTGAGGGGTCGCAGCCAGAGTCAATAGCTGAACAAGTACTGGCGCTCCTAAAAAGCGAGGTACTCGCTAAACAAGAAATTTCGCAGCGCCTCGGTCAAAAAAATATTTCTGGCACCTTGAATAAAGTCATTCGTGAACTGCTAGCCCAGGGCCTCATCGAAATGACCCATCCAGAAAAGCCCAACAGCCGCCTGCAAAAATACCGTCATCGGAGAGCAACGCAATGAATCAACCTACCGCCTTTGTAGGTCGAGATTGTGCGATTGTTGTCGGCGCGGATGTGATCGTGGCGAACCGCTTCACCGACGATATCAAAGACGTGGCAGATAAGGTGTATAGCCGCGACTTGTTTGGGAAAGATTAATAGTTATCAATTCGTTACTTAATGCAAATATCACTTTTTCTATGAAAAAAATTCTCATCACCGGCGGAGCCGGCTTCATAGGTTCAGCCGTCGTGCGGCAGTTCATCAACGACACCCCGCATCGCGTGGTCAACGTAGATAAACTCACCTACGCGGGCAATCTGCAATCGCTGGCTTCTATTTCAAATAACCCGCGTTACAAGTTCGAGCAAGTGGATATCTGCGATGCCGCCGAAGTGAATCGTGTGTTCCGTGAACACCAGCCCGATGCCGTCATGCATCTGGCGGCAGAATCTCATGTAGACCGCTCCATCACCGGCCCTGCCGATTTCATCCAGACCAACATCGTCGGCACCTACACTTTGCTGGAAGCGGCACGTGCGCACTGGAACAGCTTGGAAGGGGAACGCAAAGCCGATTTCCGCTTCCATCACATCTCTACTGACGAGGTGTATGGCAGCCTGGGTGACGAGGGCTTCTTCACTGAAGACACCGCCTACGAACCCAACTCACCATATTCCGCCAGCAAAGCCTCCAGCGACCACTTGGTACGCGCATGGCACCACACCTATGGCCTGCCCGTTGTCACCACCAACTGCTCCAACAACTACGGCCCGTATCATTTCCCCGAGAAACTCATCCCGCTGGTCATCCTCAATGCCGTGAATGGCAAGTCGCTGCCGATTTACGGCAAGGGCGACAATATCCGTGATTGGCTGTATGTGGATGACCATGCGCGCGCGCTGCGCCTCGTACTGGAAAAAGGCAAGCTGGGCGAGACTTACAACATCGGCGGCTGGAACGAAAAGACCAACCTCGAAGTCGTGCAAGCTATCTGTACCACGCTGGATGAACTCCATCCACAAGGCGCACCCCATAACAAACTCATTACCTATGTGACAGACCGCCCAGGGCACGACAAACGTTATGCCATCGACGCCACCAAGATTGCCAACGACCTGGGCTGGAAACCGCAAGAGACTTTCGAGACCGGCTTGCGCCAGACTGTCGCTTGGTACTTGGAGAACACCGACTGGGTCAAAGGCGTGACCAGTGGTGACTATCAGAATTGGATAAATAAGCAGTACGCATAAATTAAGGGTGTTTGATAAAAGTCGCACACCTCAACAATCGATTACAATGATGTCATTGCTAGCATTCTTGGAAATTAACCATGGCAGCGCTGACGATTAGAAATATTGATGAAGAAGTAAAGACGCGATTGCGCATGCAAGCTGCTCAACACGGCTGCTCAATGGAGCAAGAAGTGCGTGAGATTTTGCAGCGAGCTGTGTTGTCAAAACAGAATCAAGCTTCATTCGCGCAAAGGATTCAGCAACATTTCACCGGATTGGATGTGGATGAGTTGCCGATTCCTGAGCGCAAGCTATCCAGAACGCCGCCCGTAGTAGAAGGGTAAACATGGCTGGCGTGCTGATAGACACCAACGTACTGTCCGAGTTGATGCGCCCTCGGCCGTTGCCCGTCGTACTGGCATGGTTTGAAAAGCAAAAAGAAGTCGAGTTTTACACCAGTGCCATCACCCAGGCCGAGTTGTTATTGGGTGTGGCGTTGCTGCCGAGTGGTAAACGCAGGAATGCGATTGCGGATGCGATTGAACGGATGTTTGAGCAAAGCTTTGTTGGACGATGTTTGCCATTCGATGATTTGGCGGCTCGCGAATATGGTGTATTGGTGGCTGAACGAAGCCGTGCAGGTCTGCCGATATCCACTGAGGATGCGCAAATTGCCGCAATCGCATTGAGTCACCAATTTACCTTGGTGACTCGTAATACCAAAGATTTTCTCAACATTGCCGGATTAGAGTTGGTTGATCCGTGGCAAATTTAATATGCAGTCAAAGATAATGAAACAGCAATCAGGGAATCAATTATGAAAGGCATCATCCTCGCCGGCGGCTCCGGTACACGTTTGTACCCAGTGACCCAAGCAGTTTCCAAACAGCTACTGCCTGTGTACGACAAGCCGATGATCTATCATCCGCTGACGACCCTGATGCTAGCTGGGATCAAAGACATCCTCATCATCTCCACCCCGCAGGACACCCCGCGCTTTGAGCAATTGCTCGGCGATGGTTCGCAATGGGGCATCAACTTATCCTATGCCGTGCAGCCCTCACCGGATGGTTTGGCGCAAGCTTTCATCATAGGTGAAAGCTTTGTGGGTAATAGTGGTTGTTCCTTAGTGCTCGGAGATAATATCTTCTACGGCCATGGCTTCGAGACCAAACTCATGGCGGCGGCCAATAAAACACAAGGTGGAACCGTGTTCGCATACCACGTCCAAGATCCTGAGCGATATGGGGTAGTGGATTTTGATGTAAAGGGTAGGGCACTCAGCATCGAAGAAAAGCCGCTTCAACCTAAATCCAACTATGCCGTTACGGGACTGTATTTTTATGACAACGATGTGGTTGAAATAGCCAAGACCATCAAGCCCTCGCATCGCGGCGAGCTGGAAATCACCACCGTTAACCAAATCTATCTGGAGCGTGGCGATTTAGAAGTGCAAGTGATGGGTCGCGGTTATGCATGGCTGGATACGGGTACGCATGAGTCGTTACTTGAAGCAGGGACCTTCATCCAGACATTAGAAAAACGACAAGGGTTGAAGATTGCTTGTCCGGAAGAAATCGCATTCCACAAGCATTACATCAATGCTGAGCAGTTGGAAAAGCTGGCTGCACCATTAGCTAAAAATGGCTATGGGCAGTATCTATTGAGACTACTTCACGAGGCACGGCTCTAAGCATGCAGGTCATCCCAACGAATATCCCCGACGTCCTCATCATCGAACCCAAAGTGTTCGGTGATGCACGCGGTTTCTTTTACGAGAGTTTCAACGCCAAGCGTTTCGCCGAGGTGACAGGCGTCACCTTGCCCTTCGTGCAAGACAACCACTCCAAATCGGCACGTCATGTGTTGCGTGGGCTGCACTACCAGATCCAACAGCCGCAAGGGAAGTTGGTGCGCGCCACCGTGGGCGAGGTGTTGGATGTGGTGGTCGATATCCGCAAGAGTTCGCCCACCTTTGGCAAGTCTGAGACTGTCGTACTCAGCGCCGACAACAAACGTCAACTGTGGATACCGCCCGGTTTTGCGCATGGCTTTGTTGTGCTGAGCGAGACGGCGGAGTTCCTCTACAAGACCACGGATTACTACGCACCAGAATATGAACGCTCCATCCTGTGGAACGACCCCGCACTGGGCATCGACTGGCAGTTGAATGGCGCGACACCATTACTGGCCGCCAAAGACCAAGCCGGCAAGTTGCTGAAGGATGCCGAGGTCTTCGCATGAAAAAGATATTGGTGACGGGTAAGAACGGCCAGGTGGGTTGGGAATTGCAACGTACGCTCGCCCCGTTGGGGCAGGTGATTGCCGTGGACATGGAAGACCTCGATCTCACTGACGCAAAAGCCTTGCGCGCCGCCATTCAAGCAATACGCCCCGACATCATTGTGAATCCAGCCGCCTACACCGCCGTTGATAAAGCCGAAACTGAGCCGGACATCGCACACGCAGTGAATGCGACTGCGCCAGCGGTAATGGCCGAAGAAGCCAAAAAGCTTGGCGCATTGATGGTGCATTACTCCACCGACTACATCTTTGACGGCAGCAAAGTGGGTGCGTATCTGGAAGACGACCAACCCAATCCATTGGGCGTTTACGGCAAAACCAAACTAGCGGGCGAGCAAGCCGTGCGTGCATCGGGTTGCAACCACCTCATCTTCCGTACCAGTTGGGTGTATGGTGCACGCGGTAAAAACTTCCTGCTCACCATGTTGCGCCTGGCAAAGGAACGCAGTGAACTGCGCGTGGTAGACGACCAGATCGGCGCGCCAACTTGGAGCCGCACCCTAGCCGAGATACCCGCGCAGATATTGGCGCAACTGTATGCGCCATCCGCCAGCGAAGGTCTCATCGAACACGTCTCTGGCACCTATCAACTTACCTCGTCCGGCAGCGTCTCATGGTGTGGTTTCACAGCGGAAATATTGCGCCTAGCCGCACTGGAAGCCACACCCAAGCTAACCCCGATTACAACCGCAGAATATCCAACGCCCACCGCGCGCCCGGCGAACTCGGTGATGTCGAATGCCAGGTTGAATCAGACGTTCGGTTTGGCAGCGGGGGAGTGGGAAGATAATTTGCAGCTTTGTATGCACGAGTTGCAACGCAACTGATTTCAACATTGCCAAGCATTAAATTTAGAGGAAAAAATGTTACATCCACTTTCAGATGTTAAAAGCCAAAGCATAGGAGAGGGCACTCGAATATGGCAGTTTTGTGTGGTGTTTGCCGGGGCAAAAATTGGTGCCAACTGCAACATCTGCGCAAATGTGCTGATAGAAAACGACGTGGTCGTTGGAGACAACGTTACTATCAAAAGCGGAGTGCAGCTGTGGGATGGTGTGCGCATTGAAGACAATGTATTCATCGGCCCGAACGCCACCTTTACTAACGACATAATGCCGCGCTCGAAAATCTACCCGGAGCAATTTTTGCAAACAACAATTAAAGCGGGTGCATCTATTGGTGCTAATGCGACGATTCTGCCGGGCATTACCATCGGTGAAAATGCAATGGTGGGCGCGGGGGCGGTGGTGACACGCACAGTTCCACCAAACGCAATCGTGGTCGGAAATCCGGCGCACATCAAAGGTTACGTTGATGCCAAACATCAGGAGAATAAAACGTGATTGCGGATTGCAAAATAATTGAATTACCGAAGATTGCAGACGTGCGAGGTAATTTGAGTTTTATTGAGGGCGGCATTCATATCCCTTTCGATATCAAGCGAGCCTATTATCTTTACGACGTGCCGGGTGGTTCAGATCGAGGCTCACACGCGCACAAAAATTTGCATCAATTTGTGGTGGCGATGTCAGGCAGCTTTGATGTTGTATTAGACGACGGTAAGGAGAAGAAACGTTTCCACTTAAATCGCTCTTACTACGGCCTGTATGTATGCCCGATGATGTGGCGAGACTTGGATAATTTTTCTTCAGGTTCGGTGTGTATGGTATTGGCATCTGAGCGTTACGATGAGTTGGATTACATTCGCAACTATCAAGAGTTTATTGCATTGGCTAACAAGGAAAAAAAATGAGCGTTCAATTTTTAGATTTGAAATCCCCCCATCAAGAACTACGCGCGGAGTTGCGTGCAGCGTTTGAGCGCGTGCTTGACTCTGGTTGGTATATACAGGGTAGTGAGCTAAAGCTATTTGAGCAGGAATTTGCCGCTTATTGCGAAGCCGAACATTGCATTGGTGTAGGCAACGGGCTAGATGCCCTTCATTTGATTCTGCGCGCTTATGGTATAGGCGAAGACGATGAAGTCATCGTCCCATCAAATACCTATATCGCCACTTGGCTCGCGGCAAGCTACGCAGGTGCAACACCGGTTCCGGTCGAGCCTGACGAGCGCACTTACAACATTGACCCATCACTCATCGAAGCTGCCATCACACCTCGCACCAAAGCCATCATTGCGGTGCATTTGTATGGCCAGCCAGCGGATATGGACCCAATCAACGCCATTGCTAAAAAGCACGGCTTAAAAGTCATTGAAGATGCAGCACAAGCGCACGGTGCACGCTACAAAGGTCGTCGAGCAGGCACATTAGGCGATGCGGCTGGCTTCAGTTTTTATCCGGGAAAAAATCTTGGTGCAATTGGTGACGGAGGTGCGGTCACCACCAATGATGCTGCGTTAGCGCAAAAAATACGTGAGCTCGGCAACTACGGCTCCAAGGTGAAATATCACAACGAAGTAAAAGGCTACAACTCACGATTGGACGAATTACAGGCTGCTTTTTTGCGTGAGAAATTAAAAGTGTTGGACGCATGGAATGACAAACGCAAACAGATTGCAGCAGAATATCTCCAGCAACTGGATGGCAATAAGTTGGGCTTACCACACGTGCCAGAATGGGCTGATCCAGTTTGGCATTTGTTCGTAGTGCGCAGTGCGAACCGCGAGGCTTTTCAAGCCCATTTAACCGCACAAGGAATCGGCACGGTGATTCATTACCCCATCCCGCCGCACTTGCAACCCGCCTATGCAGAGCTGAATTTCACTAAGGGAAATTTTCCGCTTGCCGAGGTGATTCATCGTGAAATTATCAGCTTGCCCATCGGGCCTCACCTCACAGATGCGCAATCGGTTCAAGTCGTCGATGCAGTGTCCCATTATTGCCAATAATGAATTTAGCGAGCACCACGCTATGGTCGGGCTTCTCCACCGCAATCCGCATGGCGGCAGGTATTGTTGTGGCCAAGGTAGTGGCCATCTATGGTGGCCCTTCCGGCTTGGCATTGTTGGGCCAATTTCAAAACGTAGTGAACTTGGTGAATGGACTAGCCGGATCGCTATTTCAAACGGCCATCGTAAAGTATTCGGCAGAGCATCGTGATCACCCGGAAATGCTGCAAAGCTTTGTGGGGAATGCGATTAAAGCAGCTGCCAGCGTTGCATTATTTGGCACACTGCTATTGGTGATAGTTCATAAGCCATTGTCACATTGGGTAATGCATCAAGAGGGGTACGCCCCGATCTTTTTATTATTAAGCCTTGCCGTCTCGCTCTTGGTTGCCAACAGCATCGCATTGGGATTGCTAAATGGCCTAGGCGAAATTCGCACCTTTTTGCTGTTGAATGCCGCAACCAGTTTTGTGTTTTTGCTTCTGACCTTGTCGCTGGTTTGGTGGCTGGGCGTAATCGGGGCCTTGTATGCAGTCGTACTGGCACCGGCATTGATGAGTTTGCTGACGCTGTTCTCTCTGCGACCCTACTGGGGCTTGCTACGCGCTTCAATCGGACTGGGCATCGACCGCGAGCAAATGGCTAAACTGGGACGCTTTGCTCTAATTGGTCTTACTAGCGTCCTATTTTTGCCTCTGGCATTGTTGGGAATGCGAACCGAATTGATTGAGCAATTGGGGTGGCAGTCGGCAGGGCATTGGCAAGCCGTGTGGCAAATCTCCACTGCTTATTTGGCTGTCATCACGACAGGTCTTTCCGTCTATTATTTGCCGCGACTTTCACGGCTGCACACAGCAGCAGAAATTAGAAACGAGTTGCGTAGTTTTTATCGCTTCATTTTTCCTATCGTCATCGCCTTATCACTCACGGTGTATTTCTGCCGAGTGTGGATATTACACATCCTCTATACAGAAGCTTTTGCGCCTGCTGCCGACCTCATGATTTGGCAGCTCATGGGCGACGTGATAAAGATTTCATCGTGGGGAATGGCCTTCTTACTGGTAGCAAAAGGCATGACAAAACTCTTCGTAATAAGTGAGATTGTTTTTGCAGCTTCAATGTATTTTGGTACAAAAGTCCTGATTGCGTATCAAGGCGAACTTGCCCCGGTGATGGTCTATTTTTTCACCTACGCCCTATATTTTGTATTTGTCTTGATAAGCATAAGCCACTATTTAAAGCGCCTTGAACAGTCGCAGAATGCAAACGCAATATGAACACACCAACGACTTGGCAGAACGAATCCATGCAGCCCGCCGAAGAGGTATTTCAGCAACGGTTTACACGACTCGTACAGTGGTTGCGATCCCGCGCGCTGAAAGAAAAAAACATAGACGCCGCACTTAATACAGCGCTGGCTTATGGTGAATTCAGAGCGTACAACAACGATGGCGTTTACTCTGACGACTCGTTAGAAGAGGCGCTTGAAATAAAGGTAATTGAATCTGCGCACTTCGATTTAGAAAAAATTAAAGCCCAACGGGGTGACAAGGTATTGGTATTGGCCACCGAACTTTACAATCATGGCGGGCACACCAAAGTGCTAATGACTTGGTTGGACTTGGCGCGAACGTTGCGGACACATCGACTTGTGGTGACACGTTCTTTGACCGCCGAGTGCAAAAAACAGATACATGACTTGAGTGTCGAATTACAGGAGATTTCATCATTCGGAATTAAATCGATTGGCGATATTTTGAGCGCAGCGAATGGCTGCAACATTGTTGTCTTGCACACGCATCCGCAGGACATTTATGCAGCAATTGCAGTCCGACTGCTGGCAAAATCGGGTCTCAAAGTAATTTTTTACAATCACTCGGATCATTTGTTTTCATTTGGTATTGGTGCAGCACATCGTGTTGGTGAAGTTAGCAGCTACGGGATGCAAATCAATCAATTACATCAGCGCACACACTGCCCATCAATATGGATGGGGATACCAATTAAAACCTTGGATATTAAGCGCCGTGAACCCAATTCAAGTGATAAGCAAGGGGCATCGCGCATCGTACTGTCAGCGGGTTCTGTTAACAAATACCGCCCAGATGAAGAATTTATCTTTGCAGAATTTGTGACGGGTTTGATTGACACTCATCCCGAAGTGACGATGATTTTAGTAGGCCCAACTGGGAAAGAAAATTGGTGGGGTAATTATCCAACTCGTTGGGGGGGCAGAGTAAAGTTTTTGGGCTTTTTGCCTGGCACGGAATATATGCAGTTGTTGGCCAAGGCAGATGTTTTTGTGGATAGTTACCCCATTACGGGAGGAACAGCCTTTCCCGAAGCACTGTTGCGCGGCAAGCTGTGTGCAGGTCTAGCTACCCCCGTACAAGGATATAGCTGTGCGGATGTGCTAAAGGTGGCGACCTCAGAGCAACTGGTGCAAAGAGTGGGAGAGTTGTTAGTTGGTAGTCCAGATGCCGTGGCCGCCATTCAAAATGTTAAAGGGCAGGTTTTAGAGATGCACAGCACGGATGCCTTCCTCAAGAAAATAGCGCTGCTCTACAATGATGAAAGCGATGTGTCTTTGCTAACGGATAGCCCTTGGCAGCAAATTTCCCAACCGGATTGTTTGTGGATTGAGAGGCGCTGGCACCATCAGCAATCAATTGCGTTCCCTAGAATAGATAGCTTGCTTGCCTTAAAAATTTCGCTGGTGATTGGTTTGCTGTTCCGCGCGATATTTAATTTCAAATACTGTGCTCGCTCTAGTTTTAGGCGTGTTGTGTTGGTATTTATAGCAACCATGCTGCCGCAAAAAATTCGGCCAATATTTATGGGAAGTCTGAATCGCTTTAGATAATGAAAAAACTTTCCGAATACGCGCGTGGTCGCGACAATAATTTCAATCTCATCCGATTTGTTGCCGCCATGATGGTGCTGTACAGCCACAGCTTTGCGTTAGCACTGGGTGGGGGGGAGCCTTGGAGTCAGTTTGGCGTGACCCCCGGTTCGATCGCAGTGGATATTTTTTTTGTGACGAGCGGTTTTCTTGTTACAGCGAGTTTGGTTGTTCGCAAAGAGCTTTGCTCTTTTGTGGTTGCGCGAGTGTTGAGAATTTACCCCGCACTGTTGGTGATGGTTTTTCTCACTGTATTTGTTTTGGGCGTCACATTTACAACGGCCCCGCTGCACGACTACTTTAACGATATTGAAATAGTGAAATATGTATTGAGGAATACAACTTTGTTTGCAGGATGTTGCGGCCATCTGCCGCATGTGTTTGACGACAACCCCGTGAAGCAGGCTGTAAACGGATCGCTATGGACGATGCCGTGGGAAGTCAGAATGTATTTTCTGTTGTTTGGTATCGGAGTCGTGGCCAAGTTTCTTCAATGGCGTGAGCAGGCATGGAAGCCAATGGTGGTAATCGCTTTTGTTATTTTTTCTGTAGCCTATTTTGTGAATCACTACGTCCCGGCAGTGTCCTTTATGCAAGATAACCGCGCGTTGCGGCTATGCATGTTATTTTTTATGGGCGCTACGTTTTATGCATACAAAGAAAAAATTTCGATCAGTCATTTGACGGGTTTTTCGGCATTGATTTTGGTGGCGGCTGCTTTATTAGCAGGGGAGTGGCTCTTTTTACCGCTCTATACGGTTTTGGTTGGCTATGCCGCACTCTACCTAGCCTATCTTCCGGCGGGAGGCATTAGAAAATTTAACCAATTGGGCGACTATTCTTACGGTGTTTACATCTATGCCTTCCCGATCCAGCAAGCAATAGTCTCGATGAATATTGGAATAACAGGCATGCATTTATTTTTGATTGCATTGCCATGTACGTTGCTTTGCGCAGTGTTGTCTTGGCACTTGATTGAAAAACGGAGTTTGAAAATAAAGAGTTCCCAGTTGTTTTGCAATGCAGCAATGGTTACGGGAAAATAAATGAAGAGGTTCAATCTATTTTCAATCAAAAGTCAGTTGGTTATAGCGATTCTAATGGGAGTGGGCATCACCGCATCCAATACTATCTTGGCTCAGGAGATGCCGCCTGCATGGCCTTGGCATGGTGTATCAATCCAAAATACAGAGCCCTTCGATCCTGTTGAGTTAGAGAAAATCGTTAATGAATTTCACATCAACTCAATACAAATTAGATTGCTCCCGCGTTTGTTGGCTGAAAGGCAAAATCTTACCCCAGCGGAGGCGTGGACTCGTTCAATTGAATGGGGTGACCGCATGTTGGATGAATGTAAACACTTGGGGATAGTCGCAATCATGACTGTAGAAGGTGGTTTTCCACTTAACCCAAAATTCCCGGCAGCACACGAAAGTGTTAAATTTTGGAGTGCAGCGGGCCAGCGTGATGAGATTGTGCAAACGATGAGTTCGTTATCCAAACACTATGCATACAGAGGAAAAGAGTTGGTTGCCTACCAAATACTGAGCGAGCCTTTGATGTTGCAAGAAAGTAAGCCAGTAAGGCCCCCTCAGTGGGAAGAATTGATGAGTCAACTTATTAAGGCTGTGCGCAAAAACGATGCGGGAAGATGGATTGCAATCGCGCCACCGCCGGGCGGAGGGCCAAATGTTTATAAAAAGGCTGTGCGCTTTAGTGATACACGGATTATCTATGGTGCACATATGTACATACCATTGACATTCACACATCAAGGAATCTTGGATTGGAAAGACGAGAGCCATACTTACCCGGGTTGGATTGACTGGAAATATTGGGATAAAGAGGCTCTGAGAAACGCGATGATGCCACTTCGAAATTTCCAATTGGAATATCAGGTGCCCGTTTGGATTGGGGAGTTCAGTGCCATTTCGTGGTCACAGGGGGCAGATCAATATTTGACGGATGTTGTAGATATTTTTGATGAATGGAATTGGAGCTGGACTTATTTTAGCTGGAATGGCTATTTTGGATGGCAGCCCAATGTGGATGCCGTAAACCCCGAACCGATAGCTACATGGCCGCAGCATATTGTTGGCAACACAGCTCATCGATGGAAAACATTGAAAAAGCTGACTACAAGGGGGGAAATTGGAAAATAAAACTTCTCACCAATTTAAGAGAGCTAGTTTAAATTATGCTCGCTTAATAAATGCGTCATTCATATTCAATTATTCCAAGCTATTGACGAGTCTTGTTGCTGTCGCGGCGTTATGCGAATTTCTGTATATGTTGCCAGTCATTGGGAGCGTCCCTAAATTGACCATGTTCACCCATCAGGCGCTGGTGCTGATACTGGCGGTGCTTGTTTTTCAATCAGTGGCTAAGCGCGGTGTGGAACTATGGAAGACCCTCTTTTTTCTGTGGTTGGTTGCCGTCTTCATTACCTTATATGGTATTTCTCCTATACGGTTGATTGAGTGTGTAGGGATTGTTGCATTTGTATTTTTGAGTGAGGCTAACCAACAAACCGCATTTGAAAAATTCAAATCAATTTTCGCCGCTATTTTACTGGTGAACATCGTTGCTTACCCATTTGCCGCACTTGAACTCCTCCCCAATTTTGGCGTAATCGTCCCAGATCATTGGCTTAAGCAGGCAACGGGTATGTATTACGATAATTTCGGGATTACATTTGTGATTCATGAAGATGAGGCATTGAATTTATCAGTCAGCAGTGTGCTTTATAGAATGTCAGCATGGTTTGAAGAGCCCGGCAATGTGGGTACGATTTCGGCGCTATTGTTGGCGGCAACACAGTTTAAGATGGATCGCCGGGGTAAGATAATATTGCTGGGGGGGCTGCTCTCTTTTTCATTGGCTTTCTACGCCATGATAATATTTTACCAAGTAATCAAAAAGCCCAAGAGTTTGATTTATCTATTACTGGCGGGGGCGGTGTTTTTGTTTGTTTTTCAAGACAACGAATTCGTCTCCACCAGAATCATCGATCGAGTATTTGTCTCAGACAGTAGTGTTTCCGCTGATAATCGAACAGAAGAGCTATTTGATGTCGCATTTGATGAATACATCCAAACGCCTTCGGTGTGGCTGGGGCATGACAAAGACCACCAACTTTATAACCTGCAATACAACGCCTACTCTTGGAAAAACTTGGTGTGGGACTATGGTGTCATTGGGACTGCATTCTACATATCGGTTTTCTTTTTCCTTATCGCCATTAAAAACGTATTTAATTTAAAACAAGCATTATCCATTCAATCAAATCGCGCGCTTCCCTTCATCTTGATTTTTTTTATAAGTATTTATCAGCGCCCTTATGTTTTAAGTCTGTTGTATGTGTTGATATTTGTGGCTGGAATTAACGTTGGGCTTAAGGATAAGGCGCATGACAATAGATAAAACCACTGCGACGCGCAGTCACTCATTTTCTTGCGTTCGGGAGTGGCATGCTTGAAATGGTGCTTGGAAAATATTTCCAACTCCTCACCAGTTTGCTCCAAGACTTATCTGGCAATGAGTCCTCACTCGGCGGCAGTAGTTTCGGTATGCGTATGATGCAGCTCGATGCCGCAATTAGCATGTTTTGGGAGAGTCCAGTTTGGGGCCATGGCTTCGCCTATATTCGATCACTATTGGAAATCGATATGACCGGCGATTTGTTGGGGGGGGAAAGCTTTGCGTTTTCTTTGCTCATTGAAATGGGCTTGCTTGGCATACTGGCCTATCTCATTTTATTTGTGGGAATTTATCTAAGTTTTAAAAAGCATATCAAGCAGGGTCATACGGAAAATGAGAAGAGCTTGGCACTGACAGGCATCGCTTTGTTAGTGGGGCAGCTTGCATTTATTTTTGTTACTGGCGAATTGGGTACTACGCCGATATTTTTGATGTTGGTCGCTTTACTACTTCGACTGTTATATTTGATGCCACATAAACCAAATGAAGCTGTGCTGCGTCATGTGCGATGAGAGAGATAGAGTATGAATAAAACCACTGCGACGCGCAGTCACTCATTACGGCGAATGATGGGTAAGCTTTTTCAATTTGCCGCCAGAAAAATCCCCTTCGTGCCTAGCAAGTTGCGAGTCCGCTTTCAGCGTTTGCACGGTGTGAATTTCACTGACTGGAGATCGGTCTTCTTGGGGGAGGATGTGTATTTCGATGACATTTATCCAGAAGATATTTACGTTGGGCGGAATGTGCGGATTACTGCCGGAGTCAGAATTTTGACGCACTATTTTGATACCAAATTCCAGCCGATTCCCGAACGTCCATTTAGATTTTATCGAGGCCAAGTTGTGATTGGCGACAATGTATTTGTTGGTGTGAATACGGTTATTGCTAAACCCATCACCATCGGAAATGGCGCAGTGATTGGGGCAAATTCAGTGGTAACACATGACATCCCGGCCAATGCAATTGTGGTGGGCTCGCCGGCCAAGGTGGTTGGCTACCGCCCTGCGATGAGTGGGGTGTCTCAAATGGGGGAATGTAAGGTTGAAGTTGTATAAACCCGCATGAGGTTGAGCCAGGTATTTGGGATGAATGAGATTGTAAAGATAGGTGCGGTGGGTCAATGAAAAATGTTTTGGTTGTTTTGCTTAATTACAACTCTCCGCAAGATACTTATCGGTGTTTAGAGAGTCTTGCGGCCAGTGCTTACCAAGTCAATGTGGTCGTGGTTGATAATGCCTCCACAGGTGGCGGTCTTGTGGAAGAAACGAAAGTGAAGGCGTTGTGCGCGAATTCACATGTTATTTTCAACCCGAAAAATGCGGGTTTTGGCGGCGGAAATAATCTAGGCATAGAGTGGGGTTTGAAGCACACCGACGCGGATTATTTTTTCATTTTAAATAACGATACTGTCGTTACCGAAAGTGCTGTCGAAAAGCTGGTGCAGTTCATTGAAGCAGACCCGACTCTAGGTATGTGCTCTCCCGCCATTTTTCATCTGCAAACGCCAGATGTATTTTGGTTCGGCGGTGGTTACATTGACTGGCGCAAGGGCGGCGCACTTTCGCCCAATGTTAATAAAGCCATTGGCACGGATGTGGCTGTGGCAGAAATCACATTCATTTCAGGATGCGCCATGTTTCTTCGACGTGGGGTGCTAGAAAAGCTGGGAGGCTTTTCGGATGATTATTTTATGTATTGTGAGGATGTTGATTATTGTGCGCGAGCACTCAATGCAGGTTATCGAATTGGCTATGACTCAACCACGCAGATTTTTCACAACGCACACTCTAGTGTGATTAAAGGTCACGATTCATACATCGTTCCCCACAGTTGGAAAAACAAGTCGGCTCCCTTTTTTATCAAACACTATGTGTATGGTGCTCTGCTAAATTTAAGTAAACATGCTCGTGGCAGAATCCGTTTCTTGGGTACGCTATCCGTGGTGAAAAGCTGCTTGAAATGGTCGCTTGGCTACATCAGGCACGGTCGCTTTGATGCAATCGGAGCTATGTTCGTAGGGGTGCGTTACTACTTTTTGAAAGTGCCGCCCAAATGAAAATACTATTAGCGCATAAATTTTTTGCAATCACTGGTGGCGCAGAGTTTTTTTACCACGAGGTGGGGCGTGTGTTATCGGAAAATGGGCATGAGGTTGCTTATTTTTCATCTAAAGATGACAGTGTGGATACGCCCTGGCGAGGTTACTTCCCATCAGTTGCATCGCATAAGGAAGGTAATCTGCTCCATAAAATAATTGGATTTCCGCGTATGGTTTACAACACCGAGGCCAAGCACGAAATGGCTAGGCTGATTGCAGACTTTAAGCCAGATATCATCCATGCATTTGCTATCTATGTGGAGCTCACACCGTCAATTTTAGATGCCGCACGCGAGGCGGGTGTGCCCGTTGTGATGAGCTGCAATGATTACAAACATATTTGCCCTAACTACAAACTCTATCATCACGGCAAAATTTGCGAGGACTGCCGAGGCGGGAAGTTCTACAGTGCCATCGTTAATCGTTGCTGTCACAATTCACTCGTTTATAGCGTTGCCAGCGCGGTTGAGTTATATGCGCATGAGGCAATGAACAGCTATCGTAAAAATGTTCATACATTTCTATTTGCCAGTGAATTCATGGCTCGAAAAACCGAAGAATTTTGGCAAGGAAAGAATTTCAAGTCTGCAATCTTACGCAATCCATTTGATGCAAAAAAACACAAAGCAACCAGCAAGCTGGGTGATTATGCCTTGTACTTTGGCCGCATCATTGATGAAAAGGGTGTGGATGTGTTGCTGGAGGCGGCAGCGTTGGCACCGGAGATCCCATTGGTGGTAGTGGGTGATGGCCCTGACCTAGCATCACTTAAACAGCATGCACTTGATCGTGGGTTACGGCAGGTTAAATTTGTGGGCGCAAAGTGGGGCGATGAGTTGAATGAAATTCTCGCTGCCTGTCGCTTTGTGGTCGTGCCCTCAATTTGGCATGAAAATTTTCCGTATGTCATTTTGCAATCTTTTGCGATGGGTAAACCTGTCATTGGTTCAGACCGTGGTGGTATCCCAGAACTGGTTTCTCACGGTGAGCGTGGTTTGATATATCCAGCGATAAACCCCGCCGCGTTAGCGGAGGGGATGCGCAGTTTAATGTCTGATGACGATACGACGAGCCGTATGGCGGAAGCTGCAAAGCAATACGCAGATGCAGAGTTTAATGACGATAAGTTTTACGCAAATCTGATGCAGATATATAACGGAGTGGTGCGATGAAAGTGCTGGTGCTGGGCGGTTGCGGTTTCATCGGCTCGCATTTGGTAGATGCTTTGTTGGGGGCAGGACATATCGTTCGGGTCTATGATCGTGAGCCGGAGCGATATCGTCCTCCATTTAAGAAAGTCGATTATCGGTTTGGCGATTTTTCAGACACACCAAGATTGGCGGAGGCATTGGAAGGGGTGGATATTGTTTATCACTTGATTAGCACCACCGTGCCATCTACCTCAAATCTAGATCCAGTGGCAGACGTAAACGGCAATCTGGTGAATACCTTAAAGTTACTGCAATTGATGCATCAAAAAAGTATCCATAAAATCGTCTACCTATCATCGGGAGGTACGGTCTACGGCATACCGGATGTGGTGCCGATGACTGAAAACCATCCACTTCGTCCCATCTGTTCATATGGGGTGGTGAAAGCCGCCATCGAAAACTACCTGCAAATGTATAGCCATTTATGGGGATTGCAGTATGTTGTGTTGCGCGCATCCAACCCTTATGGCGAGCGCCAAGGGCATGTTGGTGTGCAGGGCGTCATTGCAACTTTCATGCGCAAAATATTAGCTGAAGAGCCTATTGAAATTTGGGGAGATGGCAGCATTGTGCGTGACTTTATCTATGTGGGTGACCTTGCTGCTTTGGGTGTCTTGGCGGGAGAGACGGATGCCAGCGTTGTATTGAATGCAGGAAGCGGCGTTGGTCAGTCAATCAATCAGATTGTTTCATTGCTGTCCGAGGTGTCGGGTAAGCAGATACAGCCCGTTTATAAGAGTGGTCGTGGATATGACGTACCACAGGTGGTTTTGGATATAGCACTTGCGACTCAAACACTAGGGTGGAAGCCATCCGTTGGGTTGGCCGCAGGGTTTGAGTTGACTTGGGAATGGCAGTCTCTAACTCATCAATGACGGAGTAGCCGCTTCGTTGCGTATATTCTGTGACAGAAAAACCAAAAGGAATGCAATGAAATTATATGAAACATTAAAAGGCGACATGCAGTCCTTCAACTTGGTTCATCCCGAAAAAGGCGTGTTGAAATACTTCTATTATCCTGATGCGCGCACGGTCTTGATTTTTAGGCTAGCGCAGTGGTTTTATCAAAATAAATTATCGCGCCCGCTTTCATATCTGTGCACCATGCTGAATGATTTAATCGCTGGGGTTTGGATTGGGCCAAGAGTGCAGGTAGGAAAGGGGGTTGCATTTGCTCATGCGCGAGGCCTTGTTGTTAATCCGACTGCCGTGATTGGTAAAAATTGCTTGATTTTGCAGCGCGTAACTATTGGTGGGCCAAATGTTGTGATTGGTGACAATGTGGCGCTTTACGCAAATGCAACAGTTGTAAGTAATGTTCGTGGGCGCGCCTCTCTTCACATTGGCGATAATGTAATCATAGGTGCGGGCTCTGTTGTGACAAAGGATATTCCGTCAGATTCGATTGTGGCTGGCGTGCCTGCAAAAATTATGGGACAGGTTGTCGCTGGTGAGGATGATTGGGTTGCATTTGCAAAAAACAGACTGGCAAAAAAGACAAATACTACTGAAATTTAATAAACATGATTGCCCAACTAGATACACTTTATTTAAAGATGCGCCCTTGGAAGGTGTGGAGCCGCATGTTGAGTTATGCGCTTTTTGAAGGACGCCCACTTACCACCAGTGGGCGCTGGATCAATCCCTTCGTGTTTGCGCATTTCGCGCTTGAAAAAAAACTACCTCAATTAAAGCGAGTCCAGAGCCCCATTTTTATTTTGGGGACGGGGCGTAGCGGGACGACAGTGTTGGGAATGGTCTTGTCCATGCATCGCGAAATGGGATTTTTGAATGAACCTAAGGCGTTGTGGCATTCGGCGTTTTCGGGTGAGGATTTAATCGGCAGCTATACACGCGATCCGGCTCAATATTGTTTATATGCAGAAGCCGCAACGCCCATAGTAAAGAACTCAATGCGCCGTCTGTTCGGTGCATACCTCTTTGCCACCTTTTCAAAGCGTGTAGTGGATAAGTATCCAGAGTTGATTTTCCGAGTGCCTTTCGTGCGAGCAATTTTCCCTGATGCAAAATTCTTATTTTTGGTACGAAACGGTTGGGATACGTGTCATTCGATTGATGGGTGGTCGAATCGTTTAGGCGAGCAGATTGGTTCCGAGACGCACGATTGGTGGGGGGTTAACCGACGCAAGTGGCATTTATTAGTAGAGCAAATGGTGCCGAAACATGCGGATCTTGCTCCTTATGCGGCAGATATGCAGGGGTGGGTTAATCAAACGGATATGGCGGCTGTCGAGTGGATCATTACGATGCGAGCGGGAGTCGCGTTGTTGGAGCAATTTCCCGAGTACGTTATCAAAGTGGATTACGAGGCGTTATGCGTTTCACCCCGCAAAAAATTGGCTTCAATCATCGAATTTGTGGAGGCGGATGCGTCGGACGAAATATTTTTTCAATATGCTGAAAAAACTTTGCGTCCCACAAAATTTAAACCGCCCTTTGCTTTGCATGCATCCATAGAGAAACCCTTCTTAGAAACGATGCAAAAGTTGGGCTATCCAGTTAACGAGTAATTAAAGCGGATTAAATATTCATGGCTGAAAAAACAATAAGAATTTTAGGCACGCGCGGCGTGCCTGCCGCCCACGGTGGTTTTGAAACTTTTGCGGAGCATTTGGCGCTGTATTTGGTGTCGCATGGTTGGCGGGTGGTGGTGTATTGCCAGGAAGATGGCGTGGGTGCGGTGTTTGAGGATGTGTGGCAAGGGGTGGAGCGGGTGCATATTCCTGTCGAGCAGTCTGGGCCTAAAGGGACGATTGTTTTTGATTGGCAGGCGACGGCGCACGCTGCGCAGTATTCATATGTAGCGTTTCTTTGGGCTGCTTGTTTGTTTCGTTTATTTCGTTTATTGTTGTATCCCATGTTGTTAACATTATCAAGAGGCTGCAATGAGCACACTTTTAAACACACTCGCACTGCCAACGGCTGAGGAAGTTGCGCTTGCCCGCGAAAGCGGTCGGGCTTTGTCGGCTTACCTTCAAACTCGTGCGGAAACGCAGCAAATAGAAATTCTCGACGACCAGGGGGCTTCACATCCGGTTTGTATTCCTGTCTCGGCACTACGTTTACTCGTCGATGTTCTTACTGAAATCGGGGATGGCAATGCTGTCAGTATTATTCCGATTCATGCGGAGTTAACGACTCAAGATGCGGCTAATGTCCTGAATGTTTCGCGCCCCTATCTTGTGCAATTGTTGGAGCGTGGAGAAATAAGTTTCCATAAGGTCGGCACGCACCGTCGTGTTCGCTATCAGGATGTAATTAACTATAAGACTCGCATCGATAATGATCGCAGCCATGCGCTGGATGCACTGGCCGAGCAAGCCCAGGCTTTTAAAATGGGGTATGAATGAGTTCAAATTTTACGGTCATTTATGATGCCTGCGTGCTGTATCCGGCACCGCTGCGTGATTTTTTGATGCGTTTGGCTATGACGGATTTGTACCGGGCGCGTTGGACAGATACGATTCATGATGAATGGATGCGCAATGTTCTCAAGAATCGCCCCGATTTAAAGCCGGAAGAGCTTGAACGCACGCGAGACCTTATGAATTTGCATGTAAGAGATAGTCTGGTGACCGGTTTTGAACATCTTATTTCTGCTGTTAATTTACCAGATTCAAATGATCGACATGTGGTGGCCGCTGCAATACATGGGGGAGCAAGTCTGATTGTGACGTTCAATCTGAAAGATTTTCCGCCAGATTCGCTCAATTGTGCCAACTTGGTTGCGCAGCACCCGGATGATTTTATCCTGGACTTGTTGGATCTTAATCCGGCTCGCGTATGCGAAGCCGCTGCCAATCATAGACGGTCTTTGAAGAATCCGCCTAAAACGGCTGATGAGTATCTGGATACATTATTGAGGCAGGGGTTAACGCAAACAGTTAGTTTGCTACGCACTTGGAAGGCGGCGATTTAGAAGAGTTGCCGAATATGCAGTGGGATGAGTGTTTTAATGAACTTACTCTCATGAAAATAGATGGCGACCCTTTAGGGATGCACGAGTGACAAAACACTCTTTCTTAGCGTAACCCAATCCTACTTTGTAAAACACTTGTTCCGTCGCGCCAATGAAAGCGGATGTCCGGTTAAGTCGGCAGGCTGGATTTTCGCTTTCGCGGGAGCGACGGTTTTTCGAAGTTTTCTATTTTTTCTACAGTTGATTTACGGATAGGCATTTAATGAAAATCAGAATTTTAGGCACGCGCGGCGTCCCCGCCGCACACGGCGGCTTTGAAACCTTTGCAGAATACCTTGCGCTGTATTTGGTGAAGCACGGTTGGCGTGTGGTGGTGTATTGCCAAGAGGATGGCGCTGGCGCGGTGTATGAGGATGTGTGGCAGGGGGTTGAACGGGTGCATATTCCTGTCGTGCAGTCTGGCCCTAAAGGGACGATTGTTTTTGATTGGAAGGCGACGGCGCATGCTGCGCAGCATTCAGATTTGTGTCTGACTTTGGGTTACAACACGGCGATATTCTGCGGGATGTTGCGCATCAAGGGTGTGCCGAATCTGATCAATATGGATGGTATCGAGTGGTCTCGCGCTAAGTGGGGGCCAGTCGCTAAGACTTGGTTCTGGCTAAACGATTGGGCGGGGTGTTGGCTGGGTAATCATCTGGTTGCGGATCATCCGAAGATCAAAGTGCATTTGAGCAGTCGCGTGCGTGAAGAAAAGATCACGATGATTCCGTATGGCGCGGATGCGGTGACGGATGCACCAGAAGAGGCGGTGCGTGCATTGGGGTTGGAGCCGGGGCGGTTCTTGACGGTGATTGCGCGTGCCGAGCCGGAGAATTCCTTGCTGGAAATTGTTGAGGGATTTTCGCGTAAGCCGCGTGGCTATAAGTTGGTGGTGCTGGGTAAGTATGAGCCGGAGAAGGTGGCTTACCATCGCGCAGTGATTGACGCTGCAGGGCCGGAGGTGGTGTTCGTTGGGGCGATCTACGATAAGGCGGTGGTGCGTGCGTTGCGTTTTCATTCGGTGGCCTATGTTCATGGCCATCAAGTAGGCGGCACCAATCCTTCGTTGATAGAGGCGATGGGCGCGGGCAATCCGGTGATTGCGAATGACAATCAGTTCAATCGTTGGGTGGCGGGAAATTCCGCACGATATTTTAAAAATGCAGATGAGTGCTCGGCGCGATTGGATGAGGTGTTGTCCAGTCCAGCCGTGTTGGGCACGATGAAGTCGGGTATTTTGCAGCGCTACCAAGAAGCATTCACTTGGGAGAAGGTGCTGGCGGAGTACGAGACGTTGCTGCTCAAGTGGCTGCCTACAAAGTAGTTGAAAAATGTGGTGTAGGTTGGGTTTGAGCGTGTGGTGTCGGGGCTTCAGCCCCATACAGCCACGGCCCACCCCTTCATTCAGCCATAGCAGCGTTTTTTGCTGCGTGATTGCGTGGGAAGACCCTGGCGGTTTTGCGGGTGTAACCCGACGCTGTACGTGATGTTTATCTGCTTTGTCGGGCTCAAGCCCGACCTACAACATCGGCCCGATCTACGAAACCAGACCGACTCGCAGCAACCGTTGGTTTTTGTGGGTCGGGTTTGAGCGTGTGGTGTTTCATTAGGCCAAAATGCATAGGCATTTTGGGGGCTGGGTTTGTGGTGATGTTTCGATATAATGCGCCGCCGCTGACGGGTTTTGTTTAATCCTGACCTTCCCTCGGTTTTTCGTCTTCCAAAGGACGGATTTCATGCTACCAGTTTCTCATGCTGCTGAGCAGTGAGCCAGTCATCTAAATGCTGCATGGGTGACTTGTAGCTCAGTGTTGAGTGTTGTCGCTTGCGGTTG
>DAIDMQ010000021.1 GCA_027448945.1 Gallionellaceae bacterium
CAACCGCAAGCGACAACACTCAACACTGAGCTACAAGTCACCCATGCAGCATTTAGATGACTGGCTCACTGCTCAGCAGCATGAGAAACTGGTAGCATGAAATCCGTCCTTTGGAAGACGAAAAACCGAGGGAAGGTCAAGAACGGTGCAGTGCATTTTTTGCACGAACATTTGTATAGCGAAGATTTCAACCAGCCCGTGTTGTTTAGAACATCGGCGCAACGCGGGCGGGATACGCCTATACGTTGCAGTCTTTGCAATCATGTGCGTCATGACGGACTTTGGAAGTTGCCGGAATTCGTGAGCGTACAAATTTTCTTAAGTCAGCCCGTGCCGGTCATTTACGGCATCTGTCCGAGTTGTTTGGACTTACTGGAAGATGCGTGATGAGTGCAAATCCCGACCTGGAAATTTTGATTTTTGATAGTAATGCTTACACCCGATCTTTGCTGTTGGAAAATTTGGCGTGCCTGACGGATTGTTCGTTGTATGCACACGAGTCTAGTCATGCATGGGATGACACGGGCGAAAAACTTAAGACCGCGATCTTGGTATTGAACCATCACGTCAATGACGCGCCGCCGTTTGAGTTTTTGCAACTATTCAAGCGTACTTCACCGAACAGTTATGTAGTGGTCATCAGCAGTCCGGGTGCGCCACACAAGGCTTTCGCGGTATTGCAGCGCGAGCACGCTTGTATTGATGAGATCTTCGACAAGCCTATCGACCTGGAGAGATTTAGTTTCGCTTTGTCCGAACGTGTCATCGCAATACGCAAGCAGCAGGAGTTGAACCATCAGCATCTTAATCTGCTGCGATTCTTGCCGACGGGTGCGTTACGCCGCATTTTTGCGCAGCCCACACCTGGCAGCGCCGAGTTGTTTGAGATGACCGTGATGTTCACCGACATACGCGATTCGACACAGCTCATCGTGAAAGAATCGGCGCGCAGTTATTTTGCCAAGCTCAATGAAATTCTCGCCAGTCAGGCGCAACTCATCCGTCAGTACGATGGCATGGTGGTTAAAACGACTGGGGATGGTCTGCTGGCAGTTTTTGAAGGCGCGGCACGCTGCCATTTGGCTTTGAAGTGCGCATTGGCAATACAACAATCCTCCGAAGCGCAAAGTATGCCTGTCGGTGTCGGCATCAGCGACGGCCTAGTTCTTACGGGAATTTTGGGTACATCTGAACATGTGCATTTCGATGTGATCGGTGCGCATGTGCATCTGGCTGCACGCTTATGCGGCAAAGCGGGGCAGGGCCAGATATTGGCGACACATGATGTGGTGAGTAAGGCGCGGTTTGAATTTTCCTCGCGCCCGTTGCATGAGGTTGTGACAGTGCGGGGCTTTGATGCTCCCGTTGTCTGCTTACATATTCAGTCTTAGGGATACCTATTTTTGCGGAGCGTTATTTTGAAAACCAAATTCAGTGATCAGCAGTTGAGCCTCATTATTGATCAATCTTTGATTTATCAATGTGCTTGTCCTGCGCAAGTCGCAAAACATTTAATCGGTCTGCGTGACTTATATGAATACCAGCAAGGCTGCATGAATCAGACAGACACTGATAAAGCCGTACACGAACGCATCGCTGCCGACGCGCAGCGCGCCCATGATGCATTAGAAGGGTGTTTGGATGCGGTGCTGCGGCTGGAGCAATGGGACATGGACACGTTGCTCATGCCCAAAAGTTTGCAAAAACCCATCCGCAGTTTTTAATCTATCGCCACTTCAGGAGAATTAACATGCTAGTCAGACTCATTTACGCCAGCTATTCGACCACCAATCTCAATGCACAAGATATCACGCAGATATTGCAGACTTCGCAAAAGAACAACAGCGTTAAGCGTATCAGCGGCGTATTGTTTTATTCCGACCGCTATTTTTTGCAATGTCTGGAAGGTGAGCGTCATGCGGTAAATGAAACTTATTTGCGTATCGCTGGCGACCCGCGCCACGCTAAATGTGTACTGATAGATTACAACGCAGTTCCATATCGGCTGTTTCCGAAGTGGGCGATGGAGCATGCCAGTTTCTTTGGTGGATTGGATAACGAACTTATCGTCAAATACACTGAGACGGGGGTGTTCCAGCCGTTCCAATTTACGCCGCAACAAGCCAATGCTTTCCTGAATGAGGTGGCTGTTATTGGCGCAAATCTAGACACTACGATGCAGCGTCATCCGCAACTTATTTTGAGCAAAGACTAATGGGCATCCCCAAAACCCCAAGCTCCGTCGTGATGCCGCGTTGCTAACAAAAAATGACTCCACGCATATTCGATAAATGTCGCGCCGCCATTTTTTGTTTGTACCTTGTCTCGTTTGGTATATTAAATTTTTTGAGGCACCCTAATTACCCGGGGAATTTTAAGATGAAAAAATTTATTTTTTTGTTCATCAGTTGCATGACCTTAACGGTTCAAGCGGCTGAGCTAAAAGCACCGGCAAGTTGTCCGGATGTGTTGAATGTGCAGCTAAACGATCTTAATGATGAGCCCGCGAATTTGTGCGATTACGCAGGCCAAGTGGTGCTGGTGGTGAACACTGCCAGCTATTGCGGATTTACGCCACAGTACAAAGCGCTTGAAAGTTTGTACCGTAAATATCATCAGCGTGGATTGACGGTGTTGGGCTTCCCGTCTAATGACTTCGGTAATCAGGAGCCGGGTAGCAACAAAGAGATTGCCAAGTTCTGCAAGCTGACTTATGGCGTGGAATTTCCGATGATGGAAAAAGCCAACATCACAGGCGCTAATCCTAGTGCGCCGTATCCCGCGCTTATAAAAGCGACAGGAGATACGCCGCAATGGAATTTCCATAAATATCTGATCAGTCGCGATGGCAAGGTCATCAAATCTTTTGCCAGTGATGTGAAACCGGATTCGGCAGTGTTTATTGCGGAATTGGAAAAGTTACTGGCGAAAAGATGAGGTTGGGTATTGCTTAGCGCACCAGTCCTGCTTCCACGGCCAGTCGCTTCTCTGCTCCCATCAGGCGTTCCAGCAAGGTTAGCGCGAAATCCATAGCAGTACCGGGACCGCGCGAGGTGATGAGTTTGCCATCTTCAACAACTGCCGCCATTTGTTGTGAGACCAGCGGGTAATCATCTAAGCAGGCGGGGAAGCTGGTAGCGCGTTTGTTGGTCAGCAAGCCCGCTTCTGCCAGCACTGAGGGCGCTGCGCAGATTGCTGTGACGTAACGGTCTTGTTGGTGCATCTTCTGCACCAGCTGCAACACTCGGATATCCGCTTTGAGATTCTTGGTGCCAGGTTGTCCGCCTGGCAATACGATCATGTCGTAATCATGGTGTATGGCTTCAGCCAAAGTAGTGTCTGGTTGCAACATGATGCCACGACTGCCACGCAATACGCCCTCCCCCAATCCGGCCAAGCTGACAGCGACCCCGCCTCTGCGCAAGATGTTGACCACGGTGACGGCTTCCAATTCTTCGCTACCCTCAGCGAATAACACCAGAACGGTTTTCATTCGCCTCTCCCCAGTTGGTAGGCTTCCAGCAACGCTTGTTTTAAAGCGCTGTTCTGTTGCAAATCTGTGATGCCCATGTGCCTCATGGCGATGGGGTTCAATTGCATGATGATCTTGTGTTCTTGCCAGTGCAGTGCAAAGGTATAGGCATTGAATTGGCCTTCTTGCAAGAAGGCTGCTGCAGCGCCTCGTGCATTTGAAAACTCGAGATCAGTTTCTTGCATCACTTCGTAGAGATATGACATGGTGTCGATTTTGTTGTCGTGCGCCAAGATTTGATAGATATCGAGAGCGTGACTATGCGCATCCAGGTCTATGGTCGATGTAAGGTCGTAGTCGTTTCCCTTGAAGGAGAATTCGACACGCACGTCTATGCTGTTCTTCATATCGGGTCCGTTTAAAAATTGCCGGTCAGTCTCATGCCGATTGTCCCCGATGAGACATCGGGTAGCAATGCAACTTGCTTGCCGCGCAGTTGTTGATTGTGTGACACCACGGATTTTCCCACCCATGTGCCTATCAGTGCGCCTGCGAGGATATCGGAGGCAAAGTGAGCATCGTGATAGCTGCGCGCCATACCCACCATACCCGCCAAGGTATACGCGCTGTATTTTATCCGGCGGTCGTCGTAGTGCTCGGCAATCACCGAGGCAAGCGCGAAGGCTTCGGTGGTATGTCCTGATGGAAAAGATGCATTGGGGTCGGTGAAAGGTTGAAAATGTGCAATTCCTTGATTATTGCGAGGCCGACTACGTCCCACCACCAGTTTGATAGCCGGGGAGATCAAACCACTCGCGATCAGGCTCGCAGCCAAGCCATCTTGTGCCACCTCGCTAGAGGTTTCGTTGCCAGCTATACCCGCGATATAAAAACCACCTAAGACGACAACAGAATATTGCGCACCCAGACGTTCGACTTGCAGGATGGACGCGTTGTTATTTGGTGCATGACGGCGCATCTCATTTTGCAATGGTTTGTCCACCAGTACAGCCGTACCCAGTATCCCCAGTGACCAAAAGCCGGCTTGCTGCCAACTATCGTCATCCCACCGGGCGGGGGCAGAAATGACATGTTGTATGTCGTCCATGACCATGCCGGGATAACTACTCGTTTCGGCATGCGCTGTGCACATAACACATAACGTGAACAGCAGTAGGGTGAGGCGGGAGATCAATCGCGGAAGTTCTGGAATTGCAGGGGAAAGTCGGTGATAGTCTTCTTGACGAAGGCGATAGCTTCTTGCAAGTCATCGCGGTTCTTACCCGTGACGCGCACCGTGTCACCCTGGATACTGGCTTGCACTTTGAGTTTGCTGTCTTTGATGTGTTTAACAATCTTCTTCGCCAACTCGATTTCTATACCGGTTTTTACTTCGCAGCCGCGCTTGACCTTGTTGCCACTGACCTTTTCAATTTTGTCGGAAATCTCCAGACACTTGATGTCCACGCCGCGCTTGGTGAGTTTGCCATTCAAAATATCTTGCACTTGGTCGAGCTGAAACTCGTTATCCGCCCAAACCGTGAGCTTGAGTTCAGCTTGTTCCACGCGTGCGTCTGAGCCCTTGAAGTCGAAGCGAGTCGAGACTTCTTTGTTAGTCTGCTCGATGGCGTTCTTGGCTTCGGTCTTATCTACTTCTGAAACGATGTCGAATGATGGCATTTGCGATTTCTCCTCATGTGGCTTGGGTTGGCTTTGGGCGCATTCTAAAATTAGGCTCGTTGGGTTACGCGATGAAACAGCCAACCCAATACACGAAAAATTTAACCACAACACACCGCATGGCGGCTTGTTACGGCGAAGACTTAACTTTAGCCAAAACTGCAAACGTAATTGACAACTTCCTGTGCCTCGATGATGAAGCTGCCGTTGGCAGGAACGGCGAAGGAGTTGCCTGCCGAGTAAGTCTTGAACTCGGACTCATGGCCCAGTTTCACACGGCAAGTACCGTCGGTGATTTCCATGACTTCGGGTACGCCCACGTTGAAGGTCAGGGTGCTGGGCAGAATCAGACCCACGGTTTTGCGTGTGCCATCAGCGAACAGAACAGAGTGCGATACGCACTTGCCATCAAAGAATACATTGCCTTTTTTTACTACACTCACATTGTTGAATTGCGCCATGTTGACTCCTTATTTTGCGGGTTCTTGGGCTTTGATGCCCTTTTGATAATTGCTATACAAATAGACGGGGATATCCAAATCGCCGAGGTGCTTGTCTATGAGCGGACGTATCTCCTGCCAATCCAAACCCGTTTGGCCACAGGCCAAACGGGGCAGGGCGAGACTGGTCAAATGTTCTTTTTCCGCCAATGTACGTAAGGCATGCAGGCTGTGATTCACGTTGCTCAGGGTCGCGCGGCCGGGCTTGCTACCGTGGTCGTATGCGCCTTCCTGCGTCAGCAGGTTGATGATGAATCGACCATCGGCACTCATCCAGGTCCACAATCCGCCAGACTTGGGATGTTTGGTCTGGCAGTAGTGACGAAAGTCCTTATACAAAGCAGGCAAGCGTTCGCGTAACTGCATCGCCAATCCGTGCATGAAATCATCATTCGGCGCGACACCCTGCACGATGGCTTTCGCACCGCTGAGCAAGATGTCGCCGCTGAGTTCGTGGATCATGAGATCACTTGCGTTTGTTCAAATTGGCTGCGATACGCAGACGCAAAGCGTTCAACTTGATGAAACCTGCTGCATCCTTTTGATCATAGGCGCCCTTGTCATCTTCGAAAGTTGCGATGGTGGAATCGAACAGCGAGTCTGTTTTGGAGTCACGGCCGACCACGATGACATTGCCCTTGTACAATTTGACGCGTACCCAGCCATTCACGGTGCTTTGCGTGTGATCGATTAGCGTTTGCAAAGCGCGACGTTCAGGGCTCCACCAGTAGCCGTTGTAAATCATGGATGCGTAACGGGGCATCAGATCATCTTTCAGGTGCGCAACTTCGCGATCCAAGGTGATGGACTCGATGGCACGGTGTGCCTTGAGCATGATGGTGCCGCCAGGTGTTTCGTAGCAGCCGCGTGACTTCATGCCGACGTAGCGGTTCTCAACCAGATCGAGGCGGCCGATGCCGTGTTTGCCGCCCAAAGCGTTCAGCTTGGTCAGCACCGTCGCCGGGCTCATCTTGGTGCCGTTCAATGCAACGATGTCACCATTGGCGAATTCGATATCCAGATACTCCGCTTCATTCGGGGCATTCTCGGGCGATACCGACCAACGCCACATGCTTTCCTCTGCCTCTGCTGCAGGGTCTTCCAGATGGCGGCCTTCATAAGAGATGTGCAACAGGTTGGCATCCATAGAGTAGGGTGAGCCGCCTTGTTTGTGTTTCATGTCGATAGGGATGCCCGCCTTCTCCGCATAGTCCATCAATTTTTCACGAGACAGCAAATCCCATTCGCGCCAGGGCGCGATGACCTTGATGTTGGGGTTCAGTGCATATGCGCCCAATTCGAAACGAACTTGGTCGTTACCCTTGCCAGTTGCGCCGTGCGAGATTGCTTGCGCACCTTGTTCGTCAGCGATTTCGATCAAACGTTTTGCAATCAAAGGTCGTGCGATGGAAGTACCGAGCAGGTATTCACCTTCGTAGATGGTGTTGGCACGGAACATCGGGAAGACGAAGTCGCGCACGAATTCTTCACGCAAGTCGTCAATATAAATGTTCTTTGGATTGATACCCATCTTCAGCGCTTTGGCGCGAGCTGGTTCCAGTTCTTCACCCTGGCCTACGTCTGCCGTGAAGGTCACGACCTCACATTGATAGGTGTCCTGCAACCATTTCAGGATCACAGAGGTGTCCAGACCGCCGGAATAGGCGAGAACTACTTTTTTGATGTCGCTCATAATTTATGACTCACTTGATATATTGAATTGTTAATGCAGTTGATTTGGTTTCAGATAGAAGAGGCTTAGTTGTCGATCTTCCCTAGCAACAGATATTCCATTAAAGCTTTCTGTACGTGCAGGCGATTCTCCGCTTCATCCCAGACGACGCTTTGCGGACTATCCATGACGCCGGCAGAGACTTCTTCACCACGGTGAGCGGGGAGGCAATGCATGAACAACGCGTCGATGGCGGCAACGCGCATCATGTCTTCGTCGACTTGCCAGTCAGCAAAGTCTTTCATGCGCTCTTCGTTTTCGGCTTCGAAACCCATAGAGGTCCAAACGTCCGTGGTTACCAGATCAGCACCACGTGCCGCTTCCATAGGGTCGGTGAATTCTTCGTAATGATCTTCACCAAACAGGCCGGCGCGCTCAGGCTCGACTTCATAACCGGGAGGCGTGGAGACATGGACGTTGAAGTCGAGTATCTCGGCGGCTTGCAACCAGGTGTTACACATATTGTTGGAGTCACCGATCCAGGCCACGGTCTTGCCCTTGATGCTGCCGCGATGTTCGATAAAAGTGAAGATGTCCGCCAAAATCTGGCAGGGGTGATATTCGTTGGTCAGGCCGTTGATCACAGGCACGCGCGAGTTGCGTGCAAAACGCTCGATGATGTCTTGCTCGAAGGTGCGTATCATTACCACGTCAGACATCCGCGAGATTACTTGGCCCGCATCTTCTACAGGTTCACCACGACCCAGTTGGGAGTCACGGGTGTTCAGGTAGATAGCAGAGCCGCCTAATTGATGCATGCCAGCTTCGAAAGAGAGGCGAGTACGTGTGCTGGCTTTTTCAAAGATCATCACCAGTGTACGGTCTTCGAGTGGCCAGTATTTTTCGTAGCGCTTGAAGCGTTCCTTGATGATGCGGGTACGTTCGAACAGATATTCCAGTTCGTCGCGGCTAAGGTCTTTGAATTGTAGGAAATGCTTTACGGGTTTCACTGCCATGATGTGTTTCCAGTTTGTTCGTTTGTTAGTTCTGCAAGAACTCCCTGATCAGCGGACACAAAATGTCCACGAGTTGTTGCGCCTCGGTCTGCGACATGATCAATGGAGGCAGCAAGCGCACCACATTGTCTGCTGTCACGTTGATCAATAGACCTTGCAACAAAGCCTGCTGGACGAGGACTCCGCAGGGCTTGCTCAACTCTATGCCCAGCATCAGTCCCTGACCACGGATATCGACTACCCCGGCAACGCCCGCCAACTGTTTGGCTAATGCTTGCTTGATGTGTTCGCCCAGTTTTGCAGTGTGTGCCAACAAGCCATCTTGTTCTATTACGTTTAAGGTGGTGATGCCAGCGGTACATGCCAGGGGATTGCCGCCGAAAGTCGAGCCGTGATTGCCCGGACCGAATACGTTTGCAGCCTTGCCAGCGGTCAAGCAAGCGCCTATCGGCATGCCTGAACCCAGGCCCTTGGCCAAGGTCATCACATCCGGCAGGATGCCCGCATGTTGATGCGCGAACCACTTGCCGGTGCGACCTATGCCGCACTGCACTTCGTCAAGCATCAGCAACCAGTTGTTCTCGTCGCAGATCTGGCGCAGTTGTTTGAGGTATTCGATATCCAGCGTGCGTATGCCGCCTTCGCCCTGTATTGGTTCGACCAGCACAGCGACGATATCGCTGTTGTTCAGGGCGGCATGGCGGATCGCTTCGATGTCGTTATAAGGCGCGCGCGCAAAACCTTTTACCAGTGGTTCGAAGCCGACTTGGACCTTGCGGTTGCCAGTTGCCGACAGTGTGGCGAGCGTACGGCCATGGAAAGCCTTTTCCATCACGATGATGGCGGGATTTTCGATCTCACGTTTGTGACCATACATGCGCGCCAGCTTGATTGCCGCCTCGTTGGCTTCGCAACCGGAATTGCTGAAGAACACTTCCTGCATGCCGGTCAGTGCACACAATTTGTCCGCCAAGACTTCTTGGCCGGGTACCTGATAGACGTTGGAGCAATGTATCAGCTTGCCGATCTGCTCTGTCAACGCTGCGGTTAAACGCGGATGTGCGTGGCCCAGCGTGTTCACCGCGATACCGGATAAACCATCGAGATAGCGTTTCCCTGATTCATCCCAAAGATATGCGCCTTCACCGCGCACGAAAGCGACAGGTAATCTGGCGTAAGTGTTCATCACATGTGACATAACAAAACCCTTAAATAAAAACAGCGGACAGGCCGCCGTCTATAAAAAATTCACGGTACGTATCTTGAGCTATGCGTGCGATTCAGGCAAGTGAAACAGCCTGTCCGATAAAGATTTACAAAGCAAACAAGCCGACATCGCTGCCGGCTTGGTGTGTATCTAAACTACTCACGAGCAGGTCTTCTTGAAAGAATGACCTCGCCGTGCAAAGCGAGCAGGCTTTAGGCCATTGCTTTGATAGCAGCCGACAAGCGGCTCTTATGACGAGCAGCTTTGTTCTTGTGGATGATTTTTTTGTCAGCGATGCTGTCCACTTTGCTGACTGAAGTTTGATATACAGCTTGGGCAGCAGCTTTGTCGCCGCCTTCGATAGCTTTCAGAACCTTCTTGATTGCAGTACGCAGTTCAGAACGCAGGCTGCTGTTGTGAGCATTTTGTTTAACTGCTTGACGAGCGCGCTTACGAGCTTGTGCTGTGTTTGCCATGTTGACCCCTTGATAATTGGCTTGCGATAAAAGGCGCGCATTCTAGTGGCTAAGTCGCGAGCTTGCAAGTATTTTTGCGCTGTCCCGTGTTTAGGGAGTCTTAAGCCTTGCCAGTGTTATGATGCGCGGCGTTCCAATCCTAACCTATTCCTTAGCAATGAACCTACTCAGATCCCTAGCCACTATCAGCGGCCTCACCATGGCTTCGCGTATCTTGGCGTTTGCACGGGATGTGCTGGTTGCGCGTGTCTTCGGGGCAGGCATGGCGACCGATGCCTTTTTTGTGGCCTTTAAGCTTCCCAATCTGTTGCGCCGCATGTTCGCAGAAGGCGCATTCTCTCAAGCCTTTGTGCCCATTTTTGGCGAATACAAGCACAAGAATGGGGCTGAGGAGACTAAGTTGCTGGTGGATCATGTCACCACCATGTTGGCACTGATCCTGTTTGTAATCACAACCATAGGCATCATCGCGGCCCCCATCCTGGTCTATATTAGTGCTCCTGGCTTCAGCGATGAACCTGAGAAGTTCGAACTTACCGTGCAGTTGTTGCGTTACACCTCTCCTTATATTTTCTTTATTTCCTTGGTTGCTGTGGCGGCGGCTATCCTCAATACCTATAACAAGTTCTGGGTGCCGGCCTTCGCCCCAATTCTATTGAACATCTGTTTCATAGGCGGGGCACTTTGGCTGGCGCCATATTGCCACCCGCCCATATTGGCGTTGGCCTGGGCGGTGCTGGTCGCGGGTTTCGTACAACTGGCTTTCCAGATTCCCTTTCTCAAGCAAGTCGGCATGTTGCCCGTGCTACGCTTAAATTGGCGCGACCCAGGTATGTGGCGGGTCATTAAGCAGATGGGACCGGCGATGTTCGGCGTGTCCATCGCGCAGATCAGCCTAATCATCAATACCATTTTCGCATCCTTGCTTGCGGCGGGTAGCGTGTCCTGGCTGTATTACGCGGACCGTTTAATGGAGTTTCCTTCCGGTGTGCTGGGCGCTGCCCTAGGCACGATTTTGCTGCCATCATTGTCCAAATGTTTTGCTAAAGGCGATATGCAGGAATACTCCAGATTGTTGGATTGGGGCTTGCGTCTGACGGTCATGCTCACGCTACCAGCAGCCTTGGCATTGGGCATGATCGCGGTGCCGTTGCTATCCACCTTCTTTCAGCGTGGTGCTTTCACCGCACATGATGTCTTGATGACCAGTTATGCGCTGGTGGGGTATAGCGTGGGTCTGATAGGTCTGATACTCGTGAAGATACTCGCGCCCGGTTTTTATGCGCGCCAGAACATCCGTACGCCGGTCAAGATCGGCATTGTCACCCTGATTGCTACTCAATTAATGAACTTGCTGTTCGCTTTCGTACTGCATCTGGATCATGCGGGTCTGGCGCTATCCATCGGTTTGGGTGCGTGTTTGAACTCGACCATCCTGTTTTACTATTTGCGTAAGCACGGTATCTATAACCCAGAACCTGGTTGGGCCAAGTTCTTCTTCAAGATCGTGCTCGCGGTTTCAGCGATGGGTGTCGCGCTCTGGTTCGGTATGGGTACTGAGCAAAGTTGGCTGACGGGTAGTGGTTGGGAGCGTATTGGACGACTGACGCTATTAGTGCTGGGCGGGGCCGTGGTGTATTTCACTATGCTTGTCACTTTGGGTTTCAGGCCTAAGGACTTTTCTAAACGCACGATTATTTGATCAGTGGACAGTGTTGCTGGTGCGCAGCTTGGAAGCCCTGATCCTTGGTGCAGGGCCTTTTTCTGTTCCTATCCATCTGAGAATTGACTGGAAGGCCATCGTCATAACGCTGTTAATGACGTATATGGTTTATTTGTCGTTGGTCAAACCTTGCATTGCTGCGACAGGACGTACTTGTGGGAAATAGACTTGTTTGAGGTTGTTGCCCAGATTCTGTGACCAAGTGATACCGTCGGTGCGCTTGAGTCCCTGCCAATACGCCATGATGTCTGTGTCATAGGCGTCTATTGCGGTCCGGTAGGCGCTGGCATCGTAGCGTTCATCATGGCGAAAGGTGGCGATGTCCATGCGCGGTTTGAGCGGGGCATCATTTTCTATATGCCCGATACAGATACCGACCATCGGGAAGGTCAACGTGGGCAGCTCGAGCAGATCTATCATGCTTTGCGGGTTGCGACGTATGCCGCCTATGGGCACCACGCCCAAGCCCAGTGAACGTGCAGCGATCATGAGATTACCCAGCATGATGCCCGCATCCACGGCTGCGACCCCGAAACCCTCCATGCTTTCATGGATTACTTGGGTTTGCCCTGCTTTGCGTACGCCCATGTCGGTTTTGTTGAAATCCATGACGATGGTGATAAATACTGGCGCTTGTTTGATCCATGCTTGACCGCCTGCGAGCTCGGCGATGTGGGCACGCTTTTCTGCATCGCGAACCACGACCAAGGAAATCTCCTGTGCGTTCATCGAGGTTGGAGCGTGCCAAGCGGCGCGGATGATGGCATCCAGCATCTCGTCGCTGACGTTGTCGTCACGATAGCTGCGGATGCTGTGGTGGGCGTGTTGTAATTTAATCGTTTCGTTCATGCTGATTTATTCCTCTACCGGTGATAGATGCATCGCCTTATTTACGACCTCGCGGGTGAGATGCGGGGCGAACAGTTCGATGAAGTCATAAGTATAACCGCGCAGATATTCATTTTTGCGTATCGCGATACGCGTGGTGCTGGGATTGAATAGATGCTTGGCCTCTATCATGCGCAGATGACGGTCGCGCTCTGGAATAAAGGCGAGTTCGGCCAATATTCCTATGCCTAAACCTAATTCCACATAGGTCTTGATGACATCCGCGTCTATCGCGGTGAGGGCGATGTTAGGCTCTATGTTGGCGGCAGCGAAAGCTGCATCTATCTTGCTGCGCCCGCTGAAGGCAAAGTCGTAGGTGATGATGGGATACTCAGCGAGCCTGGCCAGCGTCAGTCGTTTGACCTCTAATAAAGGGTGATTGGGGGGCACGACCACACAGTGATACCAGTCGAAGCAGGGCAGTGTGACCAGTCCTTCATATTGGCTGAGTGCCTCGGTGGCAATGGCGATGTCGGCCTCGCGGTTGAGTACCTGCTCGGCGATCTGGGTGGGATTGCCTTGGTGCAGCCCCAGCTTCACTTTTGGGTAGCGTTTGATGAACTTCTTTACTGCAGGTGGCAGCACATAGCGCGCTTGGGTATGCGTGGTTGCTAGAATCAGGTGGCCGCTGTCCTGTTCCTGGAACTCTTGCCCGACCTGTTTCATATTGTCGGAATCATGCAAGATGCGTTGCGCTATCTCAAGTATGGTGTTGCCCGCTTCTGTCAGTGCCACGATGCGCTTGCCGTTGCGCACGAAGATTTCTATGCCTAGTTCGTTTTCCAGGAGTTTGATCTGCTTGCTGATACCGGGTTGCGAGGTATAGAGCGCGGCTGCGGCTTCGGAGATGTTCAATCCCCTGCGTACGATCTCGTTCAGGTAACGCAGTTGCTGTAGGTTCATGAGTGCACCATATATGTGATTAAGTTATAAAACCCTAACAAAAAAGTATTAAAGAGTATATCTGCGTTCGATTAGAATGCACGCCTGAATTTTTTGAATGGTAGTTCGATGGACAGTTTGTATACGTTCTCCGGTTTCATAGTCGGTCTGATCGTCGGCGTGACCGGGGTCGGCGGGGGCTCATTGATGACACCTTTGTTGGTGATGTTCTTCGGTGTGTCTCCCGCGACTGCAGTCGGAACAGATCTTTTGTACGCATCCTTGACCAAGACCATGGGGGGGTGGGTGCACTCCCGCAAGGGTACGGTGGACTGGAGGGTTTTTGGTCTGTTGGCCATGGGTAGTTTGCCCGCCGCAGTTGTCACCATCATCTTGCTCAAGTACTTGGCTTTGGATGAGAAGACTTTACGGAGTCTGGTGACCAGTGTGTTGAGTGTGGCTTTGTTGGCGACCGCCACAGCCCTGTTGCTCAAAGATCAGATCAAGCGCTTGGCCAGGCGCAAGGACGGTACCATCTACGAGTTGCATCATAAGTATTTGCCGGCTGCCACCATTACAACAGGCGTTGTGGTTGGTGCTTTGGTGACCATCTCCTCTATCGGTGCGGGTGTGTTGGGTACGGTGGCGCTGTTGTTCCTGTATCCGCGCATGCCCTCGGTGAAAGTGGTTGGAACAGATATCGTGCATGCAGTGCCACTGACCGCCTTGGCGGGCATGGGCCATATGGCTTTGGGTACGGTGGACCTGGTGTTGCTGGGGAGTTTGCTGTTGGGTTCTCTGCCCGGCATCTACATCGGCAGTCACTTGAGTTCCAAAGTGCCCGAGAAAGTTTTGCGGCCTTTGTTGGCAACGATGTTGTTGGTCATCGGACTGAAGATGGTCTTCTACAAATAATTGAGGAAAGAAAGATTATGAGTACAAATAAACCTAACAAACCCAAGTCCGTAAGCTGGTTTAATGGCTGCGGTGGCCGCATCGGTGTGGTGATTGGTCAGACGGGTGAGTACGCGTATATAGGTGCGGCATTGCGCCACGACGAAGATGCTGATGTGGAATACATCCTGATGTACGGTGCCAAGTTCCCGCTGGAGGCGGCGCGCTTGTTGGCTGTATCGAAGTCATACGAGGCAAATTAAATGTATCGCTATGATAGTTTTGATCACCAGATCACTGCCGAGCGTGTCGCGCAGTTTCGCGATCAGGTGCGCCGCCGTCTAGCCGGTGAGTTGAGTGAAGACGAGTTCCGTATCCTGCGCCTGCAGAACGGTTTGTACATGCAGATCCATGCTTACATGATGCGCATCGCCGTGCCTTATGGTTTGGTGAGCGCGGCACAGATGCGCATGTTTGCGCACATCGCCCGCAAGTACGATCGCGGCTATGGGCACTTCACGACCCGTCAGAACATCCAGTTCAACTGGTTGAAATTGCAAGACGCCCCCGACATCCTTGCTGAACTGGCGAGTGTGGAGATGCATGCTAATCAGACCTCGGGTAACTGCATACGCAATATCACCAGCGACGAGTTTGCCGGCGTAGCGCGCGATGAGATCGTCGATCCGCGACCTTATGCCGAAATACTGCGCCAATGGAGCACCTTCCATCCCGAGTTCGCCTATCTGCCGCGCAAATTTAAGTTCGCGATCACGGGGGCGAGCGAAGACAGGGCCGCCATCGCCGTTCACGACATCGGTCTGGCGGTGGTAAAGAACGCGCAGGGTGAAGTGGGCTTCCGTGTGTTGGTCGGCGGGGGGCTGGGTCGCACGCCTGTCATCGGTGTGGAAATCTGTGATTTCGTGCCTTGGCAGCATATCATCACTTACGCCGAGTCCATCGTGCGTGTGTATAACGAATACGGTAGACGCGACAACATCTACAAGGCGCGGATCAAAATCTTGGTAAAGGCGTTGGGTATAGAGGAATTCAAGCGTCAGGTCGAAGCAGATTGGCAGCACACCAAGAATGGTCCATGCACGATCACGCAGTCCGAGTTGGACAGAGTCGCGGCCTACTTCACTGCACCCGCATATGAAGTATGTGCGAATGAGGATGAATCCCTGCAGGCGATGCTGGATGACAACAGAGGTTTTGCGAACTGGTATCAGCGCAGCGTCAAGCATCACAAAGTTGCAGGTTATGCATCTGTGGTTTTGTCATTGAAGAAGACGGGTATCGCCCCCGGTGATGCGACAGACAAACAGATGGATGCCGCAGCCGAGCTGGCAGAGCGTTTCAGCTTTGGCGAGTTGCGTATCACGCACATGCAAAATCTGGTGCTGGCGGATGTCAAACAATCCGATCTGTTCAGCTTATGGGAAGCAGCTAAAGCTTTGGGTATGGCGACACCCAACATCGGCCTGATAACGGACATGATCTGCTGTCCCGGTGGCGATTTCTGCACACTGGCCAATGCGCGTTCTATCCCGCTGGCCAAGGCCATCGCGGAATGCTTCGAAGATATCGATTTCCAACACGACATTGGTGAGCTAGAGATGAATATCTCGGGCTGCATCAATGCCTGCGGTCACCACCATGTAGGCCACATCGGCATACTCGGCGTGGATAAGGATGGCGAGGAGTGGTATCAGGTGCAGATTGGCGGCGCACAAGGCAATGATGCAAATCTGGGTAAAGTCATCGGCAAATCGTTCAGCTTCGAACAGATGCCCGAGGTTATCGCGCGCTTGTTACAAGTCTATGTGCGCGAACGTTATGATGATGAAAGATTCATCGATACCGTGCGTCGCTTGGGTGTTGAGCCATTCAAGGCCGAGGTATACGGCACGTTGGTCGAGAGCGATGAAGCGCTGAAAGCCCCCGATTACGAGCTACTGAAAGTGGGCGTGTCATATGACATGCCTTACTACTCACCACGGTTCTGAGGTGCATATGATCATCAAGAATAAAACTGTAGTTGCTGACGATTGGAGCGTGCTGCGTTTGGCTGAGAGCGATACGGCGGATGGTGTCGTCGTTCCGGCCGGTCGCATCCTCGTGCCGCTCAAGGTATGGTTGGCCCAACGTGACAGTCTGCAACATCGTGCCGATGTGGGCGTATGGTTCGCTAGTGACGAGCGTGCCGAGGATTTGCAAGCAGAGGTACAGAAGTTCTCTGTCGTTGCTGTAGATTTTCCCAAGTTCGCGGATGGCCGCGGCTACTCCATTGCCTATCATTTGCGTTCGCGCCTGGGCTACAAAGGCGAGTTGCGTGCTATAGGTGATGTGTTGCGCGACCAGATTTTTTACATGCAGCGTGTCGGCTTCGATGCCTTCGTACCGCGCGCGGACAAGGATATCAACGAAGTGCTCAAGGGGCTGAGTGATTTTTCCTTGACCTATCAGGCTTCGTCAGATGAAGCGCAACCGCTGTTTAGACGCGTTACACGTTGAGGTGAATGATGAGTAAATTGCAAACCAAGATAGAACAAGTCAAGCAAGTGCTGGCCGATGCGGTACGGGACTTCACGTCTGTGACATTCGCCAACAGTCTGGGTGCAGAGGATATGGTCCTAACCGATCTCATCGCCAAGTTTCATCCTGAGATCAGCATATTCAGCTTGGACACAGGCCGTTTGCCGCAAGAGACCTATGACCTCATGCAGGCTGTGCGTGAGCATTACAGCGTGCCTTTGCAGGTTTATTTCCCCGAACATACTCAAGTGGAGCAGCTGGTGCAGCGCATCGGCATGAATGGTTTTTACGCTAGCGTCGAGAACCGCAAAGGATGTTGCCACGTGCGTAAGGTCGTGCCGCTGAATCGCGCCTTGTCCGGTAAAAAGGCATGGATTACTGGCATGCGTCGTGATCAGGCAGTGACCCGTGGCGGATTGGAAGTTTCATCGTTTGATGCGGATCATGGCATGCAAAAAATCAATCCATTGTTGGATTGGAGTAATGCGGAAGTGTGGCAATACATCAAGCAAAATGACGTTCCCTATAATAAACTGCACGACCGTTTTTATCCCAGCATAGGCTGCGCACCCTGCACGCGCTCGGTGACTCCCGGAGAAGACATCCGCTCCGGCCGCTGGTGGTGGGAAAACCCGGAGAACAAGGAGTGCGGCCTACATGTAGGTAGTATCACTCCGATAAAACGGGTGTAGAGGATTTTGGTGGAGACTTATGCCGAGCGTAGCGCGGTGTCAGTCGGAACCAAAAGATTTAAAGAACAAGGAGTGCGGCCTACATGTAGGTGGCATCACTCCGACAAGTCCAGTTTAGTAAGTAACTTGCTGCGAGTATTCCGGGGCAAGATTCGAGAAGAATTTAAGTACCAATCAGAAAGTAGAAGAAGATGAGCAAACACACATTTACCCATTTGGATGCACTGGAAAGCGAATCCATACACATCATGCGCGAGGTCGCCGCTGAATGTAAGAACCCTGCCTTGTTGTTCTCCGGCGGTAAGGATTCGATTGTCATGCTGCGTATCGCCGAAAAGGCGTTCCGCCCGGCGAAATTCCCTTTCCCATTGGTGCATATCGATACCGAGCACAATTTCCCGGAAGTGATTGCGACGCGCGATAAATTGGCCAAGGATCTGGGTGAGCGCCTTATCGTGCGTTCTCTGGAGGACTCTATCAAGCGGGGCACCATCGTGATCAAGAATCCTGATTTGCCACGTAATCCCTTCCAGTCTGTGACTTTGCTGGAGACCATAGACGAGTTCGGTTTCGATGCCTGCATGGGCGGTGCGCGACGCGACGAAGAGAAGGCGCGTGCTAAGGAGCGTATCTTCTCGTTCCGCGATGAATTCGGTCAGTGGGATCCGAAGAATCAGCGTCCTGAATTGTGGGATATCTACAACACCCGTGTACATCGCGGCGAGAATATCCGTGTGTTCCCGATCAGCAACTGGACCGAGATGGATATCTGGCAATACATAGGCCGCGAAAAATTACATATCCCTAGCATCTACTATGCTCATGAACGCGAGGTTATCCGTCGCAATGGCATGTTGATGCCCGTCTCGGATCTGGTGCAACCCAAGCCGGGTGAGAAAGTGGAAGTCGTAACGGTGCGTTTCCGTACCGTGGGTGACGTGACCTGTACCGCGCCTGTGGAGTCGAATGCACGTACTGTCGATGAGATTATCGAAGAGACCGCGACCACGCGTATCACTGAACGTGGTGCGACTCGTATGGATGATCAAACTTCCGATGCTTCTATGGAGCTGCGCAAGAAGGAAGGTTACTTCTAAGCGAATTCGTAAGCAGGCTCTGCCTGTTTTACAGACTAGATAAACCCAGTACAGCGGGACAAACCAACTTAAAGACTCGGTCCAAGGACTAAGGTCTGTTTTATAAGGTTAGATATTATGAGCAACACTACACAATTGTTACGTTTCATCACTGCAGGCAGCGTGGACGATGGTAAGAGCACATTGATCGGTCGCTTGTTGCATGACTCCAAGTCCATCTTTGAAGACCAGTTTTCTGCCATTTCCAAGACCAGCGAGAAGCGCGGTATGGCGGCTGTAGATCTGTCTTTGTTGACCGACGGCCTTCAAGCCGAACGCGAGCAGGGCATCACTATAGATGTGGCATATCGTTACTTTGCCACGCCCAAACGCAAGTTCATCATCGGTGATACGCCCGGTCATGAGCAGTACACCCGCAATATGGTGACTGCGGCGAGCACGGCCAATCTGGTGGTTATTCTGATTGACGCCCGCCGTGGCGTGTTGGTACAGACTCGCCGCCACACTTATCTTGCTAGCTTGGTAGGTGTGCCGCATATCGTGCTGGCAGTGAATAAGATGGATATGGTCGAATACTCTCAAGCGCGTTTCGATGAGATCGTCAGTGAATACAAAGCGTTTGCGGCCCAGTTGAATCTGCATGATGTGACTTGTATACCGTTGTCGGCGCTGGTGGGTGACATGGTGGTGGATAGAGGCGACAGTCTGAATTGGTACCAAGGCCCTACTTTGATGGAAAAGCTGGAGAGCGTGGAAATCGATCACGATGTGAATACAACAGATTTTCGTTTTCCTGTGCAATGGGTGTGCCGTCCCCAAACCGACGAGTTCCATGACTTCCGTGGTTTCATGGGTCGTATCGAGGCGGGCGAGGTGACGGTAGGCGATACCGTCACCGTTTTGCCTTCCGGTCGTAGTAGTACGGTCAAAGCCATCGTCACTTACGACGGCGAGTTGCAGACAGCTTTCGCGCCCCAATCTATCACGCTGACCCTGAACGACGAGATCGACGTGTCACGCGGTGATATGTTCGTTAAGGCTGATGCGATGCCTGCCGTGGCCAAGGAGTTTGACGCCATGATGTGCTGGCTGTCTGAGTCACCGCTGGATAAGAACCGCAAATATCTGGTAAAGCATACGACACGCACTGCCAAGTGTCTGTTCTCCAAGATCGAATACCGTGTGGATGTGAATACCTTGGAGCATCATGCCGAGCCTGTGGTTAATATGAACGATATTGTGCGTGTCGGCTTGAAGGTGCAACAACCGTTGGCTTTCGATCATTACAAGCGTAATCGAGCTAGCGGTAGCTTCATCGTCATCGATGAGGCCAACAACAATACTGTTGCGGCGGGTATGATCGTTTAACGCCAAGCTTTTGTATTTATACATGATGGCGACTCATGCAATTTTCTTGCCTGAGTCGCCATTTCAATTTTGAGTGCAAGCCGTTTTCCGGTATCATCGCGCCCCATGACTAAGTACATATTTATTACCGGCGGCGTTGTTTCTTCTCTGGGGAAGGGCATAGCCGCCGCTTCTTTGGCGGCTATCCTTGAGTCGCGCGGCCTGCGCGTGACAATGTTGAAGCTCGACCCTTATATTAACGTTGATCCGGGTACCATGAGTCCGTTCCAGCACGGTGAGGTTTTCGTGACAGAGGACGGTGCGGAAACCGATCTGGATCTAGGGCATTACGAACGTTTCATTACGGCCAAGATGCGCAAGGCCAATAATTTCACTACCGGCCAAATCTATGAGAGCGTGATCCGCAAGGAACGCCGTGGCGAGTACCTGGGCAAGACCGTGCAGGTCATCCCGCATATCACCAATGAGATCCAAGCTTTCGTCGAACGTGGCGCTGCGGCTTATCACGGCGACAAGGCTGATGTGGCCATCGTTGAAATCGGTGGCACAGTGGGTGACATCGAATCACTGCCGTTCTTGGAAGCAGCTCGTCAAATGGGTCTGCGCATGGGGCGCAATCAAGTCGCTTATGTGCACCTGACATTAGTGCCCTACATCGCCACTGCCGGCGAATTAAAAACCAAGCCCACCCAGCACAGCGTACAGAAATTGCGTGAAATCGGTATCTTCCCTACAGCCTTGTTGTGTCGTGCAGATCGTCCTATCCCGGACGATGAGCGGGCCAAAATTTCTTTGTTCGCCAACGTGCGTGAAGAGGCGGTCATTTCGATGTGGGATGCCGAAAGCATCTATATGATTCCGCAGATGCTGCATGAACAAGGGCTAGATCGCATCGTGTGCGAAGAATTGGCTTTGAATACGTTGCCGCCCGCAGATCTTTCGGTATGGCAAAAGTTGGTCTCAGATCAGCAGAATCCAATTCATGCAATCACCATAGGCATGGTCGGCAAGTATGTGGATTTGACAGAGTCTTACAAGTCTCTGATCGAAGCTTTGCGTCACGCCGGCATACATACGGCGACCAAGGTCAATATCGAATATATCGATTCCGAACAACTGGAAACGACGGGGATAGATGGGTTGTCACATTTCGATGCGATCCTGGTACCTGGCGGTTTTGGGGTGCGCGGCACTGAAGGCAAGATTGCGGCGATCCGTTATGCGCGTGAGCACAAAGTGCCTTATCTGGGTATCTGCCTGGGTATGCAATTGGCGGTCATCGAATATGCACGCCATGTGTCGGGTATGCAGGATGCCAACAGTACAGAGTTCGACATGGAAACAGAACACCCGGTCGTTGCGTTGATTACTGAGTGGCGTGACCGTGAGGGCAAGGTTGAAACACGCAGTAGTGATTCGGACTTGGGTGGCACCATGCGTCTTGGTTCGCAGCGTTGCCCTATCAAGGCCGGCACCTTGGCGCAACGCATCTACGGTGACGATGTCAATGAGCGTCATCGCCACCGTTATGAAGTGAATAATTTCTACGTACCTACACTGGAAAAAACCGGACTGATCATTTCGGCACGCACACCAACTGAGGATCTGCCTGAGATCATGGAGTTGCCGCAGAGTATGCATCCTTGGTTCGTGGGTGTGCAGTTCCATCCCGAGTTCACATCCACGCCGCGCGACGGCCATCCTTTGTTTAAAGCCTTCGTGGAAGCGGCTTTGGCGAATAAAGGATCTGCAAAATGAAACTCTGTGACTTCCAAGTTGGTCTGGATCAGCCGCTGTTCTTGATTGCGGGTCCCTGTGTAATCGAGTCCAAGCAGATGGCAATCGATACCGCAGGTGCTTTGCAAGAAATATGCAAAGAATTGAACTTAAATTTCATATACAAGTCTTCTTACGACAAAGCAAATCGTAGCTCGGGTAAATCCTTCCGTGGTTTCGGTATTGATGCTGGTTTGCAGATACTTGCCGAGGTCAAAGCACAGTTGGGTGTGCATGTGTTGACAGATGTGCACAGCATAGATGAGATAGGGCCTGTCGCAGACGTGGTTGATGTGTTGCAGACGCCTGCATTCTTGTGCCGCCAGACTGATTTCATCCACGCTGTCGCGAAGTGCGGCAAGCCGGTGAATATTAAGAAGGGTCAGTTCTTGTCACCATGGGACATGAAGAACGTGGTTGATAAGGCAAGAGAAGCAAGTGGTGCGGACAATATCATGGTGTGTGAGCGCGGTGCATCGTTCGGATATAACAATCTGGTTTCAGACATGCGCTCTTTGGCCGTGATGCGTAATACGGGTTGTCCCGTAGTGTTCGATGCAACCCACTCGGTGCAGTTGCCCGGTGGTCAAGGTTTGGTATCGGGTGGTCAGCGCGAGTTTGTGCCGGTGCTGGCCCGTGCGGCGGTGGCAGCAGGTGTTGCCGGGGTGTTTATGGAGACGCATCCCAACCCCAGTCAGGCTATGTCGGACGGCCCGAATGCTTTCCCGCTGGGACATCTGAAATCTATGTTGAAGACCTTGCAGGTTATCGATGCGACAGTGAAACAACAAGGTCTGATAGAAGAACAAATCGATTTACGTAACGTTTAATATCCCAAGCCAAGGGGATTTTTCATAGGGTTTTGGTTTTTAGTGTCAGCCAGTTTTAATTGAGTGTATTTAGATTAAGTAGATAGGAATAGAGATGAGTGCAATTGTTGATGTTATCGCCCGTGAAATTTTGGATTCACGCGGCAACCCGACTGTAGAAGCCGACGTGTTGTTGGAATCGGGCGTGATGGGCCGTGCGGCCGTACCTTCCGGTGCTTCCACTGGAACCAAAGAAGCTGTCGAATTGCGCGACGGTGATAAGCAGCGCTACTTGGGTAAGGGCGTATTGAAGGCTGTTGAATATGTGAATACCGAGATTGCAGAAGCCATCATAGGCTTGGATGCATCTGAACAAGCCTTCATCGATCAGACCATGATCGAATTGGATGGTACTGAGAACAAATCTCGCTTGGGTGCGAACGCCATCTTGGCAGTATCCATCGCGGTAGCTAAGGCTGCTGCTGAAGAATCCGGTCTGCCGCTGTATCGCTACTTCGGCGGTGCTGCACGCATGGAGATGCCTGTGCCGATGATGAACATCATCAACGGTGGCGCGCATGCTACCGGTGGTTCAGATTTGCAAGAATTCATGATCATACCAGTTGGGTCACAAAGCTTCCGTGAAGCATTGCGTTGCGGCGCGGAGATTTTCCATCACCTCAAGGCGATCCTGCATCACCGTGGTCTGGCAACCACCGTGGGTGATGAAGGTGGTTTCGCGCCTGCGCTGGGTTCCAATGAAGCAGCGTTGAAGGTTATCGTTGAAGCGATTGAAGCTGCTGGTTATGTGCCGGGTGCAGACGTGGCCATCGGTATCGATGCGGCTGCTTCTGAGTTCTACCATGATGGCAAGTATCACCTCAAGGCGGACGGCATGGTACTGAGCTCAGAGCAGATGATAGATCTGTACGCAGCTTGGGTAGACAAATACCCCGTCATCACAATCGAAGATGGCATGAGCGAACATGACTGGGCGGGTTGGGTCGCATTGACCAAGCGTTTAGGCAAGAACATCCAGTTGGTTGGTGACGACGTGTTCGTGACGAACACCAAGATTTTGCGTGAAGGCATCAAGCAAGGCTTGGCAAATTCCATCCTGATCAAAGTGAATCAGATTGGTACATTGACTGAGACTTTTGCTGCTATCGAGATGGCTAAACGTGCGGGTTACACTGCCGTGATGTCGCATCGTTCTGGTGAGACTGAAGACTCAACCATTGCTGACTTGGCGGTAGGTACTAATGTTATGCAGATCAAGACCGGTTCTTTGTCACGCTCTGATCGTATGGCCAAGTACAACCAACTGTTGCGTATCGAAGAGGATATGGGTTCAAGTGCTTCATACCCAGGACGCGATGCCTACTATCAGTTGAACAAGTAATCGATGTTTAGTATATAAATCTCGCCCCGCACAACGGGGCGATTTTTTTACAGGCAAACATGCGCATCGTCACTCTCATACTGCTGTTCATACTCTTGCTCCTACAATACCCGCTGTGGCTGGGCAAGGGTGGCTGGTTGAAAGTGTGGGATCTGCATAGACAGGTTGAATCACAAGAACAGGTCAATCAGCAGACTCAAGCACGCAATGCCGCACTAGATGCCGAGGTGCGTGACCTCAAACAAGGTACAGAGGCGATAGAAGAACGCGCACGTAGCGAGTTGGGGATGATCAAACGCGACGAGGTGTACTATCAAATATTGGATGGTGGGTTACCACCGGTTTCGGCGGTCACGGTGAGTAGTCCACCGCATCTACCCTGAAGACTGAGTCGCACTTTAATATGGCTTTATAAAAAATCCGCAATTTTATTGTGGATTTTCTTATGTGTGAGCGTAAAGTTCTCGCAAGTGTTGATGATAATGAATCCATGAGGAATCGCAGGCTTATTTTCTAGAGCCATTCCCAAATATAAATGATCATGCCGGTCGTGATTAGGTCTTGCTTCCTATGTTAAATATGCTACTGAATCATGTTGCTAGATGGCGCAATGCTAGCATCATCGCGGTGCTTGTTGTGCTGGCGGTGCTCTCGACTGAATTTCTGCTTGTCTGTTTGGAGTGGCTGATCAGAAGCGATATATCTGTATATGTCCTGATGTTGGGTTTCATAGTTTCCATAATAGTTGCGGGCTTTCTCGGTGCGCTACTCATACATATCCTGAGTGAGCGTAAGCGCTATTTCGCCGAGACTGTGGCAGTCAAAAACTCCCTGTCTTTATTGAACGCTACCCTAGAGTCCACAGCAGATGCGATTTTGGTGGTTGATGTGAATGGCATGATCAGCGGCTATAACCAGCAGTTCGTGCACATGTGGCAAGTTCCCCCAAAAATTTTGGCTGAGCGGGATGATGAGGCGGCTATCGCACATGTACTCAATCAATTGCAAGAGCCGGAAAGTTTTTTCCGCAAGGTGCGAGAACTCCATGCCCATCCCGAAAGTGAGAGTTTCGATAACCTGGCTTTAAAAGACGGACGTCAGGTCGAGCGCTATTCCAGACCGCAGATGATGGATCAGGTGGCAGTAGGTCGGGTGTGGAGCTTTCGCGATGTAACGCAACGCAAGCAGGCCGAATATGATTTGAACGCGGCCAAAGATATGTTGCAAATAGTCATAGAGACCATACCGGCACGTGTGTTCTGGAAAGACCGTGAGTCGCGCTATATGGGTGCCAACACGCTATTTGCGATGGATGCGGGGGAGAGTGACGTAAGCGCCATCATAGGCAAAGATGATACTCAACTCACTTGGCGCAATCAGGCCGAGTTATATCGTGCCGATGATAAATGGGTGATGGATCTCGATATCACTAAACTTGCCTTTGAAGAACCCCAGACTACACCAGCGGGTGACCAAATTTGGCTAAGGACATCTAAGGTGCCATTCAAAAATGAGCTAGGACAGGTCATAGGTGTGCTGGGTGTGTACGATGACATCACCCGCATCAAGGAAACCGAGCGTGAGTTGGCTATTACTCAGGCCGCCATCGATCAGGGTTTGAATAATTTTCTTCGTGTAGATGCGGGAGGCTATATCAGTTATGCGAATGATGCTGCCTGCAACATGTTCGGCTATAGCCGAGACGAGTTGCTGGGGATGGGGGTCTGGGAGATAGATCACTATCTAGTTCAAGAAGCTTGGTCGGAATTATGGCAGCGAGTGATTAATCAGGGGTTAGTCGCTCAAGAAACCAAGATGAGCTGCAAGGATGGCCGTCTTGTTTCGGTCGAAGTAAATGCCACATATTGTGATTATCAGGGAGAATCGTTCGCCTTCGTATTTATACAGGACATCAGTGCGCGTAAACAAGTTGCTCGTGAATTATTTTCCACTAGCCGGACATATTTGGGCGTCATTAACAGCCTCAGCGAGGCAGTCTATATCCTGGATATGGAAGGTCGCTTCCTTGAAGTGAATGATGCGGCGCTTAGGCTCTATGGTTATCCTCGGGAACTCTTCATCGGAAATACCCCTGAGCCACTATTGGCACTTGAGTTGAATGATATGAACAGTGTCGCTGCAACTATGGCGCGTGCGTTCAATGGCGAGGCATTTGTCACGGAGATTTGGGGGAAGCGCCGTAACGGTGAGATATTCCCCAAAGAGATGCATTTCTCGCCAGGCAGCTATTTTGGACAACCCTGCATCATCGCACTGGCGATGGATATCACATTGCGCAAGCAGGCCGAGGCACGTTTACAGGCAAGTGAAGCGCGTTGGAAATTCGCCTTAGAAGGTGCATCTACGGGGGTATGGGATTGGCAGGTGGGCACGGATGAGATGTATATCTCTGCACATCTCAAGGCTTTGTTTGGCTTCCAAGATGAAGAAGTGCTCAACAGCCAAACTGAGTGGACATCGCGCATACATCCTTATGATGTGCAAAGTGTCACCCTCAATCTGGAGGGCTACTTGTCAGGCAAGCAGGAGCGCTATGCGATAGAGCATCGCGTTCAAGATAAGCAAGCCAGCTATCAGTGGATACGGATACGCGGCATGGTCACGCAGCGAGATGAGCAGGGTTTGCCTGTGCGTATGGTGGGCACGGGTGAGAACATCACTGATCGCAAGCTGGCCGAAAATGAGCTGCATAAGCGTGAGGCCGATCTGGCTTTTGCTGCCAAGACTGCGAATCTGGGTTACTGGGAATATGAGAACGAAACTGATGAGTTCATTTTTAACGACCATTATTATGCCTTGCATAAGACTGATGTGACCAAGGAGGGCGGGTATCGGATCAAACGCGAGCGTTTCACAAAGCGCTTCGTATATACAGAGGATACTGACCTTGTTGGTATATATACGCAGGAGCTGATTGCAGCCGGGGATGAGAAAACTACCCGCGAGTTGGAATCACGAATTTTGTGCACGGATGGAGAGATACGTTGGGTGTTGATACGGATCAAATGTGAATTTGAGCCATCGGGTAAGCCGATACGCTTGCGCGGCATTAGTCTGGATATCACTCGGCGCAAGTTGATGGAAGAAGAGTTGCAATTGGCTGCACAGGTCTATCAGGGCAGCAGTGAAGCAATCATGGTGACGGATGAGCAAAACCGCATCATCGCGGTCAATCCTGCTTTCACTATTGTGACGGGTTACAGTGCCGACGAGGTGATAGGCCGCGATCCTGCGATCCTGAAATCGAATAAACATAGTGAAGATTTCTATCAATTAATGTGGCGGCAGATAGACACTACTGGTCATTGGCAGGGGGAGATATGGAACCGTCGCAAGAGCGGTGAGGTGTATGCCGAATGGCTGACCGTCAACACCCTGTATCACGTTGACCATACCGTACACAGACGTGTCGCACTGTTCTCTGATATCACGGAGAAAAAGCGCAGTGAGGAGCTGATCTGGCAACAGGCCAACTTCGATACGCTCACGAAGTTGCCCAATCGCCGCATGTTCCGCGACCGTCTCGAACAAGACAGCAAGAAGTCGAATCGTGAACATCTTTCTCTTGCCTTGTTGTTCATCGATCTGGATAGGTTCAAGGAAGTGAATGACAGTTTTGGTCACGATGCGGGTGATGCACTTCTGATCGAGGCTGCACAACGTATCGCGCTGTGTGTGCGGGATGCAGATACCGTGGCTCGTCTGGGGGGTGATGAGTTCACCATCATATTGGGGGAGATCCAGGAATTCGCCAGTGTAGAGCGCATCGCTCAGAGTGTGGTGGATGCACTGGCGCTGCCATTTGTGCTCGGCGAGGAGATGGTTTATGTCTCTGCCAGTGTAGGTATTACGCTTTATCCAAATGATGCCAAGGATATCGAGACGCTGATTAAGAATGCAGATCAGGCTATGTATGAGGCAAAGCGCGCCGGCAAGAATCGCTTCAGTTACTTCACGGCATCACTACAGCTTGCCGCGCAAGAGCGCATCAGATTGGCCTACGACTTGCGTGGTGCACTCGCCAATAATCAACTCTCAGTGTATTACCAGCCTATCGTTGATTTGGAGAGTGGCGCGATACGCAAAGCCGAGGCCTTGCTGCGCTGGCATCATCCTGTGCGCGGTCTGGTCGAACCGGCAGCGTTCATTTCCTTAGCCGAAGAAAGCGGCATCATCTCTGCCATAGGCGATTGGGTGTTCAGAGTAGCAACACAGCAGGTACATGATTGGCACAGCAGTTATCGCGCCGACTTCCAAGTGAGCGTGAATAAGTCTGCGGTGCAATTCCGAGATGATGATCAGATGCATAGTGCCTGGGTAGATAGATTGGTTGAGTTAGATCTGCCTGGCAATAGTATCGTCATCGAGATCACCGAGAGCGTGTTGCTGAACTCAGATAAGGGCACCAAGGATAGATTGCTGAATTTCCGAGATGTCGGTATTCAAGTGGCCTTAGATGATTTTGGGACAGGCTATTCTTCGCTCGCCTATCTCAAACGCTTCGACATCGACTTCCTTAAGATCGACCAGATGTTTGTTAAAAATCTGGAGGACGATGAGGATGACAGGGCGTTGTGTGAGGCCATCATTGTGATGGCACACAAGCTGGGGTTGAAGGTGATCGCCGAGGGAGTAGAGACTGCCTTTCAGGGCGAGTTACTTAAAGCGATGGGTTGTGATTATGGCCAGGGCTTCCTGTACTCCCGTCCCGTTCCCGTCGAGGAGTTCAACAAGCTGCTAGCAGGCACGTTGGGTTCACCCGTCGCTCGCTAGTAGATCTTAGTCAGGCACTCAACAATTACGCGGAAGTTCGCGGGCGGCATGGCTGCTGATGCAGTATGAGGTGTTGGTTGACTTTAATTTGGGGAAAATCTAACGCAGATTTTTGCTTGCTTATTACCGCGCTGCACGTTTGCACGAGTTAATCGCATCGCTGTTGGCACTGATGTTCGGTTTGTTCGGACGTTTCGCGGCGGCGGGTTTGTTCATCCTCAACGCGATCGCCTTGTACTCCTGCTACCCAGAACTCAGTGAGGCAGGACGCCATCTGTATTGGGGATTGTTGTTGGCGGTTTTGCTGACTTTCAGCCGTGGCAGATGGGCGCTGGATTTCTATCTGGAGCGACGTTTGCGCAACCAGACTGTGTGCTCACGATGAGCAACTGACAAGCAGATGACGCGCCGAAAGGGGAGCAGGCTCGGCATAGCGTTCCATGCCAACTTGCTCATCGAAAGGCCTCCGCAGTATCTCCAGTAAGTTGGCGATTTCGGAATAATCACGCTCAGTCTCGGCGAGTTCTATGGCATGTTGGGCAAGGTAGTTACGCAGTATGTATTTTGGATTATGAGCATCCATGTGCTGTTTGCGCTGCCCATCGTCTTGTTGGTCTTGCAGTAAGCGCATGCGATATGCCTTGGCCCAAGCATCGAAACTGGCCCGATCTGCGAAGTGATCGCGCAGCTTCTGATTCAGTGCGCCTTCGTGGGCGTCGAATTCGCCCAGCATGCGGAAGCTGTTGCTATAGTCGAGTTGGTTCTGTTGCAATAGTTCTAGCCATGAATAGATCAGCGGGAGGTCTTCCGTGCCGGGTTTAAACAGTCCCAGTTTGGCACCCATCAAAGCTACATACTGTTCATAGTAGTGCGGCGCATAGCTGGCCAATATCGTATCTGCATCTGTCTCGCTCACCAGTTTGGACATGGCATAAGCCAGACAGGAGAGATTCCATAGGCCGACCTGGGGTTGCTGGTCGTAGGCATAGCGGCCTTGCGGGTCGGAGTGGTTGCAGATGTGTCCCGGATCGAAGGTTTCCATGAAACCGTAAGGTCCGTAATCCAGCGTTAAGCCCAGTATTGACATATTGTCGGTGTTCATCACGCCGTGACAAAAGCCCACTGCCTGCCAGTGGGCCATCAGTTGTGCTGTGCGGCGCGTGACTTCACCCAAGAACAGTTTGTATTTATTTTCGGCCTTTGCATATTCCGGATAATGATGATCGATGACGAAGTCTGCGAGGACTCGGATGTGATCGAATTGGCCGCGATAGAAGAACACTTCAAATGAGCCAAAGCGTACATGTGATGGCGATAAACGCGTCAGCACTGCCGCAGTTTCGGCGCTCTCGCGGTACACGGGTTCGTCGCTGCCGATGATGCACAGCGCCCGCGAACTGGGGACACCCAGATGATGCATAGCTTCTGAACACAGATATTCGCGTATGCAGGAGCGCAACACTGCACGACCATCGCCACGCCTAGAATAGGGAGTGACGCCCGAGCCTTTCAGCTGTATCTCCCATCGTTCACCGGCTTGGTTATCGAGTTCGCCTAGCAGGATGGCGCGACCATCACCCAATTGCGGCACGAAGTGGCCGAATTGGTGACCTGCATAGAGCATCGCCAACGGTTCGGCATGAGGCGGCAAGCGATTGCCACTGAAGTGTTCGGCGAAGTCATCGCGCAGCGCCTCTTCCTCATGTAGATCTATCAAACCTGCTGCATCGCGATTGAATGCGACCAGATAAGGGGCGGGCAAGGGAGTGGGGCGGATTTTGCTGTAGAAATGTTCTGGCAGTTTCGTATAGCGTTTGCCGAAGTGCAGCTGCTGTAATTTCTTCATGGGTATTACGTTGTATTTTAATAACCCGAGTATAGCGCTCGGGTACTTATATTCAACCAAGTTCAAAAAATATCTAGGCCTTCAAAAGGGTTGTCGGATTGCACTAGATAAACAACAATCCTGCCCGCAGCAAAAATCTTCCGATAAATTTCAAGGAGCAATCTTATGAATCGTAAAGAACTGATTGATGCACTCGCAGCAAAGACTGGCAGTACCAAAGCAGATGCCGAACGCAATATTGCTGGACTGTTGGAGATCATTACTGCAACCCTCAAAAAGGGCGACAACGTCGCGCTAGTTGGTTTTGGTACCTTCGAGGTTCGCAAGCGTGCAGCACGCGTAGGCCGCAACCCCAAGACTGGCGCAGAGTTGAAGATCAAAGCGTCCAAACAGCCAGCATTCAAAGCGGGTGCACCACTGAAAGCATTGGTGAACGGTATCAAGAAATGATTAACAACACGCAGCCCTCAGTCTGGGCTGCGTTTCAGATATAGGGCCGATATATGTCTACTCAACAGATACTCCAATATCTCAAGAATCATGGTGAGCGCTTCGATACCCAGATTGCAGAGGCTGCAGGTATGCCCGTCAAACAAGTACGCCGTTTGTTGTATGAATTAGCTGAGAAGCAGGAAGTGATGACCTGCCAGACGATACGCTATGAGAATGGCCAAAAGATAGAAGCGGTCAGCTGCAGATTGGTGGGTTACATCCCCAAAACTGCGCCGGGCAAAAAATCTAAAGTCGTTTCCATTGCCTAGCACTCCCGCGCCTACCGAGTTAGCTTGCATGCTGCAGCGCTGTTGTAATGACCTTATTTGATGCCGATAACTCGCTGAAATGCTTTAAAATCCCCGCTGTTTTTAAAAGTCGGGTTGGTAGGGATGAAGAAAATCAGTGTCGTATTCGTGTGCATGGGCAATATTTGTCGTTCGCCCACGGCAGAGGCTGTGTTCCGCCAGTATGTGGAGCGGGCAGGCTTGGAGAATCAAATCGTAATCGATTCTGCCGGTACGCATGATTACCACATCGGTGCACCCCCCGACAGCCGTACACAGCGCGCGGCACAACAGCGCGGTTTTGATATGACGGATTTACGTGGTCGACAAGTTCAAGCCGAAGATTTTTCACGTTTTGATTATGTACTGGCAATGGATAAGGCAAATCTGTCCATTTTAGATAAGCTGATGCCGCAAGGCAGTGCCACACAAGCGCAATTATTTCTGGAGTTCGCTCATTACCATGTAGAACGAGAAGTGCCCGATCCGTATTACGGCGGAGAAGATGGCTTCGAGCGTGTGCTGGATATGGTGGAAGATGCGGCTGCAGGCCTATTGCAACACATACGCGAGATTCATCATTTAGCTTGATTTCACCCCTTCGTCTGCCCTCGTCACAGAAGGTGATTAGGGTTGCCTCTGTTATCATGGCGACATGCTAAATATTCAAAACATGACCTATCTGCAAGGTGGCCAACCGCTGTTCCAACAAGCCAATCTGCAAGTTTTCGCCAACCAGCGCATCGGGCTGGTCGGTCACAACGGTTGCGGTAAATCCACGCTGTTTCGTCTGATACGGGGTGAGCTACATGTGGATAGTGGCGAGGTTTCCTTGCAGTCTGGCAAACGTCTGGCCTACGTGGAGCAAGAGATCGCCAACTCCGAACTTGCCGCGATTGAATTCGTGCTTGATGGTGATGTGCAGTTGCGCGCATTGGAGCAGACTCTGGCGGGAGCGCAGCATGATGGCGCGTGGTTCGCCGCACAGCAGCAATTCGAATCGATAGACGGTTACGGTGCACCGGCGCGAGCTGCACAACTTCTAAGTGGCCTAGGCTTTGCCAGCGACAGCCTGGAGCGCATGGTCAGCAGTTTCTCAGGCGGATGGCGTATGCGTTTGAATCTGGCCAGAGCCTTGATGTGCCGGGCGGATCTGTTGCTGTTGGATGAGCCGACCAATCATCTGGACCTGGAAGCGATACTTTGGTTGGAGCAGTATCTGGCGCGCTATCCCGGCAGTGTGCTGCTGGTGTCGCATGACCGCGAATTCCTCAACGCCACAGTGAATCGTATTGCACATGTGCACGACTGCGTCATCGACAATTATGCGGGCGATTATGACCAGTTCGAGCGCGCACGCGCGGAGCGTGCAGCGCAACAGAATCAAGCCTTTGCGCAACAGCAAGAACAGATTGCACACCTAGAAGATTTCGTGCGCCGTTTCCGCGCCCAAGCCACCAAAGCCAAGCAGGCGCAGAGCCGCATCAAAGCCCTGGAGCGTATCGTGCGCATCGCGCCTGCACATATCACGGATGGACATTTCGAGTTGCAGATAGAAGCGCCGGAGCGCAGCCCAGACCTGCTGATGCGTGCCAGTGATATGAGTTTTGGCTATGGCGGGAAGTCCTTGTTCAAAGATGTGAACTTGATGTTGCGTGCCGGAGCGCGCATCGCTTTGCTCGGACCTAACGGTGCAGGCAAGTCTACGCTCATCAAATTGTTGGTCGGCGAGTTGCAGCCTACGCAAGGTAAATTGGAGATTGCCCCCGAGATACGCATCGGTTATTTCGCCCAGCACCAGTTGGAGAATCTGGATAGTGACGCTACCCCATTGCAACACATGGAGCGTGTCGCACCAAAGCAAACGACTTTGGCCTTGCGTACTTTTTTGGGTCGCTTCGGACTAGCTGGCGATAGTGAAGATCGACCTGTAAGCAGTTTTTCGGGGGGAGAGAAGAGCCGCTTGGCTTTAGCTTTGTTGGCCTGGCAGAAGCCGCATCTATTGCTTTTGGACGAGCCAACCAACCATCTCGATCTTGATATGCGCGATGCCTTGACGCTGGCCTTGGAAGAATACACGGGTGCCGTGGTAGTGGTCTCACATGACCGCAGCCTAATACGTGCCGTAGCGGATGAGTTATGGTTAGTCGCAGATGGTTCAGCCAAGTTGTTCGAGGGTGATCTTGAAGACTACAAGGATTGGATAGAGAGTCGTAGGCCCCGTGAGACTACGCAAGTCGAGAAGGTCAGAGTCGTGCAGCCGCAACGCCCTAACAGAAAGGCGCTGCAATCCAAAAAGTCTAAACTGGAAGTCGAGTTGAACAAGGCGCAGTCTGCTTTGGGTGATATCGATGTATTACTCGGTGATCCTGATACTTACACCAGTAAAAAGGCAGAGGAGATTGCGGCAATTAATGCGCAGCGTGAAACTTTGCAGGCCAAAGTAGCAGCCTTGGAAGAAAGCTGGTTGGAGTTGGAAATGGCGTTGGAAGAGGTTGCTTAGTAGAGTTTTAATTTCAGTTGGAAAGATACTGCACCATATAGCTTATTTTTCAATGTGGGTACGACCGCGATGTTCATACCGATCCGTTTAAACTCCACGCTTGCAACCGGGATGGCAGACAGAAACCAACCACCGTTATTCATTTTTGGATACCCGTCGAAACCACCTACCACGGCTCCAAAACCTACAGCTCCAAGATGTAAGGGTTGCCAATACCAGCCTGCGTAATGAGAGGTCTGTCCCTGTTATAGAACTGACCTAACCTAACGTCACTGCGCTGGTGCTTGTATAGCGATATTCGGCACCAATGCCGTGATTGTCATTGTTCAAACCCTTGTCAGTTTGGAAATGATGTGAGAGAAAGCCGGCGTTCAACCACAGTTCATGAGTAGTTTCTGGTTTGGTGAAGTTGAGACTTTCGCCGCTAGCGTTGGTAGTCAAACCAACTAGCACGATGATTGCGCTGAAGAATGATTTGGTCATAACCCGCACGATGGATTATGCGGAGAAAAGGTGCACAACACCCTCTAATCCCACGAAATTCAAAGCGTATTTGGCTTGTGCTCTGACCACGGGCTTGGCATGGAAGGCGATACCCGCGCCCGCTTGCGCAAGCATCTTGAGATCGTTTGCACCGTCGCCGATGGCGATGACTTGTTCGGGTTTGAGACCTAGTGCGTCACGTGTCTTAATCAGTAGGTCGGCCTTGGCTTGGGCATCGACGATGCCACCGAGTACCTTGCCAGTCAGTTTTCCATCTTTTATCTCTAGCGTATTGGCATGGGTGTAGTCCAGTCCCAGACGTTGTTGTAGCCGTTCGGTGAAGAATACGAATCCCCCCGAAACCAGCAGCGTCTTGATGCCATGTGCCTTGAGACTGTTTAGCATGACCTCTGCACCTGCTGTCAATCTGAGCCGTTCGTCATAGACACGCTGCAATGCACTTTCATCCAGACCTTCTAGTAGCGCGACACGTCTGCGCAGACTCTCGGAAAAATCCAGTTCTCCGCGCATTGCTGCCTCGGTGATTGCCGCAACCTGTGGCTTGAGACCCTGCATATCGGCGATTTCGTCTATGCACTCTATGGTGATGAGGGTCGAATCCATATCCATTACGACTAGGCCATAATCCTTCAATGACTTGTCTTCAGGTACAAAACCAAAATCCAAGTCATGCTGCAAGCAATAGGCTGCGATATCAGCGTGAGGCTGCGCGTTATATAGTTGGCAGGCCAGTGCCGAAATGGCGATGCTTTGAGTGCTATTGCTAAGTGTAGCGAGATGATCGAGATGATGTATTTCGATAGAACGTGTTGCTTGAATGATGAGCTTCATATCAGATCAAAAATCGATTTTTGGTGTAAGGGAAATGCTGCGAGGCAAATAGAACTAGATGACTACAGTCAAGAACCCACTTAATGGGAGAGCATGGAAATCACAGCCCTGAGTTCGGTACGCAGTGCAGCGTTACCGCTGGCTGCTGTCTTCGCCGAGACGGCTGGGTAGCTGCCGGATTGTTCCAATTTGCTGTGACTGCCAGTACTTTCACCGCTTTCCAAACGGTTACGCGCTCCACTTATAGTGAAGCCTTGTTCATAGAGTAGCTCCCGAATATTTCGTATCAGCAGAACTTCATGATGCTGGTAATAACGACGATTGCCACTGCGTTTGACAGGTTTGAGTTGGGTGAATTCTTGCTCCCAGTAGCGCAGCACGTGCGCTTTTACCCCGCACAACTCGCTCACTTCACCGATAGTAAAGTAGCGTTTGGCGGGAATTGCTGGCAGTTCAGAATTAGGCTTGTGGGGTTCCATGGTAAGACTTTTCCACCATAGTCTTCAGTTTTTGGCTGGGATGAAAAGTCACCACACGGCGTGCAGTGATTGGTATTTCTTCGCCAGTTTTTGGGTTACGTCCGGGACGTTGAGGTTTGTCACGCAATTGAAAGTTACCGAAACCGGATAATTTCACGCTTTCGCCCTGTTCCAGTTGTATGCGGATCTCTTCAAAGAAAGATTCGACCATATCCTTGGCTTCACGCTTATTTAGTCCGACTTTCTCGAACAACATATCGGCCAGTTCTGCTTTTGTCAGTGTTGAAGGTATCATTGTTGTTCCCTTAGGCACGTAGTTGCGCACCTTGTTGTTGTAATGCACCAACCAAAACGGTCATGCTGGATTCGATTTCCGCATCGGTCAGAGTCTTCTGAGTATCTTGTAGTAACACGCGGAATGCAAGGCTTTTTTTGCCGGATTCCAAACCTTTTCCCTTATATACATCGAACAGTACGATCTCATGTACCAGTGGTGCGTTGGCCTGCTGCATCGTATCCAACAGGGCTTGTACGGCGACGCCATCATCGACCACGACAGCGAGGTCACGGCGCACCGGCAGGAATTTTGCAATCTCCTGCATGCGCACGACTTTGCTTTGCAGCACAGCTTCCAGATTTATCTCAAACCATAGCGGAGCCAAAGGCAGATCGTATTGTTGTTGCCATTGCGGGTGCAGTTCACCCAGCCAGCCAACTTGTTGCTCGCCGACCATGATTTGTGCAGAACGGCCAGGGTGTAATGCGGGGTGAGTCGCAGCCACGAAGCGCAAAGCCAATGGTGCGAAGAGTGCTTCCACATCGGCCTTTGCATCATAGAAATCCGCAGTGGCTGATTTGGCACCCCATTGTTCGGGCTGATTAGGGCCATAAGCGATACCGGATAAACGTTGAGTCTGTACATATTCCCCGCCGGCCTTGGCAAAGCAGGCGCCGACCTCGAACAAACGTACACGCGGCTGTTTGCGGTTCAGGTTGAAGCGCAAGGCATCGACCAAACCACCGATCAGACTGCTGCGCATCACTGCCAGATTGCTGGCGATAGGGTTTTGCAAAGCCAGCGGGTTCTGATTGCCGCACAGATCGCGTTCTGTCTGTTCTGCTAGAAAGGCTAGGCTGACGATCTCCTGATAGTCACGGGAGACCAGAATCTGCTGGACTCTGCTCATGGGACGTTGGGATTCGCTGTAAGGCAACATGGTTAGCGCGGCCTTGGGTGCGAGAGCGGGGATATTGTCATAGCCGTGTACGCGTGCCAGTTCTTCAACCAGATCCGCCTCTATCGACAGGTCGAATCGGAAACTGGGTGGTGTGACGCGATAGTCGTCGCCATTGGCGGTATAGCTGAAGCCCAAACGAGTCAGCAAAGTAGACACTTGCCCGTTGCTCAACTCTATGCCCATAATGCGTGTGACACGTGAGCGGCGCAGCGCGATGGCTGGACGAGTAGGTAGCGTGCCACACGCAGAATTGATTGCGCACACCGTGCCGCCACAGATCTCGATCAGCAATTGAGTGGCGCGTTCCAGTGCCTGTTGGGTCGCCGCAAAATCCACACCCCGTTCGAAGCGGAAAGAGGAGTCTGTCGCCAGACCGAAACGGCGGGCACGACCCACGATTGCATCGGGATGGAAGAAGGCGCTTTCGAGGAAGACATCACACGTCGTGGTTTCCACACCGCTACCTTGACCGCCCATGATGCCAGCCATGGCCAGTACGCGCGCTTCATCGGCGATGACGAGTACATCTGCATCCAGTGCGGCTACTTGCTCGTTGAGTAGAGTCAGTTTTTCGCCAGCACGCGCATGACGCACAGTGATGCCGCCGGACAATTTGCCGGCATCGAAGGCATGCATGGGTTGTCCCATTTCCAGCATTACATAGTTGGTGATGTCGACGACGGCATTGATAGTACGCAAGCCGCTACGTTCCAAGCGGCGCTGCATCCAGACCGGCGTGATTGCTGCTGCATTCACTGCGCGGACCAAACGACCATAGTAAGCAGGGCAGGCTGCGCTATCTTCTATCTTGATCGACAATTGGTCGTTAGAGGTCGCAGCTTGCAGCTTGATGTTCAATGCCTGGAAAGGTGTAGCGGTTAGTGCGGCGACTTCGCGCGCGATACCTTGCAGGCTGGAGCAATCGCTGCGGTTAGGTGTGAGCTTGATGGTGTATAGCTGGTCATCCAGTTCCAGATACTCGCGCAGGGTCGTGCCGACAGGTGCATCTTCGGGCAACAACCACAAGCCATCGCTGCTTTCCGCCAAACCGAGTTCCTTGCCGGAACAGAGCATGCCAAAGGATTCTATGCTGCGTACCTTGGCTTGTTTGATCTTAAAGTCACCGGGTAATACCGCACCGATGCGGGCGCAAGGTACTTTGATACCGACGGCGACGTTGGCCGCTCCGCAGACTATGGTCAGGGGCTGAGCATCACCGACGTTTACCTGGCAAACATTGAGTCGGTCTGCATTGGGGTGTTTGACCACTTCCAGTACTTGTGCCACCACCACGTTATTGAATTCGGGTGCGACAGCCTCCATGCCTTCGACTTCTAAGCCCGCCATCGTTAACAGATGCGAAAGTTCACTGCTGGACAGCGCGGGATTCACCCAGGTACGTAACCAATTTTCTGAAAATTTCATGACAATATTTTAGGTTCTGATGATTAAGTTTCTAAGCAATATGGCATTGCGACGAAATTCAAATTACTAGTTAAATTGTTTCAGGAAGCGCATGTCGCTTTCAAAAAATAAACGCAAATCATTCACGCCATAACGCAGCATTGCTAGGCGTTCCACACCCAATCCAAAGGCGAAACCTAGATACTTTTCGCTGTCGATGTTGACGTTTTTTAGGACATTGGGGTGCACCATGCCGCAACCGCCGATCTCTAGCCAGCCACCTTTCCAACTCATGTCCATTTCGGCGGAAGGCTCGGTGAAGGGAAAAAAAGAGGGCCGGAAGCGAACTTGCAGATCGTCCTGCTCAAAAAAGCGTTGCAAGAAATCTTGCACCACCCCCTTGAGGTTTGCGAAGCTGATATCTTCATCCACCCATAGGCCTTCGACCTGATGAAACATAGGGGAATGGGTTGCATCTGAATCGACGCGATAAACACGGCCCGGAGAAATAATCTTCAGCGGCGGCTGGTTGTTTTCCATGTAACGCACCTGTACCGGTGAGGTATGGGTACGCAACACATGCTGCGGATCAATATAGAAAGTGTCGTGCATGGCGCGTGCCGGATGGTTGTCCGGAATGTTCAGCGCGGTGAAATTGTAGAAGTCGTGTTCGATCTCGGGGCCGGATGAGACCGCAAAACCCAATGAGTGGAACAGTTGTTCTATACGTTGCAAGGTGAGCGTGATGGGATGCAAACCGCCTGTACTTGCACCGCGACCCGGCAAGGTGACATCTAAAGATTCCGCGGCAAGTTTGAGTGCCAGCTTGTCTTGTTGTAAAGCATCGCGGCGTTGTTGCAGCGCGGCTTCTATGGCCTGCTTGACCTGATTGATACGAGCACCTGCGGCTGGGCGTTCTTCTGCAGTGAGTTTGCCCAAACCTTTGAGCAAGCCTGTCAGGCTGCCATCTTTACCCAGATATTTTGCTTTGACCTGTTCTAGTTCGGCTTCGTCGCTGATGACAGCGAACTGCTGTAGAGCTTGATCGAGAATTTGTTGGAGTTGTTCCATTTTTATTCGCGTGATTGATTATTTGCAATCTTATGTTAGATGAAACTGAGTGTGATGCACGCTAAAACAAAAAAGGAGGCAGTAGCCTCCTTTCGATACGCACAGTCTAAGTTGAAGACTGCGAGTCTGACTTACAGGCCGAGGCTAGCTTTAGCTTGCACAACGAATTGTGTGAATGCAGCTTTGTCGAAGATTGCGATATCAGACAGAACCTTACGGTCAACCTGGATATCAGCTTTCTTCAAGCCATTCATGAATACGCTGTAGCTCAGACCTTGTTCGCGTGCAGCTGCGTTGATACGGGCGATCCACAAAGTACGGAATTGGCGCTTCTTCTGGCGACGATCACGGTAAGCATATTGCCCCGCTTTCATTACCGCCTGTTTGGCGATACGGTATACGTTCTTGCGGCGACCACGGTAACCCTTGGCTTTAGCTAACAGTTTTTTGTGCGTTGCACGGGCTACGACACCACGTTTTACTCTTGGCATGTTCTACTCCTTATGCGTAAGGCATCATGGCGCGAACCGATGCTTTGTTTGTTGAATGAACAGCAGAAATGCCACGCAATTGACGTTTGCTCTTGGTTGTCTTTTTGGTCAAGATATGACGCTTGAACGCACTTGCACGTTTGATAGTGCCGCCAGCGCGAACTACAAAGCGCTTTTTGGCACTACTCTTGGTTTTCATCTTAGGCATGATTACTCCTTAAGTTATGACGCGAGGTGTTTTCCGGTGGAAAAACTTGTCTACCCATACATCACTTTTTTTCGGGGACTGGTTGCTGCATCGTTTTGACCATCCCCTTGCTTCAAAACGATTTGATCTGTGTTGCTTTATTTCTTCTTGGCCTTGGGTGATAGCACCATCACCATTTGCCGGCCTTCCATCTTGGGAAACTGCTCGACTACGCCATATTCTTCCAAGTCACCACGGACTCGCTCGATCAAACGCATACCGATTTCCTGATGCGCCATTTCGCGACCACGGAAACGCAAAGTGATCTTGGTTTTATCGCCGTCATCCAGAAACTTAATCAAATTTCGCAACTTGATGTTGTAATCGCCCTCGTCCGTACCGGGACGGAACTTGATTTCTTTGATCTGAACCTGTTTCTGCTTGAGCTTGGCTTCGTGTTGCTTTTTGCTCTCCGCATATTTGAACTTGCCGATGTCCATGATGCGACAAACTGGAGGGTCAGCCAGCGGAGAGATCTCTACCAGATCCAATTCCGCTTCATCTGCAAGACGCAATGCTTCAGCAATGGTTACGATCCCTAAGGGCTCTTTTTCTACACCGATGAGACGCACCTGAGGTGCCGTAATCATTTCATTGGTGCGTTGTGACTTATCTTGTGCTATCGCAGTTCTCCACTAAAAAAATCAAGCCGTGCTACCCGTTTTTGATTTCGGTTTGTAAGCGTTCCAACAAGGCTGGTAACGTCATTTGTCCGAGATCTTCACCACTACGGGTACGCACGGCAACTAATTCTGCTGCTACTTCCTTGTCCCCCAGTATCAACTGGTAGGGCAACTTCTGTAAGCTATGTTCTCGTATTTTATAGGTAATCTTCTCATTGCGCAAATCCAATTGCACACGCAAGCCAGAAGCACGCAATGTCTCTGCTACTTTTGTGCAATATGTCTCTTGAGCTTGGGAGATATTCATTACCACCATTTGTACCGGTGCCAGCCATAGCGGCAGTGCGCCAGCGTGGTTTTCGACCAAAATGCCTATGAAGCGCTCCAGTGAGCCCAAAATGGCGCGATGCAACATCACTGGCACTTTGCGTTCATTGTTTTCAGCCACGTATTCGGCACCTAGACGACCGGGCATGGAGAAATCCACCTGGATGGTGCCGCACTGCCAAGAGCGGCCAATGGCGTCCTTGATGTGGAATTCGATCTTGGGGCCGTAGAACGCACCTTCGCCGGGCAACTCTATCCATTCCATGCCAGAGGCGCGCAATCCAGCCCGCAAGGCATTTTCCGACTTATCCCAGATTTCGTCTGAACCTACTCGGCTTTCGGGACGCAGCGCTAGCTTTACTGCCACATCGTTAAATCCAAAATCTTTGTAAACTTTGAGCACCAGTGCATTGAAGGCGGTCACTTCGGACTCGATTTGCTCTTCAGTACAGAAGATATGTCCATCATCCTGCACGAAACCGCGTACGCGCATCAGTCCGTGCAGGCCGCCCGAGGGTTCATTGCGATGGCAGGAGCCGAATTCGCCGTAACGTAATGGAAGCTCGCGGTAAGAACGCAAATCCGCATTGAACACCTGCACATGGCCCGGACAGTTCATGGGTTTAATCGCGTAGTCGTGTTTTTCCGACTCGGTGGTGAACATATTGGCCTTGTAATGTTCCCAGTGGCCGGATTTCTCCCACAATACGCGGTCTATGATCTGCGGACAGCGGATCTCCTGATAGCCGTTGTCGCGATAAACATTGCGCATGTACTGCTCAATTACCTGCCACATCGCCCAACCCTTGGGATGCCAGAACACCATGCCGGGTGCCTCGTCCTGCATGTGGAATAGGTCGAGTTGTTTGCCCAACTTGCGGTGGTCGCGTTTTTCCGCTTCTTCCAAACGCATCAGATAGGCATCGAGCTCATCTTTTTTGGCCCAAGCCGTACCGTAGATGCGTTGCAGCATCTCGTTCTTGGAGTCGCCGCGCCAATATGCGCCAGCCACTTTCATCAGTTTGAAAGCCTTTAGTTTTCCTGTGGAAGGCACGTGCGGGCCGCGGCACAAGTCAGTGAAATCGCCTTCGGTATATAAGGACACATCCTGATCGGCGGGGATTGAGGCGATGATCTCTGCCTTGTAATGCTCGTTGATGCTTTTGAAGTAGCTTACTGCTTGATCGCGCGCCAACACCTTGCGTGTCACGGGGATATCGCGTTTCGCCAACTCACTCATGCGTTTTTCCAACGCAGTCAAATCTTCAGGGGTGAAAGGGCGCTGGTAGGCGAAGTCATAGAAAAAGCCGTTTTCGATGACAGGGCCGATAGTGACTTGGGCATCCGAGAATAGCTCCTTGACTGCATAAGCTAGCAAATGCGCTGTGGAATGGCGAATGATCTCCAAGCCATCTGCATCCTTGTCGGTGATGATGGCTAGAGCCACATCCTCTGAGATCAAATGGGAAGTATCGACCAGTTGACCATTTACTTTACCGGCCAAGGCCGCACGCGCGAGACCCGCGCCTATGCTTAGGGCGACCTCGGCGATGGTGACGGGCTGCTCGAAGCTGCGGGTAGAGCCATCCGGCAAAGTGATTAGTGGCATATTCAATCTTTCCAAACAATAAAGTGCAGCCTAGCCGCACTTATATAACGATGCGAAACGAATAATCACTGAAATGTACAGGGACTATTTTGAGAGTCGCGCATTATAGGGCCACTAAGGGAATTTACAAACGGCGTGATACACCGCCAGATGCACAAGTAGCTCAAATTACCCGGTATGCGGAGGTAGAATGAATGCGGATAAGAACATGGGGTAGGACGGACTTATGTCTGATAAGAGGGAGCAGTGGGAATTGGTGTGGCGTGACCCGCAAGGGGATGCGCGCGCACTGAAATTCGAATTGGGCCGGGGGCTGCGATATAGAGTCGTCATTCCCAAGGAGTCGGATAAAAGACGCTTTTTGGATGCATTCTTACGTCCTCCTGAGACCGCGCTGCTGACGGCAGATGGCGGTATGCTGGGTAATATCAAGGTGGATGAGAATTTGCTGTTGCCCTTGAGTTATCGCGGCGTAGACACGGAACTTTTGGAGACTACGGTGATGGAGTTGTTCAGGGGATGCGGTCTGAACGAGCAACAGACGCGGTCATTGCTGGAGCATCTGCCGCATCAGCTATCACCCTACCAAAAAAGATTGGTGGGTTTTGTGCGCGCAGTGCTGGTGCGACCCAAGGTGATGGTTTACGCTTCCATCTGGAACGGGGTATCTCATGCCGAGATCGCACAGCTTAAATGTTTCGATACTGTCTTGCATGATTTTGTCCCAGAATGTACTAGCGTCTTCGTGGATTACGATACCGACACCTGTGTCGAATCGCCGTTACATGTAACTTACTGTTTGTAGGGTGCTCATGAAATTATTCTCCGAACATGATAGTCGCCTCTTGGCACTGGAAAAAAAAGTCGGCTTGTTCGTCCTAATCGGCGTGGGTTTGTTGTTGCTCTTGTTCGCGGTAATCGCTGTTGAACAAGGCATATTCGCCAGTACTACGCCGGTGAAATTCCATACCGACGACGCCAGTAAATTGCACCAGGGCATGGAGGTCCGGTTGAGCGGTTTCAAAGTCGGCAAAGTCGTGTCCGTGGTGCTGATGGATGATGGTGTGATCGAAGTGAATATCTCCATCAATAATGAATATCTCAAGCACATACGCCACGGCGCCAAATTACGTCTGGTCGAGCAGGGACTGTTGGGTGACGGCATCTTGGAAGTGGTTCCGGGTGATCGTGACAATTCGCCTTTGGTTATAAATGAATTGTTACCCTTCGAACGTCAATTGGGTATGGATGCGCTGGCCCATGATCTCGTCGATCGCTTGCGCCCCATATTGGATAATGTGAGCGTCACGACTAAAGCGCTCAATGACCCTGATGGCTTGCTGCATCATGCCAAGACTTTGTCTATACAAGTTGAAAAAGCCAGCGTGACTGCAACGGAGTTGATGAAACAGACCCAAGCGGCAATCAATTCCAGTAATGTGAAAATCAATCATGCCTTGGATAAGGCAGATGCATTGATGGTCAAGACTGACGGTGTATTAACCAATATCGAGAAGATCACGGGTGAGGCCGGAAAGCTGACTGCGGCCGCGTCTGAGGATCTTTTGCCGATGATACGGGATGGCCGTGTCGCAGCCGAAGATGCGCGCAACATCATAAGCTCTAGTAAAGAAGTATGGCCTATACGTAATTTCATCGAGGTCGGCGGGGAGGGTGTGCTACCAATGGATAGTTATGGAGTGCAACATGCGCAGCCTAAATAGCTTTTACCTTGCGGCATGGTGTTGTTTGCTTCTTGTCGCTTGCGGCGGTGCGCCCGTGAAGAAGAATCCTTTGGCGGCCCAAGCTGTCACTCGCAGTGTGCGGGGCGAGATGGCTTACATGCGGGGCGACTATGAATCCGCACTGCACGAATACGGCATGGCATTACGCGCCCATCTGGCTTTGGAGCAAGTCGACGGTATCGCAAATGCACGCATCAACCTTGCAAGTGTTTGGCGGGAAATGGGGCAGTTGGATCAGGCGCATGCGCAATTGGCTGCATTGTTCGCGCCGCCTGATTTGCCTTACGCCGACGAGCGCCTGGCTGCCGCTGCTGCGATGCAAGCACGCTTGTATTTGGAACAAGGGCCGGCGGGTTCGGTTGAACAATGGTTGTTGCGTGGCGAAGTTCTGTGCCAGTCTCGTTGTGAGATAGCGCCTTCATTGTCCTTGCTAAGGGCACAACTCGCTTTGCGAGAATCGCATCTGGTCGAAGCGAGACACTTGGCCGACCTGGCGGCCAAAGGCTTGCAAGGACCCAAGCAGCGGGTCGAATTGGCCAACGCGCAAAGGCTGTCCGGCGATATTTACCTCGCAGAAAATGATGCGGAACACGCCATCACGCAGTTCGAGTCAGCATTGCAATTGGACCAAGCTATGGGTTTACCTGCCAAAATCAGGCTGGACTTATTGCGTCTCGCACAGGGCGCGCAACAAGCTGGCAAGTTGGAAGTAGCGAAAAACTATGCTGCTAGGGCTGAGTCTGTGACTAGAGCCATGGGACTTGGTGTGCCAGCCGCAAGCACGAGTGCGCATCCCTGATGCTCAAATTCCTCGGTAGAAATACGATAACCGCAGCATTGGTGATCTCTGGCTATTTCGGGATGTTGCTCTACGGTTTGTCACACATGCACAAATTACGCATAGAGCCGATACGCAAAGGTTTTTACCGGCAAATATATTTCAGCGGCAATCAGGCCTTGCATATTATCGGTTTCATCGGTCTGCTATTGGGAGTCATCGTGTCTACCCAGACATTTTCCGTGGCGGGCGGGGATAGTTCGCTTGTGGTTAAGGTGATGGCTTGGGTGATTGTTTGGGAGATCGGTCCCTTGTTTGCGGCCATCATCATCATTGCGCGCAGTGGCTCGGCTATCGCCGTGGAGCTGGCGCAGATGCAGGTCTCGGGCGAGATTTATAGTCTGGAGCAGATGGCCATAGATCCGCTGGATTATCTGGTCGTGCCGCGCATCTTGGGTGTATCTATTTCGGTCGTTGCACTCACGGCCTATTTTCAAATTGTGGCGGTGGTCGGAGGCCTGGCCGTGAGCTCGATGTTTATGAACGTGGCGTTCTTCGATCAAGTCGATCGTTTCCTGGAGTTGGTGAATCCGTGGCTGTTACTAGGCGGAGTGATGAAGAGTCTGGTGTTCGGTTTTGTGATTGCCACCATCGCCTGTTATCACGGTATCTCGGCAGGCACATCAGCTTCAGTCGTGCCGCAAGCAGCGATTAAGGCGGTGATACGTGCCATGTTGGCGGTATTCACCTTGGACATTCTGTTTGCTGTGTTGCGATTGATTTGAGGGCGTGATTCTGGTGTCGGGACTCGGAAAAACAAGCACACTGACTTTTAACCGAATCCTGCATTCCGCATCCTGACGGCGGGTGGTAAACCCTGTTAGAATGCTCGGCCTTTTTTATTAACCCCCAATAACTTTTTTCGGAGAATTACACATGGCAATCGAACGTACACTGTCTATTATTAAACCTGATGCAGTTGCAAAAAATGTAATCGGTCAAATCTACTCACGCTTTGAAGGTGCTGGCTTGAAAGTCATCGCTGCACGCATGACTCAGTTGTCACGCTCTGAAGCTGAAGGATTTTACGCAGTTCACGCCTCGCGTCCTTTCTTTAATGACCTGGTGAGCTTCATGATCTCCGGTCCTGTCATGATTCAGGCGCTGGAAGGTGAAGGCGCGATCTTGAAGAATCGTGATTTGATGGGCGCTACTGACCCCAAGAAGGCTGATAAAGGCACAATTCGTGCCGACTTTGCCGACAGCATCGATGCGAATGCGGTACATGGTTCTGACGCGGCCGAGACGGCTGCTGTTGAGATCGCTTACTTCTTCCCGGCGTTGAACGTTTACTCTCGTTAATTGTGCAACTCTTGAAATTCAAATTCCGATGTGATGTGACGTTGCCCGGGTTGTTTGGATTTTTCGAGTTACCCGTAAATTTAACCAGTGCTTAATGTAATGAAGCAAAACCTCCTCGACTTTGATGCGCATGCTTTAACTGCATACTTCGCGGAAATTGGCGAAAAGCCTTTCCGCGCCAAGCAGTTGATGCGCTGGATGTACAAAGAAGGGGAGTCCGAATTCGCCGCGATGACAGACATCGCGGTCAGCTTGCGTGACAAACTCACGCAACAAGCTTGCATCAACGTGCCCACCATCATGCGAGAAGAGCTGTCTGACGACGGCACACGCAAATGGTTGCTGGACGTGGGCACAGGTAACGCGGTCGAGGCTGTGTACATACCTGAAGCCACGCGCGGTACCCTGTGTATCTCCTCGCAGGCAGGATGTGCGCTGGATTGCGCCTTCTGTTCTACCGGTAAGCAGGGTTTTAATCGTAACCTCAGTGTCGCCGAAATCATCGGTCAGTTGTGGTGGGCTAACCACCAGTTGGGCAAGAACGCAGAGGGTAACTGGGCGATCAGCAATGTGGTGATGATGGGCATGGGCGAGCCTTTGTTGAATTTCGACAACACGGTGAGCGCGCTACGTTTGATGTTGGACGATCACGGTTATGGTTTGTCGCGTCGCCGCGTCACGGTGTCGACTTCGGGTGTCGTGCCTGCGATGGACAGATTGCGTGAAGAGTGTCCGGTGGCGTTGGCGGTATCGTTGCACGCGCCGAATGACGCGCTGCGCGATGTACTCGTCCCCATCAATAAAAAATATCCCCTCAAAGAGCTGCTGGCAGCCTGCCGGCGCTATCTGGAGAAAGCGCCCCGTGACTTCATCACCTTTGAATATGTGATGTTGGATGGCGTGAATGACAGCGTGCAGCATGCGCACGAGTTGGTTCGGTTGGTGAGAGAAGTGCCGTGCAAATTCAATCTCATTCCGTTCAACCCTTTTCCGCAGACGCACTATCAGCGCTCACGCCCGGATGCCATCGCACGTTTTCGTGATGTGTTGATGCAGGCGAACATCGTTACCACCACACGCAAGACCCGTGGGGATGATATCGCGGCGGCGTGCGGACAGTTGGCGGGACAGGTGCAAGATAAGACCAAACGTACTATGCAACGCCCTGTGGTGTTGCATAGATGATGTTTCTGTAGATGAACTTGGGAGTACTTATGTATCGTTCTATCTTTTTATCGCTATTGTTTTTAGCCGGCTGTGCCAGCAGCGGTCCCACGCGCGAGGCTGCACAAAACAGCGCACGCATACACACGGAATTGGCGGGCATTTATTACGAGCGTGCCCAGATGGGTGTGGCTTTGGGCGAGATCGATGAGGCACTTGCTGCCAAGTCCGACTATGCGCCGGCCTACAACGTACGAGCACTGATACATATGTCATTGCATGAGGATAAAGAGGCGGAAGCCGATTTTCGGCACAGTCTCAGCATAGACTCGAATGACTCGGAAACGCATAGCAACTACGGTTGGTTCTTGTGCCAGCGCGGCAAAGAGAAAGAGTCCATTCCGCAATTCATCGCAGCCTTGAAGAATCCATTGTATGCAACCCCCGAGCAAGCCTATCTCAATGCGGCAGTCTGCTCGCAGAAGGTCGGAAACAATGATGTGGCCGAGGAATATTTTCAGAGTGCACTGAAGGTGCGCCCCGGTTTGCCGCAAGCATTATTGGGGATGGCACAATTGAATTTTGCCAAGGAAGATTATGGCGTGGCCAGGCGTTACTTTAACGAATATGCCGATAAGAAAGATAATTTGAGTGCAGAAGATTTGTGGCTGGCCGTGCGCATCGAACGTCAACGTGGTGATCAAAATGCGGTTGCCAGCTATTCCATGAAGTTGCGCAATTACTTCCCTGATTCCAAGGAAGCGCGTTTACTGAATGGTAACTAGGGAGAGCGCAATGGAAGAGAACAATACCAGCTTGCCTGCATCGGACCATGTGCCATCGGTACGGCTGGGTGCCAGTCTGCGCGAGGCGCGTACACGTGCGGGCATGAGTGTGGCCGATGTGGCCGCACAGATACGATTGGCACCACGCCAGATCGAGGCACTCGAGGCGGAAGAATTCCAGAATCTGCCCGAGCTGCCATTCTTGCGCGGATTCGTGCGCAGCTATGCCAAATTGTTACAGATAGATGCCGAACCTTTGCTCTCGACTTTGCCTGATCCTCATCCGCTGTCGGCCCGTATAGAACCTGTCTCAGTCGATGTCCCGTTCAATATCCAACAACTTTCCGCGCAGCAGAATCGTATTTGGCTGATCGCCTCGGTCTTGGTGTTGGTAGTCGTGATTGCATTGGCGCTATGGCAATTCAACAGCCCCAAAGTAGACAAGATCGACCAAGTGCAGAGCAGCACCGTGCAGGCGATTGCGTTGCCGGCCTTGGCGTCCGCCACCCTCGCCGCAAGTGAGGTTGCGGAGAGCAGTGAGATGCCTGCTTCGGCGGTGAGCGAACAGCCTGTACCTATCGCGGTAACTAAACCTGTCACCAGCACGTCAGTGTTCGCATCGCCAACCGCTGTAGCACCCCGGGTCGAAATAGCCAAAGCGGTTGCTGCACCTAAGCCTGTAGTCGAAGCCCCCAAGGTTGTAGTGTCTACCGCCAAGCCTGCCGTCGTGGAGAATAAGGTGGTCGTAGTTGCGTCTAAAGTCGTTGCCGAGTCCCATGCTACGGATTCTGCCGTCGTAACGACCGCGCCTGCCGTTAAAGCAGGCAAGTACCGTCTGGTTTTCTCGGGCGAGTCATGGGTGGAGGTCAAGGATCCCGAAGGAAAAGTCTTGTACTCACAGATTTATCAGCCAGGAAGCGAGTTGAATTTAAGTGGCAAAACAGCATATGCAGTGGTAATCGGTCATGCCAAGCTGGTGCAGATATACCGTGGCGGTAAAGTGATCAATATGCAGCCGTATATAAACTCATCGAGCGAAGTCGCTCGTTTGACGCTGGAGTGAATATGTCAGGAATAATCAAACGCCGTCCTTCGCAACGCGTCATCATTGGTACCGTGATGATGGGTGGAGGCGCGCCTGTGGTGGTGCAGTCTATGACCAACACAGACACTGCGGATGTGGAATCTACAGTCAGGCAGGTCTATGAGTTGGCTCAAGCAGGCTCGGAACTGGTACGCATCACCGTCAATACCCCGGAAGCCGCTGCACAGGTGGCGAAGATACGTGCGCGGCTCGATGAAATGGGTTGTGATGTGCCGCTGGTCGGCGACTTCCATTACAACGGCCATCGTTTGCTGACTGACTATCCCGATTGTGCGCAGGCCTTGGCCAAGTACCGTATCAATCCGGGCAACGTCGGCCGCAGCCGCGCCGAAGAAGACCCGTTCACTATCATGATAGAGACTGCCATTCGCTACGATAAGCCGGTGCGTATCGGCGTGAACTGGGGCAGTCTGGATCAAAATCTGGTGGTACGGATGATGGACGAGAACTCGCGATTGGCCGAGCCTTTGGATGCGAAGCACGTGACGCAGAACGCGCTCATTGCCTCGGCGTTGGAAAGTGCGCAACGGGCTGAAAAATTGGGTATGTCGCGCAACCGTATCGTGTTGTCCTGCAAGGTCAGCGATGTGCAGGATTTGATTGCCGTATATCGTTCCCTGAGTGCGCAATGCGATTACGCCTTGCATCTGGGTTTGACCGAGGCGGGCATGGGCTCCAAGGGCATTGTCGCATCGACGGCCGCGCTGTCAGTGTTGTTGCAAGAAGGCATAGGCGACACCATACGCATCTCTTTGACACCAGAGCCTAACGGTTCGCGTACTCAAGAGGTGATCGTCGGCCAAGAGATATTGCAGACCATGGGTTTGCGTGCATTTGCGCCTATGGTCACTGCCTGCCCGGGTTGCGGTCGCACCACCAGTACCTTCTTCCAAGAATTGGCGATGAGCATACAGACCCATTTGCGCGATCAGATGCCGATATGGCGCAGTCAATATGACGGCGTGGAGAATATGACCGTGGCGGTGATGGGGTGTGTGGTGAATGGTCCCGGAGAGAGCAAGTTGGCCAATATCGGCATCAGCCTGCCTGGCAGCGGCGAAAGCCCCGCCGCCCCGGTGTACGTGGATGGCGAGAAGGCGGTGACTTTGCGCGGGGACAATATCTCCGGTGAATTTACCGCCCTCGTCGATGACTATGTGGCACGCAAATATCCGGCGCGCACGGCATCCTCAGCCAAGCCGGCACGCCAGATACCTATACAAGTAGTCAATAAATAAAGCCCGACAGATGAGTAACGAAACTTTGCAAGCCGTACGCGGCATGAATGACATCCTGCCGGACGAGGCGGGATTATGGTTGTGGTTTGAGGAAGTGGTGCGCGACTGGCTGGATAGCTATGGTTATCGCAACATCCGTATGCCGCTGGTCGAGCCGACCAGTTTGTTCAAGCGCGCTATCGGCGAAGTGACCGACATCGTGGAAAAAGAGATGTACAGCTTTGAGGATAGCCTCAACGGCGACCAACTCACTTTGCGTCCGGAAGGTACAGCTTCCTGTGTACGTGCAGTGTTACAGCACAATCTGCTGTATAACGCACCGCAGCGTTTGTACTACACCGGCCAGATGTTCCGTCATGAGCGTCCGCAAAAGGGGCGTTATCGCCAGTTCCATCAGATTGGCGTAGAGGCACTTGGTTTTGCCGGCCCCGATATTGATGCCGAGCAGATCCTGATGTGCGCACGTTTGTGGAAGAAGTTGGGCATCAAGGATGTGACTCTGCAACTGAATACTTTAGGTGACGCGGAATCGCGTGCCCGCCATAGGGCCAAGCTGATCACGTATTTTGAGCAGCACACTGCGGCGCTGGATGCGGAAGCGACACGTCGTTTGCATAGCAATCCATTGCGTATTTTGGATAGTAAGAATCCCGCGATGCAGGAACTGATAGCGCACGCGCCCAAATTGATGGACGAACTGGATGCGGAAGCGTTGGCGCATTTTCAGGCTTTGCAGGACACGCTCACCGCCCACGGTATCGTCTTTGAGATCAATACACGTTTGGTGCGTGGTCTGGACTATTACAACCGCACCGTGTTCGAGTGGGTGACCACCCGTTTGGGTGCACAAGGCACTATCTGTGCGGGCGGTCGTTATGACGGTCTGGTAGAACAGATAGGCGGAAAAGCAGCACCCGCGATGGGCTTCGCGATGGGCGTGGAACGATTGCTGGCGTTGCTGCAAGACGATGGCATGGCGCTGCCCAAACCGCGTGTCGATGTCTATTTGGTGCATCAGGGTGAACTCGCCGCCAAATTGGCGAGCCGCGTGTCCGAACAGATGCGTGATACGGGCGTACGCGTGGTGATGCATTGCGGCGGTGGCAGTTTTAAGTCGCAGATGAAGAAAGCAGATGCCAGCGGTGCATTACTGGCCGTGGTGATAGGCGATGATGAGGCGCAAGCCCGGCAAGTCAGCATCAAGCCCATGCAGGGTGGCGAACAGATCAAGGTGGACGTTGCGCAACTCAACGACACCCTCAAACAATTTTTAAATTAGGAGTAAAACAATGGCCGCATTCGATTTGCAAGAACAAGAACAGATTGAGACCCTTAAAGCTTGGTGGAAAGACAACGGAAATACGATCTTGGGTGTGACACTGGTACTGGTGATCGCGGTCGGTGGCTGGCGCGGTTGGCATTATTACCAGACCAAGCAGATCAATGAGGCTGCGACGCTGTTCGAACAGTTTTCCGAGCAGTTGCAGTCCAATGACGCAAAGCGTATCAACGATGCCGCTGCGGCGGTGATGGACAAGTACTCGGGCACTATCTACGCTGCACGCGCAGCACTGACCGCTGCGCAAGTCAATGAACAGGTCAAAGCTATTCCCCAAGCCAAAGTGCAATTGCAATGGGTGTTGGATCATTCTTCTGAAGCCACTTTGAAGGATGTCGCACATCTGCGTTTGGCCTCCATACTCTTGGATGAGAAGAACTACGGTGAAGCCTTGAAGAATTTGAATGCGGCGCATCCTGCCGCTTTCGATGGTCTTTACGCAGACCTCAAGGGCGACGTGTTGAGTGCGCAGGGTAAGACGGTCGAAGCACGTACTGAATATCAAATCGCTTACGACAAGACCGATGTAAAGAGTACTTATCGTCAGCTGATACAAATGAAGTTGGATGACCTTGGAGCCGCTAAATGATGTTTCAACGCTTGCTATTGGCGGGCTTGGTATTGATGCTGGGCGCTTGCTCCAGCATCAAGAGCGGCCCGCCGCCGACCCCGCTGACAGACTTCAAAGCGACCGCCAAATTCGCCGTGACTTGGCAAGCCAAGATTGGCGATGCGGGTCGCTATGTGTTGCAGCCTGCCATTGACAAGACTCGTGTCGTCGCCGTTTCGCAAAATGGCCATTTGATCGCACTGGACCGCAATACCGGCAAGACCTTGTGGAAGACTGAGGTCGGTATGACGGTATCGGGCGGCGTGGGCGGTGACGAAAACATGTCTATCGTCGGCGGTGATAAGGGTGACGTATGGGCGTATGACGCGAACGGCAAGCTGTTATGGCAGTCCAAAGTGTCCAGTGAAGTGCTGAGTGTGCCCGAATACGCCGATGGCGTGGTGGTGGTACGCAGCGGTGACAGTCATATCACAGGGTTGGACGCCAGGGATGGCAAACGCCTGTGGTCCTACGAGCGTGCAACACCTGCATTGGTGGTGCGTAGTGCGGCCAGCGTGACGATACTGCGCGGCAGCGTCTATGCCGGATTCGCGGCGGGCAAGATCGTGGCACTTGAACTTAAAACCGGCAATATGTTGTGGGAGAACACCGTCTCTCAACCGCGAGGTAATACCGAGCTGGATCGTATCAGTGATATCACCAGCAACGTCGTGGTCGATGACGAACAAGCATGCGCCATCGCGTTTCAGGGGCGTGTCGCTTGCTTTGATCCGGCACAAGGTGGTCCGTTGTGGAATCGTGACATTTCCAGCGACAAAGGCATGATGTTGTTGCGCAAATATCTCTATCTTGCGGATGTGGACGGGGTGGTCATGGCGCTGGATAAGAGCAATGGCAGCACACTGTGGAAGAACGAACAACTGGGCTTGCGTAACACCAGCCAGCCTTATGCCTACTCGAATTTCGTCGTGGTCGGTGATTACGAGGGATATCTGCACGCGCTGGATCGTGAAGATGGTCATTTCGTGGCACGCACCAAACTCGATGGCAGCCCCGTACTCGGCAGTCCGCAAGAACTCGACGACGGTATGCTGGTGCAAACGCGCGACGGTCATCTGTACGCGCTCAAATTAAATTAGGAATACATATCATGCTGCCCACACTCGTACTCGTAGGTCGTCCAAATGTGGGCAAGTCCACGCTGTTCAATCGTCTCACGCGTAGTCGTGATGCACTGGTCGCCGACCAACCCGGCCTGACACGCGACCGTCACTATGGCCGTGGCCGCGTCGGCGAACGTCCTTATCTGGTCGTTGATACCGGCGGACTGGAGCCTGTCGCCAAAGACGGCATCATGCATGAGATGGCCAAGCAAAGTCGTCAAGCTGTGGATGAGGCCGATGTGGTGTTGTTCGTGGTCGATGGCCGTGCAGGCTGTACACCGCAAGATGCCATCATCGCGACGGAATTGCGCAGGACGGGCAAACCCATTCTGCTGCTGGTGAACAAGGCTGAGGGCATGATGCGCAGCAAAGTGACTTCCGACTTCTTTGAATTGGGTCTGGGCGAACCGCTGCCTATATCTTCTGCGCATGGTGATAACGTCGTCGAAGTCATCGAGATCGCGATGGAGAATTTCCCGGAACCGGTGGAGGAAGAAGAGCGTCCTGAAGAACAGCCGCCCAAGCTGGCGATCGTGGGTCGTCCGAATGTGGGCAAATCAACATTGGTGAACGCCATTCTGGGTGAGCAACGCGTCATCGCTTTCGATCAACCCGGCACCACACGCGACAGCATCTATATCGACTTCGAACGCGACGGCAAGGCTTACACCATCATCGATACCGCCGGTGTGCGTCGTCGCGGCAAGGTCGATGAAGCGGTCGAAAAATTTTCCGTGATCAAGACCATGCAGGCCATCGAAGATGCCAACGTGGTGGTGTTGGTGGTGGATGCGCGTGACCAGATCACAGAGCAAGATGCACACGTCGCAGACTTCGTGTTGCAGGCAGGCCGTGCATTGGTGTTGGCGGTAAACAAGTGGGATGGCCTGGATGACCATCAACGTCTGATGGTGAAGAACGACATCGAACGCAAGTTGCATTTCTTGGGTTTCGCCAAGCGTCACTACATCTCCGCCTTGCATGCCAACGGTATCCCCGGCGTGCTGAAGTCGGTCGATGAAGCCTACGCGGCAGCGATGGCCAAGATGTCCACACCAAAACTCACCCGTGCGCTCATCGCCGCACTGGATAAGCAACTGCCGCCCAAGGGTGGACGATTCTTGCCCAAGATGCGTTATGCGCATCAGGGCGGTAGCAATCCGCCATTGATCATCATCCACGGTAGCGGTCTGGATGAAGTGCCGGCCAGTTACACGCGATATCTGGAGCGTACTTTCTGCGAGATATTCAAGCTGCAGGGCACGCCGATGAAGATCCAGTACAACTCCAGCAAAAATCCTTTCGAAGGCAAGAAGCCGCGCGCGCTCACCGAAGCTGAACAGCGTAAAGCGCACCGTGCACGTATCCGTGGACGCAAACTTTACGGTAGTTGATGAGCAGGCGGGTTTGCAGCAAAACCCGCCCTAAAACTTATGCCCCTTACCCAGTCCTACACTCTCGCCGATGTCACGCGCTGGTATGCCAGCGGTGTGATCCATAAGGCAAAAGCCTATCTCAATTCGATCAGCGAACTAGATGTGTTGCCGGCCGAAATACGTGCCGAAGTACAGGGAGTCGAGCGTATGCCTTACAAGGTGCACATCGTGCTGTCGCCCGGTCCGGACGGCAAGCTTGCGGTGCAGCCTCATTGCAGTTGTCCGGTTGCATACCAATGTGAACATACCGCCGCAGTCTTGCTGTCCGTGCTGGCTTTGCCGCGCGCGGTCAAAGCGCCCACGGTTAACCTTGCGGTGACCGAATGGATAGAGTCCATGCGCGGCACTCTGAGCACACCGCTCAAAAAACAGCCTCTGGTCTCGCAGCGCGGAACGGCGCTTTGTTATGCGCTGATCAAACATAACAAGCTGTTCCGCGTGCAGGTCTACAAGACCAAGCTGGATGCGGGTGGGCAGTTAGCCGGCGATTTGCAGGACTGGGATAACGTAGAACGTGCCTTGTTGAATCCGCCGCAGTATGTGCGCGAAGCAGACATGCCTATCTTGCGCTTATTGTTGCGACTGCATGATCGTTACGAGGGTTATCAGATCGCGGGCAAGCATGGCAATGAATTGCTGACACGGCTGCTTGCCAGCGAGCGCCTGTATTTCCGTACCCGTGTGCCCGGCAGTCGCGAACGGCTGACGCATCCGGTGCTGCTCAAACCGGGCGAGACCAGAAGCGCGCAGATCGCCTGGGGGGCGGATGACTACGGCAACATCCAGCCCACCGTGATACGCGACGGAGATGCCGTGCATGTTTTGGCACTGCCTGAAGATACCTGGTATCTGGATGCGGCCACATCAGAATTGGGTACGTTACAGATGGCGCAAGCACCGGCACAAGTGGCCAAACTGCTGAGCATGCCGCCGCTCAACGATATGGAGATGTTGGTGGTGGCTGCGGCTTTGCGCGACCTGCTGCCCGAGTTGCCCGCACCCAGCAAGGCCGGTTTGCGCGGTCTTAAAGCCAAGCTGGTGCCGGTGTTGTCACTGGGCACCTCGGACATGGCGTATCGCACTGCCTATCGCAACTATCCTGCGGGTAACCAGATACGCGACTTTGCGCGTTTGCAATGGCGCTACGGCGATGCCTTGTTACCTTTCGATCATCCCAGCGAGTTCGTGACATTGCCGAATGGCGAGACCGTGCGCGTCGCACGTGACGAGAAGGCCGAGACGACCGCGCTCAAGACTTTGATCACCACTGGCTTGGGCGAGATGCCCAACATCTCCCTGAACGGTAGTTATGCAGACCGTGCGATGTTGGGTCTGGAAAGCAATGCCGCATGGGCGGACTGGATGCAACAAGCTGTTCCCAAGTTGCGCAATGCGGGTTGGCAGATCGAGATGCTGAACGGCTTCCGTCACCACGTGCTGGAAGTCGAGGCTTGGCTGGGTGATTTCGATGAACAGGCCGATGGCTGGTTCAGCCTCAACATGGGCATCGTGGTCAACGGTGAACGTGTCGCATTGGCGCCTATGCTGCACGAGTTGTTCCGTGAAGATCCGCGCTGGTTGGATGTGTTGCTGTTAGAAAAACTACCCGACCAGGAGCCCATCACACTGCAATTGCCGGATGGTGGCCAGGTGAAGGTTCCGGCACAGCGCATCAAGCCGCTGGCGCGCACCCTGCTGGAGTTGTTTGACGGCGGCGGCATGAAGGGCGATAGCATCCGTCTGTCGCGTTTCGATGTCTCGCGTATCCAGCAACTCACCGACATGGAGCGCTGGCAGTTCAAAGGGGCGGATGCCCTGGTCAATCTTGCCGAGCAACTCAAGAACACCAACGGCATACAGCCTGTATCCGCACCCCCAAACTTCTTGCTGGAGTTGCGTCACTATCAACTGGAAGGCTTGGCCTGGTTGCAGTTCCTGCGCGAGAACAATCTGGCCGGCATACTCGCCGACGATATGGGCTTGGGTAAGACCGCGCAGGCATTGGCGCACCTGTTGATGGAAAAACAGAGCGGGCGCATGGACAAGCCGGCCTTAGTGGTGTTGCCGACCTCATTGATCTTCAACTGGAAGCGCGAAGCCGAGCGTTACGCGCCCGATCTGCGCATGCTGTCCCTGCACGGCAAACAACGCACCGAACAGTTTGAGCTGATCAAAGAACATGACGTCATCCTCACCACCTATCCGCTGCTGTGGCGCGACGAAGAAATGTTGTCGCAGCATGACTATCACCTGTTGATCCTGGACGAGGCGCAGACGGTGAAGAACGCCGCCAGCCAAGCCGCCCAGGTGATACGCAAGCTCAAGGCGCGACACAGATTGTGTCTGACAGGTACACCGTTGGAGAACCACCTGGGTGACCTGTGGTCGCAATTCGATTTCCTGTTGCCTGGCCTATTGGGAGATCTGAAGTCATTCAATAAAATCTGGCGCACACCGATAGAGAAGCTGGGCAACCTGCAACGCCGCGATCTGTTGGCGCAACGCGTGCGCCCCTTCATCTTGCGCAGACGCAAGCAGGACGTTGCCAGTGACTTGCCGGAGAAGACCTTGATTGTGCGCAGCGTCGAGTTGGACGGCGCGCAACGCGACTTGTATGAGACCGTGCGCATCGCCATGGATCAACGTGTGCGTGAAGAGATTGCAGACAAAGGTTTTGCGCGCAGCCACATCATCATCCTCGACGCTTTGCTCAAGCTACGCCAAGTTTGTTGTGATCCGCGCCTGTTGAAACTGAATGCCGCACGCAAGGTTCAGGAACACGCCAAACTCGATATGCTCATGGAAATGTTACCCGAGCTCGTGAGCGAAGGGCGACGCATTTTGGTGTTCTCGCAGTTCACCAGCATGCTGGCGCTGATAGAAGAAGAGTTGCAAAAAGAAGGCCTGAGCTACGTCAAACTCACCGGAGAGACACAGAACCGGGAAGAAGTCGTGGGCAGATTTCAAGACGGCGAAGTGCCTATCTTCCTGATCAGCCTGAAAGCGGGCGGGGTGGGACTGAACCTCACCGCCGCCGACACCGTGATCCATTACGATCCCTGGTGGAATCCTGCCGTAGAGAATCAAGCCACCGATCGCGCCCATCGTTTGGGACAGGTCAACAAAGTGTTCGTCTACAAATTGGTGGTGGCGGGCAGCATAGAAGAGAAAATCCTCGCCCTGCAAGAAAAGAAGGCCGAACTCGCCGCAGGCATCCTCTCTGAAGACAGCAGCAGCATGGTCAAATTCGGCGAAGCGGACATCGCTGCTTTGATGGCACCCTTGCCAGCTGACGAACCGCTTTTGTAAACCGGAAAGTTTGTTGCAATGCGATTCAGGCAAGGCCGCCAGATCGCATAGTCCCTCAGTGAAGTTTAAAGGCGTGGGCGGGCAGGTCTAATTCTCTTGGTTAATGCTGCTTTCTCCCAATCCTCTTCATTGACGCGCCTTTTTGATGCGCATAGACTGTGCGCATCAAAAAATATCAGGGAATACGCATGAGCAATGTTATTTTCGACAAGGCCGGGCCCAAGAGGGCGGCCAATCTCAGCATCAATGCCGATCTGTTGCAGCAGGCAAAAAAACTCAATATCAATCTTTCGCAGACGCTGGAGCAGCACTTGGCCGAGATCATCCGGCAAGCGCAACGCAGCCAGTGGCTGGCCGAAAATAAGGGCGCGCTGGAGGAATATAACCGCCGCATCGAAGCGCGCGGTACGTTCAGCGATGGCCTGCGGCGGTTCTAATGGCTCAGTTTGACGTCTACCTCAATCCGAATGCGGCCACGCGCAAGGAGATTCCTTACCTGCTGGATGTGCAGGCTGATCTGCTGGATACGCTGGTTACCCGCGTCGTGGTGCCGCTGGTGCTGGCAGGGGAAATGGGGTTGGCGGCGAAGCAGTTGAACCCGAAATTCAAGGTCAAGGGCGATGCGGTGGTGATGTCCACGTCCGAACTGGCGGGTGTTTCTATTCGTTCGCTGGGCGACAGGGTCGCATCGCTGAAGACCAAGCGCGATGAAATCATCGCTGCGCTGGATATGCTGTTTACCGGAATTTGAGGCTGAAATTTCGACTCCATTAAAATTGTTGCACTTGGGGACGCGCGCCCGTTAATGTGTCCGGCGAAATCTGTGATATCTGTGCGCACACGTTTGACAGGACGGTGCTATTCGGCGAAGATGCGCGCATGTCGCACACCACTCAAAAATTCATCGCCATACTTTTTGCCCTCTGGCTACCGCTGTTCAGCGGCAGTGCATTGGCGTCGTCTGTCGCTATGCAGATGCCTGCAGGCCAAGCACAAGACGCGATGATGGCCGATTGCGGCATGGATGAGATGGATATGCAACAAACAGGGAATGGCAGCAATCAGGCTTGCGATTCCTGTGCGGTCTGTCACATGGCTTGTACCGCTTATATCGGTGTGCCTGCAATCGGCACACCTGCGGTCGTAGCGTCTGCATACGACGCCACGCCTTATCTGTTGGCCTTTAGTTCCTATACCTTCGTTCCGCTGTTGCCCCCACCGCTCGCCCGCCTCTGATACGGGACGAGTCCGTCTGTTGTAATCGTTTTTTCAATCTCGTTCCGTAACGCCTGGGCTACCCTGTGCGGTCGCCCATTTGTTTGAATCACGCATCGGATGCGGAACATGAAATCACTATCGAATATCTCTCTCCTGCTGGGCGCGCTGTGGCTAGTCAGTGCCGCGCCAGCTTATGCTGCCGAGCTGCCTTTGGGCAGCAATCTGCAGGGCTTGCTGGATTATGCGCATGCGCATAATCCGGATCTCGCGGCTGCGCGTTTCGATGCGCAGGCGGTGCAATATCGCGCAGCTACTGCAGATGCTTTGCCCGATCCGGTGCTGCGTACCGAATTCATGGATGTCAGCAAGCAGGGTAGTCCAAATTTGCTGCCGGGGCAGGGGGGCGGCACGCGCTATTTGTTGATGCAGACTGTGCCATGGTTCGGCAAACGTGATCTGCAACGCGAGGTCGCCGATGCACAAACCACCCAATCTGAAGGGCAGGTGGCGGCGAGCTGGAGTGAGCTGGCGGCGCGTATCAAAGCGACCTACGCCATGAATTACTATGCCAACGGCAGTGTGCATCTGGCGCAACAGAGCCTGACTTTGCTCAACAGTCTGGAAGACATCGCGCAGACGCGCTATGAAAACGGTACCGGTGGCCAGCAGGATGTGTTGCGTGTGCAGATGGAGAAGACGCAATTGCAGGGCGAGCTGATCGCTTTGCAAATGGAGAGTCATCACACGCAAAC
>DAIDMQ010000022.1 GCA_027448945.1 Gallionellaceae bacterium
CAACCGCAAGCGACAACACTCAACACTGAGCTACAAGTCACCCATGCAGCATTTAGATGACTGGCTCACTGCTCAGCAGCATGAGAAACTGGTAGCATGAAATCCGTCCTTTGGAAGACGAAAAACCGAGGGAAGGTCAAATATCGAAAAAATTGCGATGCGCAAGTTGCAACAAATTAATGCGGCGGTAACGTTAGATTTTTTGCGTGTGCCACCGGGCAATCGTGCCAGTCAGCACAGTATTCACATCAACGATCAATGGCGAATTTGCTTTGTGTGGCAAGCAGGACATGCCAGCGAAGTTGAGATTATTGACTACCATTAGGAGAGTGAAATGACACGCAAAATACCACTCGGACATCCGGGCGAGATTTTACTGGAAGATTTTTTGAAGCCAATGGGCATTACCCAGTATCGACTGGCGAAAGAAATCGGTGTGCCACAACGGCGCATCGGGCAAATCTGCGCTGGACAACGTGCAATTACACCTGACACCGCACTGCGCTTGGCAGCCTTTTTCGGCACAGATGCACAAAGCTGGGTGAATTTACAAGCTCACTACGACACCGAAGTCGCCCGCGAATCCTTGTCAGAAGTGCTGGCACGCATACATCACTATCAACCCCAGGTGGCTTGATTCGGGATTCGGGATTCACGAAATAGATTTACCATTGCGTATCACCCGAATGGCCTCGCCCGTTTCCACCAAATCAAAGTAGGCCTAGTCGTGATTTCTCAGTTCAGTAAAAACAATTTGTTTCATATCAACCTCTTTGTACATAAATTACATCACAATGCACATTAAATTGAGTTATGTGCCTAAGTCTTCCCCGTCGCTACCAGCTCGAAGCACACCTTGCCATCCTGATTATTTTGCAAGACCAAGCGATAGCCGAGTTGCTCCGCCCACTTTGCCGCTTGATATAAACCTATACCCAATCCTTGTTGTGACTGCACCACGGCACGCAACAGATACGGCAAACTGCCGGCGGGTATGGCAGTACCGCTATCACAGACGGTGATGGACAATTCCGCAGCACACTTCAGCTCGACACGTATCGCCATATCCGGCTCGGACTGCCGTTTGCGCAAAGCGTTATCAAGCAAATTATCCAACACGCAATCGAACATGGCGGCGGGTATCTTTTGATCGGGAATAATTTGCGGCGCATCCCACATCATTTGCAGATGTTGATTACGCGACCTCAGACTGTCCCACCATGCCGCTATCGGTAGCATAGGCGCATCATCCTCACCGTTTTGCGGCTGCTGCAATTTACTCAATGTTTGCTCGATGCGCTGCGTCAGCGAGGGTAGCTGCTGTTGTAGCAATTGCTGAGCCCGCGCACCACTGGTTTGCGCGACGGCCGTCAAAGTGAGCAAAGACTGCACCATATTCTTAAGATCGTGGGTCAGCCTCGAACCTGTCTCATATACGGCTTGCATGCGCGTGATGTCGCGCAAACTTTGCTCACGCACCTTGGCTTGATAGAAATAGCCGACCAACTGGCTCAGCAAGCGCACATGTAATAGCACTGTCGGACTCAATGATTGCTTGGCGTAGACAGTCAAACGCAGATCCGCCTCGTGCATCACGACCGCATGCGGACTGAATGCGCCCAACTGCCCCGCCTTCTGCGCAGTCTGCCAAGACAAGCCCGACACCCAGTGCAGGTCAGCCAGCAAGGCAGTGGCTGTGGTTAAATAACTTTCCGCATTGGGCGAGTGCTGCGCCGCATCGGCGAGCCGCATCAACCAGCTTTCAAATGGCGTACCGATATTCAAAAGGTAGCGCGAGAACACCACTTGCAAACCGTTAAAGCCGAACAGGGGATTCCACAAACCGCCCAAGGCAAGCAATATCAAACCCATTAGGAATAAGGTGCGCAACAGCGCCTCTATGTAGCCTATGTGCGCCAAGGTCATGAAAGCCAAACTACCCAGCACCACCAAGGCCAGCAGCATAAAAAGCATCAGGCTATAGAAGAAATCTATAGTCTGCGTATTCTCGGCACCGTGATTTTCTGCCGGCGACATCATCAAGACCGGCAACATCATCGGCAACACATATATGAGTAACAGACGGCCGATCTCGATACTGTCTTGTGCCGCGAATAAATTCGGCACCACCCAGAGTAGTAACAGCGTGAGGAGATAGACCATCTTGATGAGACTGAACATGCGCGCCCAGATGGAGCGATACGCCAGCACCCGACCGCCCACCAAGCCAAACAGGCCAATCAACCAAAATGCCATCACCCACCAGTTCAGCGCGAACAACACCCCCAAGACCAGTATCGCGATGAAGGTGATCGCACCCCGGCCCAACTGACCTTCACCCCGCCATAAGGGTTGCCAGATGAGAAATAAACCCAGATGCGCCAACATCAATGGGTGTGCCCACGCACTCTCCACGCCCACGATCAAGACGGCATGCAAAGCCATAAGCATCGCGATCAACACCCATCGCCCGGTACGCAATCGATTGCCTAACTTTAACGTCAGCATTTCATCACCCAACTGTTGAGATTCCGTCAACCCCTCTAAGCAAACACGCTTACCTACCTCGCCAACGCGACGCTAACCCCGCTATTAAACCATCACCAAAAACCCACAACCCACTGAATATATATGAAATTTAAAAGACCCCGGACTATATAATTTAATCTTTAAAATTCGTGGCACAGGAATTGCATATAGCCTAGCGAAGCATACATCATTAGGAGAATACATCATGAAACGCAATCAATCCGGTTTTACCTTAATCGAAATCGCCATCGTACTGGTGATTATCGGCTTGCTGCTCGGCGGCGTGCTGAAGGGTCAAGAGCTAATCAATAGTGCCAAGGTCAAGAACCTCGCCACTGATTTCCGCAATATCCCAGTTTTCATCTATGGCTACCAAGATAAGTTCAAGTCCTTGCCAGGTGATGATCCAACTATCGGCGGCACCAACACACACTTGGCCGGCGGAACTGCCTGTGTTGCGGGTGCAAAGTGTATTCCTGGCAATGGCCTGATTGACGGCTTCTGGAACGATTATGGTACAGGTTCGGAAACTTATATGTTCTGGCAACACGTCCGCTTAGCAGGGCTCACTTCAGGCCCAACTGCTATCCCAGCAACTCCAGGTGCAGGTGATGGATTTAGACCCATAAATGCAGCGGGTGGCGAAATTGGCATCCAGAGTGGTACTACTGTAGCTGCCAACGTGGCCATTTTTGCTGATGCCGCGAAAACATTACCTATACGTGGCACTTACATTATTTGCTCTCCAAACATCCTGGGCAAATTCGCAAAACAGCTTGACACGCAGCTTGACGATGGCAATACGGCTGGCGGCTCTATGATGACAGTTTCAGGTACTGGTGCAGGTTTAGTAGCAGTTCCAACAAACACAATCGGCGCAGTGGCCGGCATCGACGATGCAGCCGTTTACACAGTCTGCATGGGCGTTTAATTCAAACTCCGGCGTGACAAACAAGACCCGCTACGGCGGGTTTTGTTTTTTGTAACTCACATCGTGTAAAGTGCGCACCCTATGCAAACTACCGAAAAATCCAACGACCTCTCCGGTCTTGTGGCACACGCCCACCAGCTGCTCACCCGCCTGGAAAAATTTCTCCCCTCTGCCACGCCGGTCGCGCCTGATTGGCAGGCCGCGTGTGCGTTTCGCTGGGATCACACGCAGCGCGTGCTGAGTCCGGTTGCAAACTTTCAGCGCATCGGCCTCGCCGACTTGTCGGGCATCGACCAGCAGAAGCAGCGCGTCCAGCAAAATACCCGGCAATTTGTTGCGGGTGGCACGGCCAATAACGTGCTGTTGTCCGGCGCGCGTGGCACGGGAAAATCTTCTTTGGTCAAAGCGCTGCTCAACGAATATGCGGCCCTTGGACTGCGTGTGATACAGATAGACAAGCAAGGCTTGGTCGATCTGCCGCTCATCATCGGCTTGGTACAAGGACGCCCGGAACGCTACATTTTGTATTGCGATGATTTGTCTTTCAATGCCGATGAAGCCGGTTATCAAACGCTGAAAGCCGCACTGGATGGCGACTTGGTGGCGTTCTCCGATAATCTGCTGATCTACGCCACCTCCAATCGCCGCCACTTGATGCCCGATTATATGAGCGACAATCTCGCCACAAAACACGAAGGCGACGAGATACACCCTGCGGAAAGCGTGGAAGAAAAAGTCTCACTCTCCGAACGCTTTGGACTATGGATCTCTTTTTATCCGTTCAGCCAGGATGAATATCTGACAGTCGCCGCGCATTGGTTGCAACATCACGGCTGGACAGGTGGCATGAGCGAAGAAGTGCGCCGTGCCTGTTTGCAATGGTCGCTATCGCGCGGCTCGCGCAGTGGTCGTGTCGCCGGACAATTCGCCCGCGACTGGTGCGGTAGAAACGCCAGTGCCGCACCAAAATCCTGAAATGAGTCGCAAAATCACAGACGTTGCAGCAGCCGTGCTGCTCCGTGCAGATGGCTCTTTCCTGTTGGCGCAGCGCCCGGAAGGCAAGGCCTACGCGGGTTATTGGGAGTTTCCGGGCGGCAAGGTAGAGCCGGATGAAACAACTTATCAAGCACTATGCCGAGAGTTACATGAGGAGCTGGGTATCACGGTAAGCTGTGCCCATCCTTGGCTGACGCGTATTTTCACCTACCCGCACGCAACGGTGAAGTTACATTTCTTTCGCGTCTATGAGTGGCAGGGCGAGCCACAAGGGCTGGAGCAGCAGCGCCTATCCTGGCAAAGCTTTCCGCAGTTAAGTGTCGCGCCCGTGTTACCTGCCAACGCACCCATCTTGAGCGCACTTCAGTTGCCGCCGCTTTATGCGATCAGTCATGCCGCCGAATTGGGCACAGATGCGTTCCTGTTGCGACTGGAAATCGCGCTGCAGCGAGGACTGCGCCTATTGCAAGTGCGCGAATCGCATTTGTCGGCAAGCGACATGCTTGAATTCACACAAAAAGTTGTCGATCTGTCGCATAAGCACAGTGCCCGGGTCTTGATTAACAGCGATGCGGCACTCGCAAAACAAGTCGGGGCGGACGGGTTGCATCTGTCGGGGAGGCAATTACACGCCTGCTCGTCAAGACCAGACTTCGATCTATGCTCGGCCTCTTGTCACTCGGCAGAAGAGTTGCGCGTTGCGGGAGCGCTCGGCTTGGATTTTGCGATGCTCAGCCCCGTACTGCCGACACTGAGTCATCCCGGTGCCGCTCATCTGGGTTGGGATAAATTCTCAAACTGCATAAACGACACAACATTGCCCGTATATGCGCTGGGCGGTTTGGTGGCAGGGGATATGGCGATTGCATTGGCGCATGGCGCGCATGGCATAGCCCTGATGCGTCAGGCTTGGTGAGCGTCTTCCAGAAAGTCCTGCTGATCCGGTGCAAGCTCAACGCGATACTCCTCGTTGGCCCATTTACCAAGGTCTATCATCTTGCAACGTTCACAACAGAATGGACGATATGGATTTTTACTATTCCACGCGGAAGTCTTCTTGCAATGCGGACAAGTCACCATAAGCGGCTTGGCGGCACTCATTGCGTCAGACTGCAAAAGGTGAGTTCAAAAGGGACGTCAAATTCAAAAACGGTCGACTTGGCGGCATAGTTTGCATCGACAAAGCGTATGTTGATGGCATATTTGTTCGCGCTGACTTCCGGCAGACAAACCAGATTACGGCTCAGACTCACGCGCAACATTTGCGCGACTCGCCCGCCCTGCATTTGCTGAAAAGAACCTTGATGTGCGGTGAAATGCAGAACCTTGCCGCTTTCACGCAGCAATTTTAATACGATTGCAATCGCCGCATCGATGGGTAACAAAGGCGCCAGCCACTGCCGCAAATTTTGTCGTCGGGTAGATATAGTCTGCTCCTGCCAATAATGATATGAGGGCAAATCGAATTGGCAGGTCCCGCCCGGCATGCAAGCTCTTTGTTTGATTCCCATCAGCCATTCATTCTCACGCAGGTGCTGTCCGATCTTACCTGTCATAGCCAGCAGGTCGGTAGCGGCCTTTTCGATCACCGCAAGGACATTTTCCAGCGCTTCTTCAGAAATTGCCGGATTGTTATGCAGATTAGATAGTGCGCGCTTTTGGCGCTCCAACTCTTGCAGCAACTCGGATTTCAAGTCGGCACGACTGGCCACCTCAAGGATTTCGAACAAAGTTGTCAGTGCAGAGTGATGATCAACACTGGATTCACCGTCAAGGTAATGCGACATACGCGCGAACAAGTCCTCAAGCCGCAACATGGTGCGCACTTTTTCATTGAGGGGAAACTCGTAATTAATCACGCGATTGTCGCCATGAAGTTGGGGATGAAATATTAGCGCCGAAAGATATTGTAATAAGCAGTTGGCGTCAATCGCTTATCGCAAAATAAATTTGATGTAATGCATGTACCTGCTGTTCTAGCCGCTCTAAACTGCCATTGTTGTCTATCAGGTCAGTTGCTATGCGCAAACGCTCGGCTCGACTGCTCTGCTGCGCCAGGATGCCCCGGACTTCGACCTCACTCAAGTGACTGCGCTGCCTGACACGCTCGATCTGCTTCTCCTCGGCACAGTCCACAACCAGAATTCTATGTACCCATTTTTTATACGCCGGGCTCTGCAAGAGTAAGGGCACAACCAAGATGACATAAGGCGCATCAGGTTCGCCGGCGAGTTCCTTTTGCACCCGAACACGGATTAGGGGATGTAGCACTGCTTCCAATTTTGCCTTGGCGCCAGCGTTGGAAAATATCAGCTTGCGCATTTTGGCACGATCTAAAGCACCATCAGAATCCAAGTAGTCGTGGCCGAAAACGCTTACGACCTCGGTCATCGCCCCACCACCAACCCTGGTCAGTTGATGCGCGATCTCATCGGTATCGATGATGTATGCACCGAGATTCTGAAATAGCTTGGAAACTGTAGACTTGCCGCTACCTATCCCACCGGTCAGGCCAACGCACAATCGTTGTTTGGCCGTAGACATTAGGATGCCGAGATTAACTGTAAATACATTTGGGTGAGTTGCTGTCCCCAGAATAGGGTGATCAAACCGGCACCAGCCAGATATGGGCCAAAGGGAATAGGGATATTGCGGCCATGGCGCATCACTACGATAAGTGTGATACCTATCACGGCACCCACTAACGACGAGAGCAAGATGATCAGCGGCAACATCTGCCAGCCGAACCATGCCCCCAAGGCAGCCAGCAACTTGAAGTCACCATAACCCATACCTTCCTTACCGGTGACCAATTTGAACAGCCAATACACACTCCATAGCACCAAATAACCCAGCATCGCCCCAATCACAGCGGTGGGCAAAGAGGTGTAAGTACCGAATAGATTGAAAATCAAGCCCAACCATAGCAGAGGTAGCGTGACGTCGTCGGGTAACAACTGGGTATCGAAATCAATAGCCGCTAGCGCTACCAGCGCCCATATAAAAATCATTGCCCCCAGTGCGGCCATTCCAAAGCCAAAGTGGTAGCCCGCATATGCACATAGCACACCCGAGATTGCTTCGACGAGTGGATAGCGCACGGATATCCCGACACCGCAGCCCTTGCACTTCCCGCGAAGGAATACATAGCTGAATACTGGGATGTTCTCCCAAGCACTGATAGCGTGGTTGCAATGCGGGCATGCAGAACGAGGAACCAGCAAGTTGTAAGCAGGCGATTCCCGCACTTCCTCTCCACGCATCTCGGCACACTGCTGCAGCCATCCGCACTCCATCATCTTGGGTAGACGGTGTATCACCACATTGAGGAAACTGCCCACGATCAAGCCGAGAAATAGGCACAATAAAATAAAAGCGGCCGGAGCCGCTTGCAGTACTTCAAATAAACTCATAACTCAAGATTCACTCTTAAATAGTTTTACCGTATTCACGCAGGGGGCAAAACTGCCCCCCAACTTGAAATTTATACAACTTGTCCCATTTTGAAGATCGGTAGATACATCGCAATCACCATACCGCCGATCAGAGTACCCAGCACAACCATAATGATAGGCTCCATCAGGCTGGAAAGAGCGTCAACTGCGTTATCCACTTCTTCCTCATAAAAGTCGGCCACTTTCGACAACATCGCATCCAAAGAACCCGCTTCTTCACCGATGGCAACCATCTGCAGCACCATGCTTGGGAACACTTGGGTATCTTGCATCGCAACTGTCAAACTATTACCCGTAGTGACTTCGCGCTGTATCGCCTTGGTTGCATCAAAATAAACCGCATTACCCGCCGCACCTGCAACCGAATCAAACGCCTCGACCAACGGAACACCTGCCGCGAACATCGTCGCAAGCGTACGACTCCAACGCGCGATACTCGCCTTGCGTATCAACTCCCCGAAAATAGGCAATCTGAGCAGCAATCTATCCATGACGCCTTGCATCTTCTTGCTGCGCTTCCAGAAATAAAAAAATGTATACAAAGCGCCGCCGATTATGCCGAATATCGCCCACCAATAAGCCACAAAGAAATCCGATATCGCCATGATAACCAGAGTCGGTCCGGGCAGATCCGCGCCAAAGTTCGAAAACAATTCTTTAAATGCCGGAATCACAAAAATCATAATCACCGCAGTGATAATGACAGCAACAGCGATAATCGAAATCGGATAGAACAAGGCAGACTTGATCTTGCTCTTAATCGCTTGGATCTTTTCCTTGTATGTAGCCAAACGCTCCAGCAGACTATCCAGGATACCGGCGGCCTCACCCGCACCGATCAAGTTACAATACAGCTCATCGAAGTACAGGGGGTATTTCTTGAAGGCCTGTTGCAAGCTGCTGCCTGTTTCAACATCAGTCTTAATATCGAACAAAAGTTTTGCGACCGAGGGATTGCTGTGGCCTTTACCTACAATATCAAATGCCTGCAGCAGAGGAACACCTGACTTCAGCATAGTTGCCAACTGCCGGGTAAACAATGCGATATCTTTCTCGCTGACCGACTTGCCGGATGCGCGCAGCTTTTTCACCTTTGTGACATTGACACCCTGACGGCGCAAAGTGGCGGATACAACGGCCTCTCCGGGTGCACGCATCTCACCTTTGACGATTTTGCCAGTCTTGTCCCGCCCCTCCCAAAGGTATGAACTTTCTTTGGGCTTTTGATTTTTTTGTGCGACAGCCATAGTGTCTCCGTTCGGTTCACTGTTGATTCTTGGCGGGTATCATGCCGAGCTTTATCACTAATGTAAAGCTGCCAAAATTGGTCAGCCTAATCCTGGATTACTTTGCACTTACCGTACACGCGCCTATAAAGAAATTTTATTTAGGTATGCGTGTTTGTAATGGGAAGATACGCACTACTTTAACTACCCTGTCTTGCGTCTGTATGATTTCCATTGGATAGTCCGCGATCTTCAAACTAGTCCCCGCCTCCGGAATGTCTTCCAAGTGCTCCAATATCAATCCATTCAATGTTTTGGCACCATCCAATGGAAAATGCAAACCCAGCTTTCGATTCAGTTCCCGCAAACTACTTCCGCCTTCAAGCAGCAGACTTCCGTCATTTTGGCGCAAATATTTACCCGTTAGACTTGGCGACTGCGTCGTAAACTCACCGACGATTTCCTCCAAAATATTCTCCAGCGTCACCAAGCCCAACAATTCACCGTACTCATCAACCACCAAACCCAAGCGAGTATGGCGTTCTTGGAATTGCTGCAATTGCTTGAGCAGCGGCGTATCTGAAGGGATGAAATATGCATCGTGCAGAACCGACTTTAGATCTTGAAGATCAAACTCCTCCTCCTGCAACAGGGATAATGCTCGTTTGATGTGCAATATCCCGACAACATTACTAGGCGCATTTTCATAAACAGGCAGCAACGTGTGATGGCAGGTGATGATTTGATTACGTATCTCTTCTGCACTAAGGCTGATATCTAAACCCTCTATTTGATTGCGGGGAATCATCACATCATTCACAGTGATGCGCTCCAAATCGACCAGATTCAGCAGCATCTTCTGATGTTTGCGGGGCAAGAAGTGCTCTGCATCAAGCACCAAGCCCCGCAACTCTTCCAGGGTCATCTTATGTTTGCTCTGATCAGTCTGAACCTTGATCCTCATCACCCATAACAAGGCTCGCACGATGGCTGTCGCAATAAATACTACCGGATAGAACAACTTAACCAATGGCGCAAGCAGATAGCTCGAAGGCAAGGCAACACGCTCGGGATAGGTTGCCGCGATGATCTTGGGCATAATTTCACTGAACACAACAATCATAAACGCGGTGATGAGTGTACCCACCAACATCGCAGACTCATTTTGTCCAAACAAACGCAAGACGATAATTCCCGACAACGTCGCTGCAGCGACGTTCAGAACGGTATTTCCCAACAAGATAGAACCCAGTAGTTGATCTATCCTACCTAGCAGTCCTGCGGTGATCTTTGCACTCTTATTACCTTTGCGCACCAAGTGATTCAAGCGGTGGCGATTAATCGCCATCATGCTGGTTTCAGAGGCAGAAAAGAACGCGCTCAGGATGAGCAGTAGACACAAAAAACCGATCAGGGTGTACAGCGAAAAGTATTCCAATGAAGTTTCAGTCGTTCAAATGATGATTCGAGTATCGGGTAAGCTCCGCACGGGTGTCAAGGTCGCGCTGCAACGTGCTTGCGCATACTCCACTTAAACATGACCACACCGGCAATGACCATGGGCACGCTCAACCACTGCCCCATACTGATCCCGAATGTCATCAATCCGAATATCCCATCATCCGGATTGCGGGTGAATTCCCCCAAGAATCGAAAACTACCGTAAGCGATCAAGAATAGACCGGAGACCGAGCCTATGGGGCGTGGTTTACGTGCGAACCACCATAGGATGATGAACAACAACACGCCCTCTAAAGCAAACTCATAGAGTTGGGACGGGTGACGAGGAAGATTATCTGCTCTCGGGAATACCATCGCCCAAGGCACATCTGTAGGTCGTCCCCACAACTCGCCATTAATGAAGTTCCCCAGCCTGCCAAAGGCCAAACCTGGCGGCACCAGAGGCGCGATGAAGTCCATCAGTGCCAACCAGTGCATCTTCTGTTGCCTGGCGAAAATCGCCATCGCCACCAGTACACCCAAGAAGCCACCATGAAAAGACATTCCGCCCTCCCATACTGCGAGTATCTTTAAGGGATGCGAGAAATAATATCCCGGGTTATAGAACAATACCTCGCCCAAACGCCCTCCTAAAATCACACCCAGTACGCCATAGAACAACAAGTCATCCAGTAGCTTGGGCGTCAACTGCGGATGGTCCAACATGGTGATGCGTTTACGCCCCAAAAAGATAAAGGTGATAAAGCCTGCCAGATACATCAGGCCGTACCAATGGATGCCGAATGGGCCAAGATGAATCGCGACGGGATCGAATTGAGGATGAACTAGCATAGGGGAATGGGTTAGAATTGTTCGTCGAATTATCCAGCATATGCGCATACGGCGCTTCATTTTCGAGAATATATCATGCCTCAATACCGCTCAAAAACATCCACTCACGGTCGCAACATGGCGGGTGCGCGCGCTTTATGGCGCGCCACCGGCATGAAAGATGGTGACTTCGGCAAGCCCATCATCGCCATCGCCAACTCTTTCACACAGTTCGTCCCCGGCCACGTCCACTTAAAGGATATGGGCCAATTGGTATCACGCGAGATCGAAAAGGTCGGCGGCATTGCCAAGGAATTCAACACTATCGCAGTGGATGACGGTATCGCCATGGGACATGATGGTATGTTGTATTCATTACCGTCACGTGATTTGATTGCCGACTCGGTCGAATATATGGTCAATGCGCATTGCGCCGATGCGCTGGTGTGTATCTCCAACTGCGACAAGATCACGCCGGGCATGTTAATGGCCGCGATGCGTTTGAATATCCCCGTCGTATTCGTTTCCGGCGGCCCTATGGAAGCAGGCAAAGTGAACTGGCAAGGAAAAACCAAGAACTTGGACTTGGTCGACGCCATGGTCGCGGCGGCCGATGGTCACATCAGCGATGAAGAAGTCGACGCGATCGAACGCTCTGCCTGCCCTACTTGCGGCTCCTGTTCTGGCATGTTCACCGCCAACTCTATGAACTGTTTGACTGAGGCACTGGGCTTATCATTGCCCGGCAACGGCTCTCTGGTTGCCACCCACGCGGAACGCAAGCAACTGTTCTTGCGCGCCGGTCGCACCATCGTCGAACTGTGTAAACGCTATTACGAACAAGATGACACTTCAGTATTGCCGCGCAACATTGCCACTTTCGATGCGTTCGAGAATGCTATGACGCTGGACATCGCCATGGGAGGCTCGACCAACACTGTGTTGCACTTACTCGCCATTGCAAGTGAAGCGGGCGTGGGTTTCACCATGAAAGACATGGATCGCTTATCGCGCCATGTGCCTACCCTGTGCAAGGTCGCCCCTTCTTCCGAATACCATCTTGAGGACGTACATCGTGCCGGCGGCATCGCCGCCATCTTGGGCGAACTGGACCGCGCAGGGTTGTTGCATGGCGAAGTACACACCGTACACAGCAAGACCCTGCGAGAAGGCCTCAAGCTGTGGGACATCGCACAGACCTCGGACGAATATGTACAAAAATTCTTCCGCTCCGCACCTGCAGGCATCATTACCACAATCGCCTTTTCACAATCCATGCTCTATCCAGAGTTAGATACGGACCGCAGCGAGGGCTGTATACGTGACGGCGCACATGCCTACTCCAAGGACGGCGGATTGGCAGTATTGCATGGCAACATCGCCCTTGATGGTTGCATCGTAAAGACTGCAGGAGTGGATGAGAGCATCCTGAAATTCACCGGACGTGCACGGGTGTTCGAGAGTCAGGACGCTGCGACCGCCGGCATTCTGGCCGATCAAATCATTGCAGGCGATGTCGTGGTCATTCGCTATGAAGGACCCAAGGGCGGCCCTGGCATGCAGGAGATGCTATACCCGACTTCTTATCTCAAATCTAAAGGCTTGGGAAAAGCCTGTGCGCTGCTCACCGACGGCCGTTTTTCCGGCGGCACTTCCGGTTTGAGCATAGGCCATGTCTCACCCGAGGCTGCCAGCGGCGGCGCAATCGGCTTAGTACATGAAGGCGACACCATCGCAATCGATATCCCCAATCGCACTATCAATCTCGTCATCTCCGAAGCAGAGATGACGCAACGCCGCGCAACTATGGAAGCCTCGGGTAAACAAGCTTGGAAACCCGCAGCAGAGCGTCCACGCAAGATTTCTGCAGCTTTGCGCGCCTACGCCGCCATGGTCACCAGCGCCGATAAAGGCGCTGTGCGCGATGTCACCCAGATCGAAAAACGTTAATACTCACTCATAAGGAATCGTCATGCCTACAGCACAGAATCTGAACCAGCAATTCGCTATCGCCGGCCAACTCACTTTCCGTGATGATGCCAGCGGCTTGGTGATCGCAGAATTCAACAATGCACAGGCGACCGCAGCACTGTGCTTGCAGGGCGCGCATCTGATGAGCTGGCAGCCCAAGAGCCAAGCCAAACCGGTGGTCTGGTTGTCGCGCGACATGAAGGTCGCCGCAGGCAAATCTATACGCGGTGGCGCCCCTATATGTTGGCCATGGTTCGGCGCACATCCGAGCGAAGCGAGTTTCCCCGGCCACGGCTATGCGCGCACCGTGCCTTGGCGCGTGTTGGAGTCCGGCACGGAACCTAATGGCGCAACACGCTTGACGCTGCGTCTGGTCGAAAGTGACAAAACCCGTGCGCAATGGCAACACTCTAGCAATGTCGATCTAACTGTAATCGTAGGTGAGACACTGCGCATGGAGCTGATTACAGAAAACACTGGCACTCAAGACTTCGTCATTGGCGAAGCTTTGCACACCTATCTGCAGATCAGCGACATCGGTGCTGTCAGCGTCCAAGGTTTGGAAGGCTGCGAATATTGGGACAAAGTGGGCGGCTCAAATCTGCGCAAGCAAGACGGTGCGATTACCTTCTCCAGCGAGACAGACCGCGTCTATATCAACACACCCGAAACTTGTGTGATTGAAGACGGCACGCTGGGTCGTCGTATCCATATCAAAAAATCTGGCAGCCTCTCCACCGTAGTATGGACACCATGGACAGAAAAGGCCGAAAAAATGGGCGATATGGGACAACCTGACGGCTGGCGCGAAATGGTTTGCGTGGAATCGGTCAATGCTATCGATAATCTGGTCACAGTTGCGGCAGGTAACAAACACAGCCTCATAGTCGAATACAGTGCCAGCAAGATTTAATTGTTTTTATGACTAGGAGAAAATTATGTTGAACCGTTCTACTATGACTGCATTGCTTTTGTTAACCGGCACCTTAATGGGCTGCCAACATGAGCAAACCCCACCAAAGGTTGTCCCGCAAGTAACGGTCACTCAAGAGCAAGCCGCTCCCGCGCACTCGCAAGTCACGCCCGTTGCACCTACACCGACCGGGGTGGCTGTGCCGGTCACTCCCGCAGTTATTCAGCACGCAACCACAAAACCCGCCGCATCTAGCACGGTCCGCGAGAAACCCGTCGTCAAAGCAGCCGTGGCAAAACCCGTCCCGGCTCAGCCTGCCGCCGCAAGCAAGTCCACAGTTTTGACAGAGACGGCTGCTTTGCAACTTGCCGGCAAAAACAATTGTTTAGCATGCCATGCAATCAATAAAAAGTTGGTTGGTCCAGCATGGAAGGCTGTTGCTGATAAGTATCGTGGTGATGCTTCCGCTCAAAGTCGCCTGGAAAGCAAGGTCAGCAAAGGCGGTTCTGGTGCTTGGGGAAGTATGGCGATGCCGGCAAATTCACCCCGTGTGAAAGCAGAAGATATCACTAGCCTAATTAGATTTATCTTATCTTTACAATAAAGTTGTCAACCTAATCCCGACTAGTTGCGTTAGGTACTTGCCAGATCGACTAGATCGGCATTTACCCAGTCACGCAGCGGGAGTACCCCAACTGCAAAACCTTATGAAGGATGGAGAGAATATGAAATCTATTATCACAACTATGATGGTTGCAGCCGGTTTGATGATCGCAGGTAGCGCGATGGCGACTGATATGCCAGCTATTGCCAAGAAAAACAATTGCACGGCATGCCACGCGATAGATAAAAAAGTGGTTGGACCAGCTTGGATGGATGTTTCCAAGAAATATAAAGGTGCTACTGAATACACATTCGGCGGCAAGAAATATCCTTTGGCAGAAGGTCTGGCTATGAAGGTATCAAAGGGTGGTTCTGGCAATTGGGGCTCCATGCCTATGCCTGCTAACGACCCAGCTGGCACTAAACAGGCTGATATCAAGGAACTCGTTCAGTTTGTTCTTGGCTTAGACAAGTAATCCGTCCTCAGCATGAAAAAAGCCGGCTTGCGCCGGCTTTTTTCATGCACCAGATAAATTTGCCTAAGTCTGTGCTTTTATGGATAATGCGCCCCTTCGTGAAATACCCATGTGCGTACACCCGCCGCACAAAACCTTAGCTAGGAAAAGAAAATGAAAGAAAATATCCACCCAAATTACCAAGAAATCGCCGTTACTTGCAGCTGTGGCAATAGTTTCAAAACCAAGTCCGTTATCGGCAAGCCCACACTGAACGTTGAAGTTTGCTCCGAATGCCACCCTTTCTACACTGGCACTCAGAAGATCATGGATACAGCAGGTCGTATCGATAAGTTCCGTCAAAAATACGGCACTAAGACTACTGCGTAATCCAGCTGCACATACCAAGCTGTTAAGCTCCCGCGGGGAACTTAAGTTGCGAGAAGCATCAAAAAGGCAGCGTGAGCTGCCTTTTTATTTGTCCGTACACAACCATGGAATCGCAATGCGCCTGCTAGTCATTTCTTTAGTTATTACATTTCTTGTCGGCTGCGCCCAGAATCCCGTCACAGGGGGGGCTGATTTTGTGATGATGTCAGAAAGTCAGGAGTTATCCCTGGGCAGGCAGGCTGATGAACAAATCAAGAAGCAATATACGGTCTATCCCTCAAAAGCGCTGCAAGACTACGTGAATATGGTCGGGCAGAAGATCGCCAAAAAGAGCCACCGTCCGCAACTGCAATATCATTTCACCGTATTAGACTCCACCGAAATAAACGCCTTCGCGCTGCCCGGAGGCTATGTATACATCACCCGCGGCATCATGGCCTACTTGAATAGCGAAGCAGAATTGGCCGCTGTGCTTGGACACGAGATTGGTCACGTGACCGCGCGTCACGGCGTACGTCAACAGAGTGCAGCCCAAGCAGCTAATATAGGCTTAACTATTGCCTCTATTTTTGTACCCACCATTAATACCATGGGCGGCCAGAATCTTAGCAATCTGGTCGGCGGTGCATTGCTTTCGGGTTATGGGCGTGAACATGAATTGGAAGCCGACAAGCTGGGTGCAGAATATTTGGCGCGCAGCGAATATGACCCGCAAGCCATCATCAAAGTGATAGGTGTATTAAAAAATCAAGAATTGCTGGATGCTGAACTTGCCAAACAAGAGGGCCGAGAACCACGCCGCTATCACGGCTTATTTGCCACACACCCGGACAACGACACGCGATTACAACAAGCAGTAGGTGAAGCTGACAAGCAAACGGTAGCCACCCCCTATGAAGGCCACGAGGCGTTCCTCAAAGCGACTGACGGCATGGTATTCAATGACAACGCAACGCAAGGCGTGTTGCGCAACAATGCCTTCTATCAGGCAGAGCTGGGAATCACAATACAGTTCCCGCTGGACTGGCAAGTACATAACTTACCCGATAAGCTGATTGCCATGAGCCCCAAGGGTGAAGCCAGGTTGCAGATGAAGCTGGATGAGAAACCTGAAGGCACGATAGCCGAATATGCACATCGCTTGGCGTCTGGAGGCACGGTAGAGATGCTCGCCATCAACGGACTACCGGCAGCGCTAATAACGCAATCTGATTCCCTGCAAGGCTTGATCTACTTGAACCAGCAGGCTTATCTGATAACAGGCAAAACAAAATCAGCTGCCGAGCTCACCGCAAATCGCGCTACCATACTCGCCACGATCAACAGCTTCCATATACTAGCTGCTGATGAAAAAGAGCTGGCACGTCCTTTGGTACTCCATGTGATGACAGCAAACACAGAAGACAGCTACGCGAAATTGGCATCAACCTCACCCTTGGGCAAGTCTGCCGAAAGTTATCTGCGTCTTATCAATGCAAACTATCCCGATGGCAAACCGCAACCAGGCGGGCTCATCAAGGTCGTCAAATAGATGTACTTCATCAAGCCCACAGACCCTTACCCCATCAGCACAGGCAAAGCCCTGATGCTGGGTATGTTGTGTCTTATCTGGCTAGGCACTGGACTAATCGGGCATGACCCGTGGAAACCCGATGAAGCTTATAGCTTTGGTTTGATCTACTCGATGACTCAAGACGGTCACTGGTTGGTTCCAACGCTAGCGGGCGAGCCTTTTATGGATAAGCCACCGCTGTACTACTGGACAGCCGCTTTGTTCTCACAAATCTTTTCTGGATTTTTACCCGCCCATGATGGGGCACGCTTAGCGAGTGGCTATTTTAGTGCGATCACACTGCTCTTCACCGGACTTAGCGGCCGCAAGTTATATGGCGAGAATCGCGGCTGGGCCTCTGCAATCATCGTTATCGGGTGTTTGGGGATGTTGGTGCACGCACACCAGATGGTTACCGATCTGGCATTGCTGAGCGGTTGCGCGATGATGTTATACGGCTACAGCCACAGCCAAGAACATCCGTATTTTTCGGGCTTTTGGTTGGGTTTGGGGATGGGTGTTGGCTTTATGTCCAAAGGATTCATCGCCCCCATATTCTTTATCCTGATCGCCGCGCTATTGCCAATATTTTTCAAAGTGTGGCGCGAAAAGAACTTTGCAATCAGTTTGGGCGTAGCAATTTTAGTTGCACTGCCGTGGTTGACGATATGGCCGCTGCTGCTGTTTTTGCACTCCCCATCACTATTTCACGAGTGGATATGGACTTATAACATCGGGCGTTGGATAGACTATGTTAGTAACGGGCCAAGTACAGATTCATTCTATTACCTGCAAAATCTGCCTTGGTTAGCATGGCCCGCTTGGCCATTGGCGGCTTGGGTAATTTGGAAGTCGCGCAGTCGCTTGTCGCAACGTGACGATTTGCAATTGCCGCTGGTGAGTTTCGTCGTGATGCTCGTCACGCTGAGTTTCGTACCCAACATCGAGGAGGTGTTCGCACTACCGTTAATCCTGCCAATCAGCTTACTCGCCGCAGCCTCACTCTCCACACTGAAACGCGGTGCAGCCAATGCGCTGGATTGGTTCGGATTGATGCTGTTCGCGCTGATGGCAATCGCGATGTGGTGGGGCTGGGGCGGTCTATTATTGGACAACCAAGCCAAAATTACACGCTGGTTGAAAGACTATCAACCTAGCTTCGTCCCCACGTTAGATGACACTGCCGCAGCTATTGCACTCCTCTCCACTGCACTGTGGTTGGTTCTGGTATGGCGTGTGGGCCGATCTATGCGCCGTGCGGTTGTGAACTGGGCTGCAGGTATCACCTTAGTCTGGATCTTGGCAATGAGCTTATGGCTACCTTGGTTGGACAGCGGCAAGAGCTACCGCAAGATGGTAATCGCCCTCAAACATGAACTACCGGTCACGTACACTTGTATACGCCGCGAGAATTTGGGAAATGGTCAGCGCGCGATGTTGTACTACTTTGGCGACATCCGCACCCGGAAAGATGAACTGCATCGTTGCGACCTACGTTTGATTCAAGGCAAGAGAATCACCCGCACCACACCCGATAGCGCGCACTGGGAAAAAATCTGGGAAGGTAGTCGCCTAGATGACAAGAGCGAACAATATCGTTTGTACCGCAAGCGCAAAGGCTGAGCAATCTAACCAGCCTCATTTGCCCTTATGTAAGCGCAGTTCGGCTTGCAGCAGTGCTTCAGGCAGCCCTAGCAACACCAGCACATCACCCGCTTGCAACACAACCTCTTCGCTGGTCTGTATTTCTTTAACGCCGTGACGACGTACTGAGTTAACTTCAATGTTCAGCTTACCCAAATCCATCTCGCGCAGATGTTTACCTACGGCAGCGTGTTCGCTCTTTAGATAGATGCGCAGGAATCTAGGTTGTAAGCGCTCGGTGGCCTCGCCTACTTCGTTACCACGGAAGTAACCACTAAACACAGCATAACGACGGGCGCGGCTCTCTTGTATCTGGCGTATCACCCTATTCAGAGGCACTCCCGCCATCAGCAATACTTGCGATGCCAACATCACGCTACCTTCAACGACCTCGGCCACGACTTCTGCAGCACCTGCCTTCTTAAGAGTCTCCACATCCGCATCATCGGCCGTGCGCACGATCACTGGCAGATCGGGACGCAACTCTTTCACATGGCGCAAAATGGCTAAGGCAGAGTGCTTGTCGGTATAAGAAATGACCAGCGCACTTGCACGCATCAGCCCGGCGGCAACCAGCACTTCTTTCTTGGCAGCATCGCCGTACACCACACTTTTTTTGGCCGCTAACGCCTCGCGTACGCGACGTGAATCCAAATCAAGCGCAATGAAACGCAAACCCTCTTGCTCAAGGAAATTGGCCAAAGAGTGGCCACTGCGACCATAGCCGCAAATGATCACATGGCCTTTATTCATCATGCTTTGAATCGCTATCTGGTGTAGCTGCATTGCTCGATTAGTCCATTCCGCAGCAGAGAAACGTCGCGCAATCGCCTCGCCATGCTGGATCAAAAAGGGTGCCGCCAACATCGAGATCAGCATCGCTGCCAGCGCGATTTGCAATACCTCGGCGCTTACCAAATGGGTGTTGTCGGCCAGGGTCAACAACACAAAACCAAATTCACCCGCTTGAGCTAAACCGATACCGCTACGTAGCGCAACACCCCAGTCACCCTCGAAGGCACGTGCCAGCAGCGTCACCACCAAGCCTTTGCATAAAATAAGCGCCACAACCGTCAACATCACCCAGCCCAGATCACTCACCACCGCACCAAGATTTAGTTTCATGCCAATAGTTACGAAAAACAAGCCCAGTAAAACATCACGGAAGGGCTTGATATCCTCTTCCACCTGATAACGGTATTCAGTCTCCGAAATCAACATACCTGCCACGAACGCACCCAACGCCAATGACAATCCCGCCAACTCAGTGAGATAGGATAAGCCCAGCGTGATGAGCAACACGTTGAGCATGAATAGTTCGGAAGATTTTTGACGTGCTACCAAATGAAACCAGTGGCGCATCACATGTTGACCTACTACCAGCAACACCACCAATACGATCGCGGCCTTCAAGGTCGCATACAACAGTGTGGAACTCAGATTGGCGGAGTTAGATGCCAGTGCGGGAATAATAATCAGCAAGGGGACCACGGCCAAATCTTGGAACAGCAACACGCCCATCATCTGGCGTCCATAAGGCAGATTCAACTCGGCGCGTTCCACCAGCATCTTGCTAACGATGGCAGTGGACGACATCGCCAACATCCCGCCCAACGCCAGGCCAGAGCGCCAATCTAGGCCGAATACCCAGGCAATCAACATGACCACTGACATACTGATCAAGACTTGCGCACCACCCAAGCCGAACACCGTGCGCTTCATCGCCATCAAACGCGTCAGACTAAATTCCAAACCGATACTGAACATCAGGAAAACCACGCCAAACTCAGCCAAGTGTTGCGTACCCAGCGACTCGGGTATCCATGCCAGTGCGTGCGGCCCTATCAATATGCCTACGGTCAGATAACCTAACATCACCGGTAATTTCAGGACACGGCAGAGCACCACCACAGCAACCGCTGTAGCCAATAAAATCAGAACCAAGGTTAGGGAGTTGTCCATTGAATCGTATAAGCAGTTTTCAAACCGTTATGATGATGCCGTACTGATAAAGGATTTGCAAAGGATAGATAGTCGTTCTGCCTACCAACTGATGCATGACCGGACACAATACACAGCTAAAAATATATTTCTCGCACTGTTATAATCTCCCGCATGACTATATCCCACACCGCCACCCACCGCGCGCTGGAACTTGCCCGCGAAGTTTTAAACATCGAAGCCGCTGCTGTGAGCGCGCTCGCAAATCGCTTAGGCGATGACTTCCTGAATGCACTGGACCTTATCCTTAGTTGTCATGGCCGCGTCATCGTTAGTGGCATGGGCAAGTCCGGCCATATCGCCCGCAAGATCGCGGCAACCATGTCTAGCACCGGCACTCCCGCTTATTTTGTCCATCCTGGTGAAGCCAGCCACGGCGATCTGGGCATGATCACACAATCAGACGTCATCATCGGTATCTCATATTCGGGCGAGAGTCAGGAGTTGATGACCATCGTTCCAGTGATCAAGCGTCAAGGTGCAAAACTCATTTGCATAACCGGTTTTGAAAAGTCCAGCCTAGCTGTCTCCGCCGATGTACATCTGAATGCACACGTCGACAAAGAAGCGTGCCCGATGGGCTTGGCTCCAACCGCCAGCACCACAGCCGCGCTCGCACTGGGTGATGCTTTGGCAGTTGCACTGCTAGATGCCAAAGGCTTTGGCAAAGAAGATTTTGCAAGATCACATCCGGGTGGCAGCTTGGGCCGTCGCTTGCTCACGCATGTGCGTGACATCATGCGCACTGGTGAGCGTCTGCCGATGGTGGGTGAAGATGCGATGCTCAGCGAAGCGCTGATGGAAATATCCAAGAAAGGTGTGGGAATGACGGCAATCGTGGATGAAAGTATGCGGGTAATGGGCATCTATACCGACGGCGACCTGCGCCGCACGTTGGCCAAAAATCTGGACTTCAACACCACTCCTGTACGCAGCGTAATGTCTGCACATCCACGCTGCATAGGCCCAGACGCACTTGCAGTTGAAGCCGTGCAGGCCATGGACACAACGAACATCAACCAAATATTGGTGGTAGACGGGAACAATATCCTGATTGGTGCGCTCAATATGCACGACTTGCTACACGCTAAAGTCATTTAATCTAATAACTGGAGAACAACATGTTGCTCAGCCGCGCAAAACTTATCAAGCTGGTCACTTTCGATGTCGATGGTGTGATGACCGATGGCGGCTTGTACCTGTCGGACTCGGGTAACGAATTCAAGCGTTTCAACACCTTGGATGGCCTGGGCATCAAACTACTAAAGGCCAGTGGCATACAGGTCGCGATCATCACTGGGCGATCTTCTAAATGCGTGGCGTTGCGTGCCCAAAACCTAGGCATAGAGCATGTCTACCAAGGTATAGAGCGCAAGATCGACGCCATGAACGACTTACTCAACAAACTCAAACTGACCCGCGATGCCGCCGCTTATATGGGCGACGACGTAGTCGATCTGCCTGTGATGCGCAACGTAGGGCTATCGATTAGCGTACCTGACGCCCCGCAAATTGTCAGGGAACACGCAAGTTACATAACCCAGCGTCGCGGCGGCAATGGTGCGGTACGCGAAGCCTGCGAATTGCTGATGCATGCGCAAGGCACACTGGATGGTCAGTTGGCGCAATATCTTCAATGACACTAGCCTCCCGTGCGCGCTCTTGGTTACCCCTGTTGCCGCTGTTGGGCATTTTGGCAGTCACCTATTGGCTGGACCAAAAATCTCAGCCCGAGGGCGCAAGCGTGGACAACAGCAAACTGCACACACCGGATGCGATCGTAGACAATCTCAAAGCCGTCACCTTGAGTCAGCAGGGCAAGCCCAGTTTTATCATGTCTGCCAAGCAACTAGTCCACTATGCCGACGACGACAGTACCACCCTGGTGGCTCCAGACATCATGTCACTTTCACCAATTCACCCCGATGTACACATGAGTGCAAACAAGGGTACTTTGTCCAGCAAAGGTGATGTCATCGAGCTCATGGAAGACGTCAAGATTGTGCGAAAACCCGGCAAGAACAGCGGCGAACTGATGGTCACCACAGATTACATCAAACTGGTACCCGAACTTGAAACAGCACAGACGCATAAAGCTGTGACAGTGATTGAGAACAACAACCGCATTAGTGCAGTCGGCATGGAAATGGACAACAAAGCGCGCATCATCAAACTACTTTCACGAGTGAGAGCCAGCAATGCAACCAATCAAAACTAGTTTCGCAATCCTCCTCTCGTTATATAGCTTGAGCGTATGGGCAGAGAAAGGCGATCGCGATCAGCCCATGCAGATCGAAGCCGACCAAGTGGTGATGAATGACGTAGAAAAGACCAGCGTATTCACTGGCAACGTGGAGGTCCGTCAGGGAACGATGGAGATACACGGTGACAAAATCGCCATCAACCAAGACAAGCAGGGCAACAAAATCAGCAATATCTATGGACAACCCGCCAGCTTTAAACAAAAGCGCGAAGGACTGGATGAATATGTGGAGGGATATGGCCAACATATCGTTTATGACACCGATATGCAGACACTAGATCTTTACGGTCAGGCAAAACTGAAACGCGAACATGATTTCATCCGTGGCGAACATATCAATTACAACGCGCAAAGTGAAATCTTCATCGCCGATAATGGTGCCAACACAAGTGGAACAACAAAACAACGTGTGCGTGCCGTGTTGCAACCGCGAAAAGATCATGCGGTGACGCTCCCTATGGAGAAAAAATGAGCGAGCTAAGAGCCGTCGGGCTAAAGAAGCAGTACGGTTCACGCACAGTTGTACGTGATGCCTCACTGAGTGTGAAAAGTGGCGAAGTAGTCGGGCTGCTGGGCCCCAATGGGGCAGGCAAGACCACTTCTTTCTATATGATCGTCGGTCTGGTTGCCGCCGATGGTGGCGAGATATTCATTGATGACAACAATATCACCCACCTCCCTATCCACCGTCGTGCCCGACTAGGGTTGGGTTATCTCCCGCAAGAAGCCTCTATCTTCAGACGTATGACAGTGACCGAGAACATCAAAGCAGTGTTGGAACTGCACGGACTGGCGAATGGTGAGCTGCAGACACGCTTGGAGAACCTGTTGGAAGACCTGCACATTACCCACATCCGCAACAATCCCGCCATCAGCCTGTCCGGTGGTGAGCGCAGACGCGTTGAGATCGCGCGCGCTTTGGCGACCGACCCGCGCTTCATCTTACTTGATGAACCGTTCGCGGGTGTCGACCCCATCGCGGTCATCGACATCCAAAAGATCATCAGCTTCCTCAAGCAACGTGACATCGGCGTCCTTATCACCGACCACAATGTGCGCGAGACACTAGGCATCTGTGATCGCGCTTACATCATCAATGCAGGCGCGGTAATGGCGGAAGGCAAGCCCGAAGAAATAATCTATAATGAGGGCGTGAGGAAAGTATATCTGGGTGAACACTTCAAGCTATGACGCGAAGGTATCCCGGAACGAACAACAGTTAATGAAAGCATCACTACAACTACGCCTATCGCAGCAGTTAACGCTGACGCCCCAGTTGCAACAAGCCCTGCGCTTGCTGCAACTCTCAACGCAAGACATGCAACAAGAAGTCTCGCGCATGCTGGAAGAGAACCCCATGTTGGAACTCGAGGACGACCATCAAGCCTCGCTCTACTCGGCGTCTGAACAGAACGTTAATAATAACGAAGTGCCCACCCCCGTTGAAAGCGCGCAAGCCGAAGAGCGCGATGATGTCGCGGGTGACCCCTTGGAATGGGGTACTGCAGCGGGCAATGGCAATTCAAACAACTCAGACGATGATGAAGGCTTTCCCGAACAAGCAGCCTTGCAAGACAGCCTGCGTGACCACCTGCATCATCAACTTGCCACTACACAACTAGACAATCATGACCGCAAAATCATCGGCCTGTTGATAGACGCGCTGGACGACAACGGCTACCTGACACAAGACCTCAACGAACTGTTCGAATTCCTCCCCGCCGAACTAGATATTACTTTGGATGATCTAGAGACCGCGTTGGTGCAATTACAACACTTGGACCTGCCCGGCCTCGCAGCGCGCAATCTGGGCGAATGTCTGGCCTTACAACTCAAGGCGTTGCCAGAAGACACTCCTCAACGCGAACTAGCCATCAAACTGGTAAGTTCGCACATCGAACTGGTGGCAGCGCATGATTTTGCCAAAATCAAGCGCCTATTGCGCTGCAATGACGACGAATTACGCGCCGCACAAACACTAATTTCTGCGCTCAACCCCAAGCCGGGAGCAGCGTTCGATCATGCGGTAGCAGACTACGTGGTACCCGACATCGTGGTGGACAAGTATCGCGGCAAGTGGCGTGTACGTCTAAATTCCGAGGCTATGCCAAAATTGCGCGTCAATCAGATCTACGCCAACATCCTGCAGCAACGCGACGACAAAAACGGCTCGCAGCTCAATGTTCACCTGCAGGAAGCCAAATGGCTAATCAAGAATCTGCAGCAAAGATTTGACACGATCTTGCGGGTTGCACAAGCTATCGTCGATAAACAGGAAAAATTTCTGGAACACGGGGCTATAGGTATGCGACCATTAGTCCTGAGAGAAATCGCCGAGGAACTGGAATTGCACGAATCCACCGTATCGCGCAGCACTACACAGAAATTCATGCTTACCCCACGAGGCATCTTCGAATTCAAATATTTCTTTGGCAGCGGTCTGGCCACGGAGAGTGGCGGCAGTTGTTCTTCCACCGCAATACGCGAACTGATCAAACAATTGGTCGGCGCGGAAGATACCCGCAAGCCACTCACCGACAGCCGCATGTCAGAAATCTTGGCACAGCAGGGCATCGTAGTTGCCCGGCGTACCATAGCAAAGTACCGGGAGGCTCTGAACATTCTCCCGGTAAATCTCCGTAAATCACTCTAAAAAGGAGCACACCATGAACCTGAATATAACCGGCCACCATTTGGAAATCACCCCCGCGATACGCGAATATACAACCGGGAAATTCGGCAAGATCAAGCGTCATTTTGACAATGTCATCGACGTGCAAATCATTCTGTCGGTGGAAAAATTGAAGCAAAAAGCCGAGGCAACGGTACACATGAGCGGCAAAGATCTGTTCGTGGAATGTGATGATGAAAATCTGTATGCCGCAATCGACGCCCTGGTGGATACCATGGATAGACAAGTCATCAAACACAAAGAGAAGTTGTCGTCACGTCGACATGACGAATCTGGCAAACACAGTGCAGTAGCTGAATAGATGTTTTTGGGCGGCAGTAATGCCGCCCGTTTTTTTACCTTCTTGATGGCCCATCATGAATCTAATCAGCAAAATATTGCTACCAAATAATATACTGTTAGACAACGAGTCTAGCAGCAAGAAACGCGTTTTCGAACGCGCAGGACTACTGTTCGAAAACAATCAGGAAATCGCGCGCAGTACCGTGTTCGAGAGCCTGTTCGCACGTGAAAAACTTGGCTCCACCGGACTGGGTCAAGGTGTGGCGATACCCCATGGTCGCATCGCCAAATTGCGTGATGCCACCGCCGCTTTCATCCGCACCAGCACCCCTATCCCTTTCGATGCTCCCGACGGACAACCGGTGAACATGATCTTTGTGTTGCTGGTGCCCGAGCGCGCTACTGATCTGCATCTGCAGATTTTGGGCGAATTGGCGCAGATGTTCAGCGATCCCGATTTTCGCGACCGGCTGAACGATTGCGACGACCCTGCAGAGATTTATAAACTATTCCAGAACTGGACAGCCACAGCATGAGCCAAGTCAACATCCGGCAGCTGTTCGAAGACAAGCAAACACGCTTGGGTCTAACACGCGTGGCCGGTACTGACGGCGAGAACTACATCATCGACAGCGACGAGGTCGATGCCTCATACAAAGGCCTGATCGGTCACCTCAACCTAATACATCCCAACTGGGTGCAAGTTCTGAGCGATACGGAACTGGACTATTTGCGCGCCTTGAGCGTGACTGAACGCGATGCCGCGTTCGCCAAGATTGCTCAGCATGGCACGACTTGTCTGATTATCGCGGGCACCACCGATGTCCCTGAAGAACTGGTGAACTTCGCCAATCAATCACACATCCCGCTGTTTGCCTCGACCAAGCCCAGCGTGCATCTGATGTGGCTGATACGCCACTATCTGGCCAAAGAGCTAGCCGACTCCACCACCCGCCACGGCGTGTTCCTCGATGTACTGGGGGTGGGCGTGATGATCACCGGTGAGAGCGCGGTCGGTAAAAGTGAGCTCGGCTTAGAGTTGATCACCCGTGGTAACGGCTTGGTTGCCGACGACATCGTGGAGTTACACCGCATCGCCCCCGACACACTCGAAGGCCGCTGTCCAGAATTACTGCGTGACTTCTTGGAAGTGCGCGGCTTGGGCATCTTGAATATACGAACCATGTTCGGCGAGACCGCCGTGCGCCGCAAGAAGAGCCTCAAACTCATCGTGAACCTACATAGACCACCCGGCGGCGACCTGTCGCAGATTGAACGCCTACCGCTCAATGCCACCCATCAGGAAATACTCGGCGTGAACATCAGCACCGTGAATATCCCTGTAGTGGCGGGTCGCAACTTGGCGGTCTTGGTTGAAGCAGCAGCGCGTAACTTCGTGCTACAACAGCGCGGCATAAATTCCATGGACGAGTTCGTCTCGCGCCATGATGAGATGATGACGAAATAACATGCAGCTGTTCCTGATCAGCGGGCTATCCGGTTCCGGCAAGAGTGTGGCGCTCAAAGTGCTGGAAGACAGCGGCTTCTATTGCGTGGACAACCTGCCCGCCGAGATGCTGCCGGGCTTGATAGATCTGCTGCTACCCGCTGGTTACAAGAACATCGCCGTCAGCATCGACGTGCGTAGCGCGAACAGCGTGCAACTCATACCCAACATCGTCAACGACCTCAAACAAAAAAATCTGGCTGTACACGTACTATTTCTGGATGCGCAGAGCGACACCTTGGTAAAACGCTACTCGGAGACACGCCGCCTGCATCCACTCAACAACGGCGTGCGCACCTTGCCAGAATGTGTAGAACTAGAGCGCGAGCAACTGCAAAGCATCTGCGACATCGGACACCGCATAGACACTAGCGAAGTACATGCAAACGCATTGCGTGCTTGGATAAAAGAATTTATCGACCACGACCGTGCCCAACTGACCTTGCTATTCCAATCCTTCGGCTTCAAACACGGCCTACCGCTGGATGCCGACTTCGTCTTCGATGTGCGCTGCCTACCCAACCCGCATTACATGCCCGCACTGCAACCGCTGACTGGTCGCGACCAACCCGTCATCGATTTTTTGGAAAACACCCCCGATGCACAACTCATGTATAGCGATATATGCGATTTCATCTCGCGCTGGTTGCCAAAATTCATTGCCGACAATCGCAGCTATTTCACTGTCGCCATAGGTTGTACCGGTGGTCAACATAGATCCGTCTATCTCACCGAAAAACTCGCGCGCCACTTCAAGTCTGAACAACAAGTGCTGGTGCGCCACCGCGAATTCAAATCCTGATGTTGCACTATCTCAAACTCGGCGACTGGTTCATCGTGTTGCTGGGAGGGCTTACTGTCATCACCCTCGCTCTCAAAATATGGAACGGCGATCTAGCGGACACAGCGGTAATCCGCAGCGGCGGCAAAATCTTCAGCGTGGTCTCTCTCTCAAAAGACCAGACCATCAACGTGCCTGGCCCGCTGGGCACGAGCATCATCAGCATAGATAAACGCCGTGCCCGCATTAGCTCCGACCCGGGCCCCAGACAATACTGCGTGCGTCAGGGCTGGCTAGAACAAGCCGGCGAAATCGCAATCTGCCTACCCAATCAGGTTAGTGTAGAACTGACCGGCAAACGGAAACGCTATGACAGTCTCAATTACTGAAGGACGGGATGCAGGATGCAAAATGCAGGATGCGAAAAGCGGAATGCGGAATACAGGGGCGGAGACACCCGAAGCCCCAGCTCCGAATCCCGAATCCCATATCCTGCATCCTGATTCTCAAGACCATCACATCGCACGCATGGCGGCAGTGGCACTGGGTCTGACTGTCTTGGAAAACGCCATCCCCAGCCCGCTACCCGGCGTTAAACCCGGCTTGGCCAACATTGTCACCCTCATAGTATTGCAGCGCTATGGCTGGCGCGCTGCAGCCTGGGTATCGTTGTTGCGCGTGGTCGCAGGTAGTTTATTGTTCGGCAGCTTCATGTCGCCCGGTTTCTTCCTGGGCTTGTCCGGTGCACTGTGCAGCCTGCTAGCGCTCGGCTTCGCGCAGCACCTACCCAAACGCTGGTTCGGTGCAGTCACTCACAGTATCCTCGCCGCTTTTGCACACATCGCAGGCCAGATGGCAGTGGTCTATGTGTGGCTCATCCCACACAGCGGCATCGCCTACCTTATCCCCATCTTCGCCGCTGCAGCTCTGATATTTGGCACGGTGAATGGTTTGATCGCGGCGCGTTTCATGGATAATGAAATCGACACCAAAATGGAGACCAAACATGGCGACATCCGCTAAGACCATCACCCTAGCCTACACCGGCGCATCCGGCCTGCCCTATGGCGTGCGTCTGCTCGAGATACTTTTACGCAGCGGTGTCACCGTGCATCTGGTCTACACCCAAGCCGCGCAAATCGTTGCCAAGCAAGAGATGGACTTCATCTTAGCAAGCCGGCCGCAAGACACTGAAAAAATGTTCGCGGAAAGATTCGGCGACTACAGTGGCAAACTCAAAGTGTTCGGCATCCAAGACTGGTTCGCCCCCATGGCATCAGGCTCCAATCCCGGTGACGGCATGGTCATCTGCCCCTGCACCATGGGCATGTTGGGCAAGATTGCCGGTGGCATCAGCGACGACCTCATCGCCCGGGCCGCCGACGTCATGCTCAAAGAAAAACGCACCCTAATCCTCGCCCCCAGAGAGATGCCCTTCTCCGCAATACATCTGGAGAACATGCTCAAACTCTCCCACGCTGGCGCCGTCATCATGCCCCCCAATCCCGCCTTCTATACCCACCCGCAAAGCGTGCAAGACATCGTGGATTTTATCGTCGCACGAGTGTTGGATCATCTGGGGGTGGAGCAGACTTTGATGAAAAAATGGGGAGAGTAGGCAAGTCACTTGGGCCGTTTTTCATGCGTTTTTTGTTATGTAAGTATCAAGAGTTGTGCGAAGCCCGCAAATCTTAAAAATCAACACCATCGGTAATCACCGCAAACGGTCTAGATATTCTTTGTGATGGGAAAGCTATGAGTGAACTGTTAAATTGCATCCTCATATAGCCCCCAGTGTTACTTGAACGGAGGTGTTGAGCTTCCAGAAAATGGACTGTCACGAGGGGCTTAATAGTCCCAATAGCGGAAGTTAACGATAATCTACTTTCATGGGTAAATTAATAATCCTGAAAAAATCTACTTCGTGTCCTGTGGCACGCAACGTGGCTGTATTCGTTCTGGTGGCCCATGAATTAAGTTAGCGGGAAATCCATAAGTTAACTGTCCACGCAAGCACTTTCAGTTATTACAGCGGCCTACTACTGACATCGCATAGTTCCTGAAGTCATGCCACAGTTCTGTGGTTTTAAAGTGGCTGTTATCGTCCGAAATGTCTCCTGCTTATGACACCTCGGATGCGAGTTAGAAACTCTTGCCTATTTCAACCCATACTCTGACGGCACTCGTTGAGGCAACTAGGGTGGGGGGAGGGCCTACAGGGGTAGCCACATAGGCTTTGGCTGTCAACTGGTTCTGGCCCGCCCAGTTGACACCGAGACCAACACTGCTAAGGGTTGCATCATTCGTTCCCGCAGTCCAAGTGTTTTTATTGACTGTCACATGTTCACTATCGACGAAAGCGATTGCCTGCCATTGCCCCCGCAAAATAGATCCCATGTCATGCCTCAACTCAGCCGTTAATTGATAACCGCTATCTCCGGAAATCGCACCCATGTCATAAGCGCGCACGCTGTATGGGCCGCCCGCAGCCATTTTTTCAGCAGAATCAAGATTGGTATTTGCCCATTGGCTGAAAAATGAAAGATACAGCCCGTTACTCGCTGTCAGCCTTTGTAGGCGTGCTAGGCTTGTAGTCCATTTGGTGAAACTGCCCTGTGTATTTGCCGTTGCACTATCGGCTATTTGCGCCGCAGTATCGTTAAAACTGACGCATCCCGAGGTCAAACCGACATTCCATGAATTGATGCCCCCAGATAGCCATTGATCCCTCAGGTCGCCCGACAAGCTGGCTATCCAGCTCGTCAAATTGCGGTCGGTGCGCATGCCACTGAAGTCTAAATGATCTTTCAATTTCTTATCGTCGTACTGAAACTGACCGTAAAGATTGCTACTGCGGCTACGTATAAACGGATGTTTAGCCCATAAGCTGGCAACTTGGGCGGTGCCGTGGCCATGCAGATCGCTCAGGGAATCGCCCAGTATGTAATGCAATGCCGAGTAAGCCCCGCCCAGATGGGTGCCATATCCGTTCGTCAGCGTGTCGTAGCTGACCCTGCCGTAGTTCATGCCGGAACCCGAGCTCATGGCGCTCACGCTTAGCACATCGCCGTAATACAGGATGGGGTTGATGAAGTTGACCGTCCCGCCGACCCGCGTCCGACCGGTGTACTGATTACCGTAATTGTTCAGCGACATATTTCCGGTCACCGCCGATGAACTCGGGGCAGCGTTCACCAGCATATCGGAGGTGCCGACTTTTTCTCCGGGCTTCAGCGTCGCATCAACGGCCACCTGCGGTATATCCGAAAGTAGCAACAGTGCGCGATCCATTTGCTGCTGGCCAATCACCTCATCGCTATGTATTGTGCCCAGCGTTTTTTCCAGCAACACGTTTTTAACGCGGGATTTGTTATCGAGGATGACTTTTCCGTAACGCGCTTCGATGACTTCGATTTCCACGATTCCGTCGCGGATGGTTTGCTGCGGGATGATCGCGCGCGCCAGCGTGTAGCCGTGAGCATGGTAGTAATTGGTAATTCTTGCGACCAAGGCCGTAAGTTGCGTCAAGGTGAGTTGCTTGCCTTCCGCATCCGCTACCAGCGCATAAAGCGTGGCATCGTCGTAGCGTGTATTGCCCGTGATCTTGAGGGCGTTGACCTGCATTGATGCCCTCGATGA
>DAIDMQ010000023.1 GCA_027448945.1 Gallionellaceae bacterium
ACCGGCAACAACACGGGGCTTGCCAGCACCAGCCCAATGGCCGAGGCCATCATGTCAAAAAGTCTTTTCAGCATACTTTGTCCATCAATTTTCCGGCTTGCGACACAACCATCGCTACCGAAGGGTAGTACGCTTTTTCAAGCACCCGGGAGGTTGGCGCGGGAGAAAAAGGCAAAGTCACGCGTGCAGGCGATTTTTTCAACGTATCAGGAGCGATGCGTTCAACCACACTGGCGATCACCTCGCCGGCCATCCCGCACGGGCTCCAGCCTCCGTCAAGCACTAGCAGACGACCGGTTTTTGTTACCGAGATAACAAGGCTATCGGGATAAAAAGGGTTGAGAACGCGCAGATCAATTACCTCGGCAGATATGCCCTGCTGTTGAAGCAGCGCCGCAGCTTCCAGAGCCAGTCTTGTTGAATAGCCCGATGCCACCAGCGTTAGATCCGCACCCGATCGCAGGCACTGCGGCCGCGCCGAGTCCAATGAACGCTCGACCACCGGTGGCAAGTCATCTTCAAGATCATAAAGCCAGCGGTCATCAATAAAGATCACCGGATCCGGACACAATACAGAAGCAATCAATAAATCACGCGCATCGGCCACTGTGGCGGGCATGACAACCCTCAGGCCCGGCACATGGGCAAACCAGGCGTGCAGTGCCTGGGAGTGCTGGGCACCCTGCTCCCCCCCACGATTGATAATAGTTCGAATCGTCAGGCCGGGGCCCGCCTGACCCCCAACCATGTGAGACCACTTCGCCGCCTGGTTGACCACCGCATCCATCGCATACAGCATGAAGTCCATGCGCGGGTGAACCACGATAGGCTTCATGCCTGCCAGTGCCGCGCCTACCGCGGCCCCGGTACAGGCCGATTCGGACACAGGCGTGTCGATCACCCGATGCGCACCAAATTTCTTGTCGAGATCGGTCATTGAATTGCCGACATACCATGGACTCCACAGCCCCTGACCGATAACAAAGACCTCTGGGTAGTTCTCAAGAAGATACTCAAATGCTGCCAGCATGGCCGTGCCGTAGTTGTATCGCGTGCCGCTCATTGCGTGACTCCTGCGCCGGCAAACACTCTGGAAGTCAGCGCGGAAAGAGGTGGATAGGCATCAGACTGTGCCAGCTTCCAGGCCTCGGCAACTTCTTCAGCAATTTTGGTCTCCATGGCCGCCAGATGATCCGCATCGATCAAACCCAGAGCTTGCAAGCCAGCCACCAAGCGTGCGATAGGATCGCGCTTGCGCCAGACGCCGACTTCTTCTGCGCTCCGATTGACGCCTACATCAATGTCTTCGCGCCAGTCGACATGCCCGTACCAGCGGTAAGTGACGGCTTCCAGGAACCCCGGGCCATGCCCCGCGCGTGCGCGCTCAATCAGACGGGCCGCAGCTGCGCGCACCTTGACCACGTCGTTACCGTCCACGATTTCATACGGAATGTCGTTGGCAGCGGCAAAGCGCGCCGTCGACTCTTTCGGTTGCCGCAGCGAAATATGCATGTGACTGGCAAACAGGTTGTTTTCAACCACAAAGATTGCCGGTGCCTTGAGCATTCTGGCGAGGTTGAGCGACTCGTGAACAACGCCCTCTTCTACCGCACCATCGCCAAGATAAGCCACACCCACATCACCGCCGCCCTGCATTTTTGCGGCCAGCGCCGCACCCACGGCCAGCGGCACGGTTCCCGAAACAATGGGTACCGCACCATAAAAGCCGTTGGGTTGATCCCAAAGGTGCATGGAGCCTCCCATGCCTCGCGAAAGTCCTGTGTCCTTGCCCAGGATTTCGGCAAACAGGCGATGCAGGCTGGACCCCATGGACAGCACATGCGAATGCGAACGGTGTCCGCCAAACACACGATCGGTCTTGCGCAGTTCCGCGGCCACACCCACAGCAACCGCTTCCTGCCCCACACCCAGATGAACCGGACCGCCAATTAGGCGATCACGCTTACCATCGGCCAGGCAGCGCTCTGCCAGTCGAATCCGAAGCATCATCTGCAATTGAGTCAGCAAGGCAGCAACGTCTTGTCCAGCGATATCTATTGGCTGCTGATTTTGAGCAGGGTCGGCCAGATGGCCTAAGGACCAGTCGTTCATGGTTTACTTTCCGTAAAAAAATTGCGAATGGCACGAACGATGTAATCCACCTCGTCGTCGGTCACGGCAGAATTCATGGGAAGCATCATGCAACGCCTGAAAAAAGCGTCGGTTTTGGGCAAATCAACCGTAAAGCCCAACTCCTTGAACTGATGCACCGGCGTGCCAGCCCACTGGATAATGGTCTTGATTCCATGCTTGTCGAGATAAGCGCGCAACTCATCACGGCGATCGGCCTGCAGCTCGTAATTTTGATAGACATCGAAATGGCGAGGGTCAGCATCGGGTGCCGGTGGCAGCGCGAGTTCGGCCAGATCGCCAAGACCCGCCTGGTAGCGGGCGGCCACCGAGCGGCGGCGCTCGATTTCCTGCGGATAAGACTTGAGCTTGTAGTCGAGTATAGCGGCCTGGATGTTGTCCAGCCGGGAGTTGTAGCCCCAGGCTACAACACGCCCCTCGGCATTTCGTCCGTGGTCCTTAAGCAGGGCAATGCGGCTCGCAACCTCGTCATCATTAGTCACAATCGCACCGCCGTCGCCGAAACACCCCAGCAATTTTGCAGGGTAAAAGCTGATCGTGCCGAACTTGCCGAAGGTGCCCGCACACTGCCCATTGAACCTCGAACCCAGGGCCTGAGCCGCATCCTCAATAATCATGATTCCGTGCCTGTCGGCCACTGCCCGCAATGCATCCATGTCACAGGTGCGGCCATTGATCTGCACCGGCATGATGGCCTTGGTTTTTGGCGTAATACGCTTTGCCACATCGGCCGCATCCAGCATATGGTCAGCGCCGCACTCCGCCAACACGGGCGTTGCCCCCACCAAATGCACGGAAGCCGCAGTAGCGATGTAGGTGTGCGAAGGAAGGATCACCTCATCGCCAGGGCCAATGCCCACAGCCTTGAGCCCGATGATGATGGCATCCGTCCCGTTAGCCACGCCAAAGGCATGTTTAACCCCCATGAATTTGGCCAGGTTCGCGTCAAAGTCTCGACATTCCTGTTGCTGGATGTAGGCGCCACGACGGCAAACGCCCATCATGATTTCTGTCAGCGCAGCCTCGTCGCGTTTGAACAGGTCAGCATAGGGGAAAAAAGGTATTGTTTTCATTGAATATCCTACAAAAAATAAAACATCACCGGCTACTCAGGCAACCCCTGAGCAACAAGCACGAACTTGAAGGCTGAGCGCCTGACGCCAACCAATTGATCAATCCGGTCAGACGCTGCCTGGGTGGCATTTTCTCCCAACAAACGCGCAAGCACCGGCATTGCAAAGCTCAATGCGCCGAAATAACGCACACTTACACTTGAAAATCCGTCACCGAGAGCCTTGATACGCGCCAGGTTCGGCATGCGCTTTAACGTGCTCCTGGACCGATTGCCACGCAGATAGTGTAGCCAGCGGTTCGTGCGGTAAACCGGATTGTGGTTGAGCGAATCAACACAAATCAGCATGCCGCCTGGCCGCAATACACGCTTAATTTCAGCGTCGACCAGCGCCGGTTCCCCATAGCTTAGACTGCCCGCACACGCCACCACGTCGAAAGAATCATCTGCAAACGGCAGCGACTCAATATCCGCGACTTGCGTCATCACATGTCCCCCCGCGTTCACAATACGCTGCTCCAACAGCTTCAGCGCGCTGGGTGAAATATCAGTAGCAGTAACCCGCGCGCCTGTTCGCACTAAAACCCAAGTGTGCAAGCCCGTACCAGCCCCCAACTCCAGCACTTGATCTTGAGAACCGATTAATTCGCTCACACACTTTTCGTAAAAGATGTATGGCGTGCGAAGATACTGAGGCATAGTGCCAGAACCAAATTCATCAGCGGCCGGCGCTGTCCCAGGTGTGGATAACTGTGACCGTGCACGTGCATCATAGCGATGCAACTCTACAAGCTTGTCTTTATCCATAATGAATGATTACCAATAACTTATTTCTTTATGCGTAACCGCTATCGCTGAATCTGGCCATTACACGCACAGAAGTGGCACAAATATCTTCTGGATCATAGTGCAGATAATCATTGTGCAATACACAACCTCTCTTCAGTGCAGCAGTGTCAACTGAGGTTTCAAATCGAACAAATTCAAACTTCAAATCGGACAATATATTTTTGTAATCACTTGCTCTTAGCCTATTGCAGTAGGCAAACTCGTTGCCAGCAATTGAATCCCATTCATTTTTCGAGTATCTCAGGAAATTTACAGAGGAGATCGACTTATCTTGATGTTGGAAGTGGTCACTACAATCTATGAAATGAATCGCCACCCCACTTGGCTTTAGTAATCTTTTTGATTCGGTGAAGATATCTGCAAGCACGACCGGAGGTATATGCTCCAGCACCGTGTTCGAAAAATGACAATCGATGCTTTTAGCAGGCAGCCTGATATGCGCAGCGTCCATAGGAGCCAAATATTCAATACCAGCCTCCTCCAAGAAACGTTGCGGAGTATTTTTTAACTGTATCAAAACGGCAAATCGTTCATCAAAAACTCTTTTTGGCACAATATCTGCGTATAGCTTTTCAACCTCGAGTCGATGAGAAGCAATCCATTCCAGACTACCCCGAGTCAAACTCCAGTCAATTCGCCGATGAAGGTCGACTGTAATAACGCTTGCTGCGCCCGACAGAAAGAAACCAATAGGAGCGATGGGAATATGGCCAGTACCCACTTCAAAGAACCTTCCGCCTTCAATGGATATTTCCTTCTCAATGTGACCTTCCCTCGATTTTTCGTCTTCCAACGAGCGGTGTTCATGCTACCTGTTTTTCCATCTGCTGAGCAGTCAGCCAGTCCTGCAAGAACCGTGTCGGCGATTTGTAACCGAGCGTCGAGTGCAGCCGCTTCCGGTTGTAAAACACCTCGATGTACTCGAAGGCCGTGGCCGTCATGTACTCGCGCGTCGCGAAGCGCCAGCCATGCACGCGCTCATTCTTGAAGCTGTTGAACCAGCCAACGCACCATCTCAACTTGCATCGGCAAGCGGCTCATCGGATCAACGCAAAGCCGCCCCAGCAGCTTTTGACCCAGCTTGTACAACCTGTCGCCAAAAGGCAGGCCTGCCGAAAGACGCATAATGGCGGCTTTTTGTGTCCAGTGCATTCTGTAGCTCCTATATATTCTTCTCAAAACACCAAGTGGAGCGCAATCTATTTCATCGGTACCAGCTTGTTTTGATCCATATCAGACCCCCGGCCGCTTTTGCAGACTAAGCATCTCAAGGTGTTTCACCAGCCCGCCGTACACCATCTCGAAAGAAAACTTTTCCTGGTATAAATTAAGTGCATTTTTTGGCATCTGCTGACGCAGCACAGGGTTGTCCATCAATGCCTCAATGCATTGAACAAGTGTTTTTTCAGAATCTGTGCCATAGCGCAGGCCTACACCATGGTTAGCGATCAGGCTTGCCACTTCACCTTGCAACGGGCTAAGGATTGGTAAGCCCAGAGATAGCGCATCAATCACCTTGTTCGGGAGATTTTTGGTGAAATTATCTATATTCCGGTAAGGTGTCATGGCTGCATGCGACCGTTCCGCCAGTGTTTCGATTTGTGCCCGATCTACCCAGCCAGGGAAAAAAACATTGGGTATATTTGCCATCATGGATCGTAACTGTGTCGAAAACCCACCATCGCCGCAGATGACAAACTGAACGCCAATGCCACGCTGAGCAAACGACACTGCGGCATCTCGAACCGGCGCGAAGTCGAAGACGGACATATGACTACCGATAAAGACTAGCCGAAGTGCGAAGCCTTCAGCGCATATACCTTGTTTATCCCACCACAATCGCGCTTCTCTCAGCTTATCTTCTCCCAACGGCAGAGAGGGAGATGTTAGAGGGAAAACGCCGTCATTCTGACTTTTCTCGCGACCTATAAAATCAAGCCCCCACTGCAGAAAACTATCCGCCATTGACGACAATCCTGTCGCTTGACGCATTGCCAATTTACCGCAGTGAAAATAAGGCCACAAAGCGAGTTGGCCAAACGCACGTAACCCAACAGGCATCGCATCCAGGAACAACGAAGGCCACTGATCCTTCACATCAAGCAAGATAGGCACTCCGCGAGTGGCGAGCCAACTCGTCATGACAGCGGCAGATTCAATAGGCGGATAACCTATAAACGCCACATCCGGCAAGGAAAGCTCATCACGCAACAATTTCTTTAAATTGCGCGCTAACACAGCATGGTCCCAAAGCCGACCGGGACCAATATTGCGTACATATCCTGGGCTGGGTATCAGTCGGATATCAAGTTGCGGCGAAACAATAATTCGTTGAGCACTGCGACTCCGATGCCGTTTTTCCTGATGATAAAACGCAGAACTCCACAACACGACTTTGTGACCTGCCTCAGCCAAAGCGTTGGCAAGGTTCATCGCCCTCATTGGCCTGGGGTTACCCTCATCAATATGCAATGGCTCCCCTGTTTGCAATAACCAAATGTTCATATAATTTTACCGTCAAAATTTCTGTTTTTTTGGTTAAGTGAGGCTCCAGTTTCGTTGGATAGATAGATCGATCGATGCCTCTCAACCCCTCTCACGCCTTGACTACCAATGACCATTGCCGAAATAAGCCAGAAGAATCCACCGCCCTTGGATAGAAGAAACAGCTCAACAAAAATACCACCTACCAGATATGCAGATAAATAAGGCAAATATATTGGCCTATATCTTACCTGCACACCCCTCGCCAAGAAAAATAACATAGCCGCAAAT
>DAIDMQ010000024.1 GCA_027448945.1 Gallionellaceae bacterium
GATCAATTTCACTGACGCGCTTTGGACTATCCCAGGTGAGCGAATGGTATTTTAGAAGATTGTACCATCGAAAGAACCATGAAAAAAACTTGCTTGCCGCTACTTGTCATTGCCGGACTTTGCCAGACATAAAGCAGAAAAGCCCTGTAAATACAGGGCTTTTCGTTGATTCGCTACCAGTCGTTGCGCTACGCTGCCAGACCCAAAATCATTCCCACTCTATGGTTGCAGGTGGCTTGCCTGAGATGTCGTAGACCACACGGTTGATACCGCGCACTTCGTTGATGATACGGCTGGAGACACGACCCAACAATTCGTATGGCAGGTGCGCCCAGTGCGCGGTCATGAAATCCTGCGTCTGTACCGCACGCAAGGACACCACCCACTCATAAGTACGGCCATCGCCCATCACGCCCACGCTCTTCACTGGCAAAAACACGGTGAATGCTTGCGAGGTCTTCTCGTACCAAGTCTTGCCGTCTTCCGCATTGGTCGCGCGCAACTCTTCCATGAAGATGGCATCGGCACGACGCAACAGCTCTGCGTACTCATGCTTCACTTCACCGAGGATACGCACGCCCAACCCCGGACCCGGGAATGGATGGCGATACACCATGCCATGTTCCAAGCCCATCGCCACCCCCAGTTCGCGCACTTCGTCTTTGAACAATTCGCGCAGCGGTTCCAGCAACTTAAGGTGCAAAGACTCCGGCAAGCCACCCACGTTGTGGTGAGACTTGATGGTGTGTGCCTTCTTGTTCTTGCCACCCGCAGATTCGATCACGTCCGGATAGATAGTGCCCTGTGCCAGCCATTTCGCCTGCGGCAGTTTTTTCGCTTCGCGCTGGAAAACTTCCACGAACTCGCGACCGATGATTTTGCGCTTCTGTTCAGGGTCTGTAACACCTGCCAGGAAACCCAGGAACTCTGCGCTTGCATCAACGTGTATAACTTTCACGCCCAAGTGGTCGGCGAAAGTCTTCATCACTTCCTGTGCTTCGTTCAATCGCAACAGACCGTTATCCACAAACACGCAAGTCAGTTGCTTGCCGATCGCCTTGTGCAACAACACCGCCGCGACTGATGAATCCACGCCACCAGACAGGCCGAGAATGACTTCTTCGTCGCCAACTTGCTCGCGTATCTTGGCGACCGCTTCATCAATGTAATTAGGCATGTTCCAGTCTTCACCGCAACCGCAGATGTCGTGCACAAAACGACCCAACATCGCCTTGCCTTGATGGGTGTGAGTGACTTCGGGATGGAACTGCAAGGCATAGAAACGACGCGCTTCGTCCGCCATACCGGCAATAGGCGTGCTGTCATTGCTGGCAATGACGCTGAAACCAGCCGGCAATTTAGTGACCTTATCGCCGTGGCTCATCCACACATCGAGGATGCCGTCCGCCTTGTCTTGCACACCGCGTAGCAAAGCGCTATCGCCTGATGACTTGATCTCTGCATAACCGAACTCACGCACCTGACCACTTTCAACCGCGCCGCCCAATTGTGCAGCCATAGTCTGCATACCGTAGCAGATACCCAACACTGGCACTCCCAGATCGAATACCACTTGGGGTGCTTTAGGCGTCTCGTCTTCGTAGACCGAGTTAGGGCCACCGGACAAAATGACACCATCGGGTGCATAAGCACAGATGTCGGCTTCAGACATATCCCAGGGATGCAGTTCGCAATAGACATGCGCCTCGCGGACACGTCGCGCAATCAGTTGCGTGTATTGGGAACCAAAATCGAGGATGAGGATTTTTTTATGGGACATAAAGATAAGACCGGAGAGGGTTAAGGGAGTAGGGAGCATGCCTGCGGCACTCAAGGGCGAAGATGCTCGGGTTTCACCCTCCTCTCTTCCCCTTCCCCCTTACCAAATTAATCAATATGGTAGTTAGGTGCTTCCTTGGTGATCTGCACATCATGCACATGTGACTCACGGATACCCGAAGAAGTGATTTCTACAAACTCGGCTTTTTCATGTACGGTATTGATATCCGCACAACCCAGATAACCCATGCTCGCGCGCAGACCGCCCATCAGTTGATGGATGACCGCGAGTACGCTGCCCTTGTAAGCCACACGACCTTCCACACCTTCCGGAACCAGCTTGTCTTGATTGGCTTCGCCCTCTTGGAAGTAACGATCGCTAGAGCCTTGCGCCATCGCGCCCAAGCTACCCATGCCTCGGTAAGACTTATAAGAACGGCCTTGGAACAATTCAATCTCGCCGGGCGCCTCTTCAGTACCCGCGAACAACCCGCCCAACATCACAGTATGTGCACCCGCTGCGATCGCTTTGGCGATGTCACCCGAGAAGCGTATGCCGCCGTCGGCGATCAATGGCACGCCAGTGCCTTTCAATGCTTCGGCAACGTTTTGAATCGCGGCGATCTGCGGTACGCCGACACCCGCGACGATACGTGTAGTACAAATAGAGCCAGGGCCGATACCGACCTTAACACCATCCGCACCATGCTCGACCAGCGCCAATGCCGCAGCGCCAGTAGCGATGTTGCCGCCGATGACTTCGATATGCGGGAAATTCTTTTTAACCCAGCGAACGCGATCCAACACGCCTTGGGAATGACCGTGCGCGGTATCAACCACAATCACATCCACACCCGCTTCAGCCAGCAATGCAACGCGTTCTTCTGTCCCCTCACCCACACCAACTGCTGCTCCGACACGCAAACGGCCTTGCTTATCTTTAGATGCCAGCGGGTGCTCATTGGATTTAAGAATATCTTTGACCGTCATCAAACCACGCAACTCGAATGCCTCATTGACAACCAACACACGTTCGATGCGGTGCTTGTGCATCAAGCTGCGCGCTTCTTCCAGACTGGTATTTTCTTTGACAGTGATCAGACGCTCACGAGGCGTCATGATGTTTTGTATAGGCTGGTCGAGGTTGCTCTCAAAACGCAGATCACGATTAGTGACGATACCTACCAACAGCTTGCCCTGCACGACAGGCAGACCGGAAATCTTATGCAGACGTGTCAAGCCAAGAACTTGGCGCACAGTCATATCGGCTGTGATTGTGATTGGATCTTTCACCACACCGCTCTCGAAACGCTTCACCTTGGCGACTTTTACAGCCTGTGCATGAGAAGACATGTTCTTGTGAATAATGCCGATACCGCCTTCTTGCGCCAAGGCAATCGCCAAACGGGATTCAGTGACTGTATCCATCGCTGCCGACAAGATGGGGATATTCAGGCTGATGTTGCGTGTCAATTGCGTGCGCAAAGTAACATCGCGCGGCAACACATTGGAGTAAGCGGGAACGAGCAGTACGTCGTCGAAAGTTAATGCTTTTTGAATGATGCGCATAATAATCCGTTTCGGCAAAGCGCGGATTATACGCATCCTGAACCAACTGGTAAACGGCCAGCAAAAACCCGCCATGGGCGGGTCTCTTGTTGCTGTTAGCTAAATCCCCCAGTGAGGTGGGAATTTAAAGCTTACAGAGCTGTTTCGTTGGTCTCGCCGGTACGGATGCGGATCACTTGCTCTACGCTGGAAACGAATATCTTGCCATCACCAATTTTACCGGTATGGGCCGCCTTGATGATGCCTTCCACCGCAGTATCCACCAGGTCATCTGGAATCACCACCTCAACCTTGATCTTGGGCAGAAAATCGACCACGTACTCCGCGCCACGATACAACTCGGTATGCCCCTTTTGACGACCAAAGCCCTTGACCTCCGTTACGGTCAGACCGCTCACTCCCAGTTCGGATAGCGCTTCGCGCACCTCGTCTAACTTGAATGGCTTGATCACTGCTTCGATTTTTTTCATGATGGCTCCGTGAATTATCAGTTTGGATGTGGCGGCTCAGCAGGGTGATTGTAACAAGTTCGAGGTGAACATGAAGTATCAATTCACAAATATATGGCAGGCACTAGGACTCTATTTTCAGTCGGCAGTCAAATCCAAAATTACAATTAATAGCTCGTATCACAACAACTCGATGTAGCGTATTTCCAGCACTTCCAACTCGGCGACACCTGTAGGCGTATGCAGATTGGCCACCTCGCCCACTCTTAATTTAAGTAGTGCCATCGCCAGCGGCGAGACCCAGCTGATGCGACCACTCGCCACATCCGCTTCATCCACCCCCACGATACTATAGGTATTTTCCATGCCCTCTTCATCGCAAACAGTCACCGTCGCACTGAAGAAAACTTGGTCGCATTCCTTGCGCTGTGCGGGATCGACCACCTCGGAAAGATCGAGCCGGCGACGTAAAAATCGGATGCGCCTATCAATCTCGCGCAAACGCTTTTTGCCATAGATGTAATCGCCATTTTCCGAACGATCGCCATTCGAGGCAGCCCAGGTGATGGTCTGTACCAACTTCGGACGCTCGACTTTCCACAACTCTTCTAGCTCATCATGCAAGCGGCGCTGACCGTGCGGCGTGATGTAGTTTTTAACACCTGAAGGCAGCTTGAGCCTGGGCTCCAAGTCTTCGTCGTCTGCGTCTGTCTCTTTAGTGAATGCTTTACTCATAGTGTTTGATTCTACAGCACACAAATCCGGGGCCCGATTACCTAGATAAATTGAATAACTAATCTCTAAATTACAAATTAGTTATATTAATGACAAAACTTGCATGAATCGTGATAATCAGACATCTGAGTAAATCACATCAGTATTCACTCATCGTATATCGGCTTAGATACGCAAAAGTGATCTTTCAGAGTAAATGCGCAGCAATCCGGATGTATGACTCACAGCAGCACAATTTGTCCATAGGGGGGCATCTTGCATAACAATATTTACATATGCAGTGTAACTACGCCAAGTAGTGCTTCGCAAAACATACAAATTTTGAGTAGGATTAAATCCTGGATTAGGGCCTGTTTAATTTCGCTAGTACTCTTGCATTCATGGCCTGTATTTGCTGCAGGTGTTCCTGCAACCGGATCAACAACTTGGTCGGGAACCTGCTCCGGATGTCACGGCACACCTCAAGCAGGGAATGCGTTTGCAGCGTTCTCTGCTTATGGTAATACTGCAAATCCACTTGCCACCTAGGCGAATAATGCAGGTGCTATCGCGTCAGCCGCATCTCCAGGCTATACAGTGCCCGCAGGAAATACTGGAGCTACTACAGGAAGCAGCACCAGTGTTCCTATGGGTGGCTACGCCGTCACCTTCGGCACTTCTGGTGCGCCCACTCAATACGCACTCGATATTTCAGCTTATTTCGCCTCCTTATTCGCGGTACCTAACGCCCCTGCGATAAGTGGTACACCTATCAGTGGCAACGGACAGATATCAGTCGCATTCACTGCACCAGCGAGTGCGTTGACGATCACGAGCTACACCGCGAATTGTGGTGGATTTACAACTACAGGTGCAGCTAGTCCAATTACAGTTACTGGCCTAAGCAATGGAACGGCTTATACCTGTAGTGTTACTGCCACTAGCAACGCCGGCACCAGCGCGGCTTCGGCCAATAGTGCCTCTGTTACCCCCTCAACCGTACCTAGTACGCCAACATCTGCCACAGCCGTAAAGGGTAACGCTTCTGCGACTGTCAGCTTCATCGCACCGGTAAATAATGGTGGGGCTACCATCACGGGTTATACCGTCACGTCTAATCCTGCAGGCGGCAACGATAGTAATGCAGGTACTACCAGTTTGAGCCACAGCATCACGGGTCTGAACAATGGCACCCCATACACCTTCACTGTCACTGCCACTAACATCAAAGGCACAAGTGCGGCGTCTGCGGCCAGCAATGCGGTGATCCCCTCAACCGTACCCAATGCACCCACCGGCGCTTCGGCAGTCGCAGGCAACACTTCTGCCACAGTCAGTTTCCTGGCTCCGGCCAACACGGGCGGCTCTGCCATCACCGGATACACC
>DAIDMQ010000025.1 GCA_027448945.1 Gallionellaceae bacterium
CTGTCCAGACTGAACTCGCTTGACTGACAATTCTCTGAATTCGGGGGTATATGCCTGCTTCGGTATCTTCTTCATCTTCATCTCCAATATGTGCGTAATTTTACGTCACCATTGGAAGACGATTTTTCGGGGGAAGGTCACATGTTGCTTTCTCATTTCAATAAATCACATCTAATTTCAGCACCATAAATCTGGCCGACATTTGCCAAAATATGCGGCAAATAGTCATAGTATGACACCGCACATCATTCTGGCAACCTTCCAATAAAACGACACTACGCATCATTTAATGATGTAGGAGAGTGAAGTGAGGAATGACCCGAAGGCCGAGGAAAAAAAGCTGGCAAAGCGGCTCGGTGCGCTCATCGCGGCAAGACGAAAATCCCTAGGACTAACCCAAGGAGAACTGGCCGAAGCAGTTGGGATTGAGCAAGAAAGCATGTCTCGGATTGAAACGGGGATAATTACAACATCCTTGAGCCGATTGCTTTCACTGGCCGATGCGCTGGACTGCTCGCTCGAAACTCTATTACGTCCAGCTTCCAACCGGCAACAAGACCAATCGTTAGTAATGGAGGGATTGTTGGATGGCCTTGATGAAGCGGAACGGGCTTTCGCCGTTCGGGTTGTAAGCGACTTTGCCAACCTCGCCCGCTCTCGTCGAAACAAACGTAGCAAGTCATAAATAATCCGTAAGGGTGAAGCTCTATCTCTAAATTTTTGATTTCATCACTTGAGCCAAGGCCGTCATCAACGAGAAGAGAGATAAGTTCGATGACTGTTAATGACTGATTGCTTGCGCGCGGGCATTACCTAGGATCGGCTAGGCGTGATGCTCGGATTGGATGAAGGAAGTAGTAGTGCCAGAATAAGTAGGTATGAAACCGGGATTCACGAACCGGCGTTGCACATCATTCATCTTTTGGCCGACTATTTATTGTGCGCCTCATCAACTAGCGATAATTGATGTTATCGTTAGTCAGAAATCCGAGGGGAGACAGCTACTGGCCCGCCCCCAATCATCCCTAAACTGCATTTAGTAAAGCAGTGACCGACCCAAAGATTGTAAAAGGGTGGGTGCTCATATCGGGCACAAAATGAACCCGGATCAATGAAATGGGGAGAAATTTGATTAAGGTATATGCGGGCGGCATTTTTTTAAAATACAAAACAAGCGGATAGGTGTGCATGGCTTATGGACATGGTGCTGTTTCAGTGCGACACTTACCGCTTTTAGTATAAAAACAAATATCGTCGGTAAATAATGTCCAGCAAGACCCTCTACAGCCCCCATCAACTAGCCTATTTTGCGCACCAATTAACCCTGCGTGCTGCTTCTGATTCGATGGAGAGCATGGCGGGTGCCTTGCTGGACGCTCAGGTAGACCTGAATCCCCACCAGATCGATGCGGCGCTGTTTGCCACGAGCAATCCGCTGTCGAAGGGCGTTATCCTGGCAGACGAGGTCGGGCTGGGTAAGACCATCGAGGCAGGTTTGCTCATCGCCCAGCGTTGGGCCGAGCGTAAGCGCCGCATTCTGGTCATTGCCCCAGCCAATCTGCGCAAGCAGTGGCATCAAGAACTGGCCGACAAATTTGGTATCACTGCCGGCATTATCGAAGCCAAGTCCTACAGGCAAGCCATCAAGGATGGGGTTCACAACCCATTCGAGGCAAAGACAGTGCTCATCTGTTCCTACCAGTTTGCCGCAGGCAAGGCTAAGGAGCTCAAAGACATTCCTTGGGACTTGGTGGTGATCGACGAAGCGCACCGTCTGCGCAATGTCTACAAGCCAGAAAACAAGACCGCGAATATATTGCGCGAGGCGCTATCAACCGCGCCCAAGGTATTGCTTACCGCTACGCCGCTACAGAATTCCCTTCTGGAATTGTATGGGCTGGTCAGTTTTGTGGATGAACGAGTGTTCGGCGATTTGGATAGCTTCAAGACCCAGTTCGGCCAACTCAAGGATGCGGCCAGCTTTGATGCATTAAAGAGTCGCATACAGCCAATCTGCAAACGCACGCTACGCCGTCAGGTTGAAGCCTATGTGAAGTACACGCGGCGGATACCCATGCTAGAGGAATTCATTCCGGGCGCCAACGAAACCAAGCTGTACAACAACGTTTCTGAATACCTGCAACGTGAATCACTTTTCGCATTGCCCAATAGCCAACGGCAACTCATCACCCTGGTGCTGCGCAAGTTGCTGGCATCATCAACGTTCGCTATCGCGGGCGCATTGGAAACCCTGATCAAGCGGCTTACTCAGACGTTGGACGACAAGACCGCCAGCCTTGATTTGACCGAAGAGCTAGACCAGGACTTCGAGACACTGGATGAGTTAACCGAGGAAATTGAAGCCATCAGCACAGATAACACCAAGGCCAGGACTCAAGTTGAGATCGACGCGATCAAGGCTGAAATAGAAGAGCTGGAATCCTTCCGCAGTCTGGCTATATCGATCACAGAAAACGCCAAAGGTACGGCACTGCTGCAAGCCTTGAAGGTGGCATTCAAAAAGCTGGAAGAATTGGGCGCTGCCAAGAAGGCCATCATCTTCACCGAATCCAGGCGCACTCAAGACTATCTGCTCAAGCTGCTCGCTAATACGCCTGAGTTTGGCGAGGGGACTCCAGGCGTCGTCTTATTCAATGGAACGAATGCCGACGAAGGGTCCCGTCGCATCTACACCGAATGGCTAAAACGGCATCAGGGTACAGACCGCATAACCGGATCACGCACGGCAGATACCAGAGCCGCGTTAGTGGATTATTTCCGCGAGCAGGGTTCGCTCATGATTGCCACCGAAGCGGGAGCCGAAGGCATCAATCTCCAGTTCTGTTCCATGGTCATCAACTACGACTTACCGTGGAATCCGCAACGCATCGAACAGCGCATCGGTCGTTGCCACCGCTATGGGCAGAAGCACGATGTCGTAGTGGTCAACTTCCTGAACCGCGAGAACGAAGCCGACAAGCGTGTATATGAACTGTTGGCGCAGAAGTTCCAGCTGTTCGATGGCGTATTCGGGGCAAGTGATGAAGTGCTGGGTGCAGTTGAGTCCGGCGTGGACTTTGAGCGCCGCATTGCTGAGATATACCAAACCTGCCGTCATCCCGATGCAATACATACGGCCTTCCAACAACTCCAGCTTGACCTGGCGGGTGAGATCAGCGATGCGATGATCAATGCCCGAAAGTCGCTACTCGAAAACTTTGACGAAGACGTGCAAGAAAGGCTGCGCCTACGCGACCAAAATGCCCGCGCCTCGCTAGGTAGGCTCGAACGCCTGTTGATGCGATTTACTCGTGCTGCATTGAATGGTCACGCGGAGTTTGACGGGGACGATACCGGATTCAAGCTCAACACTCTACCAGCATTCCTCCCCTCGCCCTCGGGGAGATGGGCTGGGGGCGAGGGAACTGTTATCCCGCTTGGCCGTTACGAATTACCCCGCCGCAGCGAAGAGGCGCACATCTACCGCTTGGCACATGCTTTGGCGCAATCTCTTATCGAGCAAGCACAACAGCAACCATTACAGCCCAGCAAGCTGGTCTTTGATTACGATGCCTATGGATCAAAAGTATCTGTCGTTGAAGGGCTGCGCGGCAATTCAGGAACGTTACTGGTACAAAAGCTGCGAGTGCAGGCGTTAGGTGCATCCGAAGAGCACATGTTGATGGCCGCCGTTGATCATGCTGGTAACACCTATGATCAAGACATCGCTGAGAAACTGCTTAACATTCCGGCCCACGCCGTTGCTTTACCAAGATTGCATGGTCTTCCAGAGCAGACCGTATTGCCGGATGTGCAGCCCGTGGCGGAGCAGAACATGCTCGACTTTGCAGCAGCGAACGTATGGGTTCCATCGTTTCTGGAAAAAGAAATCGCCAGCCAGAAGACGCGCATCCTGAGTGAACTCGAAACCCGCAATCTGAGCTTTTTCGCCCAAGAAACAGAGAAGCTGGATTCATGGGCTGACGACCTCAAGATTGGCCTTGAACGGGAAATTAAAGAGCTCGACCGCCAGATCAAGGAAGCGCGGACAAAGAGCAAGGGGGCTGCAACCTTGGCCGAAAAGCTCGCAGTACAAAAAGAGCAGCGTGACCTTGAAGGTAATCGGGATCGCAAGCGCCGAGAGTTGTTCCAGCGACAAGATGAGATTCAGACCCGTCGTGACAATTTAATTGATGAACTGGAAGAGCAACTGTCGCAGCAAGTGACGATGCAGCCGGTATTTGCTTGTGAATGGGAGATTGCATGACCGAATCGACAATTCTCTGTCCTAGCCCAGAATTTGATAAGCAAAGATTCTAAATGGAGAATCGAAGATGAAGACAAATATCCAAGGGCTGGTGAAGTCATTAGATTTGAAGCAAGCACAAGGCATGATGCCCTTGTTTGAAGCTATTTCAAATGCAATGGACGCGATTGCTGAGTCTGGTAACGGATTGACTGCGGGCAACATTGATATTCACCTAATTCGACGTACAGATTTGGGATCGAAATCAGATGAGTTACCTTTGATTAATTCAGTGACTGTGTCAGATGACGGGGTTGGTTTTACTGATGAAAACCTCAAATCGTTTGAGGAAGCCTACACGCAAGCAAAGGTCAGGCTTGGCGGAAAAGGTGTTGGTCGTTTTACCTATCTTAAGGTCTTCAATAAGATTCAAGTAGAAAGTAACTATCGCGACTCTGCAGGTATCGTTGCTTCGCGAAAGTTCAATTTCTCAATTGAAAACGAGGTTGGCGATGTAGTTAATACAGCGGCTGTTGAGGGTGCAAAAACAGGAACAGTGATTTCACTAGCAGAACTTGACTCTTCGTATATGGCGGCGTGGCCTCGTGATGCGCAAGCTGTCGCACAGCGCGTGGTCTCTCACTTCTTAATTCGATTTGCGGGACGAAGCGCACCTGTAGTCCGGCTTTACGATTCTGGCATTGCACCAATCAATCTGCTAAAGCTGTTTGACGAGACTGTTTTGCCAAATATTCAAGCTGTTGATATTTCTGTTGGGAAGCATCATTTTCACTTACAGGTATTGCGGCAGAAAGGCAGTCGTGACGCACATGAAATCAGCTACTGCGCTCGTGCGAGAGAAGTGTTCCAAGGCGCTTTGAAAAAGCTGCTGCCTGAGTTGCCGCAGACCTTTCTGGAAACTGATGCTGCGCATTACACACTCAAAGTGCTGGTCACGGGTGAGTATCTTGATACTCACGCCAATACTGTTCGGACGGGAATACTTTTTAATCCAGACAGTGATGACTTGGCAACTGACGAATCATTGATAACCCAGAAAGAGCTTGATGCCGAAATTACTAAGACACTGCGCGCTCTTTTGGTTGATGATCTTCGTGTAACAAATAAAGAAAAGATGGATGGCATTGAGCACTTTATAGCCTCCGATGCGCCAGAATATCGGGTACTTTTAAGTGAACAATACAGGGGAATGATTGAGCGCGAAGTTCCTGCGGGCGCGACTGGTGATAAGTTGGATGAAGCACTTCTCAAAATCAGGCGAAAAATTGAAGACCAGATTCGCTCTGAAGGCTCAGAAATAAAGGTTCTGGTTGATTCTGATTCGTTTGACCATTACGAAGCAAAGATGAATGAGCACATTGCGCGAATCAATGACATGGGGAAGTCACAACTAGCGAGCTATGTGGCTCACCGTCGATCAATCTTGGACTTGCTTGATATAAGCCTGAAGAGAAGCCGTTTAGACGATAAGTACCGTCTTGAAGAAGTGCTGCACAACATGATTTTTCCGATGCGGAAAACATCGAAGGATTCATTTTTTGAACAGCAAAATCTGTGGGTGATTGATGAGCGGCTTTGCTATCACACTATCCTCACTTCAGATAAGAAGGTGAATTCAATAGCTGGGCTTGAAAATACACATGGAAAAGAACCCGATATTCTGGCGTTTTTTTATGACTCACCTACTGGAGTGAGTGAGCCGGAAGATGGAAGTGGTGCTGTGGTAATCATCGAGTTCAAACGTCCTGGACGGGACAACTATTCGAGTGACCCAGCACAACAAGTGATAGACCATTTTGTAGCTATTGAAGACGGGAAAGTAAGGGATGTAGATGGGCGTATGGTTAACCCATCGAACATACGTTATTACGGATATTTCATTGCTGACCTTACGCCAACGCTGAAAAAGCAGATGCGTTTCAATTATCAGCAATCAGTTGATGGAGAGGGCTACTTCAAAACGCTTCCGGGCGGAAATGGTTATGTGGAGATAATTTCGTACGACAAGTTATTGCGTGATGCGCAACGTCGTAACAGGGCTTTATTTGAGAAATTGGGCTTGCATAAGCGTTGAGCATTTTATAGGTCATTATCTGGCTTGATGCAACCGGTGTAAGACCCTTTATTGAAGAGCCTGTAATGTTGGGAAATAGAGTGACGCAATGAGCAAAATACTAAAACTCAAACCAATTTGGTTCGTACAAACCGATCAACAAGGCCTCACTAGGAGTTAAGCATGACCAAACCAACAATCACCTCCATCTTCGGCATGCGGCGTTTCCTCCAATGAAGATCAAGTTCATTCCCGCTTTGTTGATGTTTGTCAGTTCCTACTTTCCGTTGGCGCTGATTTTCATTATCAAAGACTTGGACGACACGACGTTTTTCCCCATGCACCCGATTACTGAGTCAATTGTTGCGACTGCGGTGCTGCTTGCATGTGCTGTTGTTCTAGTTGCCGCCCATACGATTGAGAGTGGCGTACCGGTAAAAGTAACGAAGGTATCGAACAAGTCCGGGGATATGTTTACGTACACGATTCCCTACATGATTTCCTTCTTCAACTTCAACCTTGGAGACTGGAAGACGCTGCTCAGCCTATTAGTCTTCATGTCCCTGATGTTTGCATTGGCATACCGGACGCAAAATGTGTTCATCAATCCTGTTTTGGCGCTAGCTGGTTATGGTCTTTATGACTGCCAGTTCAAGGATGGTGGGCGCGAGGTTCAAGGTCTGCTGATTTCCAAGCACGAATTCCAACTTGGCGATACGTGTGTCGTCGAACGATTATCTAACTATCTTTACTTCGTGAGCAACGCTCAATCCAAGGAGAAAAACAATGGCGGCTAAGATCGCAAAGAAACTGTCTCACTTGCGTCAGACCGACTTCAAGCCTTGGGCAACGACCATTTGGCTAGTCAAGCGACATCTGGACATGCACAAACAGGCACACTATTCAGTGCTGCGTGTCGATGTTGATAAGAAGCTCCAGAACAAGCTCAAGAAAGCAGTTACTGATCGAGTGCAAGGTGTTGACTACAAGCTCGAAGCATATGATTTTCTGACAGCAGATCAAGACAACCAACTCTTTACCATCGAATCTTCGGAAACTGACTTCACGAAGATTCAAGGAGAGGTAGACAAAGGACTCGCAAATCAAAAAGTGGAGAAATACGAAGACCTGCTTGATTCTTGGGCATATGTGGTTAAGCTGGAACATGATGGGAACGTTGTGTACGGCGTGCGGAAGATTAATAAGTTTACACAGGCGACGAAGGTCAAATCCGTCTCCTATTTTCTCTTTGAGGATAAGAAGCTAGTCGACCTTGATGACAAGAAGATATTTGCAATCGATACGCACATTGATTTCTTCGCCTACGACGGTACGACCTTCATCACCAACAAAAAAGAATTCGAGAGTGCGCTGAATTTCCGCGAAGGGATGGAGAAGAACCGCGATGTAATCCTTACCGAATTTATCGAACTGAAAGTGTTTAGCGATATTGAGCCTATACGAAAGATGGTTGGCTCAAATCTTCATCTTCTTCGCAAAATGTCGTCGATCCAAAAAAGCGCGTATTACAAGGACAAAAAATTCCTGAAAGACCTTCATGCAAGAAACATAGAAAAAGGCTGGAATTTGACGATTCACAATGGCGTTATCGTTATAGACGAGACAAACGTGGATTTTGTGTTAAAGCTCTTGAACAACGAACGGGTTGAGTCGCAGATCAATCATGAAGTGTTTGATGCGGTGGTAAAAAAGAAAGTCGCATGACTGATACATAAAGTATGAGCAAAAAACAAAAACTAGAACTCACCTAGATCGGCAAAGAGAATCGGCCCAAGCTGGAGCCGCACATTTTGCAGGAAGACCTCGACAAATAACGTAAGGCAATTATGGAACAATGGGCCAAGCGCGAAGAGCAGATTGAACGCATGATGGGCGCGACGGTTGGAATGTATGGCGACTTGCAGGGGATTGCAGGGAAGTCATTGCAGGAAATAAAGGACTAGAGTTAGTTGTATTGGATGCTCCTAAAACGTAAAGGGGATAGTTATGGAGAGCCTAATTATTGCTGCGATCAAGGAAAAGAAAGTCCTTTCGTTTACATACAGCGGACACACTCGAATAGTTGAACCGCATGTGTATGGAATTAACGAAGGTGCACGACAATTACTTGGTTATCAGATACGTGGAAGTAGCAGTAGCGGGACAATTCCCGAATGGAGGCGTTTTAAAATATCTGCCATGCGAAATTTACAGATATTGAATGAGTTCTTTCCCGGGCGCCGTAACTATCCATCAAGTAAACCTAGCCATTGGGATCAGATGATTTTGGTTGTTGAGTAAAGTTAGTGCATCTTTGAAAAGGGAAATGAATCGTGACTACAACGCTACACACTCCCAAAACCCCAAATGAATCCCTGACGGATTTGGTAATCGCCAAGCTGAATGAAAAAGGTTTTCTTCCTCAAGGTAAGGCGGGCGAAATTGCATCAAAGCTTAAGGCTGGTACAGCGAGTCGAGAGGATTGGAAGCTATGGATAGATATTGCGCTGACGAAGAAATCCAAAGGGGACGGCGATGGCGAAAATTGAACATATGGTCGTGGAGAACTATCGCGGTTCGTCTACACGCCTCGAATTAAATTTTGAAAAGGACAAGCCAGTTGTTCTGCTCTTTGGAGAGAATGGAACTGGTAAGACTACAATCGTCGATGCGCTGGATGCGATTGGAAATTGCTCTAAAGGATCGCTTGAGGATAAGAGCTCGACCCAAGCCCGAGATCACTTGCCTACAATTGGCAAGAAACCGGCGGATGTAAAAATCGAAGTAACCTCAGGCGCAAGTACATGGAAGGCTTCTTTAACTGGTAACAACTTAATCACCACCCCTGAACAACGTCCAAAGATTCACGTTCTACGGCGTAGTCACCTCCAGCGTTTAATCGAAGCACAGCCTGCCCAACGTTATGAAGCACTACGTCATTTTATTGATGTGGATAAAGTGGAGCGTTCCGAAAATGCCCTGAGAGACGCGGCAACTAGTGCAAAAAACGATCTTGATGCAGCAGTGAAACGTCGAGTTGATGTTGAAACGCAACTTCAAAAGATATGGGAGGCAGAAGGGAAGCCGGGAAAAGAGGCTGTCGAATGGGCAAAGGCGGTAGCTGCGCAAGATACTGCACAGCTTGAGCATGATGTTCAGCAACTTCGCTTGATGTATAGCACCGTTAACAGGGCGGATGTTGCACTGACCGAGTTTCGTGATGCTCAGACGGTCGCCGTTCAGCGTGATGCTGAGGCGCATCAAGTCGAACTGGAGGTCGCAAAACTGGCAGGGGTAGATGCACAGCAAGCGATTAGTTTGGCCGGTGTTCTGAAACAGGTAGAGCAGCACTTGCAAGTCGGAGTGCATCCAGATGAGTGCCCTGTATGCAAGCAAGGAATTCCCCTCGACGAGCTAAAGGCAGATATTCAGACGAGACTTGTAGAGCTCAAGCAATACGACGAATTGCGAGTCAAGCGAAATGCTGCAGCCAACAATATTCAGATGGCGCGCCAACTCTTGGATGTCAAAATTGAAACTTTGCTTACAGCAGCAAGAGCATTGCTTGCTTTGGTACTGAATAGCAAAATCGAAATTGTCATTACCTCTGGTATTAAGCAGGCAGACTACACTGAACTGGCTAAACAAAATGGCGCAGATCAAAACGTTGCGGTCAAAGAAGCCGAACAGCTTGTTGGAATCTTTACGTTGCTTAAGCAAGCATTGGTGGACGTTGGTTCAGATAAATCGAAACAGTCTGGGCAAATTAACTCGATTCGGGTGCAGTATGAACAAGTGCTAACGAGTGCAATGGATACAGTCGAACTTGCGAAGCTCCAAACCGCTCTCCAAGAGGCTTACAACATTGCCCGTCTGACACGTATTGAGTTTACCCAAAAAATACTTGATCAAATCGCGAGTGAATGCAATCGGCTTTATGCAGCTATTCACCCTAGCGAACCAATTGCAATATCCAAGTTGGCTCTTGATGTTGGGAAACGCGCTTCGCTTAGTCAAGCTGCCTCATTCCAAGGTCATAACAATGTTCCTCCGCAGGCATATTTTAGCGAATCGCATCTGGATACCCTTGGGTTCTGCTTCTGGCTGGCTCTCGTAAAACGTGAGAGCCCCCTTAAAGATGCGGTGATTGTATTAGACGACGTGTTTACTTCGGTTGATTCGCAGCACATCAATCGGATTGCACAACTCATAACGGATGAAAGTAATAATTTCGCGCAGGTAATAATCACAACACATCAGCGGCTCTGGCGGGATATTTACCGTTATCAGCACGGTGCGGGAAAGCTTACTCAGATGATTGAGTTGCAGAGCTGGAGCCTGTCCAAGGGGATTTCTAACTTCAAGACCAGACTTGCCGTAGACGAGCTTATCGCTTCTATTGTGGCAGCACCATTTGACCGGCAAACCGCCGCATCTAGGGCTGGTGTCCTGTTAGAGGCGATCTTAGACTACTTGGCTTTACAGTACCGTTGCCGCGTCGCACGTACACACGATGGTAGTTATACATTGGGTGAGCTTTTGGATGGAACTGAGAGCTTGTTCAAGAAATTGGAAGTGCATAGACCAGATGTCGATGCAGCGGGCAAACCGTATAACCCACCGAAGTATGTAAGTTCTAATGCCTCGGCAATAACAATTCAAATTCGAGGCTTGACCTTCCTGAGAAATCAAGTCGGCGCTCATTTCAATGTGGCTGGTGCGGCAGTGGCCGATGCAGATGTTCAGCTCTTTGCTGACTCGACGGTCAAGCTTGCCGAGGCATTAAGTTGTCCAACTTGCGGTCAAATACCTGGTAAAAAAACGGCAGCTCATTTTCAATGCAGTTGTATAGCACCTTTAGAGGTTAGATTGCTGCCAATGCAGCTTTAAATAAGGTTGAATGCCTGAATGACTAAGAAACAAAAATTAGAACTCACTTGGATCGGCAAGGAGAACCGGCCCAAGTTGGAGCCGCGCATTTTGCTGGAAGACCAGACGAAGAGTTATCACGCGAAGCATCGGGTGACGGATGGCGACATCTTTGATAATCAGTTGATCTTCGGCGACAACCTGCTGGCGTTGAAGGCTTTGGAGGCGGAGTTTGCGGGGAAGGTGAAGTGCGTGTTCATCGATCCGCCGTACAACACCGGCAGCGCGTTCACCCATTACGACGATGGGGTGGAGCATTCGATCTGGCTGTCGCTGATGCGTGACCGGCTGGAGATTATCCGGCAGTTGTTGTCGGAGGATGGTTCGCTGTGGATCACGATTGATGACAACGAGGCGCATTACCTGAAGGTGTTGTGCGATGAGGTGTTCGGGCGTCCGAATTTCGTGGTTAATGCTCTTTGGCAAAAACGCACTTCGCCTGACGCACGGCTCTATATAGGCGATGCGCATGACCATATTTTGATATATGCCAAGAACAAAGATCAATTTTTTCTGAATCGAATTCCACTATCTGAAGAACAAACTGCTCAGTTCAAAAACCCAGACAATGACTCTCGCGGTGCGTGGACATCAACTGATTTCACTGCACAAGGATGGCGACCAAACCAGATGTACAAAATAACAACCACTGGTGGGGTTGAATATGAGCCGCCTGCCGGGAGGTGCTGGTCGAATATAGAAAGTGAATTTAAGCGCCTGCTTTCCGATAATAGACTTTGGTTTGGAAAAGATGGTATGGCTCGTCCACGTGTGAAAAACTTCCTCTCCGAACACGAAGGTGTCCGCGCTTGGTCTTGGTGGCCAAATGCCGAGGTCGGTCATAACCAAGAGGCCAAAAAAGAAATTATTTCGTTGTTTGGTGCTGATTCATTCGACACACCCAAACCAGAACGGCTTATTCGTAGAATCGTCGAACTTGCCACGAACCCCGGCGACCTCGTCCTCGATTCCTTCGCCGGTTCCGGCACCACTGGCGCAGTTGCCCACAAGATGGGCCGCCGCTGGATCATGATTGAACTGGGCGAGCATTGCCATACGCACATTATTCCGCGCCTGCAAAAGGTGATCGACGGCGAGGACAAGGGCGGCATTACCGGGGCAGCGAATTGGCAAGGGGGCGGCGGCTTCCGCTATTACAAACTCGCGCCCAGCCTGTTGCGGCAGGATGCATATGGGCAATGGGTGATCAACAAGGAATACAACGCGGAGATGCTGGCGCAAGCGTTGTGCAAGCTGGAGGGCTTCACCTACGCGCCAAGCGATGCGCATTACTGGATGCACGGGCATTCCACCGAGCGGGATTTTATCTACGTCACGACGGCGAACCTGAATCACGAGCAGTTGCAGCAGCTTTCCGATGAGGTGGGGACGGAGCGCAGCCTGCTGGTGTTGTGCACCGCTTTCCGTGGCAAGGGCGATTATCCGAATCTCACCGTGAAGAAGATTCCCAAGCAGGTGCTGTCGCGCTGCGAGTGGGGACATGATGATTATTCGTTGCAGATTGAGAATTTGCCGAAGGCTCCCCCTCACCCTAACCCTCTCCCAGAGGGAGAGGGGACAACGGCCAAGGGGCGCAGGGTGAATGCGGCGCAGGGCGGTCTATTTGAAGAGGGTGAGGCATGAGTGACAAGAAGAAGTCTTCCCGCCTAGCGCCATCCTCCACAGCTAGTGCGACAGGTAGCGGGGAGTTTTTGCTGTATCAGACCGAGGATGCACAAACCCGCGTTCAGTTGAGGATGTCGGAAGGTACGGTATGGATGACGCAAAAGCAGCTCGCGGATTTGTATCAGGTGAGTGTTCCTGCCATTGCACAACACATCCGCAATGTGTTTGCCGAACGGGAATTGACACTGGCGGCAACTGTTAAGGAATACTTAATAGTTGCCACGGAAGCCGCGCGGAATGTGGAACGCCGGGTTTCTCACTACAGGCTGGAGATGGTGCTGGCGATTGGCTACCGGGTGCGTTCGCATCGCGGGACGCAGTTCCGCCGTTGGGCGACGGAGCAACTCAAGAGTTATCTGGTGAAAGGGTTTGTACTGGATGACGAACGGTTCAAGCGTGCCGGAGATGATGCTTACTTCGATGAGTTGTTGGCGCGCATTCGCGACATTCGCACTTCGGAGAAGGTGTTCTGGAAAAAGGTGCTGGACATCTATGCGACCAGCATTGATTACGATCCATCTGCGGAAGCCTCGCAGCGATTTTTTGCCACGATGCAAAACAAGATGCACTGGGCGGCGCATGGGCATACGGCAGCGGAATTGATTTCCATGCGTGCCGATGCGGCTGCACCGAACATGGGGCTGACCAGTTGGGCGGGTGCCTCCAAGGGGGCAGTCGTGCGCAAGGCGGACGTGAGCGTGGCGAAGAATTATCTCAACGAGGAAGAACTGGGAACGCTGAATCGAGTCGTGAACGCTTATCTGGAGTTCGCCGAGTTGCAGGCGCAGTCCCGGCGCGAGATGACGATGAGTGCCTGGATAGCCAAGCTGGATGATTTCTTGCGCTTGTCTGACCGCGAGGTGCTGACGCATGCCGGAAAGATTTCCGCTGATGTGGCACAAGCCAAGGCAGAAGCGGAATTCGGCGTCTTCCTGCAACGGCAATTGGCCGCGCCTAGCCATGCAGAGCAGGATTTTGAGGCAGCGATTAGCAAGGAAGTTAAGGCTATCGAGCAGGTAAAGCGTGTCACAAAAAAGAATAAGGGAAAAACTGAATGAACCGTCATGTAAACGCTATTGCCGGACGGTTGAGTTTGCGTGCACCGCAACGCCGCTCGTTGGAAATTCTGGATCGCATCACTGAAATTGTGCCGCCAAGCAAAGGGGCGGACATTGCCGCTGCGTTGGGGATTATCCGTAGCGAGTTTCCGTCAGTAACGGATTTTGAGCGCGAGTTTCCGTCGCTGTGCTTTGCGCTGGCAACCGGGGTGGGTAAGACGCGGTTGATGGGGGCGTTCATCAGCTACTTGCACTTGGCGCACGGTATCAACAATTTCTTCGTGCTGGCACCGAACCTGACCATCTACAACAAGCTGATTGCAGACTTCAGCGACCGCACGCATCGCAAATATGTGTTCAAGGGCATTTCGGAATTCGCGATTGATGCACCTGTCATCATTACGGGCGACAACTATGACCAACACGACCCGGCCAGCGGCACGCTGTTTGGCGGGGTGCGGATCAATATTTTCAATATCTCGAAGATCAATTCCGAGGTGCGTGGTGGCAAAGCACCACGTATCAAGCGCCTGTCTGAGTACATCGGCGAGAGTTACTTCGATTATCTGGCCGGATTGCCCGATCTGGTGTTGTTGATGGATGAGTCGCATCGTTACCGTGCCAGTGCCGGTATCAAGGCGATCAATGAGTTGAAGCCAATCTTGGGGTTGGAGCTGACAGCAACACCGTTTGTAGAAGGCGCTAGAGGAACAGCAGTACAGTTCAAGAACGTGATCCTCGATTACCCGTTGGGCAAGGCGATGGAAGATGGTTTTGTGAAAGAGCCAGCCGTGGTGACTCGCAAGAATTTCAATCCGGCGGGGATGTCGCCAGAAGAGATCGAGCGCATGAAGCTGGAAGACGGTGTGCGCTTGCATGAAAGCGTGAAAGTGGAACTGGAAACTTACGCCCGCGAAACCGGCAATGCCATCGTCAAGCCGTTTGTGCTGGTCATTGCTCGCGATACGACGCATGCCGGAGCTTTGCTGGCATTGATCCAGTCTGATGGTTTCTTCGAGGGGCGCTACAAGGACAAGGTCATACAGGTCGATTCGAGTCAGACCGGAGCAGAAGAAGAGAAGATGATTGAGCGGCTGTTGAAGGTGGAGCACACCGATGAGCCGACCGAGATTGTGATTCACGTCAATATGCTGAAAGAAGGCTGGGACGTAACCAACCTCTACACCATTGTGCCGCTGCGTGCGGCCAATGCCCGCATCTTGATCGAGCAGTCCATCGGACGCGGCCTGCGTCTGCCTTATGGCAAGCGTACCGGCGTGACGGCGGTAGACAGATTGAACATCGTTGCGCATGATAAATTCCAAGAGATCATCGACGAAGCGAATCGTCCTGATTCCGCCATCCATTTGAAGGCGGTGGTGCTGGATAACGACGACTTCGGGCAGAAGACGGCAACCATTGTTTCGCAGACGCAGCTTGCTACCCAGTTGGGGATCAAGCCAGCCGATACGACTGGCAGCACCAAGGTGGCGGGGCAGGATGTGCAGCCGGTCTTTACCAAGCCGGAAGAACAGAAGGTGGCGCAGATTGCCTACGACGTGATCCGCAAGATGGAGAATCAGCCGACCTTTGTGCCGACATTGGCGCATTTGAGTAAGCCGGAGGTTCAGGCAGCCATCGTCAAAGCTGTGCAAGAACAGCACCGGCCTGCTCAGATGGAATTAGAGGGCGTAACTGAACAGCCAAATTTTGCTGCGGTTGTAGCGAAGACCGTAGAACTGGTGCAACAGACGATAGAAATTCCACGCATTCTGGTGGTGCCGAAGGGCGAGGTTAAAGCCGGATTCAAACCATTCACGCTGAAGCTGGATGCACTGAAGTATCCTGCCGTTTCTGAAGAGCTGTGGGTGCAAATGCTGCGCACGAGTGAACGTGAGCTGGTGACGTTGGGGCATGGCGGCATTGAAGAGAGCCGGATGGAAGATTACGTCGTCAGCGGCCTGGTGGACTTTGATGATGTCTCCTACGACGACCAGGCTGATCTGTTGTATGACCTTGCTGCACAGACCGTGAAGCATTTTTGCAGCTACTTGTCTGAGGACGAGGCGCACAAAGTGTTGCGCTGCTACCAGCGTGATATTGCCCGGTTTATCCATGCGCAGATGCAGGAGCATAGCTGGGAGGAGGCAGTTGATTACGAAGTGGTGGTGAGCAAGGGGTACACGGAATTTAAGCCCAGTGCCTATACCCACTCGGTGAATGAACCGCCCGCTGATTACCGGGTATCACCCGCTGACAAGAGCAATATGTCGAAGTATGTGTTCGGTGGTTTCAAGCGCTGCTTGTATCCGGTGCAGAAGTTTGACTCTGAAGCAGAGCGGGTGTTGGCGGTCATTCTTGATCGTGATGCGGAGAAGTGGTTCAAGCCTGCCAAGGGGCAATTCCAGATTTTCTACAAACAAGGTGCGGCACCTCTGGAGTACCAGCCCGACTTCGTGGCTGAAACGAAAAATGCCATTTTTATGCTTGAGCCCAAGGCCAGCAACCAGATGGAAGATGCGATTGTTTTGGCTAAAAAAGAAGCGGCAATCAAGTGGTGCAAGAACGCATCCGACTACGCCGCAGCTAACGGCGGCAAGCCTTGGCGCTATGTGCTGATTCCGCATACGGCAATTGCCGTGAATATGACGGCGGATGGACTGGCTGGGCAGTTCGGTTGTTGATCTGTTCGGTTAGAATTTTGTGTGAGTGGAGAGGAGTTGTGTTTCGGTAATCGTCATTATTATTGCCTATTGTGAACAGCGCGCATTTTACAGCACAGTACGTGTTGCTTCCTCATCCCTTGAGTGCCACTTCAGCCACACAAAACTGCTAGTTTTGCAGGGCTTTATCTAATTAGTGATAATTGCAAGTAATTGATTATAAACAATATAGAGTTGACAGTAGCTTGAGTGTAGTGTACAATTTGTCATGTGCAGTGTGTTTGTGGTTTTTGAGCGCTTTTACACTCAACTGACTAACATACCAGTATTGATGCACGCAGCTTCTCCTTCCAGTTTTGCCCACTATCAACCCAAGCCGATTGAACGAGTAAATCAAGAGCATCTTAGCTCTTGGTGGTTTTCGTTTGCCTATTGAAAGGAGAGGCATCATGAGTGCAGTGAGAGACCATATACGAATGCAGATGAATAGCAGCTATTCAGTTACTCGAAATTAAATTGGAGAAATATAGAAATGAAAAGTCTCGACCCGATAGAGCTATGCATTAAAAATCGATCAATACGCTTGCCAGATACTTACCCGGCTAAAGCCGGAAGTCGTTTGTTTTTGACGACCAGCCTAACAGGTTGTCTGATGCTATTTCCGGTGGATGAATGGTTAGCGATTAGGAATAAGTTAATTACATGCAAACAGGGCAAGGTATTTTTTACAAAAAGAGGGCTTAATAAGCTTTGGCAAATTGAAATCCAAAATCTCATCGCCACTGGTGAGGACGTGGAGGTAACAAAAGATAGGCGGATCGAATTTTCGAGCTATCAGGCTAGGGCGGCAAAAATGACTGACGCAATGAGTTGGGTGCCGAAGGAAAAATACATTGAACTGTGGAATCCAAGACGTTATTCAGAATTGGTTGAACTTGGAGTCGAATCGTGGCATCACATTTTGTCGTTAATCGACAAGGGTGTCGTTAATAGCCCCGTGTAGAGTGCAACTGTTACGGAAATCCCAGCAAGAGACAGATTGCTTCATCGTTTCTCGAATACATCTTTAAACGAGCCCCAACGCTTTAATTTTTGCAGGTCCCAGTCTTACCTCAAGCCGTTAAATCCAACTGAATGAATTCAATCAACAGCCTTTGCTTCGGCAGGCATTCGTTCGTCCAATGAAAGGTGAAAACATGAACGCAGTGACTAAACACGAATCAACCAAGACCATTTTCTTTCCACTTGGTCATCTTGTTTCAACTCCAGGGGCATTGGAGTTGCTAGACCGGACGGCGGTGAACGCTGCCGATCTTCTACAACGTCATCAGCAGGGTGATTGGGGGAGCGTGTCAGTTGAGGACGCTGAAGATAATGAATATGCAGTCGTGAATGGTTTGCGAATTCTGTCGAGCTATCAACTTGGCGATGCGCGCCTCTGGATTATTACAGAAGCGGATAGGAGCTCTACAACGCTGCTGCTCCCAGAGGAATATTGATTAGCGCGAGGGTTGCATCGGCGATTCACGGGCAGAATTGCACTGCCAAAAATGGTATCCCAAGAAGTAAACATCTCTCGCTGCACCGAACACCCGAGTTTTCCAAGCGCCTCTTCCAGTTTTTTATGGCTGGTATAGAACGTGTTTTGCCGTGCATCGAATCCAAACACATCGAAAGCCTTTCGATATGGCACGCCTGCAACCATTGCAACGCAGGCAACTCCGCAATCGCTTTTCTTCCGCTGTCGCACCCTCCTGATTTTGTTATTGGCGACATTCAAATCTGAATTCACATTTCTACCTATCGACTCCACCGCTGTTTTGGTGTGCCGACTGTGGTTATTATTCATGTTGTATTACTCCGATAATTTATCCCTGTATGACCAAAGCAAACCCGCGCAGCATCACAACGTGGCGGGCTCAATTGGCGTGATGTTTGAGTTTGTTGGACGAATGAATGCCTGCCGGTGAATTGGCCTCCTTTTTGAATGAGTAACTGGGTGATAACTACCTGATGGATGGCAGGGTGCTACATGTTGCCTACAGCAGCCCTCGCTCGGCGAAGCTCAGTACCGATGTTCCCGCAACGATGAAATGATCAAGTACACGCACATCAACCAATGCAAGCGCCTCCTTGAGTGCTATGGTGAGCTGCTGGTCTGACTGGCTAGGTTCAGCGACACCACTGGGGTGGTTGTGAGAGAAAATCACTGCCGCCGCGTTCTCCCTGAGTGCCGCCTTAACTACCTCTCGCGGATAGACCGATGTTTGCGTCAACGTGCCTCGAAATAACTCATGCGTTGCAATCAGCCTATGTTGTGCATCCAGAAACATCGCCACAAAACATTCATGCTCGCGACCGGCGAAGTGAATCCGTAGACAGTCACGCACCGCCTGTGGAGCATTCAGCACGCAATCCCGTTTGAGCTCTTCATCTAACCATCGCCTGACCAACTCACGTGCCACCACGCATCGTTCTGGCAGCTTCACTTGGTGATGATCTGTGGTAAACATCTCGCCAAGCGATCCACGATAGTGTTTTTGAGTTTGGCGCACGCCAATGAGTTTTTCGAGTAACTCGGTATCTGACAGGGTTAAGTACGATGCCTGCCCATAGTTAATGTCCTTATTCATCCTGGAACCGTCGCAATTTCCACTGGATAGTGTTTAACGGCAAGGTTGTTCTAGACCCTAACCCAAAGCGACCGTCGAGGCAAAAGAGTTTTGCTCGGTATCGAGCGTCAGGTAGTTATTTGCTGGTAACGAAATCGAACTGTGGTGTGTCGGGATTCGGTGAAGGAGATCGGCCATGAACAACAAGCGAAACGTTAAGGGTAAGTCGGTACTAAAGCTATCACCGTTGGTTCGGCAGTATGTGGAGGCCTCTCTTTCAGAGAATACCCGTCGAGCCTACAGCAATGACCTTCAGCACTTTTTAAACTGGGGTGGACGAATTCCATCATCTCCAGAACGAGTCGCAAGCTATCTGGCCGAACATGCAGACAAATTGTCATATGGAACACTCAATCGCCGTGTCGTCGCTATCAATCGAGCGCACAGAGCGAAGAAGCTTTCATCACCGACACAGTCAGACATGGTCAAGGCGACATTGCATGGCATCCGCCGCACCAAAGGACGAGCGCAGCGTCGAGTAAGGCCAACGTTGCTGCCACAGATACAGGCGATGGTTAAAGAGGCCCGTGGGATGAAAGGCCTGCGCGACAAGTCATTGCTGCTTATCGGATTCTCAGGTGCTTTTCGTCGCTCCGAGTTGGTATCCATTCGGGTTGAAGATGTTCAGTTCGTCACAGAGGGCATCGTTATTCACATCCGCCGCAGCAAGACTGATCAAGCAGGGCAAGGGAGAGACATCGCCATTCCAACCATGCGAGGCCGATATTGCCCTGTCAAAGCACTCAGGGATTGGTTGGTTCTGTCAGAGATCTCAGGAGGGGCATTGTTCCGTGGCGTGAATCGTCATGGGCAGGTGATGAATCAAGGCCTTTCTGCCCAGTCGGTCGCCTTGATTGTGAAGGAGCGAATCGCTGCAATCGGACTCGATGCAAAACAGTTTTCTGGCCACAGCTTGCGTGCTGGACTTGTCACCAGTGCCGCCATCAATGGCGTGAGCAGTTGGAAGATATGCCAGCAGACAGGGCACAAGTCGGACGCTGTGATGCAGAGATACATCAGGGACAGCAATCTGTTTATCAGCAACCCACTTGAGAAGATTTGGTGAGCACTTTATGCAACTGCTCTCATATCAAATTCATCCTCATGCCAACTGCAAAAGACAACTGTAACGAATTAAAAATTGGAGAACGAAATGGATGGCTCGCAACTAAAACACGGGATGACGCAATTCATAGGAACAGAAAACTACTATCGCCATGTACTGAGTCGAATGAAATATACCGATGGGGTGCAATTCTTTGCAGAAAACGCAGGGGGCGGCGCGTACTGGTTTTTGGATATTGTCGGTACGGAGTTGATGCAGATACAAAAGACGCAGCCGTTTATCAGCATCAAGCTCAATATCATTGAAAGTAAGGCGGACATTATCGCAACAGATGGCAACGACAACATACTTTGGCGCCGGTCAATTGAGTACACCGACTGCCCTGAGGGGGAGTGGTCGTTTTACCTGATAGACGGAATTATGCTGCTGACTAGGGAGTATTGAGATGATCCACTACATTGATGCGCTGCACGAGGCTATCCGATGAGTACTCTTCCTGAATTTCTATATCGCAAGAAATCTGTATCTGGGCATCCTAGCAAACTAACTGACACTTTTCATGGTTATCAGCCGCTACTGGCAAGTTGGTTATTGGATTTTGCGATTACGTTGGGCTTGTACAAAGTTTCCGGGTTTAAGTCCATCATTGATGATGAAGATTTTGCTCGCGTTACCGGTTTAGAGATAGACCGAGAATTTGGAGCCGATGATCTGATCGTGAAGTTGCTGGTGAACGGGGAAAAGGTTACTTATTCGGACTCTGCCTGTAAAGTCGTTTTGCAGAAAAAACTTGCAGCCTTCCGCAAGCTTCCTGTCGTTGATGAACTTTATATCTTCGAGAATATTGGAACGATAAGCAAGCTCATTGGCCTGAGTCATGCCGATCAAGCTGTCCTGTGCTTTGCGGTCATGCTGGAAGTATTTACAGCGTTCAGAGGAGCGATTAGCGCGGCGAACGTCAAAGTGTCGGATAGTAAATTGGGCGGTATCATTGCACATTTAACTGGACATGGCGATGCTGAAATCATAGCGTCCTTGCGGAAGGACGCGAAACTTACTACCGCCGGAATTCTTCAAACCACGACGCAAAGTGACTTCGCTTACCGGATAGATTTGTTAAATGGATTAGGCACATTCCTATCCCAGCGTTATGAAAACGATGATGCGCTGCTCAATCGCTTTCTTCAGAAAACATCACCGGCTTGTTTGCAACTGCACAATTTTCCGCACCTGTCGCAGGACATCACCGCATTGACTACGTTCCTACGCAATTCACTGACCACCAAGAGCGAGGGAACCAATATCTTGCTGTACGGCATTCCAGGTACGGGGAAAACTGAATTGGTCAAAGCAGTCGCTTGCGAGTTGAAGGCAGAGCTATTTGAAATTTTTTATTCCGACTCGGATGGAAACCCTATCACCGGCAATACGCGGTTGAGAGCCTACAACCTGTGTCAGTTGATTTTGGCTAACAGGGACAACGCTATTCTCATGTTTGACGAAATTGAGGATGTCCTGCCACGGCGTCGGGGATTTCGAGGGCTAATTGGCGTGGAGATGTCCGAGCAGGGTAGTAGCGGTGGTAAGGCATGGATTAACAGGGCGCTGGAACGCAATGCAACCCCTGCAATCTGGATAACCAACGATGCAAATCTAGACGAGGCGTATTTGCGCCGCTTCGATTATTCCATTCGGTTTTCTGTACCTCCACAAAAGGTTCGAATGGAGATTGCACGGCATCACCTTGGGCAGTTCAATCCTACGGAAGAGTGGCTCGCACAGATTGCATCGAATGAACAAACTACGCCTGCCCAGTATGAGCGTGCCGCCAAGGTGGCGAAGGTGAGCAGCGGTGATGATGACTATGCGCGACAACTGGTCCTTCAGGTGCTGGATAGGAGTGCAACGCTCCTGGGGCAAAAACGGCTGGCTATGCGGAGCGCGCAGCACACAGGCTACGATCTGCGCTTTGCCAATACCAGCCTGCCGATGCCTGACATCATCTCAGGCTTGAAGAAAAGATGCTGCGGCACGTTCTGTTTCTATGGCCCAGCAGGCACAGGCAAAAGTGAGTTGGCGCGGCACATCGCCGATGAACTTGGAAAACCCATCATTCTTCGACGAGCATCCGACATTCTGAGCAAGTGGCTAGGTGAGTCTGAACACAACATCGCAAACATGTTCGCCGAGGCTAGGCAGCAGGATGCAGTGTTGATTCTGGATGAAGCTGATAGTTTTCTGGCTGATCGCCGCGACGCACAACAAAGCTGGGAAGTAACCCAGGTCAATGAGCTCCTGACCCAGATGGAGGCATTCGATGGCATTTTTATTTGCACGACCAACCTGATGGAGCGACTTGACCCTGCAAGTCTGCGCCGCTTTGCCTTCAAAGTGAATTTTGACTATCTCAATCCAGAGCAACGCTGGGCAATGTTCAATCAGGAGTTGCTGCGCTTGGGAGGCAAGTTATCAGACAGCCGCGAGGTGAAAAACGAGGTTTGCGGCCTGAGCAATTTGACGCCGGGGGATTTTGCAGTGGCAGCGCGCCAGTTTGTCATTCTGGATAGGCCTGTCAGCGCAGAGGAATTGTGTCGGCAGTTGTCGGCGGAGTGCAGGTTGAAAGATGGCTCGGCTAGAACAATTGGTTTTATACCTTAAGGGAGAATGGAAATGGAAAATTCGTACAAAAAGCCAAACGAATGCCTTTACCACCCCCTTGGAAAGCTCTGTTGATGACCAGAGGAAGAGGGTTGGTGCGGGGCAGCGCGATCTCGCCGATTGCTGCGGCAGCATCGAATAGGATAGAATGCACGCTATTGATTACTAACAAGCTTGCTGACTGTTGCAATGAGATTGAGGGTTAACCTTGGTCGCAGTAGTGCGTTGCAATGTGAGTAATATTGTGAGTATTGGATAAGTGGTGAGCTTGAAAGCCAATGTCTGCTTGGAGTTCAAGTGCACCTATCCCACCACAATTTTAAGCCTCGACTTGTCGAGGCTTTTTTCTTGCCCGCTCACCCTGCAACCCTTATCCATCAATAGGGCATTCGCTTACTGCAAACTTATACTCTGAATTTTTCTTAAGAACTGCGACTTAAAAACTGTGGAATTTTGCCTAGAAGATTTTCTTAGATTTTAGCTCTGTGCCCATTTTGTGCCCAAAATTTGCCCACGCCGTGCCCACTAAATTTTGGCAACTAAAAATCATTGCGATTTTGAGTTCTGCTTCTCGTGCCCATAACTCTCACGACTTTCTGTCAATGAAAATTCAAACAAGTCCCCTACCTTGCAATTAAATAAATTGCACAACTGGTCAATTGTTTCTAAATCAACTCGCGTTGCTGTTTCGTTATAAAGCAACGTAATCGTATTGCGATGTAGCCCGGTTTCCCTCGCAACATCAACAATCTTCATCTTTTTCTCGCCCATCATACGAGATAGATAACACCTAATCATTTCACCCTCCAGGCATATTTTTCATCTTAAATGACATTTTTGTATTGCAAATATCATTTATTAAGATAGAATGTCACTCAAGATGACATTAAGCCATTAAATACGACTTTTTGAAATCTTAAATAATTTTAATTAACGGAGACAATCATGTCACTTACATACTTAACAACAGAAGAACTTTCCAAGCAAATCAAATATGACATTCGAACAATTAGGGAGCGTCTGAAAGATAGCGTACTGCTTGAAGGTGTCCACTACATTCGCCCCTTCGGCGGTAGAAAAATCCTTTTTATCTGGGAACATATTGAGCGCGACATGGGAACAAAATCGAACTCCTCTTTTTCCATCCCTATGCTGAACGGAGGGGTATGCCATGTCTAGCATTAGAAAACGTCCAGATAATGGTCTACTATTTTTTGACTTTCGATTTCAGGGCGTTCGCTGCCGCGAACAAACTGCATTGCCTGATACCGTCGCCAATCGCAAAAAAATTCAAAAAGTTTTAGATGCGATTGAAGCAGATATAGCGACAGGCACTTTTGAATATCGCAAATATTTCCCTTCCGGAAAAAGCGCAGATAAGTTCGAAGCTAAAACCAAACCATCAGTTGCCGCAACGCTCGAAACGCTAGATCAAACTACACCAGAAGCTACACCGCAAACCAATAGCAATGATCCGTTCTTTAAGGACTTTGCCGAGACATGGTTTACTGAAAAAGAAGTGGAATGGCGTCGCTCTCATCGCGTGTGCATTCGCTTTGATATGGACAAACTACTGTTGCCGACATTCGGGAATAAGGTGGTCAGCCAAATCACTAAATCAGATGTCCTTGCATTCCGCACTACACTCGCCAAAGTCCAGGCGCGGGGCAAGGAAACCACTTTATCTGCTCGCCGTATCAATAAGATTTTAGTCCCATTGCGGCAAATCCTTAACGAAGCAGCCGACCGCTTTGATTTTCGCACACCCTTTCATAACGTCAAACCGTTAAAGATCAGGAAGGTTGATATCAAACCCTTCTCCTTGGAAGAGGTGCGCACCATCATTGACGCTGTTCGGCCTGACTTTAAGAGCTACTTCACGGTACGGTTCTTTACGGGTATGCGCACAGGTGAAGCCGACGGCTTGAAATGGAAGTACGTCGACTTCGATCGCAGGATTATTTTGATTCGTGAGACTGTCGTATTGGGTGAGGAGGAGTACACCAAGAACGATGGCTCCCAACGCGATATCCGCATGTCACAGGTTGTCTACGATGCCTTGCGGAGTCAAGAGGCGGCTACGCGCAATGCTTCGCAGTTCGTATTCTGCAACTCGATAGGCAAGCCCTTAGACCACAAGAACGTGACGAATCGGGTTTGGTATCCCCTCCTACGTTTCCTCAATCTAGAAAAGCGTCGTCCTTACCAATGCCGCCATACGGCTGCAACACTCTGGTTAGCCGCTGGAGAGAACCCTGAGTGGATCGCAACTCAGATGGGGCATTCAACGACTGAAATGTTGTTCCGCGTGTATTCACGCTATGTACCGAACCTTACTCGTCAAGACGGCAGCGCCTTCGAACGCTTGATGCTCCAAAGCGGAGCGACTTCGCCAGTCAGCAGTACAAATGAAACCTCAAATTCTCAGGAGAATCACCATGCTTAATGAAAACACTATCCCTCAGGTCAATGCATTCCCACCGATATTCCGCGTAGCCTCTACAAGCTGCCTTCCTGCCACTAACGGTAAGGGCGTAGAGTACAAGGTCAAGTTGTACCATGACGATGTTCAGATGACGGTTAGCTATAGTGCAGCGCAACCTGATATCCGTCTCAAGGTTGATCATCTTGTTTCGGTGCGCTGGAAGCTTCCTATCGTTTATGTAGAGGGGGCAATCCAGATTTCACGTTTAGTCCTGCTGGAGAAGCCGGTCAAAGGCTTTAACATTTTTGAGACAGTGCCGCCTCGTTGGGTTAAAGACCGCACTCTGATTCATCGCGCTAAACAAGCGCTGGATGCGCTACCAACCAATCTGCATCAACTGATTACGGCTGTGTTGTGGGACGGTAAGCGCTTTTGTCGATTTTGCGTAGGTCCGTCATCGATTGAGTATTTACCTGCATTGAAGAATGAAAATCTACTTCACACCGTTCAGGTCACTGAGATAGTTAAGCTCATCTCTCCGCACTACCCCACTGCGCATCAAGGTATCGCGCTGGCTTCAGCGCTGTTACATGACGTCGGTAAGGCCGCAGGTTACACAGCGAATGCTCGTGATGTTTGGGAGCTATCAGAACGCGGTCGTTATGTCGGAAATCGTTACACAGTCATCGAGTGGATCACTGAGGCACGCTCAACGAATCGAATCATGATAAGTGACAAGGAGTATCTGTCCCTCGTTCATTCTCTCATTTCTGCACCGAACACTGAGTGGTTGGGGTTCTTGCCGCCTGTTACTGAGGAAGCGAGGATCCTAGATGTGGCGATGAGGTTGAGCGATGAACCCAATATGATTAGCTTGCTCAGAAAGCATAAAGAGTTATGGGGAACCAAGCACATTACATCAACCAACTCATTCCCAAACTTACAGAGCCTAATTAGCAAGAGTAAGTCTAGCAAGATAGCGTAGTGATAGTAGGATTGAGCTGCGTAGGTGTGATCGTCATTTACGCAGCACACATCACTCAATACCAATCGCGAGCTTTAGCCAATATGCTGCCAATATGTTCGGCGGTTTTGTCATAGATAGATGAGCTCCAATCAAAAAGACAGCTCTGATGCCTTGTACTATCAAAGAGATGCAGGTAACAGCGGACTATTGATGAGATCAGCGCTCGTCAGCAACGCGATCCTCCGTTAAAATGGACTACTATAGGGATGACTACAATGACTGTTTTTACCATCGGCTACGAAGGACTTGATATTGACGCGTTTATGTCGCTGCTCACCGAGCACGGCATCGACACGATTGTCGATGTCCGCGAATTACCGCTATCGCGCAAACCCGGCTTCTCAAAGAAGGCTCTAGCTAACATTCTGAACATTTCTGGGCGCGAGTATGTCCACATGGTGGATCTGGGCTGCCCAAAACTCGTGCGCGATCGCTATCGCGAAGACGGGAACTGGAAGCGCTATACCGAAGGCTTCTTAAAGTACCTCAAGACGCAAGACGACGCCGTCGCCGAGCTTTCTGCCTTGGCTACAACTTCGAACTGTGCGCTGCTTTGCTATGAGGCTGACTCTAATTTTTGTCATCGATCAATGGTGGCGAACGCAGTCAAGGACTACTGCGGTGCGCGTGTTACGCACATCAAGGCATCCACTAAAACAGCGAAGCCTGCGGCGTTTCCTCAACTGGCTTTCGCTTAGGTGGATATATCAGGCTGATGATCAGCCATTGGTCTTGAAACCGGTGCTGATTGCCCATCAAGAACATCAACTCCTTAGCTCCAAGATCTGCTTCTAACTTTGCTCTGAACGGCTTCTGCCAATCAGCGCCGTGGCTTCTCTGACAGTTCCAGTAAAGGACTCCGGCCTCCCAGTCCACGATCTTGTGTTTGAATTCTTTCTCGCCCTCAGGGGTGTCGCACACATATCGGTAGTAAAAATCAAATGGCACTTTTCGCAGCGTCTGCGTCATCTTTTTGACTTCGAGATCGCTAAACAGCTGGCCTTGCATTTCATAGCTCAGTAGTTTTTCACGCTCTTCGTCAGTCCAATCAGAATTTCTCGCATCGACTATTTCCAGCGATACCAGCCTCTTGGGGCGCATCAGTGCCAGCGACACGTTAGTTTCAAGGCGATCTGCCTCAAGACCATCAAAATTCGTAAATGTCGGAAGTTTCTCGATCCATGGCCAACGCGCATCCCATTGCTTTTTGGGATCGATCACGTCTCCGCAGTTGATCGTATCAACGAAGACTTTGTGACTTTCTGCCCGGTGATCCTTGTTTGCCTTTTCGACGCGCACCTCAATCCACTGCCATTTCTTGAACTTCTGCCCCTCCTCGATCAACCTGAATGGCACAGGATACAAACGCCGCATCACCCCATGTTCGTTGATGCCTGCGACGCATGACGTTTCGACGTGTTGTGCACTGGGCGACGGGTATGTCTTTGCTAGGATCAATATGCGTTCTACTTGCGAAGCCATCAACCACCCCTTCTCAATAGCAAAATCCGACCGATTATCCTATCGCATCGTAACCTTGGGGTTTTCGGCCAACGATTCCCAAGGTTGTGCATTCAATGAAGCTAGAACTACCTATTTCCACCTTTGACACCTTCCGAAGCGACTGCCGCCACATGACCTTTTTGTATGCCGGATTGTTTAGCTGAGCGTTGTTTTTCTAGCTGAACAACTTGAGCACGCAAGGATTCAAGTTCTCGTTCAATCTGGAGTCGTTTTTCTGATTCTGCGTTCTGCAATTTAAGAACATCACTTTGCCATTTGTCATTTGCCACATTATTTCCGCCATCCTGAACGTAGGACGCGATTCCAATACCGAGGGCGAACACAGCCAGCACAGCGGACACCACCACTGACACAACGGCGATCTTAAGCTGATGACGTGTGTCTTTATCCGCTTTTTCACTCCGTGCATCAAAGCGGAGCAGGAAGTCACTTGCTGCCTTAGTCAGGTCTTGTAACAGCTTTGCTGATTGAGCAGTCATTTCTCCCGTCAAGCGAGACATCTCCAGCTCTTCCTTACGTTCGCGCGCAATTCGTGATTGGTGCTCATTCATTATTTTGAACGTTTCATGAGCTCGTGAATTATCAGCTTCGAACTGAGCCACATGAGGTGCCGAGAATTTATCGAATGCCTTCAATGACTCGCCAAGGGTGAAGCTACTCAATTTGACCTGTTCAAGTAACTTGCTAGCCGGAGACATCGCATCAAGGCATAACTTTTCAAATTTATGGCGATGCTGCTCAATCATGGCATTCAACATTCGCTCAAGATAGGCGATAGCGGATTCGCCTTCAAGCCGAACTATGGTGGACTTTCCCTTACCATTTTGCACATCCTTAAAGGCTGCAATCGCAATATAAGCATCGGCAATCGCTTCCAATTCATCAGCAGATAGTTGTTCAACTATCTCGCTGGGTAATGGCTCCCTTTTTTCCTGAATCTCGGCTTGATTAACCAAGCTGGCAATACGGGGCAATAAACCACGGAATCTGACTAAGGCATCCCCGCCGGAAGACAGGCGCTTAAACTCGTCGAGGTCACCTGCGTTGGCCGGATATAAATGGATGGTGTTGATGCCGCATACCACCGTTGCCTGTGGCTTCGCCCGCAGCATAAGCTGCTCGAGACTTATCCCCTTCTTCGGCTCGTCAGTCATATGCTCTACGAATGTAAGCGGGACAGATACTCACTCCGTCACTCTCTCATACGCCTGACGCACGACATTGATTGCAGCCGGTATGTCGTTCAATGATTCCAGCGTGTAGATCACCCCGCCAGACTCCATTGCACCGATGATGAATGCATACTGCGTTGCGTCTTCGCTCTTGTCAGATGAATCCTCACATTCGGCAAAATCCAGATTCAGCAACAAAGTCAGGCGCTGCTTGCGCGGAATGATTTCCACGAAGAAATCAAACACGCGGTAAATCACACTGCGATCATTCGGCAGTTCAACGACATCGCTACCGAGAGCCTGTATCTGTGGCTGGATGGCATCGAACAGTTGCTTGGCCGTCACATCGAATTCGACATTCTCAATATTGAAATTGGCCGCTAGTGCCTTGTATTCCTCGAGCTCGCGCTGCTTCACGGCCAAAGGATCAACCACCAGTGGCTGCCACACTCCCAGTGCTTTCTCAGCCAGTTGCTTGCCGCGCTGCTCAATAGCAGCAGCTGTCCATTCCGACTGCTCACGGATAAATTTATTCAGACGCAGCGGGCTATCGCAGAACCCACCGGCAATCTTTTGCTTCTCCGCAAATGACCGGTCGCTGTAGGTCGAGTTGTAGCCGGTCAGTGTCAAATTCCCAAGACGATGCAACCATGTCTCCTGCACCACCTGCCAATCGTTTCCGAGCATCGTTCGCCACTCTGGGCGCAAATCCTCGTTCTGCGGCATGACGTGCTCAATGGTGAACAAAGAGGTGTCGATGCGCTCCTTACTGAAATTTTCCAAGCGATCCAGCAGGTAGAAGCAGGTGCGCATGTCGTAGATATCGCGTGTTTCCAGCGCCTCGCGGAACTCAGCATCAGTCGGGAAGCGGCGCTTTTTGCCCTGGCGATACAACGCCACTTTGAGGCTCAATAGCGGCTGTGACTCGGTGATGCGATAAGCAAGACTGGCGAAAATCTGACCCAAGCTGCGGGTTTGCATGTCGCACACCGAGCGCCTGAAAACAAAGCTCTCCAGCAACTCGATGGCCTCGACGAATTCGTCGGCACTCAATGTTTTGGCCCGGTCATGGTAGTCGTAAAGGGTCAGCACCACTGGCGATGCAACCTCAATCAGCGAACGCAGGCGAGCAAATGCCTCTTTTAAAGCAGGCTGTTTTTCCTGCCCCAGACTGAATGCCGTGTAGTAAGTGCCAAAGCGACGCAGATCGCTCAAGATGCCATCCACCCCGCATTTATCTACAGTGCGCAAGAAAAAGCTACGGAACTCGTGGTAAATCTCTGCGGCTTTCAGTGGCGTGCCTGGTCGCAATTGCAGCGTCAGGAAATCCTTCACGAACTTGTCGAACTCAGTTCGATAACGGCGACCAAACGCATGTTCGATCGGCTGCCAGTACTCCTCATAAAGTTGCGTCTGCGAAGTCTCATCCAAGCGCATCAGTACAAAATTTCGGATCAGATCGGCCTGAGTCAGATCGACCCCGGTGGAGTTCAAACTCTCGAAGATCATCTGCGGATCATCCTGTCCGCGCGTCAGGCAGACATCTACGACCACAAGCTTCTTGATACCCGCATACACAATTTGCACATCAGCTTTCGATACCAAATCGCGCAGAAAATTGTAATTTTCCTTTATGCGCTCTGATGCGGCATCTGGAATGCCTTTGCCGTCAAGCCGAGAAATCAGCGTATCGTGATCTGCCCGCCGCAGATGCAATTTGTGCCTGCGATCCCCTTTACCGTGGCGATTCCGTAGATAGTAATCATCCAATTCCTCAGGCGTAGATACTTCGCCCAAATCCTCACCGGCATCTTGCAACTCTTTGATCCGATCACGGAGGGCAATCAACAACAGTGTCAGCGTCGTCATCCGCTGTTGACCATCAATCAGCAACCAGCGCGTTATTGCCGCACTATTGTCCTCTGCCGCCACATAGACCACAGAGCCAAGGAAATGACCTTTGACTTTAGGATCACTACCGACCCGGATTACGTCTTTCCACAACTGCTGACAGTGCTTTGTCCCCCAGCTATAGTCACGCTGAAAAATAGGCACGATGAACTGCTTAGCGCCCTCCAGCAAACTGGTTACAAGTGTGTCTTCGGCTTTCATTGATTAATCACCTCACTCTATAACTTCACTTCAAACCGCAGGTAATCAACCAGTCGTTTTGACTCCGTAACCTCGTCGTGTGGCAGCAACAAGTATTTCCAAGGTTTAGTTCCGACCTCGACCGCATGCGCTGATGCATGCTGACACCAGCGCGCGGCAGAACTGGCTTTTGCCTGGGCTTCGTGTGTATCCACGTCCGACCGCGCTTTAGTTTCCACCATATAAATGGTGCTATCCGTTTCAGCGACAAAGTCAGGAATGTACTCCGGCTGCTCAGTGCCCAGCTTGTAGTAGATCTGGAACTGTCCCTTCGCCGGTTTAAACCACTTCAATGCATCGCGCTCCAGGATGATGCAAAAACGACGTTCCGTGTCTGAGTCAAACTTCTGCAGGGGATACAGGCAACGCTCGAAGCCCCCAAACAGCATCTGCTTGATGCGGCTGGTTTCGGTGACCGTTTCACGGAAGTGATGCGCCGTCTGGCCTGCCGTTGCGGTGTAATTGCAGGGCTTCAACTCGGTGAAACCACGGCTCACTTGAACCTCATACTCGGTCGCCTGCTCCCAGAAGTGCGCCATCATCTGTGCGTGGATTTCCCGCGCGATCAGACGGCGATCCCGATCCAACACGCTACAGGCCTCGTCTTCCGAGAGGTAACCCAACAGATGCTGCACCATTTGACCAGCGAGGTCGTAAAGCAGGTCGGCGTGCGTGAAGTAATCGATGTCGTCGAAGTCAACCAGTGCGTGGACGATGTAGTCCTCCAGTCGAGCTTCCTTGATCCCCGCCTCTGACGCTAACGTGAACTGCTCGTTGGTGCGCAACATTTGTCCGACGATTTCGCGCTCGCCCGGTTGCAGATGCAACTGTCCCACATCCAATTTAAACGGGTGAAAGCCCGTTGTGACCTCACCCGATGGAACTACGGCAATGCGCGGAATATCGATAGATTGCTGCACCACGATCTCAGTAGTCTTCGCCACCACTGCGGCCAGGTCGAGCTTACTACCGCCGTCATCGACACCGGCGAGCAAGCTGCCTTGCATAGGCTTCAACCGCTCAGTCACCTCGGCCAGAATTTCCTTCTGCACATCGGCGTTGAGCAGTGCGCTGCTGGTTGGCACCTGATCACGCTTGACCTCGTACCTGCCGATCACCTCCATCACGACACGCGCCGCCTGGCGTTCTGCATCAGTCGTAAATACGGGTGGGGGCTGCGTGGCTGCTTGGCTCGATCCGGCCCCACCAGTCACCGGTGTCATCGTCACCGTTGGCGCATCCGTCAACCCCAAGCGAGTCATCGCGCCCGAACCGACCTGTACGCTGACCTTTTTGTCGTCGGCACTCGGGGCTTCAAGAATCACCTGCTTCAGACGGATCGGCGAATCACCACGGTTTACCTCGTCGATGATTTCCTGAAATTTGTCGTGGGCGACGATGTTCAAGCGATCCACAGTAGCCACACCCGTTCGCTTGCCATACGGCAAACGCAAACCGCGTCCAATTGATTGTTCGATCAACGTGCGCGCATTCGCCGCGCGCAACGGCACGATGGTGTAGAGGTTAGTGACGTCCCAGCCTTCTTTCAGCATGTTGACGTGAATCACGATCTCGGTCGGCTCGTCCACACTTTCCACAGCCAGCAGACGAGCAATCATTTCCTCCTCTTCCGCGCCGGTGCGGCTGGAATCAACCTGGATCACCTTGCCCCGGTAGCGTCCACCGTGGAAAGCTTCCGATTCTAGAAGCGCCAAAAGTTGCCCTGCATGTGTTGTATCGCGCGCAATGACCAGCATGAAGGGCTTCACGACCTTGACACCGTTTTCGCGGGCGTAGGTCAGCAACTCCACCTTGGTGGTCTCGTGCAGGCGCACACCGTCTTCCAGCTTGGTTTTCTCAATGTCCTCTGGCGTGTGTGCTTTGGCGTCAAAGTTGCGCTGGGTAACAACCGCAGGCTCCTTCACGAACCCATCTTCCATGGCTCGCGCCAGTGGGTAATCCATCACCACGTTTTTGAATGGAACGGTTTTCCCGCTGCCTGCTTCTACAAACGGAGTCGCAGTCAACTCCAGCCCGAACAGGGGCTGCAGATCGTTGATCGACCGCACACCTGCACTGGCGCGGTAGCGATGCGACTCGTCCATCAGCAATACGAGGTCGGGTAGATTGGCTAGATGGTTAAAATAACTATCTCCCAGCACTTCCTTCATCCGCTTGATGCGTGGCTCCTTGCCGCCACGCACTTCTGAATTGATCTTGGAAATATTGAAAATATTGATGCGCACGTCGTGCGCAAACCCCCTGGGTTGATCGTCCACCACGGCACCCGACTGATCGTAATTGTCGCCCGTGATGATCAGGGGCGATTGTTGTGCGAACTCGGCGATGCCCTTGAACACGTACTTGGGCGTATTGCGGGTGAAGTCGGCGATCAGCTTGTTGTAAATCGTCAGGTTGGGGGCCAGCACGAAGAAGTTGTTGATGCCGTGCGCCAGATGCAGATAGGAGATAAATGCCCCCATCAAGCGGGTCTTGCCCACGCCGGTCGCCAGAGCGAAGCACAGCGACGGAAACTCTCGCTCGAAGTCCTCCAACGTAGGGAATTCCGCCTTGAGGCTGGACAAGATAGACACCACGTCACGTTCGTGACCGAGCAGCTCCGGCGATGCGGCAAGCGCACGCACCAAACGAGAGAGAGATTCCGCCTGAGGTGGGCGAAGAGACAGACGACCGGAAACGGCGTTCATAACGCGTGCATTCATACGCCCCCCTCTTCTTGAGGTGCTTGCGCCGCATAGATTGTCAAGCGTAGTTCCATATCAGCGATATTTTCAAAGATCGGTCTACGTCCCGATAGTTGCTCACTTTCCTGGAGAATCACATCAACCCCGGCACCACGCCGATCCATCAAGTACTCTCGCCCTATCCCCTGTTCCTGCACCGGAAAGTAACGCGCAAACAAACTGGCAATTACTTCATTACGCGGCATAGACATTGAACCCATCGACTCTACCGTCATCGAATTGGGCAATGCGCCAGGCGAATATATTTCCAGCCGATCAACAAACTGACCTTCCCCCGAAAAATCGTCTTCCAATGGTGACGTAAAATTACGCACATATTGGAGATGAAGATGAAGAAGATACCGAAGCAGGCATATACCCCCGAATTCAGAGAATTGTCAGTCAAGCGAGTTCAGTCTG
>DAIDMQ010000026.1 GCA_027448945.1 Gallionellaceae bacterium
TCCCATCCCGAACAGGACAGTGAAACGACTCAGCGCCAATGATAGTGTGGTTCTTCCATGCGAAAGTAGGTCATCGTCAGACTCCTTACAAAGTAAAAAGCCCCGACAATTATGTCGGGGCTTTTTACTTTTATGCAGGGCTAAAATAGCATACATAATTAAGGCAGCCTCTGTCATTGATGCGCATGCTCTAATCGGCTATAATTGCTACAACTAACAGCGGGATGAACAGATGTTCGTCCCGCTTCTTTATGTCTATCTAGGGAGTATCCGGTGTCGCTAAATAACCCTGCCATTCTTGTACTTGCCGATGGGACGGTGTTTCGCGGTATTGCTATCGGTGCTACGGGTAGCAGCGTCGGTGAGGTGGTATTCAATACCTCAATGACGGGCTATCAAGAGATTCTGACTGATCCATCTTATTGCAAGCAAATCGTCACGTTGACTTACCCGCACATTGGTAATGTGGGTTGCAATGATGAGGATGAGGAGTCTCGCCAAGTATTTGCCAGCGGTCTTATCATTCGCGATCTGTCTATGACGGTCAGCAATTTCCGCAGTACACAGTCTTTACCCGAATACCTCAAAGCTAATAATGTGGTCGCAATTGCGGGCATAGATACACGCAAACTGACACGAATATTGCGTAGCAGCGGTGCGCAAAACGGCTGTATAGCCACCGGCGATGATGTCGAAGCAGCGTTGGCTGCAGCGCGCGGTTTTGCGGGGCTTGCTGGCATGGATCTGGCGCAAGTCGTCAGTTGCGAGAAATCATATTCATGGACGAAAAGGGAGTGGGAGCTCGGTGTCGGTTGCAGTGACGTAGTAATTCAGCCGTATCATGTCGTTGCTTATGACTTCGGAGTCAAGCGTAATATTTTACGCATGCTGGCAGGGCGTGGTTGTCGAATCACGGTTGTCCCAGCCAAGACTGCTGCTGCAGATGTTTTGGCACTTAAGCCCGATGGCGTTTTTCTGTCTAACGGTCCGGGGGATCCGGAGCCATGCGATTACGCGATTGCAGCTACGAAGCGGTTTCTGGATGTGCGTATGCCGCTGTTCGGTATCTGTCTGGGACATCAGATATTGGGTCTGGCAAGTGGCGCAAAAACTATCAAGATGAAATTCGGTCATCGCGGAGCAAACCACCCAGTTCAAGATGTGCAGACTAAGCGAGTGATGATCACTAGCCAAAATCATGGCTTTGCGGTGGATGCTGATTCATTGCCGGAAAATGCGCGCGTGACACATATATCGTTGTTTGATGGAACGCTGCAAGGATTTGAGCTCACTGATAAGCCTGCATTCTGCTTCCAAGGGCATCCTGAAGCCAGTCCCGGCCCGCATGATGTAGATGGATTGTTCGATAAATTTGTTGAAATGATGGAGAAGAATCGTTAGTCGGAGGGAGTTAGTAATCGCCAGGGCTGCAAGCGATTGCGCCAACTTGAATCTATCTTCTAACGAGTATATAGATAAAAAATGCCAAAACGAATTGACCTAAAAAGTATTCTGATCATCGGCGCGGGCCCTATTGTCATCGGACAAGCGTGTGAGTTTGATTATTCGGGCGCACAAGCCTGCAAGGCATTGCGTGAAGAGGGCTATCGCGTCATCTTGGTGAACTCCAATCCAGCCACGATTATGACGGATCCCAATATGGCTGATGCGACATACATCGAGCCCATCACTTGGCAAATGGTCGAAAAGATTATTGCTAAAGAGCGGCCAGATGCCATCCTTCCCACCATGGGGGGGCAGACTGCATTGAATTGTGCGCTGGATCTTGCCAAGCACGGTGTGCTCGAAAAGTATAATGTAGAGATGATAGGTGCTTCGCGTGATGCCATCGATATGGCAGAAGATCGCGAGAAATTCAAGCAAGCGATGACGCGTATAGGTCTTGCCTCAGCGCGATCGGCTATAGCGCATAGCATGGAAGAGGCGCTGCAAGTTCAGTTGGCCATGGGTTTCCCGACTATCATACGTCCATCATTCACTATGGGTGGTAGTGGTGGTGGTATCGCGTACAACCGTGAAGAGTTCATGGAGATATGTGAGCGCGGTCTGGAAGCATCACCCACAAAAGAGTTGTTGATTGAAGAGTCACTGTTGGGCTGGAAAGAGTATGAAATGGAAGTCGTGCGTGATCGCAATGACAACTGCATCATCATCTGCTCTATCGAGAATCTGGATCCCATGGGCGTTCATACGGGTGACTCAATCACGGTCGCGCCAGCGCAGACGCTGACTGACAAGGAATATCAGATTCTGCGTGATGCATCTTTGGCTGTATTGCGCGAGATCGGTGTTGAGACGGGTGGTTCCAATGTTCAGTTCTCTATTAATCCTGATGATGGTCGTATGGTCGTCATTGAGATGAACCCGCGTGTATCGCGCTCATCAGCACTGGCGTCTAAAGCAACGGGTTTCCCGATTGCAAAGGTCGCAGCCAAGTTGGCTGTTGGTTACACGCTAGATGAGTTGAAGAACGACATCACTGGTGGCGCAACTCCGGCTTCGTTCGAACCCACTATTGATTACGTGGTCACCAAAATCCCGCGCTTCGCATTTGAAAAATTTCCTCAAGCCAATGATCGCTTGACCACCCAGATGAAGTCTGTGGGTGAGGTGATGGCTATAGGGCGCACCTTTCAAGAGTCTTTCCAAAAAGCTTTGCGCGGACTGGAGGTCGGCGTGCATGGTTTGGATGTGAAATACACAGATCGAGAGGCTATTTGTGCTGAAATGGGTAATCCCGGACCTGATCGTATCTGGGCTGTGGGTGATGCTTTCCGCGTCGGTATGAGTGTGGAAGAAGTCTTCAATGTTAGTAAGATTGATCGTTGGTTCTTGGTGCAAATAGAAGATTTGATTAGGCAAGAACAGGCTTTGTTGGGACGTACCTTGGACAGTATCACGGCTGATGAATTGCGTGCGCTGAAGCGTAGCGGATTTGCAGATGCTCGACTTGCTACCTTGCTGGAAACAGATGATGCCGCAGTGCGTGCTTACCGCCATGCACTTAAAGTGCGTCCGGTATATAAGCGCGTCGACACCTGTGCCGCTGAATTCTCAACTGACACCGCATATATGTATTCGACCTATGAGGAGGAGTGTGAATCTCAGCCGACCAATAAGAAAAAAATCATGGTGTTGGGTGGCGGTCCTAATCGTATCGGACAGGGTATTGAATTCGACTATTGCTGCGTTCATGCTGCGCTTGCAATGCGTGAAGATGGTTACGAAACCATTATGGTCAACTGTAACCCGGAGACTGTATCGACTGACTACGATACCTCTGACAGATTGTATTTCGAGCCTTTGACGCTGGAAGATGTATTGGAAGTTATCGCCGTTGAAAAACCTATTGGCGTCATCGTGCAGTACGGTGGCCAGACGCCTTTAAAGCTAGCTCACGGCTTGGCGAAGAATGGCGTGCCAATCATAGGCACAACGCCCGACATGATAGATATGGCTGAAGATAGAGCGCGCTTCCAAGCAATGTTACGTGAATTGGGTCTCAAGCAACCCCCTAATCGAACTGCTCGCACAGTTAAGGGCGCCATCGAGGTTGTTGATGAAATAGGATACCCGTTGGTCATGCGACCCTCAAATGTCTTGGGAGGGCGTGCAATGGAGATTATTCATGAACAGGCTGATCTCAAACGCTATATGACCAATGCCGAGCAAATGGCAAAGACATATCCTGAATACATGCCTATCTTGCTGGATCGCTTCTTGAACGATGCAATCGAAGTGGACGTAGATGCCGTCTCAGACGGCAAACAAGTGATTGTAGGTGGCATCATGGAGCACATCGAAGAAGCTGGTGTCCATTCGGGCGATTCGGCATGCTCCTTGCCGCCATTTTCACTGTCTCAAGATATGCAAAATGAGTTGCGCCGACAGACTGTCGCGATGGCGAAAGCGCTGAATGTGGTAGGTCTGATGAATGTGCAGTTTGCGATACAAGGCGAAACTGTATATGTGTTGGAAGTGAATCCACGTGCATCACGTACAGTTCCCTTCGTTTCCAAGGCAACAGGCATGTCATTGGCTAAAATTGCAGCACGTTGTATGGCAGGTCAATCTCTGGCTGAGCAAGGCGTAACCAAGGAAGTGATTCCGCCCTTTTATTCTGTCAAAGAAGCGGTATTCCCCTTCATTAAATTCCCGGGTGTCGATGTGATTCTGGGTCCAGAGATGAAATCTACTGGCGAAGTGATGGGGGTAGGGGATACCTTCGCTGAAGCTTTTGTAAAGTCGCAGCTTGCGGCGAGTGTCAAGATGCCCAAGAGCGGCAAGGTGTTCGTCAGTGTGCGTGATGCCGACAAGGTTGGTGCGGTCGAAGTGGCTCGCTCTTTGTCGCAATTGGGTTTTACTATTATCGCAACACGTGGAACAGCTACCGCAATCGCTGAGGCTAATGTCGCAGTGCAGGTCGTGAACAAAGTTGGCGAAGGTCGTCCGCACATCGTCGATATGATCAAAAACAATGAAGTCAACTTGATCGTCAATACAGTCGAGAGCAAGCCATCGGTAATGCGCGATTCGTATTCGATCCGACATGCAGCTTTGCAGGGCCGAGTCACCTATTACACGACACTGGCGGGTGCACGGGCCGCCTGTGTGGGGATGCAACATCTTGTGGATCTTCAAGTCTATGATTTGCAGAGTCAGCATCAACGCCTGAAGTAACTTTTATAAGTGGTATGAATAATGAGTAAAGTCCCATTAACGCAGGTAGGCGCAGAAAAAATGCGTCAAGAACTACATAACCTCAAGACTGTGCAGCGTCCATCAGTGATCAATGCGATTTCTGAAGCGCGTGCACAAGGTGATTTATCCGAGAATGCCGAATACGATGCAGCCAAAGAGCGTCAGGCCTTTGTTGAGGGGCGTATACAAGAATTAGAAAGCAAATTGGGTAGTGCGCAGATCATAGATCCGAGAACTATCAATGCAGACGGACGTTGTGTTTTTGCGTCGACCGTGATTCTTGAAGATGTGAATAATGGTGATGTGGTGACTTATCAGATCGTGGGCGAGGATGAGGCGAACATACGTGAGCGTAAAGTTTCCATCAGTTCACCGATTGCGCGTGCCTTGATTGGTAAGTACCAAGGTGATATTGCCGAGGTGCAGGCGCCTGGTGGTGTGCGTGAGTACGAAGTGGTTCAGGTACAGTATATTTAGAACTCTGGTTCGCTGACGTTAGTTGGTTTTGTTATCACTAGCGTCTGGCGAGGGCCACTTAGAATTAGCTTTTACTTCCGAGTTGCTTTTTGGTGAGTGGCTTTTTGCCTTTGTGGCGGGGCATCTTTTTGATAGGAATGAGATTGGCCTCCGGGTTGGGTTTGTAGACCACTAACATCTTGCCAATATGCTGCACAGGCGCTGCATCAAGTTGCGTGCATATCGCATCATAAATAGTGACACGAGCTTCACGATCATCACCCATGACACGTATTTTGATCAGCTCATGGTGTAATAAGTTTACGGCGATTTCTTTCAATACTGACTCTGTCAGTCCTGCATTACCGATCATAACAGTTGGATTTAGGGCGTGCGCGCGACTTTTTAAGGCTAGGCGTTCAGATACGGTGAGCGTGAGCATAATGACTTTCAAAAATTAAGGAACGGATTCTAAACGATGAAGCCTTCTAAAACCAGCAAACAATGGATGCGCGAGCATGTTAATGATCCCTATGTGCAGATGGCGCAAAAAGATGGTTATCGTTCTCGTGCCGCTTATAAGCTGTTGGAGATTAACGAAAAAGACCGCTTGTTCAAGCCTGGCATGGTAGTCGTGGACCTAGGTGCGACGCCTGGGGGGTGGTCGCAGATTGCGGCACGGGAGGTTGGTCGTAACGGAAAAGTCATCGGGCTGGATCTCCTCCCCTTGGATCCTATTCCCGGTGTGGATTTCATTCAGGGTGACTTTAGAGAGGATGCCGTGCTGAATCAGTTGCAGGACTTGCTGGCAGGCAGGCCAGTAGGGCTTGTAATTTCAGATATGGCCCCCAATATGAGTGGCGTGCAGAATGCTGATTTGGCTCGCGCCCTTTATCTTGCTGAACTTGCGATGGAATTTGCCATCCAACATTTGGAGGAGGGGGGGTACTTCCTAGTCAAAGTATTTCAGGGCGCAGGTTTCGAGGAGTATTTGAAGTTGATGCGCAGCAGTTTTAGCAAGGTTGTGACCAGAAAGCCCAAGGCTTCGCGTGATCGTAGTAGTGAGTTATATCTGCTTGGTAAAGTTTAGTCGTTCTCTTGAGTAATCAAGTAAACCATAGTCTAATGCTAGTCCTTTGTTGTATTGCTAAGGCTGATTGAGGAAGAATCGTGAATAATTTTAAGAGTGTCGCAATTTGGTTGGTCGTAGCTTTGGTGCTGATGACCGTATTTAATCAATTTAACAGCCATCAGCAACAATCTGCTCAGGCGCAGCTCGACTATTCACAATTCTTGGATGAAGTGAAGTTAGGGCATATCTCCAAAGTGACCATAGAAGGCCGTACGTTGAAGGCGACAACCATAGAAGGTAAGCGCATCACCAGTTATGCGCCCAGCGATCTCTGGATGGTCTCCGATCTGCTGAAGAATGGCGTGAAAATCGAAGCCAAGCCCGAAGAAGAGCAATCCTTCCTGATGAGTATTTTTGTTTCGTGGTTCCCTATGCTCCTGCTGATAGGTGTGTGGGTGTTCTTTATGCGTCAGATGCAGGGCGGTGGAAAAGGCGGAGCATTCTCGTTCGGCAAAAGTAAGGCCAAACTGATGGATGAAACTAAAGAACGTGTGACTTTCGCTGACGTCGCCGGTTGTGATGAAGCTAAGGAAGAAGTTTCTGAGCTGGTGGACTTTCTGAAAGATCCCTCAAAGTTCCAGGCTCTTGGTGGCCGCATTCCTCGCGGCGTATTATTGGTAGGCAATCCGGGTACGGGTAAGACCTTGTTGGCCAAGGCAATCGCAGGTGAAGCGAAGGTGCCATTCTTCTCAATTTCCGGTTCTGATTTTGTGGAGATGTTCGTGGGTGTGGGCGCGTCACGCGTACGTGATATGTTCGAGCAAGCCAAGAAGCAAGCTCCCTGCATCATCTTTATTGATGAGATCGACGCTGTAGGCCGTCATCGCGGCGCAGGCATGGGCGGCGGTAATGATGAGCGCGAACAAACACTGAATCAATTGCTGGTCGAGATGGATGGTTTTGAAGGCGCGTCTGGCGTGATTGTCATTGCTGCGACTAACCGTCCAGATGTATTGGATGCGGCGTTGCTGCGCCCTGGTCGTTTTGATAGACAAGTAGTGGTGGGCTTGCCCGACATACGCGGACGCGAGCAAATTCTGTTGGTTCATATGCGCAAAATTCCGATGGGCAACGATGTCAAAGCAGAAATCTTGGCACGCGGTACGCCGGGATTTTCGGGTGCGGATTTGGCGAACTTGGTCAATGAGGCTGCCTTGTTTGCGGCGCGCAGCAACAAACGTTTCGTCGAGATGGACGACTTCGAACGAGCTAAAGATAAAATCATGATGGGTACGGAACGCCGTTCTATGGTGATGCCGGAAGAAGAGCGTCGCAATACCGCGTATCACGAATCGGGTCATGCGGTTGTTGCGAAGCTATTACCCAAGACTGACCCCGTACATAAAGTGACCATCATTCCGCGTGGACGTGCCTTGGGTTTGACTATGCAACTCCCGTCGGAAGATCGCTACAGCATGGATAAGAATCGTATTCTCGACACGCTGGCTGTGTTGTTCGGTGGACGTATCGCAGAAGAGTTGTTTATGAATCAAATGACCACCGGCGCATCCAATGATTTTGAACGTGCAACCGCGATGGCGCGCCGCATGGTGACGCAATGGGGCATGTCGGAAGCCTTGGGTACGATGGTGTATAGCGAAGATGAAAGCGATGCGAGTCGCCCGAATTTTACGCGCAGTATTTCCGAAGCAACCATGCAGCAAGTGGATGCTGAAGTACGTCGTATCATCGATCAGCAATACAACTTGGCGCGTGAGTTGATTTCTAACAACCGCGATAAAATTGAAGCCATGACGGCGGCGTTGTTGGAGTGGGAAACCATAGATGCCGATCAAATCAACGACATCATGGCGGGCAATCCACCGCGTCCACCCAAACCTACCCAAACGACCCAAACGACCCAAGCGCCCGTGCCACCTAAAGACACACCACCTGCTGCACCTGTTGCGGCAACGACTACACAAGAAACCTAACGGCAGGATACGGGAAACAGGATACGGGATGCAGTGAGTAGATGCACTGGATTGCCTGAACCCTGTATCTTGATCCTGCATCCTAACCTGATGCTTTCTTGCGGCCCATTCCAACTTAGTCTCTCTCGTCCACTGGTGATGGGCATTGTCAATGTCACGCCCGATTCTTTTTCGGATGGCGGCTTGCATGGCTCGCGCGATGCGGCGATTGCTCATGCGCATCGTCTGATTGCCGAAGGTGCGGACATCATTGATATTGGTGGTGAATCTACTCGTCCGGGGGCTGCCTCAGTTTCAGTTCGGCAAGAATTGGATAGAGTTATTCCCATCATCGAAGGCTTGCGCGGGATTGCCGTTCCCATCTCCATAGACACTTTTAAACCTGAAGTGATGCACGCCGCAATTTCTGCAGGATGTAGCATGGTCAATGACGTGAACGCGTTGCAGGATGAAGCGGCAATGCAGGTCGTCGCGGAAAGCCGTGTCGCGGTGTGTTTGATGCACAAACAGGGCGAGCCGCAAACCATGCAAGTCAAGCCAAAATACAAAAACGTGATGGAAGATGTGAGCGATTTTTTACGCGAGCGTATAGAAGCAGCAGAGGCAGCAGGTATAGATTTCGAACGATTGGTCATCGACCCCGGTTTCGGATTTGGTAAAACCGTCGCACATAATTTTTCCATGCTGGCTAATTTGTCGGCATTCTCGGAGCTCGGCGTGCCTGTATTGGCGGGGCTTTCGCGCAAGTCTATGTTGGGCGCGGTGACGGGGCGGGAAGTCGATCAGCGTTTGTCTGCTAGTGTCGCAGCAGCCTTGATTGCGGTGCAGCGCGGCGCGGCTATTGTGCGGGTGCATGATGTTAAAGCGACGGTTGACGCGCTGAAAATATGGAACGCAGTGAACGAAACAAATATATAAGGCGAGCGTAATGAGCAGAAAGTATTTTGGTACGGATGGTGTGCGTGGTCGTGTAGGTGTGTATCCCATTACCCCGCAGTTCGTGATGCACTTGGGTTACGCGGCGGGCAAGGTGTTGGCAGGTGCGGCGCATACACCCGGCGAACGAGCTTCTGTACTCATAGGCAAAGACACGCGCATCTCAGGCTATATGCTCGAATCCGCGCTTGAAGCGGGTTTGATTGCGGCGGGAATCGATGTTTATTTGGCCGGACCAATCCCTACCCCTGCGGTGGCCTATCTAACACGTGCTTTGCGTTTACATGCCGGTGTGGTGATTTCCGCTTCGCATAATCCCTATGAAGATAACGGCATCAAATTCTTTTCAGCTACGGGCACAAAATTGCCCGATGACATCGAACTTGCTATCGAGGCGGAGTTGGATAAAGAAATGCAGACCAACACGTCGGAAGGTTTGGGTAGGGCCAAGCGTTTGGATGACGCAGTCGGTCGTTACATCGAATTTTGCAAGAGCACTTTCCCGAGTGAGATGGATTTGCGCGGCATGAAGATTGTAGTCGATAGCGCGCACGGTGCGGCTTATCACGTCGCGCGTCACGTGTTCCATGAGCTGGGTGCGGATGTGATTGCGATTGGCGCGCAACCAGACGGCAAAAATATCAATGATGGTTATGGTGCGACCAAGCCGCAGAATCTGCAAAAGGCCGTGGTCGAGCATCAAGCCGACATCGGTATCGCATTGGATGGAGATGCGGATCGCCTCATCATGGTGGACGCTGAAGGTGATTTGTACGACGGTGACCAGTTGCTCTACATCATCGCTAAACATCGCCAACAGAACGGCAAGATGCACGGTGGCGTGGTGGGCACTTTAATGACCAATCTAGCTTTTGAACATGCGATGCAAAAGCTAGACATACCCTTTAAGCGTGCCAAAGTGGGTGACCGCTATGTCATGGAGGTCTTGCAAAAAGAGGGTTGGCATCTGGGTGGGGAGAATTCCGGTCACATTTTGTGTCTGGATAAGCACAGCACAGGGGATGGCATCGTCTCCGCGCTACAAGTACTCAACGCTTTGCGTAGTAGCGACCAGTCACTTGCACAAGCTTCCCAGGCACTGGTGATGTATCCGCAAGTACTCATCAATATCCGTGTTGAAAAAGCCGCTACCTTATTGGCTAACGAGCAGATCCAAACGGCTGTGGCTGATGCAGAGCGAGTCTTGAATGGGCGCGGCAGGGTGTTGTTGCGTCCTTCTGGCACCGAGCCATTACTGCGAGTGATGGTTGAAGGCGAGAACGGCGTGTTGGTGCAAAAATCCGCACAAGATATCGCAGAGGTCGTTCGTAAAATCGTGGCGGTTTAATTCAACAAGGTTGGTGGTCGCCAGTGTGCTACTGCCCACGCTAAAATCTCATTTACCTGGTACGTTCTCAATGCAACCGGGGGGTGTTGCCCCAAAAATATCAGGGCTTCACATAAGGTGGCTGAGACATTTTTCTTGCTGATAGCGGTGGCCAGTGTCTGTTTACTGAGCTTCTCGCCTTGGCTATTGGTGACGACGGGTAGATGCATATAGCTAGGCGTGGCTAATCCCAATAGTTTATGCAGATGTATCTGACGAGGTGTCGAGAGCAATAGGTCTGCACCGCGCACGATGTGGTTGATGTCTTGGTATGCATCATCTACGACGACTGCCAACTGATAAGCGAAATATCCATCTGCACGCTTAACGATGAAATCACCGACCTCGTGCTCTAAATCTTGACTTATATGACCTTGGATTGCATCTGTAAAAGCTATCACATTTTGATGTGTGCGAACTCGCCAAGCCTTGGCATCACGGCCTGCTGGTATGCCATTGCGGCATGTACCCGGATAGACAGGCCCCTCAATGCCAAGCAAGGCTGAGTCAGCGATTTCTTTACGTGTGCAACAACAGGGATAGGCATGTTGGTTCAACTGCAAAACTTGTAAAGCCTCTTCATAGATCGAGGTGCGTTGACTTTGCAAGATGATCGCCTCATCGCTATGCAAGCCATAGATATCCAGAGTGCGCAGGATATCATCTACAGCCACTGCTGAGCATCGTGGTGTATCCAGATCTTCTACACGGACTAGCCAAATACCGTTATTAGACTTGGCATCCAAGTAGCTGCCTAAGGCGGCTACGAGCGATCCAAAGTGTAAGGGGCCAGTCGGAGAGGGGGCAAAGCGGCCCCTATAAAGCTGATTAGGCGGGGATAATTTCTTCTTCAAATGAAAGCTCAACCTTACCGTCTTTGATATCAACTGTGACTTTACCGCCGTTCGCCAACTTACCGAACAGCAGTTCATCCGCCAACGCAGAGCGTATGGTGTCTTGTATCAAGCGCGACATCGGGCGTGCACCCATCTTGGGGTCAAAGCCATGCTTACCCAGATAATCCTTTAGCGCATCCGTAAACACCGCGTCGACCTTCTTGTCATGTAACTGTTCTTCTAGTTGCATCAGGAATTTGTCGACCACCCGCAGGATGACTTCGTGATCCAAAGGTGAGAAGGAAATCACCGCATCTAGACGGTTGCGGAATTCGGGTGTGAAAGTGCGTTTGATGTCAGCCATCTCATCGCCGCTAGTGCTGCTTTGCGTGAAGCCCATATTGCCTTTGTTCAAGGCTTCCGCGCCCGCGTTGGTGGTCATGATGATGACTACATTGCGAAAGTCAGCCTTGCGACCGTTATTGTCAGTGAGTGTGCCGTGATCCATAACTTGCAACAAAATATTGAAGATATCGGGATGCGCTTTTTCGATTTCATCCAACAATAAAACCGAGTGTGGTTGTTTGCTGATCGCTTCGGTGAGCAAGCCACCTTGGTCAAATCCTACATAGCCCGGTGGCGCACCAATCAAGCGCGAAACGGCATGACGCTCCATGTATTCGGACATATCGAAGCGATGCAGCGGCATGCCCATGCTATACGCCAATTGACGTGCAACCTCGGTCTTGCCGACGCCCGTAGGGCCTGAGAACAAGAAACTACCAATAGGTTTCTGCGGGTTGCCCAAACCACTACGAGACATTTTGATTGCAGTCGCCAACGCATCTATCGCCTTGTTTTGGCCGAACACCACAGCCTTCAAATCGCGGTCTAGTGTTTTGAGTGTATTGCGATCATCACTTGATACAGTGCGAGGTGGGATGCGCGCAATCTTGGAAATAATCTCCTCAATCTCGTGTTTGCCTATGAGTCTTTTTTGTTTGGATTTGGGTAGAACCCGTTGTGCCGCACCTGCTTCATCCAATACGTCTATCGCTTTATCAGGCAGATGTCTGTCGGTGATGTAGCGCGCAGAGAGTTCGGCCGCGCTGGTGATCGCTGCGGCACTGTACTTCACACTGTGATGTTCTTCGAAACGCGATTTGAGCCCTTTCAGAATAGCGATGGTCTGTTCCACGCTAGGCTCAGGCACATCAACTTTCTGGAAGCGACGTGACAGGGCGTGGTCTTTTTCAAAAATGCCTCTGTATTCTTGGTACGTGGTCGCGCCTATGCATTTCAGCGTGCCGTTGGATAAAGCAGGTTTAAGCAGATTTGATGCATCCATCGTGCCGCCTGAGGCTGCACCTGCACCTATCATAGTGTGAATCTCGTCTATGAATAATATCGCGCCTGGCATGTCGTTGAGTTCTTTCAGCACGGCTTTAAGACGCTGCTCGAAGTCGCCACGGTACTTGGTGCCGGCTAGCAATGATCCCATATCCAGAGAGTAAATACGCGCAACTTTTAAGATATCGGGTACATCGTCCTCGACAATACGGCGCGCCAAACCTTCAGCGATAGCAGTCTTACCTACGCCAGCCTCACCTACAAGAAGAGGATTGTTTTTGCGACGACGGCACAATGTCTGGATGACACGCTCAAGTTCCAGATCGCGGCCTATCAGCGGATCTATCTTGCCAGCTAAAGCATGTGCATTCAGGTCCAAGGTATAGTTCTTCAGTGCGCTGTCATCCGAGCTAGGTGCAGGAATCTCGGTAGGTGTGGTTGTTGCAGGCTGCTCATCTGCGCTGCCGCCATTCACCAAAAGATTGATGACATCTAAACGATTAACACCGCGATCAGTTAGAAAGTGCACTGCATGGGAATCTTTCTCGCCAAACATCGCGGCAAGAATGTTCGCACCAGAAACTTCCTTCTTGTTGGCTGACTGTACGTGCAGGATGGCACGTTGTATCACGCGTTGGAATCCGACTGTAGGTTGGGTGTCGGCTTCGCCATTACCGGGAATGACCGGTGTATGACTGTAGATGAACTCGTTAACCACTGCGCGTAACTCTTCAATGTCCACTTTGCAGGCACGCAAAATCTGTGCAGCGGATGCGTTATCCAGCATCGCCAATAGTAAATGTTCGACCGTGATGAACTCGTGGCGTTTTTGTCTGGCGGAGACAAAGGCCATGTGCAAACTGACTTCCAATTCTTGGGCGATCATTTCAATTTTCCTCCATGCCGCATCGTAGCGGATGCTCATGCTGTTTAGCAAATTCTGTGACTTGAGCGATTTTCGATTCTGCAACATCTCTAGTATAGACGCCACATACCGCAGAGCCCTCGGCATGTACTTTGAGCATCACTACTTGTGCTCGTTCAAGATTCATCGCAAAGAATTTTTGCAATACTTCAATGACGAACTCCATTGTCGTGTAATCGTCATTGAATAGAATTACTTTGTACATCTGTGGCGGCCTTGATTTCGTCCGCTCCGGCGCTAATACGTTACTGCTTTGGTGTTTAGTCGGCATGAAATTCTCTAATCAGCTTGGTTGTATGTGTTTATGGGGGATTGCGGGGATTTTTTCAAGAGCGCGAAGAATTTTGCATTTATTGCTTGACGAGTTGCGTCAAACCAAGGTAAAAAGCGAGCTGGTGTTTGAATCAAAGTATCTGCAGTACTGGTATTGCCGTGTGCGGTCTTAGACTCAAACAGTTTCGCGGGGGTTTTCTCCGTTTTTATAGTAAGGAAGTAATCACATGGCAACTGGTACAGTTAAATGGTTCAACGATGCAAAAGGCTTCGGTTTCATCACTCCTGATGATGGCAGCGAAGATTTGTTTGCTCACTTTTCTGCGATCAACATGAGCGGGTTCAAATCACTCAAAGAAGGTCAAAAAGTGACCTTTGAAGTTGTACAAGGCCCTAAGGGTAAGCAAGCTTCTAACATCCAAGCTCCTTAATTAGGACTGTTGTTGGCTTAAAGCCCGCCGCGTATGTGGTGGGCTTTTTTATCGCCCATACGTTGTGTGCTGCTGAAAATAAGTCGCACACAAAAAAGCCCCGCTAATATCCATCTGGGCTTTTCATTTCAGGCTGATAGATTAGTTGATTTTTTCTAGCGCAGTATTGAAGGTCGAGCTTGGACGCATCGCTTGAGATGTTTTGGCAAAGTCGGGGTGGTAGTAACCTCCCATGTCCACAGGCTTACCCTGAGCCGCGACCAGTTCTGCATTGATCTGCGTTTCGTAATCTGTAAGGGTCTGTGCCAATGGAGTGAAGCGAGCTTGTATGGTTTTGTCCTTGGTTTGCGCAGCGAGTGCCTGCGCCCAATACAAAGCCAGGTAGAAATGACTGCCACGGTTATCGATTTCCCCTACCTTGCGTGCAGGAGAGCGGTTGCTCTCCAAAATCTTGCCGTTAGCAATATCCAGCGTTTCAGCCAGAACTTGCGCTTGCGGATTATTGAACTTCTCACCCAAGTGCTCCAGTGAGGCACCCAAAGCCAAGAACTCTCCCAATGAATCCCAGCGCAGATAGCCCTCCTGTTGGAACTGTTGTACGTGTTTAGGAGCAGAGCCACCGGCGCCAGTTTCGAACAGACCGCCACCATTCATCAACGGTACGATGGATAACATCTTGGCGCTAGTGCCTAACTCCAAGATTGGGAAGAGGTCGGTTAGGTAGTCGCGCAACACGTTACCTGTAACAGAGATAGTGTCCAGGCCCGCACGTATGCGCTTTAAAGAGACTTGTATCGCAGCCTCGGGAGACATGATGCTGATGTCCATGCCAGTGGTGTCGTGATCCTTAAGGTAACGCTCTACTTTGGCGATCAGTTGGGCGTCATGTGCGCGCTCTTTATCCAGCCAGAAAATCGCAGGGGTGCCAGTGAGGCGTACACGCGAAACGGCAAGTTTGACCCAATCTTGTATCGGAGCATCTTTTGCCTGACACATGCGGAAGATGTCACCTTGTTCGACCTGCTGTTCCAGCAATGTGTGGCCGTTGGCATCGAGCACGCGTATCGCGCCCTTACCACCGGATTGGAATGTCTTGTCGTGTGAACCGTACTCCTCGGCTTGTTGTGCCATCAATCCCACATTGGGTACTGAACCCATGGTCTTGGGATCGAATGCGCCATGCTTTTTGCAATCGTCTATGGTGACTTGGTAGATGCGTGCATAGCAACGATCAGGGATTAGCGCTTTGGTGTCATGCAATTTTCCATCGGCTCCCCACATCTTGCCTGAGTCGCGAATCATCGCTGGCATAGAGGCATCGACGATGATGTCACTAGGCACATGCAGATTGGTGATGCCTTTGTCGGAATTTACCATTGCCAGCTCGGGGCGTTTTTGATAAGTCGCTTGTATATCCGCTTCGATCTCAAGGCGTTGCGCTTCGGGTAGATTCGCGATTTTGGCATAGAGGTCACCCAAGCCATTGTTGACGTTGACGCCGAGTTCGGTAATCACAGCTGCATGCTTTTCAAACACATCCTTGTAATACACCGTCACTGCATGACCGAACATAATAGGGTCGGACACTTTCATCATGGTCGCTTTGAGGTGCAAGGATAGCAACACGCCTTGCTGTTTAGCAGCTTGCATCTGATCTTCTAAGAAATTGCGCAAAGCATTGCGGCTCATCACGCATGCATCTATGACCTCGCCTGCTTGCAAGTTGATCTTTTCTTTAAGCACGGAGGCCTTACCGTCTGCGGCGACAAACTCAATACGTGCAGTCGTCGCAGTCGCGACAGTGGTAGATTTCTCGCTGCCATAGAAATCCTGTGCGTTCATGTGGGCGACGTGGGTCTTGGAATCGCTGCTCCAAGCGCCCATCTTGTGCGGATTGTTGCGAGCGTATTGTTTTACAGCAAGAGCCGCACGGCGATCAGAATTGCCTTCGCGTAATACTGGGTTCACAGCGCTACCTAGTACCTTGGCATAGTGCGACTTGATTGCCTTTTCTGTGTCATTTTGCGGGTCGTCTGGATAGTCGGGGATGTCATATCCTTGCGATTGCAATTCTTTGATTGCCGCTTTCAGTTGCGGCGGTGTGGCGCTGATGTTGGGGAGTTTGATGATGTTAGCTTCAGGCAGTAGTGTCAATCCGCCCAACTCGGTCAATTCATCGGCAATCTTTTGTTGCGCACTGAGCTTGTCTGGAAAATTCGCCAAGATACGACCTGCCAGAGAGATGTCGCGTGTCTCAACACTGACACCTGCTGCTTTGGTAAAGGCTTGGATGATGGGCAGCAAAGAATAAGTGGCTAATGCTGGCGCTTCATCAACCATGGTGTATATGATTTTATGACTTTTCATGTGCTTTCTCTCTAAGTGTGTACTCGGTCAGTGGGCAGTCGCGGTAATATCACCGCTCAATCTCGAATTTGGAATCGTATGGGAAGTCTATTGCTGTTCAACAAACCGTTTGGCGTTATCTGCCAATTCAGTCGTGATGGTGTACATCCAACGCTCGCTGATTATATCGCGCTTCCCGAGTTTTATCCTGCTGGGCGGCTTGATACGGACAGCGAAGGTCTACTGGTGTTGACCGATGATGGCATGTTGCAACACCGTATCACAGACCCTAAGCATAAATTGGCCAAGACCTACTGGGTGCAAGTGGAAGGGGTGCCTGATCCGTCAGCGCTGGAAGAACTACGTAAAGGAGTGATGCTAAAGGACGGCATGACGTTGCCAGCAGAAGCAGAATTGATCGCCGAGCCTGCGCAAATGTGGCCGCGCGATCCGCCTATACGTGAACGTAAAGCGATACCCACCAGTTGGCTCGCGCTGACCATAAGAGAAGGCCGTAACCGACAAGTGCGACGTATGACGGCAGCAATCGGTTTTCCTACCCTACGTTTGGTACGCTATCGAATCGGTGAATGGTCGCTGGATAGTTTGGAGCTTGGTCAGTGGCGTATGGTGCAGGTATAGGTGAGGATTGCGTTGACAAAATTCTGAGTGAATCTTACTTTGTTCGACATTATGTGATTGAGAAAGCGAGTCTACGATGAAAATTTTACGTGTGATGCTAATGGTCTTCGCTTTGTTCTCTGCAAGTTACGCGCTGGAGAGTTATGCGCGGACGGAAGCGTCGCCCGTTATCTTGAACAAGCACCTTGCCAAACTATTAGGAACCTGGACAAGTGCCGAGGGAGATGTGACTTTCAAGAGCAATGGAACCCTAGTGTACAAAGGGCGTAAGAATTACTGTGCCATCGCGCAGGGCACTATACAGATCAGTAAGAATAAAGTTACACAGATACTGCCGTACCGCTACCTGGACGGAAAACTAGTTATCACCGATAAGGGTGTGGAAACTACTTATACCCGTGTATTCGAGCCATGAGGCACGACTCGATTGTCGGTAATCGCTGATGCCATGTGTGCACCAATAAAGAACCCGCCTAAGCGGGTTCTTTATTGGCTGCTTTAACGACCTCTATGCACGTTCTTCTTGGGAGAGAACAGCGCTGGTTGTGGCATGGCTTGATGTCGTGCTGCCTCGGATAGATGTTTGTTATCTACTGTAGTCTTTGCGGGCGTGCGCGGTTTGCCAGCAGCTTGTCCGGTACGAACTTGAGGATCACGCGGTTGGGCTTGTCCAGTGCGTGCGGCTTGAGCATCGCGTGGTGGACGTGGTTGGGCTGCTGCGCCGTTACGCGGCGCAGCAGTGTTAGTGCGAGGGCTAGCGTTGCGGGCAGCGGGTTTGCTGTTGCCACCTCGACGTTGACCTTGCGGAGGGCGCGGTGCACGGGGTGCTTCAGCAGGGATATTCGTGGGGGCGACGAAACTCTCGATGCTGACACGCGGGATCTGCATCTTGATCAGACGTTCGATGTTCTTCAGATGCAAGGCCTCTTCATTGTCGACCAGAGAGATCGCTGCGCCATTGCTGCCTGCACGTCCGGTACGGCCGATACGATGCACATAATCCTCGGGTACATTGGGTAATTCGAAATTGACCACGTGGGGCAGCATGTCGATGTCCAAACCTCGCGCCGCGATGTCAGTGGCGACCAGTACAGGCAAGCTGCCATCCTTGAATTGTGCCAAGGCCTTGGTGCGTGCAGATTGGCTCTTGTTACCGTGAATCGCGGCCGCAGGGATGCCGTCACCAACCAGTTTCTCGGCCAATCGATTTGCGCCGTGTTTGGTGCGAGTAAATACCAACACTTGCTTCCAGTCGTTGTGCTTGATCAGATGCGACAGCAGATGACTCTTCAACTTTTGCGGAATCATATGCACGCTCTGCGACACCAGTTCGGATGTTGTGTTGCGGCGAGCCACCTCGACGAAGCCTGGGTTATGCAACAGTCCATCTGCGAGGGTTTTGATTTCATCGGAGAACGTTGCCGAGAACAGCAGGTTTTGGCGTTGCTTGGGCAACAGGGCGAGTATTTTGCGGATGTCACGGATGAAGCCCATGTCCAGCATGCGATCTGCTTCGTCCAGTACCAATATCTCCACGCCCGATAAGTCCAGCGTCTTTTGACCTATATGGTCAAGCAAGCGTCCTGGTGTCGCGACTAATATATCGATTTGGCTGCGCAGCGCTTTGATCTGCGGATTGACATTCACACCGCCAAACATACACATCGATTTGAAAGGCATATATTTGCCGTAAGTCTGTACTGACTCCTCCACTTGGGCAGCGAGTTCGCGTGTGGGTGTCAGGATCAGGCAGCGTGGTTTTCCGGGGCGCGGATTGGCGGCTGGTTTTTCATTGAGGCGGTGCAAAATAGGCAGGGTGAAGCCGGCGGTCTTGCCGGTGCCAGTCTGTGCGCCTGCAAGCAGGTCGCCGCCAGCCAAAACCAAAGGTATGGCTTGAGCCTGTACTGGGGTGGGAGTGGTGTAACCAGCTTCGCTGATCGCGCGTAATAAGGGGGCTGCTAGATTTAAACTGGCAAAAGTCATTTCTTGAGGGACTTGGGATACTGGTGACAAAGGCTACTCCTGCGACAGTCTGCTGCTGGGTGCAGCACCAATCGAGACAGACGAATAAGATTAATAAGTGAGATTACAATGAGCCGCTGCGCTGATTGGAGTGCGCAGGGTGGCGCATTATACCTGTATATGGGCAGCATATTCTGGCGAGTCTAAAAGTAGGGTTGGGACTGGGTGTCGATAGGGATGCGGATTTAAGACAAATTTAGGGTGAGCTACTTGTTGTTGGGAGCTGCTGCAACGCTGCGCTATCAGCGCGTGCTCAGGTATAATGCGCCCCTTTGAATTTAACTAACAGGGAGTCGTTATGCCTATTTATGCATATGGCTGCACTAGTTGCGGCGCACAAAAAGATGTCATGCAAAAGATGAGTGATGCACCACTTACAGCTTGTCCTGAGTGCGGCAAGGAGACTTTTGCCAAGCAGGTCACTGCTGCGGGCTTCCAGCTGAAGGGTAATGGATATTACGTGACTGACTTTAAGAACGGTAGCGGCTCCAAACAGGCATGCCCACCTTGTGCGTCATCGGGTTCTTGCCCGGTCGCAGGCTAAGCGCACAGCATGAAAAAATACTTTATTACCGGTCTGTTGGTTTGGGTGCCTCTGGGCATCACGGTATGGGTGCTGAACCTAACCATCTCTACGATGGATCAGACGCTGTTGCTGTTGCCGCATAGCTGGCAGCCTGACAACTTGTTGCCCTTCCATATCCCGGGTCTGGGTGTCATTTTGACGCTGGCGGTGGTGGGTATCACCGGTTTGTTGATGCGCAATGTGTTGGGTCAGATCATCTTGCGTTACTGGGAGGGTGTGTTGTTGCATATCCCTTTCGTCAATACGATCTACAAAGGCGTAAAACAGGTCAGCGACACACTGCTTTCAGGCAATGGAAATTCCTTCCGTAAAGTGTTGTTGGTGCGTTACCCGCATCCGGAAGCCTGGTCGCTGGCGTTTCAGACCAGCGTGCCAGGTGAAGTGATTGCGCAATTCAATGATCGATATGTGGCGGTCTTTATTCCCACTACCCCCAGTCCCGTCAACGGTTTCTATTTCTTTGTGCGCAAGGAAGACACCATAGAGCTGGATATGACCGTGGACGTGGCTTTGCGATCTATCGTATCGATGGGGGTTGCAGCCGGCGCAGACACTATCATGCAAAAAGCTTTCATCTCAAATACTTAATAATTTATTTTCATCATCAAGACATGCGTACACATTACTGCGGTTTACTTAACACCGATCAACTAGACCAGACCGTGAGCATCTGCGGTTGGGCGCACCGTCGCCGTGACCACGGCGGGGTAATCTTCATCGACCTGCGCGACCGCGAAGGCTTGGCGCAAGTGGTTTGCGATCCGGATCGCGCCGATATGTTCAAGATCGCCGAATCCGTGCGTAGCGAATTCGTATTACGTATCACGGGTAAGGTTCGCCGTCGTCCCGCAGGTACCACGAATTCGAACATTACCAGTGGTGAGATCGAAATTCTCTGTCATGAGATCGAGGTGTTGAATACCGCAGTGACCCCGCCATTTCAGTTGGATGATGAAAATATCTCCGAGAACGTGCGTCTGACAAATCGCGTGATCGACCTGCGCCGTCCGCAGATGCAAAAGAACATGATGCTGCGTTACAAAGTGGCGATGTCATTCCGCCGCTTTTTGGATAGTCGCGGCTTCATTGACATCGAAACGCCGATGCTAACCAAGTCTACGCCCGAAGGCGCGCGCGATTACCTTGTGCCGTCTCGTGTGCATCCCGGCGAATTTTTTGCGTTGCCGCAATCGCCGCAGTTGTTCAAGCAAATGCTGATGGTCGCGGGTTTTGATCGTTACTACCAAATCACAAAATGTTTCCGCGATGAGGATTTGCGTGCCGACCGTCAACCTGAGTTCACCCAAGTCGATATCGAGACTTCATTCCTAAATGAAACGCAAATCACTGCGCTGACGGAAGAGTTGATCCGTACCGTGTTCAAAGAGGCGATGGATGTGGATTTGCCCAATCCTTTCCCGCGCATGAGCTATCAAGAAGCGATGGCGCGTTTTGGTTCGGATAAACCGGATATGCGCGTGACATTGGAATTGACCGAGGTCACGGATGCCTTGAAAGACGTGGCATTCAAGGTATTTTCGGGTGTGGCAAATTCGGCGAACGGTCGCGTCGCAGCTTTGCGCGTACCCGGTGGCGCGGCGTTCACGCGCGGCGAGATTGATGAGTACACCAAGTTCGTTGGCATCTACGGCGCGAAGGGCTTGGCTTACATCAAGGTCAACGACATCACGCAACTGAACGAAACGGGTTTGCAATCGCCTATCGTGAAGAACCTCCACGAAGCCGCGTTGAAGACCATCATCGAACGTACCGGCGCGCAAAATGGCGACATTATTTTCTTCGGTGCGGATAAAGAAAAGATTGTCAACGATGCCATCGGCGCGCTGCGTAGCAAAATCGGTCACGAGAAAAAACATGTGGCGGGCGACAAGTGGAAGCCATTGTGGGTGGTTGATTTTCCCATGTTTGAATACGACGAAGAAGGCAAGCGTTGGAATGCCTGTCACCATCCTTTCACCGCGCCCAAAGATGAACACTTGGCGCTCTTGGAAACTGATCCGGGCAAGTGCCTGGCGAAGGCTTACGATTTGGCTTTGAACGGTTGGGAATTGGGCGGTGGTTCAGTGCGTATCCACAAAGCTGACGTTCAATCGCAAGTGTTCCGCGCGCTCAACATCGGCGCGGAAGAGGCGCAGCTCAAGTTTGGCTTCCTGCTCGACGCGCTGCAATACGGCGCGCCGCCGCATGGTGGCCTGGCTTTCGGTTTGGATCGTATCGTCACCATGATGACCGGTGCCGAATCGATACGCGACGTGATCGCCTTCCCCAAGACCCAGCGCGCGCAATGTTTGTTGACGCAAGCGCCGTCGGCAGTGGACGAGAAGCAACTGCGTGAACTACATATCCGTCTGCGTCAGCCAGCGCCGACAGAAACGCCGAAAGAGTAACACGTGGCTATTCCTGACTTTCAATCGTTAATGCTTCCCTTGTTGAAGTTGTTGGCGGACAAGCAGGAGCATGCCATGCGAGATGTAACAATATCTTTGTCTGATCAATTTCAATTGACCGATGAGGAGAGAAGTCGTGTATCAAATAAAAGCGGGCAGGGGGTGATGTACAACCGAACTGCTTGGGCTAAAACCTACCTAAAAATGGCTGGGCTGATTGAGCAGCCAAAGCGAGGTTTTTTCAAAATTTCTGAACGAGGCGAGAGGATATTGAAGGATTCACCTCCTTCAATAAATATGAAATATTTGGAGCAGTTTGCTGAGTATGTTGCCTCTAGAGACAAGCAAGGCCAGGTGGAATTGCCGCCAGTATTGCCGATTCCAGTAAGTCAATCTGAAACACCAGAAGAATTGATCGAAAGTGGTGCGAACGTTATTCGTGCTGCTTTAGGTGATGAATTGATACAACGTATAAGGAGTTGTTCCCCAACGTTTTTTGAACGTCTAGTTGTCGAGCTGTTGGTCAATATGGGATATGGCGGTACGCGACAAGATGCAGGTCGCGCCATCGGTCGTAGCGGCGATGAAGGTATAGACGGTGTCATACATGAAGATCGTTTGGGTTTGGATGTCATCTATCTCCAAGCAAAACGATGGGAGGGCGTGGTCGGTCGCCCAGAAATACAAAAATTCGTCGGCGCGTTGCAAGGTCAACGCGCAAAGAAAGGCGTATTCATTACCACGTCCAACTTCACAAAGGAAGCCATCGAGTATGTGCGCAACATCGACAACAAAGTGGTGTTGATTGATGGTGTGCTACTTACAAATTTGATGATGGATCACAATGTGGGTGTTTCATTGGCGGCTACATATGAAATTAAAAAAATTGATTCTGATTATTTCTTGGAAGAGTAAGTGTTTTTGCATCGAGTGATGGAGAGAAAAATGGGTATCACCTGCGTCAGCAATAAGCTTTTCAAAAGCTTTGGTGCGATATTTTTTACCGTGTTGCTTTCTATTTTGTTGGCAAGCAACACGCAAGCCTTCCAATGGCATCATCACGATAGTGCTTACCAGAACCAAATTCAAAATGAATCAGGCACGATTGCAGTTGCGAATCTGCCGAACGAGGCACGCGAAACATTGCGCGCCATCAAGCAGGGCGGGCCGTTTGCTTATGAGCGCGACGGTGTGGTGTTCGGTAATTTCGAGCGCGCCTTGCCCAAGCAATCGCGTGGTTATTATCACGAGTACACTGTGAAGACTCCAGGGGTACGCAGTCGCGGTGCGCGTCGCATCATCAGTGGCAAGGCGAGCGAGTACTACTACACAAATGATCATTACCAAACTTTCAAACGCATACGGGAGTAGCGATGGATACATGGGCAGATCAACTCAAGAACAGTGCGGATTCTGGTAGCTACAGGCTGGCATGTAGTGAAGATGAATTGCGCAACTGCGTGCGTGAAGCTGGCTTGGTGTTATATGAAGCCCATTTACAGGGCGTGAAAGGCAAGCAGAATTTTCTTGCCGCCATAGCCTTGGCCGCACATCTGCCAGCCGAGTTCGGTATGAATTGGGATGCATTGGCGGATGCACTCTGCGATCTGTCTTGGAGTGATATGTCTAGTGCTCCCGCAGTCGGATATGTCTTGCTGTTACACGATGCCAAAGACAGTCTGGGATTGTCTGCGAATGATAGAGAGATCGCTGAAGACATCATCGCCGATACGGTGTTGTATTGGCAGCAGCGCAACAAACCGTTTTGGATTTTTTACGCCTAGATGATTGTATACAAGCAGCCTGTTTCAGTCTTGGTGGTGATTTATACGGCTGCCTTGGAAGTGTTGTTGTTAGAGCGGGCCGATCATGCCGGCTATTGGCAATCGGTAACCGGCAGTCGCGAGACGGGTGAAACGTATGCAGAAACGGCAGCACGTGAAGTGATGGAAGAGACCGGAATTTCGGTTGCGAACTTCCAGCTAAGGGATATGCACAAGCAGAACCAATACGAAATTTACCCGCAATGGCGCCATCGTTACGCGCCAGGCGTCACGCAGAATACCGAACATGTATTTACCCTGTGCTTGCCACATCAGATAGCCGTCAGTATTTCAACCCGCGAACACTTGGATTACCGTTGGTTGCCGTGGCAAGATGCAGCTGAGTTGGTTTTTTCCCCTAGCAATCGCGAAACAATATTGCAGATTGCACAAATAAGCACATCAAACCATATAGAGGGCGACACGAGGAGTATAGATGCCTGAGTCCAAAATTTACGCCAGGACCGAGGCGGGTGATGCCGAATTGATACGGGCAAACGGCAAGATAGCCGGTGATGAGAAGCGCGTGTTGCTGCTGGTAGATGGTGTTGCCAGTTTCGATGCTATTAGTAAGAAAATCCCCCTTAGCGTTCGACAACACATAGGCGAGATATTCAAACACCTATTGCGTGACCGTTTTATATCTGTCGTGGGCACTATTGAAGTGATTTTGCCAATCAGGCATCCTGGCCGCATCCCTGCTGAAAAAGTCAAAGAGGCGATGGTCTCTAGCCAGAAGTTTAATAAGGACATGCTGGTACTGGCTGAGATAGAGATCGAACGGCGTATGGAGTTGGAGCAGGATCTGGCAGAGACACAAGCGAGATTGGATCGAACCGGCGCCCAATTGAATTATGTGATGAGCAAGTATGAAGCGCTCAAAGAGCAGGTTCTACTATATAAACAGGGTATGGAGGCGCGCATCACGGCACAGCAGGCACAACTGGCGGCGTTGTCGGGCAAGACGCAATCTAGTCTGGCGGAGAAAGAACAACTAGAGCATGCGCTCAAGGCGATGCGTAACGATTTCCAGCATATGCAAGACACCATAGAGCAAAAGAGTGCGCAGCTCGATGAGACCGTTCAGGTGCGCGTCCTTCAGGAGCAGCAGGCAGAGTTAGAGCGCCGCAAACAAAGCAAAGAAAATGCCGATGAGATGTTTCAGACGCATCCGCATTATCACCAGATACGCGGGTTGGATTTCTTCAAGAAATTTCGCAACTCCGATCTGGCGCAGCTCCTCTCTTGGGCCGAGTGGAGAGAGGTGAAGGCAGGCCAGATCGTGGTCGAGGAAGGGCACTCTGATATAACTTTCTATGTGATTGTGACCGGCAAGCTGGGCTTGCTAAAAGGCAAACGGGTGATACAGATATTGCAACCCGGCGAGCCTTTCGGTGAACTCGCTTATTTGTCCGGAGATGCGCCCACACGTAGTGCGACTGTCGTTGCGCGTACGGATTGTGAGTTGTTGCAACTTAACCCAGCTTATCTGGATGACGCCGAGTTGATGATACGTGTCCTGTTCGCAGAGGCATTCATGCGTGTGCAGGCTAAACGTCTACGTGCCACTGTTGCCATGGTGGGAAATCTTTTGGTAGAAGGCGCAAATTGATGAATTCCAGATCCACTATCTCTATCGCATACGATCATCCAAATACAACACAAACCAGTTGTAGTACTGCCCATGCTTGGGCGAAGCGGCCACGCGAGCCTGAGCCCGAAGAGAAGGTGGCGCTGATCGCTAACATCAAACGGATGCTCAAGGAGCAAGATGCAGTATTGGTGTCTCATTACTACGTCCATCCTGATTTACAGGATCTGGCTGAAGCCACAGGGGGTATCGTGTCCGACTCGTTGGATATGGCCAACTTCAGTCATCAGCACCCCGCCAAGACTATCGTGGTGGCTGGGGTAAGATTCATGGGTGAAACAGCGAAGATATTGAATCCCGAGAAACGAGTGTTGATGCCCGATCTGGCAGCCGAGTGCTCGCTGGATTTGGGTTGTCCGGCGGACGAATTTAACGCGTTTTGCGATGCGCATCCAGATCGCACCGTGGTTGTGTATGCCAACACGAGTGCTGCAGTTAAAGCGCGCGCCGATTGGATGGTGACCAGTTCCATCGCGCTGCCTATCGTTCAACACCTCAAAGAGCGGGGCGAGAAAATATTGTGGGCACCGGACAGGCACCTCGGTGGTTATATACAGGACAAGACTGGTGCAGATATGTTGCTGTGGCAAGGATCGTGCATCGTGCATGATGAATATAAAGCGCAGGAACTGTTAGCGCTTAAGGCCGCCCATCCGCACGCCTTGGTGCTGGTGCATCCAGAATCGCCACGCGCGGTAGTACAGTTGGCCGATGTAGTTGGTTCGACCAGTCAGCTCATCAAGGCAGCCCAGCAATCTATCGCGCAGATTTTCATCGTGGCGACCGACAATGGCATCCTGCACAGGATGCGTACCTTGTGTCCGGACAAGCTGTTCTTGGAGGCACCAACGGCGGGTAAAGGTGCGACCTGTAAATCATGCAGTCATTGTCCATGGATGGCAATGAACGGGTTGATCAATTTGGCCGAGGTGTTGGAAAAGGGTAACAACGAGATACATGTAGATGCTGCCGTCATACCGAGGGCTGTCAAACCGATACAGCGTATGTTGGATTTTGCTCAGATGATCAAACTACCTACGCGGAGCATAGGCAACGCCTGATGCTATCGCTCAGAGCCCCCCAGAATGGCGATGACTTCATCTTGATTGTTCTTGATTGCAAGTGCCAGAGGTGTTTCCCCCAGCTTGTTCTTACGACTAGGGTCGGCATCGTGGCTCAATAATAGTTTTACCACTTCTACAGCACCTGTTGCGGCGGCTTTATGCAATGGCGTCTGACCGTCTTTGGCGGAGGCGTTGACATCTGCGCGGTGTGCGATCAGATAAGCCGCAACTACTAGATGATTGCGAGCGACTGCCTGATACAAGGGCGTCCAGCCGAAGTTGCTGCGTGCATCAACATTGGCGCCAGCTTCAACTAAAATCTTGCAGCACTCACGGCGACCAGCAAAAGCCGCCCAATGCAGGGGGGTGTTGCCACCGTTCTCGGTGTTGTCGACCCTAGCCCCTTTTTGTATGAGTAATTTAGCCAGTTCGCTAAAGTCGTTGTAGACCACGAACATGAGTATGGTCCAGCCGTCTTCATTACGTGTGTCGATATGCACGCCCGATTCCAGGAATAAGCGCAATGCAGTTACATTTCCAGTGCTGGCGGCTTTGAAATAACCTTCCTTGTTACAAGGCACGCCGGACTCCTGAATAACAAGCGTGGTTTCATGGGAGATCTTGGGCCAGCCCACATCATAACGGCCTGAACCGTTCGTGCCGAAGTTGGAGAACATACGTGCATCAGCACTCCATACATCAGCTTTCTTTTCAATCTGGTGGGTTTGAGAGGCATGTATAAGGCTGAGATGTACGATTTCGGCAGCCACATCGGGAGGGAAGCCCTCGCGGTCAAAACGTTCATTGACCATCAACTTGACGAAATAGGGTTCGATCTCAGGCGAGTCCCAAAGCAACATCAGCGTGGAGAAAATCCGAGGATACTTGCGTTCCAAGGCGTATGGATAGTGTTCTGTGCTCCCGCCTAGAATGCCGAGTAGTTTTTGATCCATGACTTAATTGTGTATATGACAGCCCCGATGCGTGGGGATTATAGGACAAATAGGGACTAATAAAACAGTCTGACGGCCCTAATTTATTAGGCTTGTAGCTGGTGCGGTGAATATAGACACAAGATGTGTAGGTCGAGATTCGGCGCCAAATTTGTGTGTATGGGGCATGCCGGGAGACAGTATTGGGTAGAATACTAAACATGTCAGATCTGCATATCGCAACCTACAACATCCATAAGGGCTTCTCGCAATTCAACCGGCGCGTGGTGGTGCATGAATTACGTGAGCGATTGCGTGAGTTGGATGCGGACATCGTGTTTTTGCAAGAGGTGCAGGGTGAGCACAAGGTACACGGACTGCGCCATCACAACTATCCCGATATGCCGCAGCACGAATTTATCGCCGAAGAAATCTGGCCGCATTCGGCATACGGTAAGAACGCTATCTACGAAGCCGGACATCACGGCAATGCGATACTCAGTCGTCATCCTATAGTGAGATCTAGTAATAATGATATCTCCGCCCACAAATACGAGAGCCGGGGCCTATTGCATAGCGAGATTGCCTTGGCGAACGGTACTTCGGTGCATTGCCTATGTGCGCATTTTGGTTTGTTTGCCAAAGGTAGGCGTACTCAGACGCAGGCTCTTATCGATTATGTGGTCGAGCACATTCCTCGTAATGCGCCCCTGATTATCGCAGGGGATTTCAATGATTGGCGTGATTTTATGGGTCATACTTTGGGTAGTGAATTGGGAATGTATGACGCCTTCCAGTTACACGGTGGGAAGTTAGCACGTAGTTTTCCTGCTGCTTGGCCGATGCTGAGGTTAGATCGTATCTATGTGCGCGGATTTTCGGTGCAGCAAAGCCACGTGCACTCAGGGGCGCACTGGCGCCGCATCTCAGACCATGCTGCCTTGTCCGCGCGTTTGATTGTGATATGACGGTATCGCATGCCATAGCGGGAAATCAATTGAGGCTGTTGCAGAACGGCATGGAGTTTTTCCCCGAACTGTGTGCTGACATCGATTCGGCACGTAAGGCAATCTACCTGGAAACCTATATTTTTGCTGCCGACAGGACAGGACAGTTGGTTGCGAACGCTCTGAGAGCAGCCGCACAACGTGGTGTTAAGGTGCATTTACTATTGGACGGATTTGGCTCGGCGCAGTTACCAGATGCATGGTTAGACGAAATGTGCAGTTCAGGTGTGCAAGTGTTGTGGTTCAGACGAGATATCAGTCCCTTCACGTTGAAGCGTAATCGCTTGAGACGCCTTCATCGTAAGATGGCGGTGATTGATGCGCAGACTGCTTATTTAGGTGGCATCAATATTATCGACGATATAGAGGAAGGACATACTTTCGAGGCACCACGATTGGATTTCGCAGTTCGCATGCAAGGTGAGATCGCCTTGCAGATACAGTCAGTGATGGTGCGGCTTTGGAATATGATTTCTTGGACGCAGTTGCGCAGAAGGGAGCGTGAAATCGTTGCACCTTTCTACAAAAAACAACAACCGCAAGCGGTGACACTGTTGCTTAGAGATAACTTGCGGCATAGGCGTGAAATCGAACGGGCATATTTGCAACGTATCAATCAGGCGCAACAGGAAATCATCTTAGCCAATGCTTATTTCTTACCAGGTCGTGTTTTTAGACGTGCTTTAACTCATGCATCTCAACGGGGCGTAAAAGTGAAATTACTCCTGCAGGGTAGGGTTGAATATAGGTTGCAACACTATGCAACTCGCGCACTCTATGAACAGCTATTGCAGGCCGGTATCGAGATATACGAATACCAAGCTAGTTATATGCATGCCAAGGTGGCAGTGGTAGATGAGCAATGGCTCACGGTGGGCTCATCTAATCTTGATCCCTTGAGTTTATTGTTAGCGCGGGAGGCTAATCTTGCCGTTCAAGATCAAGGTTTTGCATTAGCGTTAAAAATTCAACTGCAATCAGCCATCGCCCAGGATGGGAAACAGATACTCCTGTCTGATTTGCAAAGCTCAGCTTGGCACACTCTCTGGCTATCACGCGTTAGCTATGCCTTGATACGTTTGGCGATGGCGGTGTTGGGCTACGGTAAGCATTGATGCGCCTTACTTAGATGCCAATCAGTTGTATGCTCCAGAATGTCAGAAAGCCACCGAATAGTACCAGCGTAGAGATTGGTCTCTCTTCGACCCCATGCGCTTCTACTAATAATTCTTCCGTCACCAGATAAAGTAGTGCTGCAGCACTGAAAGCTAAGGCGCCGCCTATTACGGTGCCACTTGCACCAGCCAAAAGATAGCTGCCTGCTAGCGCGAATATTAATACCGTGCTACCGAGTGCGCTACAGATGGCGATGATCCGCCAGCCCCGGGTGGCGGCCGAGGTAAGTGCCAAGCCTAGGAATAGTAATTCTACGGAAAGTCCCAATGCCAAGATTGTTCCAGTCGAGCCGCCCGCTGCGAAACCCGCACCGATGATGAAGCCATCCGTTGCCACGTCGATGAAGGTGGCCAGCAGTAAACCTATGCTTAAACCTTCAACAACATTGGCTGCATTAGCCTGACCTTCCATATGCAGCGTCCAAAGTTTCATGCCATACATGAACAGGCTGCCTGCTGCAAAGGATGCGATGAGCACCCATGCGCTCGCGTGTTCGCGTTCGATCTCGGGTAATAGCTCCACTGCCAGTGCTGCTAGCACAACGCCTGCGGCGTAATGTTGAATCAGGCTGCGGGCTTGATGCGTGGGCTTCCAGTAGGAAGCCAGCACACCACCAGCGAGAGCAACCAGTGCGGGGATGAGCATAATGAGGAAGTGATGGAAGGACATGGTAGCTGAGGTAGATCGAATGGCGCGTACTTTAGCAGTTATTGCGCAACTTGCAGTTGAGTCGTGCGCGTCATCAAGATGTAATATTTCGCTGTAATAATCCGCCTCGAAGTTTAACCAGCAAGACCTCCGGGACTCCTGTCCTATCCTTGCGTGCTTCCCTCAGTTCAAGGGCGTCTCTAGGGATGCCCTCTTTTTTTGCACCGAGCATAATCGGGTGTGCAACAATCCGCGTCCTTGGATACTTACTCAGGAGCAGCAAATGAAATTACTCGGAACTAATACCAGTCCCTATGTACGCAAAGCACGTTTAGTGCTGCTGGAAAAAAATATACCGCATACATATTTGGTTGATGCACCGCGCGAGCCGGGTAGCCAGGTGGTGAGGGCCAATCCGCTGGCACGCATTCCTGCGCTGATTTTGGATGATGATAGCTGTGTGTTCGATTCCGCAGTCATAACCGATTACGCGGATACACTCAATGACACGCTCATCCTGATTCCACGAAACGATGCCAAAGCGCGTATGTTGGTTAAACGTGGCGAAGCGCTTGCCGATGGCATCATGGATTCTGCAGTGGTGGTACGCAACGAAGTGCTGCGCCCCGCAAGCGCACAAGATGCTGCAACCATCACTCGCCACAATGACGCGATCAGTCGCGCCTTGGCGCATGTGGCGTCCGAATTGGGTGAGCGTCAGTGGTGGGTGGGAAACAGCATCTCCTTGGCCGATCTGGCTTTGGTGAGTGCTTTGGTCTATTTGGATCTGCGTCAGGCCGAGCGTGATTGGCGTGGTGCACATCCCAATATTGCAGCGTGGTTCGACCGTATGAGTGCACGCGAGAGCGTGCGCATCACGCTGAGTTAGGCCTTAATTGGTTGGACGATGCTCGCGGCCTGTTTTGCGCGACTACGGGCTTCGTCGGTGTCCTTGCCGGTAGCCAGTGCGACCCCCATGCGTCTGCGGGCGAAGGATTCGGGTTTGCCAAACAATCGGATATCGCTTTCAGGTACTCGCATGGCCTCGGCCACATGTTTGAACGCGATGTTTGCAGCCTCGTGTTGGCCGTAGATCACGGCACTCGCGCCGGGCGCGCGCAGCCTGGTGTTGACTGGCAAGCCTAGTATGGCGCGAGCATGGATGTCGAACTCGCTCTGCACTTGTGAGCACATTGTCACCATGCCGGTGTCGTGAGGACGCGGGCTGACTTCGCTAAACCAAACATCGTCGCCCTGGACAAATAATTCCACGCCGAACAAACCAAGGCCGCCCAGATTGTCGGTAACCGCTTTGGCAATGTCGCGTGCGCGTTGCAAGGCCAATGAGGGCATGACTTGCGGTTGCCAGCTCTCTACGTAATCGCCCTGTATTTGCACGTGGCCAATAGGGTCGCAAAAGTGTGTCTCAATCTTGCCGTCAGTGCCCATAGCGCGCACAGTGAGCAGGGTAATCTCGTAATCGAATCGAATCAGGCCCTCGACGATGACGCGCCCCTGATTTACGCGACTACCACTGGCAGCATATTCCCACGCGGCATCGACCTCGGCGGGCATGTCTACTTTAGATTGCCCCTTGCCGGAAGAGGACATCACTGGCTTGATGATGCAGGGATAGCCTATGTGCTCTGCGGCTGCACGCATCTCTTCCAAACTGTCGGCGAAACGATAGGGTGAAGTCGGCAGGTTTAAAGTCTCGGCAGCCAAGCGGCGTATGCCTTCGCGGTTCATGGTCAAGCGCGTGGCACGAGCTGTTGGGATGACGCGCGCCAGACCTTCACTTTCAATTTGCTCCAGCATACTGGTCGCGATCGCTTCGATTTCAGGCACGATCAAATCAGGTTCTTCTTGTGCTATGAGTGCGCGCAACGCCGCACCATCGGTCATATTGATGACGTGCGCACGATGCGCCACTTGATGACCGGGCGCATCTGCATATCTATCCACCGCGATGGTCTCCACGCCCAAACGTTGCAGCGCGATGATGACTTCCTTGCCTAATTCGCCACTGCCCAGCAGCATTACGCGAGTGGCGGATGGGCTGAGTGGTGTGCCGAGTACGGGCGCGGAAATGTCGTATTTCATAGTGGGCTAGTATGTGCTGTGATTGAGAGTGGCGCGGGATTATACACAACAGCCTAATTGTTCCGCCGCTGCAAAAGTTGAACTTGTAGTATCGTGCCGCGCCCACCCAAACCAGCTTTTAAATAGTTAGGAAACACGCTGTGTTGAAATACCTTTTCACCCTATTAATGTTTTTCGTCATTCTCTTAGAAGAGGCGTTCTGGTCGATATTTGAAATGTTGTCTGGTTTGCTGACTCGCTTCGAGTTGGTGAGAAGGTTGGAGAATTTCGTCGCGGCTCGCTCGCCGGTCTTGTGTTTGACTTTGTTCTTGATACCTGTGCTGATGATGTTGCCGTTCAAGTTCGCAGGTGTGTGGCTCATGGCACACGGACACACACTCGAGGGTTTGTTTATGTTCTTATCCGCAAAAGCGAGTGGGACATTCTTGGCAGCACGTTTATTCGCAATTACCAAAGACAAGTTGATGAGCATCGCATGGTTCGCGTACAGCTTTGAGAAGTTCTACGATTGGAAGGAGGGCGTGAAAACCTATATTCACGCCACTAAGGCCTATCGTACCTATCTCATTTGGCGTACAGCGCTGAATGTCAGAGTCGCGGCTATCTTCAAGAGAAAAGAATGAGTATTAATATTCACAGCAATTTGGTGGCCCTTATAGCGTGACGTTTTGCGTGCGATGCGGCAACTGCATATAGCGTTTGGATTGCATTTCCACCAAGCGACTGGCGGTACGGGTGAATTCGCCAGCCCCGACACCCTGGGTGTATAGCTGCTCGGGCGAAGTCGCCGCCGAGACCACTAGCTGCACATGATTGTCGTAGAACACATCGATCAACCAAGTTAGACGTCTAGCCTCCGCAGAATGCTCTGCAGTTAATTGCGGGATGTCGGATAGATAAACTGTACGGTAAATGTGTGCGATGGACAGATAGTCGGATTGCCCATGCGCCTTTCCGCACAATTCTTTGAAATCGAACCAGATAGCATCTAGCGCGATACGCTTGGCGGGTATGGTGGCGCCGATTTCAGCGGGATGGGGATGCAGACGTTCGAACATCGCCAGCATATGCGCTTCACTGAGCACATCGGCTGGGACGATATAGCGCATCTCTTTTTCTCCGGACAACATGCGGTAATCGTTGCCCGTCCCCAGACTCAATATTTTCAGTTCGCGCTCCAGTAACGCGATTGCTGGCAAGAAATTTTGACGCTGCAAGCCGTGTGGGTACAAGCCAGAGGGCGGGTAGTTAGAGGTGGTGATCAGTACCACGCCGCGTTCTAACAAGGCTGCAATCAAGCGTCCCAAAATCATCGCATCAGCGATGTCGTCGACATGAAACTCGTCTAGGCACAGCAGTCGAGTCGACTCGGCGATGCTGTCGGACAGTGCGATCAGAGGGTCATCATGGTTGGCGAGTTGTTTCATGCGCTGATGCACTTCTGCCATGAAGTGGTGGAAATGGATGCGGCGTTTGCGCTTATAAGGCACGCAGGCATAGAAGCCATCCATCAGAAAAGTTTTGCCGCGACCCACACCGCCGTGGATGTATAGCCCCTTGGGGACTTCGGGACTGAGCAGGCTACGGCCAAGAAAGTGATTACGTTTGGTTTTGAAGTCGATTAGCTGCTGCCAAAGCGCGTCCAATGCCTCGATTGCAGCACTTTGCGCGGTGTCTTCCACGAATTCGCTGGCTTGCTTTGCATGGCGATACCATGCATGGGGACTCATGCCGGCGTTGGGGTCTATCACTGAGGTATCTAGATGCATGCAACAAAGGGTATACAGAAGAGTGTTTGGATTCTAGCTTCTAGCGCTGAAGTTGTGTTGTGACTATCACAAGATGGAACTATGTTACCTATTATTAGGTCTGCAGCGCGCTGTTCTTGACGTGTCAGCTTGGTGTTAGTCTTACTATGGTTGATGAATGTTGTCAGGGTCGCTAGAATGCGCCACCCATTTAATGGATTTCTAATTTTGTCCCCTCCTGCTTTAGTTGAAATTCGCAATCTGAACTTCTCTTACGATAAGCGAGCCGTCCTGCAAGGTATCAACATGACTTTCCACAAAGGGAAGTGCATTGCAATTATGGGGTCGAGCGGTTGCGGTAAGACCACTTTGTTGCGACACATTGGCGGTGCACTCAAGCCTACCAAAGGTCATGTGAAAGTGGACGGCAAGATCATGCATGAGCTTGATCCAAACGGTATGTATAAAATGCGTCGCAAGATGGGTATGCTGTTCCAGTTTGGCGCCTTGTTTACAGATATGTCGGTTTACGACAATGTTGCCTTTCAGATGCGCGAACATACCGATCTACCGGAAGACTTGATTCATGATTTGGTGATGATGAAGCTCAACTCTGTGGGTTTGCGCGGCACTCATGATTTGATGCCTTCCGAATTGTCTGGCGGTATGGCTCGCCGCGTCGCACTGGCACGCACAGTCGCACTGGACCCGATGTTAATCATGTATGACGAGCCCTTCGCTGGTTTGGATCCGATTTCATTGACCGTGGTGGGTGATTTGATACGCCGGTTGAATGATGCCTTGGGAGCGACCTCTGTGATTGTCACGCATGATGTGCAAGAGTCATTGAAGATAGTCGATTATGTGTATTTTATGGCTGGTGGGGTGATCGTTGCCGAAGGAACGCCGGACGAGATTCGTGCTTCCGATAAAGCAATCGTGCATCAATTCGTACATGGTGAGATGGACGGTCCTTTACCATTCCACTATCCCGGCGGTGATTACCGCCAAGATCTGAGTCTGTGAGCTTGAATATTATGCCTATCGTTAAAACAATTACTGGGGTCGGACATCGTGTCGTTAATGCTGTCTGGCGTATCGGTATCGCTGCCCGTTTCTTTGCCCTGACCCTGACGCATTCAGGCAGCGGCTTCCGCCGATTTGGTTTGATCAAGAAAGAGTTGTTTTCCACTGGCGTGATGTCGCTGATCATCATCATCGTGGCGGGCTTGTTCGTCGGCATGGTGTTGGGCCTGCAAGGTTATGAGACGCTTAAGCGCTTTGGTTCCGAGTCTGCCTTGGGTGTGATGGTGGCCTTGGGGCTGGTGCGTGAACTGGGTCCTGTGGTTGCTGCCTTGTTGTTCGCTAGTCGTGCCGGTTCGGCGATGACTGCGGAAATCGGATTGATGAAGGCCACCGAGCAGATTTCGGCGATGGAGTTGATGGCGGTCAACCCAATCGCGCGTATCGTGGCACCGCGTTTCTGGGCAGGCGTGATTTCGATGCCCTTGCTGGCAGCGATGTTCAGCGCAGCGGGCATCTTTGGCGGTTACTTTGTCGGTGTGGTGCAGATCGGTGTCGATGAAGGCTCGTTTTGGTCACAGATGCAAGCCGCAGTCGATTTTAGACACGACATCATGAATGGTGTTTTAAAGAGTTTTGTGTTCGGCGTGGTGGTGACGGTCATCGCCTTGTTCGAAGGGTATGATGCGCCGCCGACTGCCGAAGGCGTGTCGGGCGCGACCACCCGTACGGTGGTGACCTCATCACTGGCGATTTTGATGCTGGACTTTGTATTAACTGCGATGATGTTTGGAGGTAGTGAGTGATGGAACGTACTAAATTAGATTTGTGGGTGGGCATGTTCGTGGTGGCTGGTATCGCCGCTCTTGTGATGCTCGCGTTAAAAGTCGGGAACCTGAGTACATATAATGTGTCCGAGACATACCAAGTTCAGGCGTACTTCACCAATATTGGAGGTTTGAAGCCAAAAGCTTCGATACGCAGTGCGGGTGTGTTAGTAGGGCGCGTGACGGATATCTCGCTTGATACCGACCGCTACGAGGCAAAAGTGAGTATGAGCTTGGATAAGCGTTACCAGTTTCCCAAAGATACATTCGCAAACATTCTGACTTCAGGTTTGCTGGGAGAGCAATATATAGGCTTGTCTCCAGGTGGAGATTCCGAGATGTTGAAGACTGGTGACCAGATCAAAAAGACGCAGTCGGCGATGGTGTTGGAAGACTTGATTGGCAAGTTCATCTACAGCAAAGCAGATGGTGCTGACAAATAATTTCAGGAGAAGTAAAGATGAGCGCAATACAAAAACTACTTTTAGCTGCGGCATTGATGGCTGTTGTCGCGACTGCGCAAGCGGGTGTTGCGCCGGATACCATGATTCAAAATACCGTGGACGAGGTTTTGTCTGTCGTAAAGCAGGATAAGGAACTTCAAGCGGGCAATAGGGAGAAGTTGCTGGCGTTAGTCGATGCAAAAGTATTGCCACACTTTGACTTCCAGCGCATGACCCAGTTGTCCGTGGGTAAATACTGGCGCAAGGCGAGTGATGTGCAAAAACAGGCTCTGGTTAAGGAATTTCGTGCCATGTTAGTGCGCACCTACACAAAGGCATTCACAGGCTATCGCGATCAATTGATTAGCGTGAAGCCGGCAAAGATGGCTGCGGGTGATACTGAAGTTACGATCAGAACTACCATCACCAAGCCGGGTGCGCCGGCAATCTCGGTGAATTATGAATTGGAAAAATCGGGAGACAGTTGGCAGGTGTTCGATCTATCTATAGAAGGTGCGGGCTTGGTGCAAACTTACCGCAGCACTTTCGCTAAGGAGATCGAGGATAACGGTATTGACGGTCTGATCAAGTCATTGGCTGGTAAAAACGTCAATGACGGAAACGAAAAGGCGGCAGCGAAGTGATTATTCTGGACGGAGATCGTTTGAAGGTGAGTGGCGGTCTTACTATGGACACTGTGCCCGCACTGTATGCCGAAGGATTGACTTATCTGAGCAAGAGCAATGTGGTATTGGATCTATCCGGGGTGAATGATATCGACTCTTCTGCTGTCAGCTTGCTACTGGGTTGGATGCGTGTAGCACGGCAGAACAAGCGCGAATTAAAGGTAATCAACCTGCCAGATAGTCTGGCCACACTGGCTGGTTTATATGGTGTCGCGGAGATGTTTCCGGGACAGGCTAAGTGATTTTCTTGGTCTGATAGCCCTGTTGTCTCGCCCATTAAGCCTGCTTTTTTAGTATTATGCGCATCCTTTTTATAAAGTGATGCGCTTTTTTTGTGATGCCGACGCTGCGTTGGCTGTAAGCGTGTCCGGTATAGTCATCGATGATAGTTACTCCAGAAAGTATCCAACTCAATATCGCACAAGGTATGGCGACCACGCATCTAACGGTGATTGGAGACGGTCAGCACTTTGAGGCTGTCGTAGTTAGCGAGGCTTTTTCAGGCAAGACTCGCGTGCAGCGTCACCAACTGGTCTTTCAGACTTTAGGTGATCGTATGCGTGCCGAGATCCATGCACTTTCGATGAAGACCTTTACGCCGCAAGAGTGGCAGAAGCAGTCGGCCATCACTAGGCTTTAGTTGTCGGCAAACCTAAAGTAACAATACCCAACAACAAGTAACTACTAACGACTGGCAATTGAAATATTTATGCAAAAACTAGCGATACAAGGCGGTGCGCGACTCAATGGTGAGGTTCGTATCTCGGGCGCCAAGAATGCCGCCTTACCCATCATGTGTGCGAGTCTGCTGAGTGCGGACGATTTGTATCTGAGCAACCTGCCGGATATGCACGACGTGGCGACAATGGAGAAATTGTTGCAGCAAATGGGGGTGCGCATCTCAACGGTCGCGCGGGGCGCGACTTTTAATGCGGGTCAGGTTGATAAGTTGGAAGCGCCGTATGACATGGTTAAAACCATGCGTGCGGCGATTTTGGTATTGGGGCCTTTGTTGGCTCGTTTTGGTGAGGCGCGCGTTTCGCTGCCGGGCGGTTGCGCTATTGGTTCGCGTCCGGTTGATCTGCACATCAAGGGCTTGCAAGCCATGGGTGCAGAGATACACATCGAGCATGGCTATATACATGCCACTGCGAAGCGATTGAAGGGTGCGCGCATCAGTTTCGATTTGGTCAGTGTAACCGGCACAGAGAATCTGATGATGGCCGCCGCTTTGGCTGATGGCGTGACGACGCTGGAGAACGCGGCGCGCGAGCCTGAAGTGGTTGATTTGGCGAACTGTCTGATTGCGATGGGCGCTAAGATCAGTGGTGTAGGCAGTGACACTATCACCATACAGGGTGTGTCCAGTTTGCATGGTGCGCAATACCGCGTAATGCCAGATCGTATTGAGAGTGGCACATTCCTGGTCGCTGCAGCGGCAACTGGCGGCAAGATTACCTTGAGCGAGGCGCGCGCCGACATCCTTGAGAACGTGTTGGATAAATTGCGTGAAGCAGGCGCGTCCATCGTTGTATCTGATAGTCATATAACCTTGGAGATGTTGCGCAGACCCAAGGCAGTCAACGTGCGTACCGCGCCGTACCCCGCATTCCCGACCGATATGCAGGCGCAATTCATGGCCTTGAATACTATCGCCGAGGGTAGTTCCGTGGTGGTGGAGACCATCTTCGAGAACCGTTTCATGCACGTACAGGAATTACGTCGCTTGGGTGCGCAGATTGAAGTCGAAGGCAATACGGCCATCATCAAAGGCTGCGCGCAGTTAGAAGGCGCAACCATTATGGCGACAGATCTTCGTGCATCAGCTTGTCTGGTCATCGCTGGTTTAGTCGCTCAAGGTGAGACCATCGTCGACCGTATCTACCACCTAGATCGCGGTTATGAACACATAGAAGCCAAACTGTCCGCGCTGGGTGCGCAGATACGCCGTCTTAAATAATAGCGAGTCAGATATGATTACCATCGCGCTGTCCAAGGGACGCATTTTTGAAGAAACTTTGCCACTGCTGAAAGCGGCTGGTATCACCGCAGCCGAGGATCCAGAATCCTCACGCAAGCTGATTCTATCGACTAATCGTGATGATGTGCGTCTGATTATCGTGCGTGCTTCGGATGTGCCGACCTATGTGCAATATGGCGCGGCCGACATCGGTGTGGCGGGTAAAGACGTGTTGTATGAGCATGGTGGCGCGGGCTTGTACCAACCCTTGGATCTGAATATCGCGCGTTGTCGCATGATGGTTGCGGTGCGCGATGATTTTGATTACGAAGCGGCAGTTCGTCAGGGTGCGCGTCTGCGTGTCGCTACGAAATACGTACAGACTGCGCGTGAACATTTCGCTGCCAAGGGTGTGCATGTGGATTTGATCAAGTTATATGGCTCTATGGAATTGGGACCTTTAGTGGGGCTGTCCGATGTCATCGTCGATCTGGTCAGCAGCGGCAATACACTCAAGGCTAACCATCTCAAGGCGGTTGAGCATATCGCCGATATTTCTTCACGCTTGGTGGTTAACCAAGCTGCCCTCAAGTTAAAACGTGATGTTATCCAGCCGATGCTGGATGCATTTGCCGGAGCGATAATCAAATGAAGATCAGAAAATTCTCTAGTCGCGATGCGAATTTCAATGAAAATCTGACTAAGTTGCTGGCTTTCGAGGAAGCGGCGGATGATGTGCTGGAGGCAACAGTAGCGGCTATCCTTAAAGATGTGCGTAAGCGTGGTGATGCAGCTGTTTTGGAGTACACCGCCAAGTTCGATCGCCTACCTTTGGCGAATGCGGCAGCGATGGAGTTATCGCGAGAAGAATTGCGTATCGCTTTTGAAGGCTTGCCTGCCGATCAACGACAGGCTTTGGAAGCCGCTGCGGCGCGTGTGACCGAATATCATAAGAAGCAGGTGCAGGAATCATGGAGCTATACCGATGCGGATGGCACCTTGTTGGGGCAGCAGGTCACACCGCTGGATCGCGTGGGCCTCTATGTGCCCGGCGGTAAGGCGGCTTATCCGTCCTCGGTATTGATGAATGCTTTGCCAGCCAAAGTGGCCGGTGTTGCCGAGCTGATTATGGTCGTGCCCACCCCTGATGGTGTGAAAAATCAGTTGGTGCTGGCAGCGGCCTATCTGTCGGGCGTAGATCGCGTATACACCATTGGCGGCGCACAGGCAGTCGCGGCGCTGGCCTATGGCACGGCCACTATCCCCAAGGTTGATAAGGTTGTCGGCCCAGGTAACGCTTATGTGGCATCGGCCAAGCGTCGCGTGTTCGGTGTGTGTGGTATCGATATGGTTGCAGGCCCATCTGAGATATTGGTTATTTGCGATGGCAAGACCGATCCGGACTGGATCGCGATGGACTTATTCTCCCAAGCTGAGCATGACGAATTGGCGCAAGCAATCTTGATTTCACCGGATGCGGCGTTTATAGATGCGGTCGCGGTAAGTGCAAACAAGCTGCTGGAACAGATGCCTAGACGCGAAATCATAAAGACAGCATTGCAGAATCGTGGTGCTTTGATTCATGTGGCCGATCTAACCGAGGCTTGTGCGATCAGTAATCGCATCGCGCCCGAGCATCTGGAGATGTCTGTAGAGGATCCAAAAGCATGGTTGCCGCAGCTCAAGCACGCAGGCGCAATCTTCATGGGGCGCTATACCTCAGAAGCATTGGGTGACTATTGTGCCGGCCCTAATCATGTGCTGCCCACCTCGGGTACGGCACGCTTTTCCTCGCCACTGGGTGTGTATGACTTTCAGAAGCGCAGCAGCTTGATCCAAGTGTCACCCCAGGGTGCCCAAAAACTAGGTGCTATCGCCTCCACTTTGGCTTTTGGCGAGGGTTTGCAAGCTCATGCGCAGTCTGCGTTGTATAGAGTGGGCTGAATCAATTTGTAATTGAGAGACAATTTTAAAATAAATAGATTTTTCGTTCAAATTCGTCAAAATCTGTTTGACAGCAAAGTGTCTCATCGGCATAATGCTGGGCTGTTTGGAGAGGTGGCCGAGTGGTTAAAGGCGACGGACTGTAAATCCGTTCTCTCAGAGTACGAAGGTTCGAATCCTTCCCTCTCCACCAAATTTTTAGTTGTATCAAGCTTAGATTCGATGGCTTGTTCTGGGTCGTTGGGCGGAAAGCTGCGGGTGTAGCTCAATGGTAGAGCAGAAGTTTTCCAAACTTACGACGAGGGTTCGATCCCCTTCACCCGCTCCAGTTTGAATACCTGCCCATGTGGCTCAGTGGTAGAGCACTCCCTTGGTAAGGGAGAGGTCGCGAGTCCGATTCTCGCCATGGGCACCATAGTTTTGTTTTTGTTATTAACGTTTGGCAATGATAAGGAATAGTCATGGCAAAAAGTAAATTTGAACGCACAAAACCCCACGTAAACGTAGGCACGATTGGTCACGTAGATCATGGTAAGACTACCTTGACGGCTGCAATCACGATGGTTCTGTCGAAGAGGTTTGGTGGCGAAGCTAAGGCTTACGACCAAATT
>DAIDMQ010000027.1 GCA_027448945.1 Gallionellaceae bacterium
ATGCGGCTGAAACAGCAGCGATGGCGCGTAACAACATCTTGCAACAAGCAGGTACCGCAGTGTTGGCGCAAGCGAATCAGACTCCGAACACTGTTCTGACTTTACTGCGTTAATCTAGCAACTGCCTTCCGGTCTAATCAAGCGGAAGGCTAAGTTTAAAGGAGAGGCAAAATGCTTATCTCGAATCTAAATACAAATATCCCTTCGCCACCAGTAAGTGGACAGGGCGGCGAATCTCCAAAAGTCGTGGTGAGAGATACTTCACCCCCGGCTCAGCCACAACCTTCACCTGTACAAGTAAAAGGCGCGGTAGATGAGATCAATCGTACGCTACAGCAAACCCATAGTAATCTGGAGTTCAGCGTGGATAGCTCTACACATCTGGCCGTCATGACTTTGACAGATTCGGAAACTAAACAAGTAATCGCCCAATATCCTTCCAAGGCGGCTTTAGCGATTGCAGAATCACTCACTCAGTCCGATAGGCGCCAAGGCGTGTTGCTAAACAAACAGGCATAGGAGGCGGTATGGCAACCTCACCCACTTCAGCTACCAGTACATCAGCGGGGATAGATGTGCCCACACTGGTATCGCAGTTGATGACTGTCGCCAATCGGCCTGTCGATAAACTAAACGCGCATATCACCACCTCTCAGATGAAGTTGTCGGATTTCGGCACCATCAGCGGCTTGGTATCGACACTACAGTCTAATTCGCTAAGCTTGAATACCAGCTTGGCGCAAAACAGTGCCACCTCATCCGACTTGGGCATTTTGACTGCATCGGCCAGTAGTACTGCTGCGGTTGGAAATTATACGATCAGCGTCAGCAACTTAGCACAGGCACAAAACCTCGTTTCTGCGGGACAAACGAGCAGTTCGGCCGCTATAGGCAATGGCGCAGCTACGACACTCAGCTTCGATTTTGGCACTACCAATGGTGCGGTGTTCACTACCAACGGCACAGCCACTACAAATATCACCATAGACAGCAGCAACAACACCTTGCAAGGCATTAGTAATGCCATCAATGCTGCCAATATGGGGGTGACAGCTACCATCGTGAATGATGGCAGTGCCACTGCGCCTTACCGCATTGCGCTAACCTCCAACACCACAGGTGCAAGTAGCAGTATGAAAATCACCACCAGTGGCGGTGACGGTACGGTGGGTTCGATACTCGGCTATGACCCTGCCGGCGTAAAAAATCTGAGTCAGACTGTTGCAGCACAAAATGCAAGCTTCACGGTAAACGGCATCGCCATCAGCAGCGCAAGCAACACTGTAAGTACAGCCATCCAGGGTGTGACCCTGAATCTAAAGAGTGTCACGACTACACCCGCTACGCTATCTATTGCACACGATACAACCAGCATCACCAGCGCAGTCAATGCGATGGTCGATGCCTATAATGGCTTGCATAATCAGTTAAAGAGTCGCTCTGCTTATGGCACAGCCACCAGCGCAGGCTCCAGTCTGGCGGGCAACGGTACCTTGCGTACCATGTTGAGCCAGTTACAGAGTTTGTTAAGTTCACCCGCAACACCTGCTGCGGGTGGCAGTTATACCTATCTGACCCAGATTGGCGTCTCTTTACAGACCGATGGAACACTAAAGGTAGACAGTACCAAGCTGAGCAATGCATTGGCGACCAGTTTCAGCGATGTGAGCAACGTAGTCTCATCCGCCACTGGATTTGCTACCCGCTTGAAGACTTGGACTGACACCGTCCTGTCGCCGGGAAACGGGTTGATCCCGGTTGCCACCGACAGTCTTAATACCACTATCACCAATGACAACAACCAGATAACGCAACTACAGACGCGTTTGAAGATGCTACAAACGCAATACACCCAACAGTACACAGCATTGAATATGCTATTGAGTAATATGAATGGGACCAGCACTTATTTGTCACAACAACTACGTTGATCGCATAAGCTGGCCGCCGTATAAAACTAGACAGGGGATATCAAAATGAACGCCACGTACGCAATCAGTTCGTACAATAAAGTCGGTTTGGAATCCGGCGCGATGGCTGCTGACCCGCATAAACTGATTTTGATGCTCTATCAAGGCGCACTTCAGGCCATCAGCAATGCCAAGAACGAAGTCGCGCGCAATGATTACACTGCCAAAGGTAAATCGATTTCACATGCCATCGCCATCATCGGTGAAGGTCTGCATGCGAGCTTGGACAAGAACGTTGGCGGAGAATTGGCCCAGAATCTAGGCGCGCTTTATGATTACATGGTGATGCGTCTAGTCGCTGCCAATCTGAAGAACGAAATCGCTCCGCTGGATGAAGTCAGCAAACTATTGACCGAATTGAAGGAAGCTTGGGAAAGTATACGTCCCAATGCTGCCCCCGCTTCGACCCCCAGAGTACCCGCACAGAATGTGCAATTGGTCTACGCGAAAGGATAATCGTGAGTACGACACAAGTCATCAGCAACTACGAGTCGCTGCAGACCATTACCAGCCAGATGCGTGAAGCCGCCGTTCAGGGCGAATGGGATCTATTGATCGCTTTAGAACATCAGTGCACCGCCCAAGTCGCAGTGATGCGACAAGTCGATGCCGAAAATCGTCTTGATGAAGCGTCACGTCAGCGTAAAATCAGCCTGATTAAGCTCATCATGTCTAATGATGCTGTGATACGTAACCGCACTGAGACATGGGTGGAACAACTGCAAGGTATCATGCACAGCAATACCCAAGAGATGCGCCTGCAAAACACTTACTCGGCAGGCTACTAACCCAGCGACACCATGAAACATGCTCCCCCCCAATCTGATCACTGCACTGCAAGCCTTATCGCGCGGAGGAAAACCTCCCGCCGATGAACTTGCTCGCAACCCTGTCGTCGCCGTAGAACCCGGTCAACAGGTCAAAGGTGAGGTACAGGCACAAGTTGGTCAGGGTCTCTTTAAAGTTCTGGTCGCGGGACAAAGCCTGCAGATGCATCTCCCGCCCAATCTGCGCGCAGGTGATGTGGTCAATCTACGCGTGGTATCCAAATATCCCCAATTGACGTTCAGCATTTCACCTTCAACCACCCCGATCTCTACACAGGAACAAATTAGCGCTACAGCCCATCTGTTGGCCAATCTCACCGGCGAGCCCTTGGAGCGACAAGCGCTACAGAAGCTTAGCCGTAATATGGTTAGCCAGACCCTGGCTTCAGCACCCGAGGGCAAACAACTTGCGGTCGCTTTAAAAGATGCCCTGAGCAATAGCGGCTTATTTTATGAGTCACATCAGGCTCAGTGGGTACGGGGCGAACGCAGTACCGCAAATCTGCTGATCGAACCCCAGAACAAACTGATGGACAAAAGCAGCAGCTTGCCGACCCCAGATTCGACGATAACCAAGTTGGTTGAGGTGATGGGGAAAGATCAGGCACCGGCGTTGACTTTACACCCCGAACAAAACATGAACAAAGCTGGCGAGGCACTCCCTATCCCCAAAGAATTGTATCCATTGGTACAGCAACAATTGCACGCCCTTGAGACACATCAAATCATTTGGACAGGTGCGGTATGGCCTGGTCAGGAGATGCAATGGGAGATACAAGGCGAGCCCGAACACCAATCCACAAAGCAGGATGAGCGGCACTGGAGTACCGAGATGGAACTTGCACTCCCTAAACTGGGGGATGTGCATGCAAAACTGCATTTCACACGTGACGGACTGCAACTGACCCTGCAAGCGGCGGATTCCGCAACACTAGATCTTTTCACGCGCAACATCCCCAAGCTCAAGTCAGCACTGGATAATGTGCAAATACCTTTACTGTCCACCGCATTGGAAAAGTCATGAGCGACCTCGCCAACAAGGCCAACAGTTATGCAGTGGCAATGAAATACGGCGACTCAGTTGGCGCGCCCAAAGTGGTCGCAAAAGGCAGGGGGTTGATCGCTCAAGCCATCATAGCGCGCGCCAAGCAACACGATATTTATGTGCACGAATCGGCAGAGTTGGTGAGTATGTTGATGCAAGTAGAACTAGATCAAGAGATCCCACCGCAGCTTTACGTCGCTGTGGCAGAACTGCTGGCTTGGCTATACCGTTTGGAAAACCCGGATACCCCCGCTGTTCCGCCTTTTAACAGAAGCTAGTATCGCTATCATTCAGACAACAATAACGCTTAATTTTCAGAAAGACCCGCATTATGAATATGGATAGGACCCAGAAACTGGAAGTATATTCCAGCGACAATGATGACAAACATTTCATCACCTCGGCGCGTGAGATTTTGTTCATCTTGCGCACTATCGCCTCACATGATGCACGCGTCGGTCTTTACTACAACAACCAACAACGCTATCTACTCACCACTCTGATTGATGTAGATAGTCAGAGCATTTATTTGGGTTGCAGCGGCGACGAGAACATCAACGCGGAAATCATGAGTAGCGACAACCTGGTATTGGTTAGTTCACACCATAACGTCAAAATTCAATTCTCTCTGAGTCATCCGCAACGCAAAAACCACAAAGACACAGCATGTTTCATGACGCCTTTACCCGTACGCTTGTTCCGTTTGCAGCGGCGTGAATATTTTCGATTAATGACACCAGCGGTCAATCCCCTGAAATGTATCATCCCACTTGACGGCCAAGTCGATACACAGGCAACCGAAATCACCATCATGGATATCAGCGGTGGCGGCGTCGCGTTGACTTGTGAAGAGAACAATACCGAACTGTCACCAGGAGATCGCTATGAGGGTTGTAGCATCAACCTGCCGGGATTTGGCATCATCAAGGGCACCATCGCGGTCAGAAACAAGGCTGTACTTCGCGACTCCGATGGCAAAAGTTACAGACGCGCGGGTTGCGAGATGCAAGATATGGCCCCAAGCTCCGCACAATTATTGCAACTTTACGTACTTCATCTGCAACGCAATAAATGACTTCCTGCCCCCGTATAAAATGGGCTGCAGTTGCAGCCCATTTTATTTTCAAATTAGGGAAACGCTGAATAAGTCAGTGAGCGGGATGCGGTGCAAGGTGCACGGAGCGCAGACAACGAGACATATCCATTAGATAGGCGAGGAGTCGAAAACGAAGTTTCGGTGCAGGCTCATGCGCGAAGTGCGTGATGCCGGAACCAACACCGCGCAACGCGGCAATGCGCCCGCGCTGACACTTATTCAACGTTTCCTGAGTTTAGTAGGCTATGCCTGCATATACATGAGTCGCTCAGACTGAACTTACTATCCAATATACAAAGGCACTATTCATCATTTCAGATCTCACAATTAATATAATTTATGCATTCCGCTAAAGTTTTCTTGACTTGCTCCGATAACTAAATTAACCGAGGTTCATAAGCAACGCAAACCAAGGGGAACGGCGATAAGGCCGCAATCCAAATCGAGTTAAAGGAGAATCATCATGGCACAAGTCATCAATACCAACGTTGGAGCCCTCTTCGCCGGCGCAGCTCTGAATAAGTCAGCCAACGCCTTGCAAACAGCCCAACAACGTCTGTCTTCAGGTCTGCGTATCAACAGTTCA
>DAIDMQ010000028.1 GCA_027448945.1 Gallionellaceae bacterium
ACGGGGCTGCCAACTTCTGCTTGCTTGAGTATTGCGATGATTTGACTGTCTGAAAAACGTGATGACTTCATGTAAAACTTCCTCCGTTGCGGGTGAGAAAATTCTACTTCTAATCACCGCTAATTTCCGGGGGGATTACCGTGCAAAGTCATCCCAATTTTGCTTATAAGCAATTGTGGCGCACCTTGCTCGAATCTATGGCCGGCTTAGTCGTGCTGTACCTCATCTCCTTACTCGCCTTGAAACGCTTTCTAAAGCTGATCCTGAAGCCGCTCAACGATATCGTGGCTGTGGCAGGGGACATCAGTCAGCGCAACTTCCGCTTGATCGACAATGTGCCTAAAGCGATGGAACTCAAGAGTGTGGTCGGAGCGATCAATCTGATGTCGGAGAAACTGCGCGGCATCATCGAATTCGAGATCTCACAGGCGCTTAGATTCAGAGATGAGTCGACCAAAGATGTTATGACCGGTCTGATGAATCGCAGAGGCTATGAGCAATATATGCAGTCGCTCATCGAGGACCAAAAGAATCAGCTAGCCGGCGCGATGTATATGCTGCAGGTCAGCAGTTTTCAGGAATACAACAAGCTGAACGGATTCCAGAAGGGCGATGAACTGATCAAACGCATCGCGGAAGCGATTACAGTTACTGATTGTGGCAAGGATGCGTTGCGCGCACGTATCAATGGCGCGACCTTCATGGTTGTCGCTAGCGGACTGTCGCGTGCTGATGCGCTGGCTTTAGGTGAGAAACTGAGTAGTGCGGTGAGCACATCATTCGCTGGGCAAGTGGGTGATCTCGCGGTGAGCTTCGGTTGTGGTGCGGTCTACTTCAACGGCCATGGCGTGAGCTTGAAGGCTTTGATTTCGCAATGCGATATGGTCACGCTGCAATCCACCTCTGCTGGCAATCAACTCACAGTCTTCTCCGATTTCGTCGAAGAGGAGTCCGTGATGGGATCGCAGGATTGGAAGAGTCTCATCTTGGATGCAATCAACAACAACAGATTGGCGATCTTTTCGCAATCGGTGGTCGGCGTGCGCTCAGGCGAGTCTTTGCAGATTGAGGTGGTGGGGCGACTGCGTGACGCAGACGGGGCAATGATCCCAGCGCAGTTGTTTATTCCCATGGCGAATCGTCACCAACTGACCGGCGCCATCGATCTGGCCATCATCAAGCGGCTGTTCAATAAGATGCGTGATGGTGGCAGCTTGGCGGGTGTAGAAGTAGCGATTAATACTTCTACACAATCAATTAGTGATCCTAAATTGCTGGCCTGGCTCGCCACGGCGATGAAGGAGAATCCCGCAATCGCCGGCAAGATGGTGTTCGAGATATCCGAGTTTGGCCTGACTCAAGATAGAGAAGGTATAGAGCGCTTTATCAAGATGATACGGGCAGCCGGTGCGGATTTTGCAGTCGATAATTTCGGCCTGCACCCCAGCGCCTTCGAGTATCTGCAAGCATTGAAGCCTAAGTACATCAAGCTCAGCCCGGTCTACTTCAAAGGCCGCGACGATGATCCTAGCAATCAGTTCTTCGTATCTTCTGTCGTTTCTATCACGCGTCCGCTGGATATCAAGATCATTGCGCTCGGTATCGAGAAACAAGAGACCTTGGTATTACTGCGTAACCTGGGTGTTGATGGCTATCAGGGTTTTGTTAATGGCGAGATGCTTGAGATAAAGTAGGCTACTTAGTCATCATACTGTCCAATCTTCTTGATGTAGTCCCACTAATTGGCTGAAAACTTGGTCGTTCGTTACCCGCTCAGCACTTGTTTTAAGCGCGTGTGCGGCAATCAGCAAATCATGCGTCGCGAGTATCTTACCTTGACGCTCTATGTTGGCTCGCACCGCACCGACCCAATCTAACATTTATTAAAAATGGACACGAACCCCATACGCTACCTGAGATTTTACACAGCATTGACAGGGTATATTAGCCAGACTAGACTAACTCTATTTATATGGAGAGTACGATGCATTCCGTCAATATGTTGCAAGCAAAGTCCTCGCTATCACGCTTGGTAGAAGCTATCGAGCAAGGACGGGAACGAGAAATTGTGATTGCTCGAAATGGTCGACCCGCTGCCAAGTTGGTGCCGATTAATTCCGTACCATCCGGCAAGCGCATTGGCGTGGCGAAAGGATTATTCGTCGTTCCAGATAATATTGATGCTCATAACGATGAGGTGGCTCATTTGTTTATGGGGAGGGCAGCATCTTGAATTTATTGCTGGATACACATATCGCTTTGTGGGCCATCACAGATAGTCCAAAATTACCGCAGAAGGCTCGTGAGTTGATTCAGTCCGCAAAGACAACCGTATGGATTAGCACGGCAAGTATTTGGGAAATCGCAATCAAGCATTCGTTGGGACGAGGTGATATGCCGGTTTCCAGTCAAGAGGCTCTGCGATATTTTCAGGAATCAGGTTATCAGTTTATTGCAATTGAAGCTGAACATGCTGTTGCAGTAGCTGATTTGCATGCACACCATCAAGACCCGTTTGATCGCATTTTGGTTGCTCAGGCACTGGTAGAACCAATGCGCTTAATGACTCATGACCCGCTGGTTGCTCTCTACAGCGATACCATCATTAAAGTGTAGTAAATATATTCCATCGAAAATTTGGTTGCGTAGATTACATTTTTGAAATATTAAGTGATTAATAAAGTTCGGATTCGCATTCATCCTTTCATTTATTCGTTCTCTTTGCTAATATCTCGCGCTTGCAAGAGTTTATCGAACTCCCGGAAGGTAACAAAGAAGGTAATAATTCGACCGCCACTTTAAAATTGATAACAAAATCAATTTGTTAATGGTTTTTGGGGTTCCTCCTTTGCACCAGCACCTCATTCAATTCATCTCAAGGAAATACAGCATGTCCAGCGTAGAAACTGTGAGCGCGTTAGAACGTCGTCTAAACGCATCTATCCCTCAACAAGCAATCCTTGGCCAAGTGGCCGCTCGTTTGAAGCAAATCGGCCGCACTGCAAAAATTGCCGGATTCCGTCCAGGCAAGATTCCAAACAAGGTTTTGGAGCAACATTACGGTGCTCAAGCTCATCAAGAAGCATTGGGTGAGGCTTTGCAGCGCTCTTTTGCAGAAGTTGCAGAAGAAAACAAGCTTAAAGTCGCCGGTTATCCTGAATTCGATGTAAAAACTGCAGATTTGAAGGCAGAGCAGATTGATTACAGCGCGACCTTCGAGGTTTATCCTGAAGTCGTTGTTGGCGACCTGACGGGTGAAGCGTTGGAGCGCACTGTCTACACATTGGCAGATGCTGATGTGAATAAAACCATTGAAACTCTGCGCAAGCAACGCTGTGTATTCGTTGCGACAGATCGTGCCGCGCAGTCAGAAGATCAAGTTACTGTGGATTTCACGGGCAAATTGAATGGTGAGGTTTTCCAAGGTGGTGAAGCCAAGGACTACCCGGTGCAATTGGGTGTGGGTCGTATGTTGCCGGAGTTTGAGGCGGCCATTATAGGTATGGCGGTCGGTGAGACCAAGTCATTTGATATGACTTTCCCCGAGACTTACCATGGTAAGGATGTGGCGGGTAAAGAAGTGACTTTCACTATCACTCTGAATAAGGTTGAGGCGCCCCAGTTGCCTGAATTGGATGCCGAGTTCGCCAAGTCAGTCGGTATCGCGGATGGCGATGTCGGCAAATTGGAAGCTGAAATTCGTTCTAATCTGCAGCGTGAGTTGGATCGTCGTCTGAAGGTTCGCAATAAAGATGTGGCGATGGATGCATTGCTGAAAGTGACGCAGTTTGACGTGCCCAAGGCGCTGGTGGATTGGGAATCTCAATCTTTGATGCAGCAAACTGTGCGTGATATGGAGCAGCGCGGTATGAAGACCGGTGGCATGCAATTGCCTCTGGAATTATTCAAGGAGCAGGCTACCAAGCGGGTTAAGTTGGGTTTGATCTTGGCTGAAGTGGTTGAAAAGAATGGTCTGCACGCCAAATCTGAGCAAGTAAAAGCATTGATTCAAGATTATGCGCAAAGTTTTGATGAGCCAGAGCAAGTTATTCGCTGGTATGCTGCTGATGCCAAGCGTATGCAAGAAGTTGAAAATCTTGCGCTTGAAGAAAATGTCGTGGCTTTTGTATTTGGTCAGACTAAAGTAACTGAAAAAACAGCAGTCTTTGCTGAATTGATGGGGAATGCATAATTATGTTGCACGACTTCGAGACCAAAAATATAGGCATGATCCCAATGGTGGTGGAAACCAGCGGTAGGGGTGAACGTGCTTATGACATCTATTCGCGTCTGTTAAAGGAGCGTGTGGTGTTTTTGGTGGGCGAGGTTAATGATCATACTGCTAACCTCATCGTAGCCCAGATGTTGTTCTTGGAGTCGGAAAGCCCGGAGAAGGATATACATTTCTATATCAACTCTCCCGGTGGCTCTGTGACGGCGGGTATGGCAATTTACGACACCATGCAGTTCATCAAACCGAATGTAAGTACACTGTGTATAGGGCAAGCCGCCAGTATGGGGGCTTTCCTGTTGACTGCGGGTGAGAAAGGTAAGCGATTCTGTCTTCCCAATTCGCGTGTGATGATCCATCAGCCATTGGGCGGTTTCCGTGGTCAGGCATCTGATATTGAGATACATGCCCGCGAGATTTTGTATCTGAAGCAAAAACTTAATCAGATGTTGGCGCATCACACAGGCCAGTCAGTTGAAAACATAGAACGTGATACCGACAGGGATAATTTCCTGAGTGCTGCAGATGCAGTAAAGTACGGTCTGGTCGATCAGGTTTTGGAAAAGCGTATCTAATCTGCTTCTCTCCGATAATTTCACGAAAGGTTGAGAGATGGTTACCGAAAATAAATCAGGCGACAAGCTGTTGTACTGCTCCTTTTGCGGCAAGAGCCAGCATGAGGTTAAGAAACTCATAGCTGGTCCTTCGGTGTTCGTGTGTGACGAATGCGTTGCCTTGTGCAATGACATCATGAAGGAAGAAGCACAGAGCGCGATTGCCAAGGCAGAACGCAGCGACTTGCCTACACCTAAAGAGATTTGCGCATCTTTGGACGATTACGTGATTGGCCAAGAAAAAGCCAAACGCATACTGTCTGTTGCTGTTTATAACCATTACAAGCGTTTGCGTAGCAATGTTCAAGATGGTGTTGAGCTGGCCAAGAGCAATATCTTGCTGGTTGGGCCTACGGGTTCAGGTAAGACGCTGCTCGCTCAGACACTTGCGCGTTTGTTGGATGTGCCATTCGTGATGGCTGATGCCACTACGCTGACTGAAGCGGGTTATGTGGGCGAGGACGTAGAAAATATCATCCAAAAGTTGTTGCAAGCTTGTGACTACAACGTAGAGAAAGCCCAGCGCGGCATCATCTATATCGATGAAATCGACAAGATTTCACGCAAATCCGATAATCCATCCATCACTCGTGACGTATCGGGTGAGGGCGTGCAGCAAGCATTGCTGAAGTTGATAGAGGGAACCAAGGCTTCCATTCCTCCTCAGGGAGGACGCAAGCACCCCAATACTGAATTCTTGCAAGTCGACACCACCAATATTCTGTTCATTTGCGGCGGCGCTTTTGATGGCTTGGAAAAAGTCATACGCAACCGTTCGGAAAAAGTGGGTATCGGTTTTGGCGCAACCATCGTCAGCAAAGACCAGCGCAAGACCGGTGAGACGCTGCGTGATGTAGAACCCGAGGATTTGATTAAATTCGGTTTGATACCCGAATTTGTTGGGCGTTTGCCTGTGGTGGCGACTTTGGAAGAGCTGGATGAAGCAGCTCTGGTTCAGATTTTGACCGAGCCTAAGAATGCCCTGACCAAGCAATACCAAAAGTTGCTGGCCATGGAGAACGTTGAACTGGAATTCCATACTGGTGTGTTGCAAGCAATTGCTCGTAAGGCATTGGCACGTAAGGCCGGTGCCCGTGGTTTACGCTCCATTTTGGAACAAGCTTTGCTGGATGTGATGTTCGATCTGCCTTCAATGGAGAACGTCAGCAAAGTTGTTCTTGATGAAGCTCCGGGTACAGGTGAAATCAAACCCATCATCATTTACTCGGACGCTCACAAAGCGGCATAATCGCACTGATATATGGCACTACTTAGTGCCTCGCTCTTTATCTTGTCCCAGTGGGGATGCTTGAATTGCAAGATATCATCCCCATTTAACCTTACATATTTTTAAGAGGTTATTGCCATGATTGAACAAGATACTCCCATCTCTACACCTGATAGCCTCTATTCCTTGTTGCCATTGCGCGATGTGGTCGTGTTTCCCCACATGGTCATCCCACTGTTCGTTGGCCGCACTAAATCCATCAAGGCGCTTGAGTCGGCCATGGAAGCGGGTCGCGGTATCGTCTTGGTGGCACAGAAGTCGGCTGCAAAAGACGATCCAAGCACAGATGATTTATATGCTATCGGTAGCATGGCCAACATTTTGCAGATGCTCAAACTACCTGATGGCACAGTAAAAGTGCTGGTTGAAGGCACTCAGCGCGTAAACCTGCTGAAAGTTGTCGATTCCGGTAGCCATTTTGATGCCGAAGTCAGCCTCGTTGAAGTTGATGAGGGTGCTAACAGTGAATCCGAAGCGATGCGTCGTGCACTCATCGCCCAATTCGATCAATACGTCAAACTCAACAAAAAAATACCACCAGAGATATTGACTTCGTTGGCGGGTATCGACGATGCAGGTCGTTTGGCAGACACCATTGCTGCGCACCTGCCACTCAAGTTGGAACAAAAGCAGGCAGTGCTCGAAATCATAGATGTGCGTAAGCGTCTGGATCATCTATTGGGCTTGTTGGAAGCCGAGATTGATATCTTGCAGGTCGAGAAGCGTATTCGTGGACGCGTCAAGCGCCAGATGGAGAAGAGCCAGCGCGAGTACTATTTGAATGAGCAAGTCAAAGCCATCCAAAAAGAATTGGGTGAGGGCGAAGATGGTGCGGATCTCGAAGAGTTAGAGAAAAAGATCAAGCTAGCCCATATGCCTAAAGAAGCAAAGCTCAAGGCAGAGTCAGAGTTGAAAAAGCTCAAATTGATGTCGCCGATGTCTGCTGAAGCTTCGGTGGTACGCAACTTCATTGATGTTCTCATCGGTCTACCATGGAAGAAAAAGACCAAAATCAGCTCTGATCTCAAGAAGGCGGAAGTCGTTCTTGAAGAGGATCATTACGGTCTTGATAAAGTTAAGGAACGCATCGTCGAATACCTGGCGGTGCAGCAACGTGTCGATAAGTTGAAAGCACCGATTCTGTGCTTGGTGGGCCCTCCGGGCGTGGGCAAGACCTCCTTGGGGCAGTCTATAGCGCGCGCAACTAATCGTAAGTTCGTGCGTATGTCCCTGGGTGGTGTGCGTGATGAGTCCGAGATTCGCGGACATCGTAGGACATACATTGGCTCTATGCCAGGCAAGATATTGCAGAACATGACTAAGGTCGCGGTAAAGAATCCTTTGTTCTTGCTTGATGAAGTCGACAAAATGGGGATGGACATGCGCGGCGATCCAGCGGCGGCTTTGCTGGAAGTATTGGACCCCGAACAAAACAGCACCTTCGTCGATCATTATGTTGAAGTCGAATATGACCTTTCAGATGTGATGTTCGTCGCAACGGCCAATACATTGAACATTCCTGATGCACTGTTGGATCGTATGGAGATTATTTTTGTTTCCAGTTACATGGAAGATGAAAAGATCAATATCGCGACACGCTATTTAGTACCCAAGGCAATCAAGAACAATGGCCTTAAACCTGAAGAGATCAACATCACCGAGAGTGCATTGCGAGACATCGTGCGTTATTACGTGCGTGAAGCAGGTGTGCGTGGCTTAGAGCGTGAGATTTCAAAAATCTGTCGCAAGGTCGTCAAGGCGCTGTTGCTTAAAGATAAAAATACCAAAGTCACTATCACTGCCCGCAATTTGGATAAATATCTAGGGGTACGCCGTTATTCCTATGGTGTGGCAGAAAAAAATAATCAGGTAGGGCAAGTTACTGGTCTGGCTTGGACTGAAGTTGGTGGAGAATTATTGACTATAGAAACTGCAGTGCTGCCAGGTAAAGGCAAAACTACAACTACCGGAAAACTGGGCGATGTGATGCAAGAGTCAATCCAAGCAGCTTTGAGTGTGGTTAGAAGTCGTGCTCAACGCTTGGGTATAGACCCTGAGTTCTATCAGAAGACCGACTTGCATATTCACTTGCCTGAAGGTGCCACGCCGAAGGATGGTCCCAGCGCAGGTGTGGGTATGTGTACAGCTATGGTTTCTGCGCTGACAGGTATCCCTGTGCGGGCAGATGTAGCTATGACCGGTGAGATCACCTTGCGTGGCGAAGTATTGCCTATTGGCGGCTTGAAAGAAAAGCTTTTGGCAGCTCAACGTGGTGGCATCAAGACTGTGCTGATTCCACAAGAGAATGTGAAGGATTTGGCCGAGATTCCCGACAATGTCAAGAATAAACTCGATATTCATCCGGTTAAATGGATAGAAGAAGTTTTGGATGTTGCACTGGAACGTAAGCCTGAACCTTTGGCTGAAGTAGTCGCAACACCTGTTGTGACATTGGCTGCCGAGACTGTTGAAGTTGTCGCTATAAAACACTGATCGTTTCTCAATCGCCAGCTTGGGCTTATTTAGCTGGCGATTGAGAGTCTTCGCAGGGTTCCCTGCATAAACTCAAAGGAGGAGACGTAGTATGAATAAATCTGAACTGATCGATGCAATCGCTAAATCCGCTGATATTTCAAAGGCTGCTGCTGGCCGTGCCTTGGATGCAACAATGGATACCATCAAAATGGCTTTGAAAAATGGTGATACCGTAAATCTGGTAGGCTTTGGTACATTCAAAGTCGGTGAGCGTGCTGCGCGTACAGGCCGTAATCCGCAAACAGGTGCCGAAATTAAGATAAAAGCGGCCAAAGTTCCTAAATTTTCTGTTGGCAAAGGCCTAAAGGATGCTGTAAACTAGCGGTCTTTAGTCGGGTGCTTAGCTCAGTTGGTAGAGCACCGCCCTTACAAGGCGATTGTCGGCGGTTCGACCCCGTCAGCACCCACCAGGCTAAACAAATTTGGAGTGGTAGTTCAGTTGGTTAGAATACCGGCCTGTCACGCCGGGGGTCGCGGGTTCGAGTCCCGTCCACTCCGCCAATTTAAGGCGAACGAAAGTTCGCCTTTTTTCATATCTGTCGTAGATAAATATCTCGGGGTACCTGCCTATGTTTGATTTCGTTCAAGAGAAAAAACGCTTTGTATATGTGATATTGGGTTTGATCATATTGCCTTTCGCATTTTTTGGTGTCAGCTCCTATAAGGATGGCGGCAAGATCGAGTCACCTGCCACAGTAGATGGCGTTAAGGTCACGGCGCAAGAGTTGGACAGTAGCTTGCGCCAACAACAGGAACAGTTGCGTCAACGTATGGGGCCGAGCTTCGATGCAGCCCTGTTTAATACGCCCGAGATGAAGCGTGCAGTGCTGGATAATCTGATTGCTCAGCATATATTGGTTCAGCGGGCAAAAACCGCTGGCTTGACTGTGACGGATGAGCAAGTCGCCCAACTGGTAGGCAGCATAGAAGCATTCCAATCCAACGGGAAATTCGATAAATCTCGTTACGAAACAGTATTGGCCAACAATAATCTCAGCCCTTTGATGTATGAAGCGAGAGTTCGCGACGAACTCATTCGTCAGGAATTAAATAGCACTTATGCACAGAATGGATATGCATCCGCCACTGTCGCCGAAAAGATTATCGCGTTGAATGAGCAGCAACGTACGATCAGTGTTGCTACGATACCGACTCAAGCTTTATTGAATCAGGTGAAAGTTGATCAAGAGGCAGTGAAGCGCTATTACGAAGATAACGCCAAGCAATTCGCCACGCCTGAGCAGATCAAGGTTGAATACGTGAAATTCTCGGTGAACGATCTCGCTGCTAAAGCTAATGTAGCTGCCAATGATGTGCGCAAATACTACGATGAGCATCAGGCTGATTTTTCTAGTCCGGAACAAAGACAGGCTTCTCATATCTTGATCAATGTGGCTGCTAGCGCAAGTCAAGCGGAGCAAGATGCTGCAAAAGCCAAGGCCGAAGAAGTGTTGGGTATGCTTAAACAGGCACCCGCTAAATTTGCTGAATTGGCCAGGCAATACTCACAAGATCCCGGTTCGGCTGCTAAGGGCGGCGACTTGGGTACTTTCGGTCGCGGCATGATGGTCAAGCCTTTTGATGATGCCGTTTTCTCACTCAAACAAGGCGAGTTAAGCGGCTTGGTGAAGTCGGACTTCGGTTATCACATAATCAAAGTGACCGACATCAAACCCAGCCATTTATTGGCTTACGATGACGTCAAAGAAGAGATTTTAAGCAGATTGCGTCAACAGCAGGCGAGTGAGAAATTCGCCGAATTGGCTGAAAAATTCAGCAATACCATCTATGAGCAAAGCGACACTTTGAAGCCGGCTGCCGAACAGGTTGGCGCCAAGGTAGAGCAGAGTCCTTGGTTGATGAAAGGTCAACCAGCACCTATGCCTTGGACTGCCAAGAGTATGGAGGCAATCTTTAGTGAAGATGTTGTTAAAAATAAGCGTAATACTCAAGCCATTGAAATTGCGCCATCTTCTTTGATCGCCGCACGCATGCTGGAATACAAACCATCCAGCGTAAGACCGCTGGACGAGGTTCGCGTGCAGATAGAACAGAAACTGATGCGTGAAAAAGCTGCCACACTGGCTTCCGAGCAAGGTAAGGCTGCACTTGAGCAACTACAAAAGACGGCCAAGTCTGACCTGAGTTGGGCTAAGTCGCTAAACATTACCCGTGCACAACATGGTGCGTTAGACCTTGCGCTGACACGTCAGGTATTCCAAGTAGACGCTGCCAAGCTGCCTCAGTATGTCGGTGCTGAATCTGCTCAAGGTGGTTATACCATCGTGCGTGTAGAGGCGGTCAAAGCGGGTGAGATGCCAGATGAGGCCAAGCGTGCTGGATATGCCAACCAATTGCGCCAGATGGCGGGCGAAGAATTATTCATGGCCTATATGGCTGATGCGAAATCCAAAGCCAAGATCAAAATCAATCTAGGTATGACCGAGCAAGCTAAAGTCGAGTGAAATTAGTCTGCGCGTAATAAGTAATGAATGGAAAGCGCCACCTTTGGGTGGCGCTTTCCATTGTGTTGTGCGTGGAGATAACGAATTGAGACGACAATGAGGTTGTGGTGGCGTTACTCACAGATTGTTGTTACTAAAAGTAGGCGGCGGCATCAGCGTGTATACAGCTCGCTTGGCACTTTGACGACTCTGCTCCACCCGACAGAATTGTATCTACATTTGATTGCAGCGCTTTCAGCTCGGTCTATCGTATATAATCACCGGCTATTAAATTTTAGGTTGGTTTCTTAATGCTGGGAGTCGGAAATCTCGCATGTAGTCGTGGTGATCACCGGTTGTTTTCCGGTTTGAATCTGACGCTACATGCTGGGCAAATAATGCAAGTACAAGGGGAGAACGGCAAGGGTAAAACCAGCTTGTTGCGTACCCTGTGCGGCTTCCTGCAGCCGGATGAAGGCAAGATTAGTTGGTGTGGCACCGACGTGCGCGAATTGGGGGAGGAATATTTCGCCAATCTGTTGTATCTGGGGCATCACAATGCCATCAAAGATGAATTGAGCGCATTAGAAAATCTGCGCATTTCAGCAGGACTATCCGGCATCGTATTGGATGAAAATCAGGCGATTACAGCTTTGCGTCGTATGGGCTTGAAGGGCCGGGAGCGTTTGCCAACCAAGGTACTTTCACAGGGCCAGCGCAGACGTGTTGCCTTGGCGAGGTTGTTGGTGGGTGATGCAAAGTTGTGGGTATTGGATGAACCATTAACTGCGCTTGATGTCGGAGCTGTGGCGTTGATAGAAGAGTTGCTCGGTGAGCATTTGTCCAAGCAAGGTATGGTGATTTTCACAACCCATCAACCCCTTACAATCAAAGGCGTTGAGATTGCCAGATTGGCGTTGTTATGAACCGCCTCTCTATCATCAACTTGCTAGTGTTGGTGGTGCGACGCGATTTGCTGTTGGCCATGCGTAGGCGTGCAGACGTGTTGACCATTTTGGTGTTTTTTATTTTGATCGTCAGTCTATTCCCGCTGGGCGTAGGTCCCGAGATGGATATGTTGCGCAAAATGGCGCCCGGGGTTTTGTGGGTGGCGGCACTGTTAGCTTCCATGCTGTCGCTAGGGAGATTGTTCTCGGCTGACTACTTGGATGGTACGCTTGAGCAGATGATGTTGGCGCCACAGTCTTTGTCGGTCTTGGTGTTGGGCAAGATGATTTCGCACTGGGTGGTCTCTGGTCTGCCGCTAGTGCTGATGGCACCGGTGCTGGGATTACAGTTTGATATGTCGCCTGAAGCTTTGCTGGTGTTGATGCTGGGTTTGCTTTTGGGTACACCTGTCCTGAGTATGCTGGGTGCGATAGGTGCCGCGTTGACGTTGGGTTTAAGGGGCGGTGGTGTGTTGCTATCCTTATTGGTACTACCTTTGTGTATTCCTGTTTTGATCTTTGGTTCAGGTGCAGTAGAAGCCGTTAGCAGCGGTTTGAGTGTCACCTCAAATCTGTCGCTGATCGCCGCTTTGTTGATGCTGTGTCTGGTATTTACCCCTTGGGTGACTGCGCAAGCCTTGCGCATTTCTATGGAGTAGTTGTGGCTATAAATTGGTTCAAGTATTCAGCGCCTAGTACTTTCTATGGTTTGGCTGGCAAGTTAGTTCCCTTCTTTGCGATTCCGGCCGCTGTGTTGTTCGCTATCGGTATGTATATCGGATTCTTCGTTGCACCTGTGGATGCGGTGCAAGGAGAAGCCTATCGCATCATCTTCATTCATGTGCCGGCATCTATATTGTCGATGTTCCTGTATCTAATCATGGCGGGTTACGCTGCGCTGGGACTGATCTTCAATACGCGCTTGTCCTCAATGATGGCGACAGCCCTGGCTCCAACCGGCGCTTTGTTTGCATTCATCTCCTTATGGACGGGTGCCTTATGGGGTAAACCTATGTGGGGTGCTTGGTGGGTCTGGGATGCACGTCTGACCTCGGAACTGATCTTGCTGTTTTTGTACTTCGGTTTCATCGCATTGCATGCCTCTATTGATGACCCGCGTCGTGCCGATCGCGCTGCCGCCTTACTGGCAATCGTCGGTTCGGTAAACGTGCCCATCATCTATTTCTCGGTGAAGTGGTGGAACACCCTGCATCAGGGTTCGACCATTAAATTTACCGGCACCTCCATGCATATCGCGATGCAACAAGCGATGTTCGTTACCTTGCTGGCCTGCTGGATGTACGCCGTTGCGGTGGCGCTGGTGAGAGTGCGCAGCATCATCCTGGACCGTGAACGCACAACGCAATGGGTCAGTGAACTGAAGGAGATTGCATAGTGAGCGTCGCGGAATTTTTTAACATGGGTGGCTATGCCTTCTATGTGTGGGGCTCATATGGCGTGACCCTGCTGGTATTTGTCGTAGAGATATTGATGGTCAATCACAAACGTAAGATTGCTTTGCAAGAGGTGCGCATGATGCGTGAAGCCGGAGAAGAATTATGAAGCCTAGACAGAAAAGATTGATGTACATCCTGGTTGGTGTGGCGGGTTTGGCAATCGCCGTCGGACTGGTGTTATTCGCTTTGAAGAACAACGTCAGTCTGTATTTCACACCGACCCAGGTGATGAACAAGGAGGCACCACAGGGCCGCAGCTTCCGTATTGGTGGATTGGTTGAAGTTGGCAGTGTCCAGCGTCAAGCGGATGGGTTGACCGTGCACTTCAACATCACAGACATGGTTAAGACGATGCCTGTGGTTTATAAAGGCATCCTGCCAGACCTATTCAAAGAAGGTAAAGGTGTCGTCGCTCAGGGCAAGATGGAAGCGGATGGCCTCATGCACGCCGAAGAAGTCTTGGCCAAGCATGACGAGAACTACATGCCGCCTGAAGCTGCTGATGCAATCAAGCGTGCTCAAGAGGCAAGTGCGGCAACAGAAGCGGTGGATGCTATAAAGCCCGCAGCTAAAACGAAATAAGAAAGCTCAGATATGATTCCAGAACTCGGTCACTTCTCACTCATCATCGCATTGTGTCTGGCACTGACCTTGGGCATCTTGCCCATCATCGGTGCCGCACGTAATAATCCGGTCCTGATGGGTGTCGCACGTCCTTTGGCCTATGGTCAGTTCATCTTTATTGCACTCGCGTTTGTTACACTTGCAAATGCCTTCTTGAGTAACGATTTCTCTGTGCTCTATGTTGCACAACACTCCAACTCGCAATTGCCAGCCCAGTATCGCTTCGCTGCGATCTGGGGTGGTCACGAAGGTTCTTTGCTATTGTGGGCCTTCATCCTGTCTATCTGGACAGCCGCTGTGGCGACTTTTAGCAAGCACCTGCCAGAAGAGATGGTAGCGCGTGTACTGGGCGTGATGGGCTTGGTGGCAGTCGGATTCCTGTTATTCATGTTGTTTACTTCTAGTCCATTCGAGCGTTTATTGCCTGCCGCAGTCGACGGTCGTGACTTAAATCCGCTGCTGCAAGATCCGGGCCTGGTCATCCACCCACCGATGTTGTACATGGGGTATGTCGGCTTCTCAGTCGCATTCGCATTTGCCATCGCGGCACTGATAGGCGGCAAGTTGGACGCTACATGGGCACGTTGGTCACGTCCTTGGACAACAGTGGCATGGGTATTCATGACCATCGGTATTGCCCTCGGTAGCGGTTGGGCATATTACGAATTGGGTTGGGGCGGTTGGTGGTTCTGGGATCCGGTTGAGAACGCGTCTTTCATGCCGTGGCTGGTAGGTACGGCACTGATTCATTCTTTGGCGGTCACTGAAAAACGCGGTGCTTTCAAGAGCTGGACGGTATTGCTGGCAATCGCAGCATTTTCGCTGAGTCTGTTGGGCACGTTCCTCGTACGTTCCGGCGTGTTGACCTCGGTGCACTCCTTCGCGTCCGATCCCAAGCGCGGTATTTTTATTCTGAGCTTCTTGGTGTTGGTCATTGGTGCATCGCTGCTGCTGTTTGCATGGCGGTCGCCAAAAATCGGACTGGGCGGCAAGTTCGACTTGTTGTCACGCGAGTCGCTGCTGTTGTCCAACAACGTCTTACTTTCCGTAGCTTCTGCCTCGGTATTTATCGGCACACTCTACCCATTGTTCATGGACGCACTGGGATTCGGCAAACTGTCGGTAGGCCCACCATATTTCGAAGCAGTGTTCGTTCCACTGATGGTGCCTATGGTGTTGCTGATGGGATTGGGTCCTTTAGCGCGCTGGAAAAAGATGGCCGTGCCTGATCTCGCCAAGCGTGTGCGTATAGCACTCATTTCATCCATCGTCATTGCATTGCTGTTGCCGCTAGTGTTGGGTAACTGGACACCGATGATTGCTTTGGGTTTGTTGATGGGGTTCTGGATCATCGCTTCCCTAGTCATCAGCTTGCGCCAACGTTGGGCGGGTGAGGGTGCATTCATGACACGTGTGCGCGGCCAAAGCCTGAGCTACTACGGCATGCAAGTCGCTCACTTGGGTGTTGCCTTCTTCATCATCGGTGTGACTCTAGTAAAAGGTTACGAGACTGAGCGTGATGTGCGCATGGAAGTTGGTGACACCGTCCAGGCAGGTGGTTATGAGTTCCGCTTCAACGGCGTGACCGAGACTGAAGGACCTAACTATGTGGCGGGAGTCGGTCATATCACCATACTCAAGAACGGCAAACTAGTGACCGAACTGTCGCCTGAAAAACGTCAGTACAATGTATCCGGTATGCCACTCACTGAGGCAGCCATCGATACCGGTTTTTTCCGTGATCTGTATGTGTCCTTGGGCGAGCCCATTCCTAACAGCGATGGTGCATGGGCAGTACGCGTGTACATCAAACCCTTCATAGATTGGATCTGGTTCGGCTGTTTCCTGATGGCTATGGGGGGGGTATTGGCGATCTCAGATAGACGTTATCGCATCCATAACAAGAAAGCCGCTGCGATCTCAGCTGCTGTGGTTGAACCTAAAATCAGCGTGGAAGGACAAGCAGCATGAAGCGTTTCTGGCCCTTTATTCTATTCGTCGTATTAGCGGGATTCTTGTATGTGGGACTTTATCTCAACCCACGTGAAGTCCCGTCTCCTCTGATCAACAAGCCGGCACCTATGTTCACGCTGGCGCAATTGCACGAACCCAGTAAGCAATTTTCTCCCTCAGAGATGAAGGGTAAGGTATGGCTGCTCAACGTCTGGGCTTCATGGTGCGTATCTTGCCGTGAAGAGCACCCGGTACTGATGGCACTGGCAGAGCGCAACATCGTGCCCATCTATGGTTTGGACTACAAAGACAAGCGTGAGGATGGTTTGGGCTGGTTGGCCAAGGGTGGTAATCCATACACCATGAGCATGTCGGATAATGAAGGCCGCATCGGCATAGACTACGGCGTCTATGGTGTGCCCGAGACTTATGTCATCGATAAAGATGGCATCATCCGTTACAAGCAGATTGGTCCGGTCACCCCTGATAGCCTGCGTGAGACCATCCTGCCTCTGGTTGCGGGGTTGCAAGCCAAATGAAAAATATCTGTAAATATCTCAGCATCGCGCTGTTGTGTCTGTTGCCTACTTTCGCACATGCGGGTGAGGCACAAGATATGGCTGCCGACCCTGTATTGGAAAAACGCATGATAGGACTGGCAGACAAGTTGCGTTGTCTGGTCTGCCAGAATGAATCTTTGGCGAGCTCACATGCCGAACTGGCGGAAGACTTGCGTCGCGAAGTGCGTGAACTGATGAAAAAAGGGATGAGCGACGATGAAATCAAGGACTATCTGGTAGCGAGATACGGAGACTTTGTACTTTACGAACCGCCTTTCAAACGTTACACCTTGCTGTTGTGGGTGGGTCCCTTTGCATTGCTGATTGCGGGCTTGGCAGGTCTGATGTTGCAATTGCGCAAACGCAAACAGGCTGCACCTGAAACTCAACTCAGCGCCGAAGAAGCTCAACGTGCCGCTGAATTACTGAATTCGAAAGATCCCCAAGCATGACTTTATTCTGGATATTAAGTGCGGCTTTGCTGCTGCTGGCATTGCCTTTCGTTGTACTGCCCTTGGTGCGCAAAGATGCGCATAACAATGATGTGTTGCGTGATGCAGCCAATCTCGAAATCTTACGCGACCAATCGACTGAGATGTCGGCTGATTTGCAACACGGCCTGCTAAATGACGAGTCATTCGAACAGGGACAGCGCGAACTTCAATCTCGATTGTTGGAAGAAGTTAAAACTACCGAAGCCGCCGTACCTGTAAAGCGCAATCCCGCCAAGATATTAGCTGCGATGTTGGTCATACTCATCCCGCTGACCAGCGTGTTGCTGTATTTGGAACTGGGTAGCACCAAAGCGTTGTTGCCACAACAGGCAGAGTTGAGCGTGGCAGATGGCTTTGGCATCATTCGTTCTGAGAACGCGCTTGAAGAACTGGAGAAGAAGCTGCAAAAATTCCCGGAGAATCCAGATGGTTGGTTACAGCTGGGACGTTCGTACAGCGAACTCAAGCGTTACGGCGATGCGACCCGTGCATATGCACAGCTGGTCAAACTGGTACCTAATGAAGCTCAGTTGTGGACTGATTATGCCGATGCGTATGCGATGGACCACGGTCAGACTTTGCTGGGTGAACCGACCAAATTTCTGAATAAGGCTCTTGCGTTAGATCCCAATAACACGACTGCATTGGCACTTGCTGGTTCTGCCGCGATGGAACGGGGTGATTACCCCGTTGCGATCACTGATTGGCAGAAACTGATCTCATTGCTTCCGGCCGAATACCCAGACCTTCAGATGATTAAGGACGGTGTGAGTCAGGCACGCGAGTTCTTGCTTAAACAAAAGGGCGGCAAGGAGGCTTTGGCACAATTAGATCGCGAAATGTCTAGCGCTCAGTTCGCCAATAAGTCTAAATCGGATGCGGCAGTGGCCGACCCCGCACTTGCCATCACTGGCAAGGTGACACTAAGTCCATCCTTGAAAGGCAAAGTATCGCCTGATGACATCGTGTTCATCCTGGCTCGTGCCGCAGAAGGTCCCAAGATGCCATTGGCTGTGTTGCGAAAGCAAGTCAAAGATTTGCCTATGGAATTCACTCTGGATGACAGCATGGCGATGCAGCCGCAACTGAAATTGTCTGGTTTCGACCAGGTAGTGGTTGTCGCACGTGTCTCCAAGTCAGGCACGCCGGTAGCCCAAAGTGGTGATGTACAAGGCATGACAGCAACCATCAAGCCTGGCACCAAGGGCCTGAATATCGTCATCGATAGCGTCGTCCCTTAAACGAACGCTGTCACGAAAAGGCATCCGTCTTGGCGACGGATGCCTTTTTTATTGACTATCAGCCGCACTCAAACAATGCAATATATCTTTGCGCTTATGGACGCCTTTGCTAAGGCTTTACAATCAGGTGATTCGGTTGCTTGCCTGTGGATACCGAAGCGCGGCAATAAGGATGGTGCAATAGGTAGGTCATGCTGAGGTGGGGCAGGTTCTGCATTGATATGTGGTCTGTGGGTGTTCTTGCTGCGACTTGGCCTAAGCACAGTTTTGGCACAGTGAAAAAAACAACAATGTGGGGATTTAGAACAATTTCCGTGGCACAATTTTGGCACAGTGCCACGGATTTATTGCTTTATTTTGGGTTGTGCGACAGCTGTCGAGCTTATCGCAACCCATTGATTTGGCGGAGAAGGGGGGATTCGAACCCCCGTTGGGATATTATCCCAAACACGCTTTCCAGGCGAGTTAATAAAAAGTCATAGAACCAGAATTGACGTGGCTTATAGAGCTATATAAGATTGTCGATATGTAATTGGGGACAATTCGGGGACAGTGATGGCAACTTTTTATTTACGGGACGATGGTTCGTGGCAGGCCAAGATCAGGAGGAAAGGGCAGCCCGCTCAATCAAAAACATTCGATTTTAAAAAAGACGCTGAGGCATGGGCTCGTGACGTCGAAAATAAAATGGACCGCGGCATCTTTCAGGATCGAAGCGAAGCGGAGGGCATGACTGTTGGCGAACTGGTCGATCTCTTTGTCAACGAATTTGCCCCAACTCATTACCGGGTTCGCGAAGACAAGAAAGAAGCTTGGAGGTATCAATGTCAACATCTCAAAAACGCGCTCGGCAAATACTCTCTCGCGGCGTTAGATCAGAAGATCATCAAGAAATATCGGGATGATCGTCAAAAGCCAGTTATTAAGACATATGCGTCCGGCATGAAAAAAGAGGTTGTTGCTGGCGGGAGCACGGTCCGCAAAGAGCTTTACATGCTCTCAAAAATTATCGGTTATGCAGAAAAAGAACTTGAAATCGTATTGCCAAAGGGTAACCCAGTTCTAAAAGTTCAAATGCCCAAAGATGGCGCCCCACGCGATCGCCGCTTGACGGCGGCTGAATGGGCGAAGCTTGAGGCCGAGTGTCGTGCGAGCCGCAATATATATTTATGGTCGGCCGTTCAACTGGCAATTGAATCATCATCGCGGCAGGGCGAGCTGCTCGGGGCAAAGTGGAAACATGTAGACCTTATAAATAGCACGGTTCATTTTCCCAAAACAAAGAATGGGGCTGCTCGGACTATTCCACTTTCTCCTCTGGCTGCCGCGGTAGTAAAAGGACTGCCGCGCTCAATCGGCGGTGTGGTGGTGCCGGTTCAAAGAATGACCTTGTATCACGCGTTCAAGGCTGCTGTGGTGCGCGCGGGCATCGAGGATTTCACTTTTCATGACCTCAGGCATGAGGGGTTGAGTCGATTGGCAGAGCGGGGCGACTTTTCTTTGCTAGAAATGGCCGCAGTTTCCGGGCACAAGACACTTCAGGTGCTAAAAAAGCACTATATTCACCTGGATGCGGCGAATTTAGCAAAAAAACTGGCAAAATGATGAGAAAACGCTTGGCGGCATCAAATAACATGCGTATTATTCACGTAAGTTTGATTTTGTCCGCACTGTGAGGACATAAAAGTATCGCAGAATCGCTGGCTCTCTCTATGAGACTACCAGCACCAGCAGATAGCTGGGAATCGAACTGCAACACCCAACATCAGACTTTGCGGCCACTAGGTCGCTTAGCCATCATTTAAACTGACTGTGCGACGCTAGCTGCACGGTCTTCCTCTGCGCGCGATTTAAGGGTCTGCGCCGCTACGCAAAGCAACAGCCAGCTCTGGCACTCAAATGCATTACCAGCATGGCCTCGAACGAACCGAGGAGACATATCTATGTCTGAAAATCAATCAGTTGAAGCACATCAGTTTATCAGGGATGAATTGGCAGATTTGCCGTCCATCGTGTATTTCCCTATTTTATTTAAGCACTTGGGATTGAAAAGTGTCGACGCCGCCTACCGTCGATTCGAACGAGGCACGCTCGGGGTGTGCGTGCGCGACATTGGTGGGCGCTTGGCAGTCCTGAAGGTTGACTTGGCCACGTTCTTAACTAATGGCGAGCCACAAGAGCAGCCACGCCTGTCAAAGAAAAAAATAAAGAACCCCAACGGGCGAAAGGGAAAAGCGTGGGTGGCATCATGCTGAACCGCCCAAAACCAATCGACGCGATTCATGCGTTGAAGGTGGTCGCGGGTGCAGGTGCGGAGTTGGTTGAGGCGAAACTCAGGCGTGACCTGAGAAAATGGGGTACGACCGTTACGATTGGAAATAAACGCAAGACTGGTGTCGGGTGCAAGGGGCCAGATGGGTCTGCGAATGTAGACTTATTCGGGAGTGGCGAATGAAAAATTTCGACGAAATTATCCCATTTGCAGATGACCCCACGTTGAAAGTCGCGGCTAATGTACCGTGCGATCGAGCATCTTATACTGAAGACGGCATTAAGTTCGTCGATGCTCACCACATCATGCTGCGCACAATCGAACCTATTAAGTTCTTCATCGACGGCCTACTTCCAGTGGGCGAATCCGGTGATCTTTATGGGCCGCCGGGCGAAGGGAAGACCTCACTCATAACCAACCTAGCTGTTGCAGTGGCATGCGGAAAGGGTAATTGGCAGGGATTGCGTTGTAGTTCGGGCAAGGTGGTCATTCTTGGTGGCGAACGCGGCAACGAGTCTGCGTTTCAGCGCGATCTATACAGGGCCGGCGGCTCAGATATCCCCCCGGGCAATCTGATGTTATTGCAAGCACCGGACGGCAAAAATGCGATCTGGAAGTGGGCGCGTGGGCTGGATGAATGGCAGCTAACTCAATGGGGTAAGCGCGTCACCAACTGCCTAGTCAAGTTGAGTCCGGAACTTGTCATTCTCGACACAACGATGTCGATAGCAACTGGCAACAACCCAGTCGATGTTGCTCAGCAATATGGGCTGGGCGAGACCATTCAGCATTGGAAGCGCCTAATCAGAACGACAACCATCAGCATCAGTCACACCAACCAATCTTCGGCTGGAGAAGAAGTGTCGCGTCGACTGCATTACCTGTCAAGAAGCGGCGGAAACGGCTTTCCAGGTTCGATTCGCTGGATTGCGGGGCTCACTAAATTAAAGGCAGGCGACAAGCTGGTTGGACAACTTGGCCTTGCTGAAAGGATTAAGTCGGATTGGCTTGTTGCATTCGGCGCATCAAAGCATAACGAAATGGGCCGTCCAAATTGGAATAACGACTATCCCTCCATCTTTAATCTAACAAAAGATGGCGAAATGGTAATGGTGATGACTGGGGAAGAAGTGAAGGATGCCTTGGCGCGTGGCACGAAAAAGCTTGGGCGCGGGACTGTTGTGTCAATGAAGGCGAGAGGCGGTCATGGACCATCATTCTGAAAAATCAGCTTTAACCCAAGTTAATACTTGTCGCATCCCCATTTTCTCGCCAACACGCCGCCCGCAAACAGTAACGTCGTTTTATGTCGAGACGTCATGGGGGCATGCGACCATTACCGGTAAATTGGGTCAGCAGCACAGGGATTTATTGGATGCAGCCATGATGGTTTCTGAGTATCGGGAGTGGACCGGCGATGAGGATAGGTTTCATCTGCATCTAAAAGTAGATCCGGCCAAGCTACGCTCAGTAATGAGCATCGGCGGTGATGCAAATTACCTTCAAATTCAAAAACTTTTTGAGGATATGCGCGTCGCGCGGGTCGACATGCACATCAATGCCTCTGATCGAAACATGGTCGGAGGGATCATATCGGAGGTCGAAGATGCGAAGTGCGAAGCTCCTACAACTCGCGCGGGCGCATTTGGCAGTGAAAATCGCAGGTATTGGCGGATTTCCTTCAGCTCCGGCTGGTCACGGCTGATCAAAGATGATGTAGAAATGAGGTATCCGTTGGCAAGAGTGATGAGTTTGCAATTTGGATTCTCGCAAGCAGTAGCTCGATTCTGCTTGTCCCATTCGTCAGTCAACCAGACCATTGATAGTCTGGTGGTAACTCTTAACGCTGGCGGTCGTGTGAGGGATCGCAAAGGTGAGCTACTGAAGGATGAAGCTGGACTGATCAAGCTTGGCATATTAGTCGACTCGACGTTAGTTAAATCCAACAAAGCGCGACCATATACCCGGTGAATCAAACAAAGCGCGACCATATACCCGCAAAGCGCGATCATATACTCGGTGGTGCGACCATATACCCGGTAAAAAATGGGCTCTCTCAGATATCTCAATGGCTTTACCTTCGCCCTTTGGGGCTACGAAAGCCTTAAATTCAAAATCTAGACCTTCCGGCTGACGCCGGGCTGTCGCGACTTTGTCGCTCATGTTTAAAAACGCCCACCAAGACAAAAACTGTTCGACTGCGCGCTCCTGATCAAGCCGCGCGCTTCATGCCAGAACCAATCCCCTTCGTTGTATCTCACATATAACTGTCAATTACAGATTATTGGTGATGTTTGTTCGATGAAAAAAATCGATTTATGACCGTTTAAATCGCTATCAATAACACTGCGTCGCCCCTTTTTTTGGTAAGCGTCTCAAACTGTTTTTTTGTTCATACCTGCCATTCCAACGTCAAGAAATATGCTTCCGAAACTATTGGTATTTTTTCCTTATTGTTAACACAAGTAGTCATCATGCAAGCAGCCAGCGAACATTCTGCAAATGTAATTTGCAGAGCATCATGCGCGCGCCAATGTCAAGCACTGGCAGTTTTTGATTTTTTGACGTCTGGCGAAGTATTTATATTCCACGCAACATAAATCTCTTGGATTGAACGTCTACATCAATTATGTTTTTGCAAAATGGGAGATCATGACAGCAAGCTTTAAATACAATGCTTATAATTAGGACCCGTTTTAACACTTCCCCTTGATGAAATACAACGCCGAAATATCCGCCGGATCTCTTATGCCTTCAGAGAGCAGGAAGATCGCCGCGTTGTTGCTGACCCATCCGACCGAGGCGGAATGGGAACATGCATTGAAGGTCGAGAACATCTTGCAGAAGAAAACGCCTTCTACCGCGTTCAGGCAGGCGCGACTGATTCATAGGCGCTTGGTGACGCTGGACGAAGAGGGCTGGAAGCTGATTGCCGAGGGTGAAATGGAAGTCTCCATTCAGATGCTTCTGGTAGCCGCCATCAAACACAGTCGCCTGCTAGAGGATTTCATGCGTGATGTATACGCCAAACAACTACGCCGTATGGAGTTGGCGCTGAACTTCCATCTGTGGGATGCTTTTTGGGTGGAGTGTGTGCATCGTGATGGTGAAATTGAACGCTGGTCTGCAACCACAAAAAACAAGCTTTTTGAGGTCATCATTCGAATATTGGTCGAAGCAAAATACCTCGATTCCAGCAGAAAGAGAAATATGACTCCCCCCAGCCTGCATCCGACAGTCATCGATTTTCTAAAGCGGCACGGTGAATCTAAGATTCTATCGGCCATGAAGGTTTCCAAATGAGTGCATTTGAGGAACGACTGAATCAAATCCTTCCGCGTCTAACTTCGAAAGAGTTGCTGACCAATCAGGGCTTGGGTAATGAGATCGGCTTTTGGGTGTTCGATTACCCGCCTGAGTCCGAACTCGAAATGCGCGCGTTTCTAACTGAGGTCATCGAACCTGCTCTCGCCAAACGCCAACCTCCAATTCGGTTTGCCACGGTCAATGTGTTTGACTTGGCGATTGGCTTATTGGAAGAACGAAATCTGCTCGATAAAGCACTCGATATGCAGCAAACTCAAGGCGACAACAAAGCCCTTGAATCTCTGCGCCGCGTTTTAAAAGAGGATAAGTTGGCAGAGCGACTTGTTTCCCAGATCGATGTCTATAATAAAGACTTGGTTATTCTGACTGGAGTGGGCTCGGCCTATCCGATCCTGCGCACCCATACACTGCTGTCTGCTTTGCATCCACTAATGAAAGATACGCCCTTGCTGATGCTGTACCCCGGCAAGTATGACGGCTACTCATTCCGGCTGTTCAACAAGCTATCCGAAGACCATTACTACCGCGCTTTCCGGCTAGTATCCTGACGCTCATTCAAAACAAGGCAATAAATATGAAAATTAGGGAGCTTTTTACCAAGCCAATCGACCGCCCCATTAACGGTGTGATTAAAGCTGATCAACGTGATGCGGAAAGCATTTGGCAAGAGTTGGATGAATACGTCGTCACCAAACAATTGACCGAGTATTTTCGACGATTCTTCGATGCGTTCTTGGCAGCGGCAGACAACCCAAAAGATCCGGTTGTTTCATCGCGCATGGGCGTATGGGTCTCGGGATTCTTTGGATCGGGTAAATCGCACTTCATCAAAATCTTGTCCTACCTGTTGGAAAACATTGAGGCGATTGATCCCATCACTGGCAAACCCAAAAAGGCTGCTGCCTTTTTCGATGAACACAAAATCAGAGATGCATTGCTGTTGGCCGACATGCAGCGCGCAGCAAAGGGCAGTTCCGATGTCATATTGTTCAATATCGATGCCAAGGCTGATAGCAAATCCGACCGGGACGTGATCCTTCAAGTATTCCTGCGGGTCTTCAATGAAAAGCTCGGCTACTCCGGCGATGCGCCGCACATTGCTGAAATGGAACGCTATCTGGTTGGCAAGGGCGCTTATGAAGCGTTCAAAACTGCCTTTCAGGAAAAGAATGGATCGGCGTGGAACAAAGAACGTGACGCCGTGGATTTTCTGCGTGATGACGTGGTGCATGCCCTGGCCAAAGCGCTCAACATGACGGAGGAATCCGCCGGACGCTGGTTCGATAAATCCCGTGATGACTACAAAATCAACATCGAAGGTCTGGCAGGAATCATTCGTGGTTATCTGGATACCAAGCCTGCGGCGCACCGTGTCATCTTTCTAGTGGATGAGGTGGGGCAGTTCATCGGTGACAACACCCAGATGATGCTGACTCTGCAAACCATCATCGAACAACTTGGCACCTTATGCCAAGGCAGGGCGTGGGTCATTGTCACCAGCCAGGAGGATATTGACGCCGCCATAGGTGAAACCAATAAAGCCAGGTCGCAAGACTTCTCTAAGATTCAGGGACGCTTCCACACTCGCCTATCGTTAGCGAGCTCCAATACCGATGACGTGATTAGCGAACGTCTGTTGTCAAAAACTGAAGCCGCTCATGTCGAGTTGCGTGATTGTTTCGCTCAGAAGGGCGACATCATCAACAATCAATTGGCCTTTGTGGGCAACTCTGTGTCGATGCGTAGTTACAAGGATGCCGCAGAATTTGTGGCCTGCTATCCGTTCGCACCCTATCAGTTCACCTTGCTGCAAAAAATATTCGAATCTATTCGTAAAGTGGGCGCAACCGGCAAGCATCTGTCCAAAGGCGAGCGTTCTCTTCTCGATGCGTTTCAGTCAGCGGCGGTGCGTAATGCCGAAAAAAATATCGATACACTGATCCCCATCTACGACTTTTATCCGTCTATCGAAAGCTTCATCGACACCAGTGCCAAGCGCTCGATTGATGAGGCGCCGGATAATCTGGCGCTCGAACCCTACGATGTTCAATTGCTCAAGGCACTGTTCTTGATTCGTTACATCCCGGACATTATCAAACCCAACGTAGATAACTTGGCGACCCTCTGCGTCGATGAGATTGACGCCGATAAGCTGGCACTCAAGCGCAAGATTCAGGAAAGCCTGACCCGCTTGGAGCATCAGCGTCTGGTCAGTCGCAATGGCGAACTGTGGTCTTTCCTGACCAATGAAGAGCGCGACGTTGCCCGCGAAATTGGCCATGTCGAAGTTTCCGCCATTGAGAAATCTCGTTTGTTGAGCGAATTAATCTTTGAAGAAATCCTGAGCGGCAATACCAAGATTCGCCATCGCGAAACCAAGGGCGATTATGAGATCAACCGCCTGCTGGACGGGGCCCCTTGGAAAAATGCCAGCCACGAACTGTCGTTGGAAATCGTCACGCCGTTAAGCGATGACTTCGAAGGGTTGAGTGATGCCAAAGCGATTTTGCGCAGCACTGATCGTGCGCTGATCCGCATGGCTGAAAGTAACCGGCTCGATATTGAGTTGGCTCTCTACCTGCAAATTGAAAAATATATCGACAGTCCCAAAGCTAGTTCAGCTGCCGCACCACTCAAACGCATTCTTGCCGACCGTAAAGATGAAAATCGCGAACGCCGCGCCCGCATAGTCGCACAACTCAGCAACGCATTAGTCACTGGCGATTGCTATGCGTTAGGACAAAAGCTGCCATCCAAGTCGGCAGCACCTTCCACGCAAGTGGATGAACTGGTCAATTACCTGATCTCCAATACCTATACCAAACTAACTTATCTCAAGGTACGTCAGCTAGATCCAATTGCCGAGATCAAGGCCATCTTAATGTCCGATAGCATCGGTCAGCACAACTTAGTGTTAGGCGGCGAAGAGGGTAATCCACTCGCGCTCAATGAAATGCGCGAATACCTTCAGCTCAAAGCCAGCCAGAGCCGCGTTCTGCTGTCCGACGTGGTGGATCGGTTTAGCGGAGCACCGTGGGGATGGAAGCCGGAGTGGGAAGTGGTATTGCTGATTGCCCGTTTGTACATGGCAGGTGAAATCAAGCTCATCGCTGACAATTCGGATATCGAGCCTAGTGGCGCAATTGAACCACTCACCAAGTCCGTACGTTTCAAACAGGTGTCCATCCTTAAGCGGAAATCGGCCGATGCTGTTCAGATCAAGCGTGCTCGCGAATTGCACAAAGATATTTTCTCCGAGATCGGCAAGGACGACGAGGATGGTCTGGTTGCCGACTTTCGTGCCAATCTTGCCGAGTGGCAAGTTAAGTTGAAGGAATACTCCCATTCAGCCACAACCAAACATCATCCCGGCAAGGCCGTTATTGACCAGTCTCTGTCGCGCATTGCCAAACAACTGGCGATCCGTGATCCATTTGAATTCGTTGAAGCCATACTAACGCACAAAGATGATTGGCTTGATGCGGCTGATGACATTCATGATCTCATCAGCTTTTACACCACCCAACTGACGACATGGCGGCGAATGCTCGAAGCCCTGCAACGCTTCGAACCGAATCGTCCCGCACTCACAAAAGAAATTGTGGCGGCAAACGCTTTGCAGCAACTGGAAACGATACGCGATAACCTCACTCCGTATCAGCAGATCAACCAGATCGAATCCTTGATTCAATCGGTGGAGGCGGTGAATGCCAAGCTGGTTGATTCCAAGCGCGAGCACGCCTTGCTCTTGCTGGAAAAGAAAATAGCCGAAGTCAGCCAAGCGCTGAATCAAGCCCACGCACTGGCCGAGTTGCGTAACCGTGCGCTGCACTCATTGCAGCAAATCAAGTTGGATATCGCCGCTCAAACCAGCATCCCGCAAATCCATTATCTGCAGGAGCAGTCCGGTACCGCGCTGGATAGCGCGATGTACATGATCACCGTAGCCGTGAGTGCCGCCGCAAAACCGCAGCCGTTCGCCGTAAAAGCGCCGGGTGATACATCCACCGTGATAAACCTAGGCTCGGCACAGACACCTCAAACGGTTGCCCCCAAACCCGCCAAAGTCATTCGTGCCGCCGATCTATCCAGCAAATCCTATCTGGAAACCGAAGCTGAAGTGGACGACTATCTGGTCAAGCTAAGAACAGAGCTGCTTGCCGCCATCAATGCAGGGCAACGGGCACGGATACAGTAAGAATAAGCGTTCAACACTTGGAGTATTGAGTTTTAGGGGGTATGATTCTGCATGAAACGTAAATAAGAAAGCCGTCATGAGAGCGCAAACATCATCGCAGAGTAAAACATCACCCTTGATCCAGCACCTTCGTGCCGGAAAAGTTTATAGACGTGAAGACTTGGTGCCTTATTCCTCCAGCGTTGATCGTGAGTTGCAGCAACTGGTTGCATCAGGTCGGCTGACCAAGGCCGCACAAGGTCTTTATTACGCTCCCAGAAAAAGTGTATTTGGCGATGCGCCACCGGCGGAAGAGTTTCTCTTGGCGGCGTTCCTGAAAGACAAAGAATTTCTCAGCTTCAACCCCAGCGTCTATAACTCCTTGCGTTTAGGCACCACTCAGCTTTACAACAAGACCATCGTTTATAACCACAAGCGGCATGGCGTATTTAAGTTGGATCATCGTAATTATGATTTCCGCTTGAAGCATCGCTTTCCCAAGCCAAGTCAAGTGACAACCGAATATCTGTTGGTTGATATGCTCAATAATTTATCTGAGTTAGCAGAGGATGATGAAATGGTGCTTGAGCGGGCGCAGAAAAAATTGAATCAGTTTGATACAAAAAAATTGTCTAAGGCACTTGCCGATTTCGGTTCGGTTGCAACCAAAAAATTAGTGAACGGTTGGTTGCAACCGAGCAGTCGGAGCGATGTGAATTGAAAAATTCAAAACTCTTTTTGCATCAACATAAAGATTTTGACGTGTTGATTAGTAAGATTGCGCTCGCGCTTAAAGTCCCCACCTACCTCGTTGAAAAAGATTATTGGCTCATGCACAGCTTGTGGGCTTTGCAGCAGCAAGGTTGGCAGTTTGAATTAAAGGGCGGCACATCTTTATCCAAAGGTCACGGCATCATCACGCGCTTTTCTGAAGACATCGACATTCGCTTTGAACCACCCGCCGAGCTTGATTTAAAGACCAGAAGAAACCACGACAAACCGGCACACCTCGCAGCACGCAAAGCATTTTTTGACAGTCTGGCTGAGCAAATCGCCATCCCCGGACTTGTAAAGGTGAGGCGCGATACCAGTTACGACGATGACAAATATCGCAATGGCGGCATCATCCTCGACTATCCGTCTGTGACGCAGCAATTGCCGGGTGTGAAAGAAGGCATCCTGCTCGAAGTCGGTTTTGATGTCACCACGCCCAATTCACCCTGCACCATAAGCTCCTGGGCATTGGATGCTGCCTTAAAGGCAAAACTGGAAATTATTGATAATCGGGCAGTGGGCATTGCGTGCTACAGCCCCGCCTATACCTTCGTGGAAAAGTTACAAACCGTTTCCACCAAGTTTCGCAAGCAGCAAGAAGCTGGCGGATTTCCTAAAAACTTCATGCGTCATTACTACGACATTTACTGTCTGCTTGCCATTGCAGAAGTACAGGCATTCATTGGCACGCCTGAATACATCGCGCACAAGCAAGCCCGCTTTCCTAATGCCGACAATCAGCATATCGCCAGCAACGAAGCGTTTTTGCTGAGCGACCCCGAGACCCGTGCTCTGTATCAGCGGGAATATGAAAAGACCGCTGCTCTGTACTACACCGGCCAAATCCCGTTCGGCGAAATTCTCGCCCGTATCCATCAGCATATCGAGCACCTATAACCCCGATGAACAAATCCAAACTAAAATCCTACGCCCCGCAAGCCCGCAAGGATTTCATCTCTGCCGTTACGGCTCGCGCCAATTTGCTCGGCTTATCGCAAGCAGGTGACAAACTTGAAGTCGCACCCAGCGAGAGAAAAGGTGATATCGCCATCATCGCTGGTCGTGAGTGGCCGGCCAAGGTGTATGAGCAACGCGAACGCCTGATCAAGCACATCAAGACAGTAGGCTTCAGCCAGACGATGGAAGCCGTCGCCTACACCTGGTTCAACCGCTTTGCCGCGTTGCGCTACATGGAAATCCACGACTATTTGGATCACGGTCATCGCGTGCTTTCCAATCGTGCAGGCGGCATGCCGGAAATCCTCAACCACGCCACCGAGCTGGAACTGCCGGGCTTCAACAAAGCCAAAGCAGTTGAACTCAAGTTGGCCGGCAACAAGGACGGCGAACTCTACAAAATGCTGCTGGTCGCCCAGTGCAACGCGCTCTCCCGCGCCATGCCTTTCCTGTTCGAGCGTATCGACGATGAAACCGAACTGCTGCTGCCGGACAACCTGCTGCGCACCGATTCCATCATTGCCAAACTGGTGGAAGCCATTCCCGAAGAAGACTGGCAGGAAGTCGAAATCATCGGCTGGCTCTACCAGTTCTACATCAGCGAGAAAAAGGACGAAGTGATCGGCAAGGTGGTCAAGAGCGAGGACATCCCCGCCGCCACCCAGCTCTTCACCCCCAACTGGATCGTGCAATACCTGGTGCAGAACAGCGTCGGTCGCCTGTGGCTGATGGCTAACCCGGCTTCGACGCTGAAAAGCCAGTGGCCGTATTACATTGAACCTGCCGAGCAGATGCCCGAGGTGCATGCTCAACTCGATGCCTTGATTCAGACGCGGATGAGCGATGACGGTGGTAGCCTCAACCCCGAAACCATCACCATGCTGGACCCCGCTTGCGGTTCCGGCCACATCTTGGTGGTGGCCTACGACGTACTCAAAGCCATCTACCTGGAACGCGGCTACCAGCTCCGCACCATACCGCGCCTGATCCTGGAAAAGAACCTCTACGGTCTCGACATCGACGACCGCGCCGCACAACTGGCAGGTTTCGCATTGCTGATGAAAGCCCGTGCCGATGACCGCCGCCTGTTCGATAACCCGCCCATGCTTAACGCGCTGGCTTTGCAGGAAAGCAAGGGGATGGATGCCGATGAAATCGTCCGCGTCTTGCTCCCTTCGCCCGCAAGCGGGAGAGGGGCTGGGGGAGAGGGAGCAGTCGAAGCACAATCCATCCGCCAACTGATCGACACCTTCGCCCATGCCAAAACCTTCGGCTCGCTGATCCAGGTTCCACAGGAGCTGAATGCGCAACTGGCGACGCTGGCCGTGGGTTTGCATCAGGCCGTGCAGAATGGCGATCTTTATGCCAAGGTTGCAGCGCAGGATTTGTTGCCGTTGGTAAGACAGGCGATGGTGCTGGGGATACAGTTCGACGCGGTGGTGGCGAATCCGCCATATATGGGGGGGAAGGCGATGAACGCCGAGGTGAAAGACTTCGCCAAGAAGCACTTTCCCGATAGCAAGTCCGATCTGTTCGCTATGTTCATCGAGCGCGGATTTGACTGGTGCAAGCAGTCGGGTTTCAACAGTATGGTGACGATGCAGAGTTGGATGTTCCTGTCATCGTATGAGGCAATGCGGGAAAGACTACTCCAAGATCGAACGATCTTAACTATGGCCCATCTCGGTGCAAGGGCGTTTAGTGAGATTTCCGGCGAGGTGGTGCAAACGACGGCATTTTGTATGAGTAGATTCACGATGCCAAACTTCTTCCCAACATTCTTCAGGCTGATAGAAGGGGATGAAGCAAAGAAGAATTCTGATTTGCTGGCAAGAAGCAACTGCTTCACGACTACTTTGCAGTCCAATCTTTTAAAAATACCGGGTTCACCATTGTCATACTGGATAACACCTTCGGCTTTAAATTGCTACATAAATCTAAAGCAGCTATCAGACTTGTATGATCCAAAAGCAGGAATATCAACTGGCGCAAATGGACGTTTCATCTCTCACTGGTGGGAGCACTCAAATACCTCCTTGAACATCTTTGCGGGCAAGGCTGAAAAAGCAAAAATAAAATTCTTCCCCCACAATAAGGGTGGCGAATACCGACGCTGGTACGGGAACACTGATTTTGTTCTACGATACGACAGCGATTCAATTCGAGAAATGGAACAATTGGCTGGATTTCGGCACGATAATGCTGGGCTCTATTTCCAAGCCTCAGTAACTTGGAGCAAGATTACTTCAAGCGGGTTTTGTGCGAGGGCGTTCCCGCCTGGATATTCGTTTGATAGCGCTGGAATTTCGATTTTCCCAGACCAGCCTGTTTCATATGCCGGCTTGTTGAATTCAAATTCATTTTCGTATCTAACAAGCTTTATTTCTCCAACGCTGAACTTTACTGTAGGCGATATTTCCAGAGTCCCCATTCCGACAGTGATTGCTGACACAGATACACAGAGGTCACTCATTAACATCTTTGAGAAAGACTGGGCTTCGAGTGAGTCATCCCACGAGTTCAAATCTTTTTCTTTGCTGGAGTTCAAAGCCACTTCGCTGTCGGTTGCCTATGAACAGAATGATTTAGCTGTCAAATCGTGTGTCAGTAAAGTACAAAGTCTTGAATCCGATAACAACCGGCTCTTCATCGAAGCCTACGGCCTTCAAGACGAACTCTCACCCGAAGTTCCCGAAGATCAGATCACCCTCGCCCGCGCCGATCGCGAGAAGGACTGCCAGCGCCTGATCTCCTACGCCATCGGCTGCATGATGGGGCGTTACAGCCTGGATGAACCCGGACTGATCTACGCCCACGCCGGTAACGTCGGCTTCGATGCCACCCGCTACCAGACTTTCCCCGCCGACGCCGATGGCATCGTGCCGCTTACCGACGAACTCTGGTTCGAGGACGATGCCGCCAACCGCGTCCGCGAATTCCTGCTGGCCGTGTGGGGTGCTGAGACACTGGAAGAGAACCTGGCATGGTTGGCAGAAAGCCTGGGCAAGAAGGGCAATGAAACCCCGGAAGAAACCATCCGCCGCTATCTCTCAGGCAGCTTCTACAAAGACCATCTGCAAACCTACAAGAAGCGCCCAATCTACTGGCTGTTTTCCAGCGGCAAACAAGGCGCATTCCAGGCGCTGGTCTATCTGCACCGCTACCACGAAGGCACGCTGGCCCGGATGCGCAGCGAATACGTCGTGCCGCTGACCGGCAAAATCCAGTCGCGCATCGAAATGCTGGAAAAAGACAAGGACGCCGCCACCGTCACCGCCGCCCGCAACAAGATCAACAAGGAAATCGAAGGGCTGCGCAAGAAACACGTCGAACTCCTGTCCTACGACGAAAAACTCCGCCACTACGCCGACATGCGCATCCAGCTGGATCTCGATGACGGGGTGAAGGTGAACTACGGTAAGTTTGGAGATTTACTGGCCGAGGTGAAGGCGGTGACGGGTGGTGCTAACGAGGACTAGATCGACTAGCTCAAAAAATCAGGACTGTTCAATAGCAATCAAAAAGGGAAAAATATGGGGATTAAGTTTCGCGATGACCCAGACTTGCAGTTTCTGGCGCATGCCAAGCATGAAGATTTGCAAATACTGGTTGATTACTTGACCAAAGACAAGGATGGCGAAAAGCGATACGCGCAGGAATTGCTGGATGAAGAACGCTTCATCGGGGCCACGGGCAAACTGACCAAGGTATGGGACTTGATTGCCGCCGAATTACAACTGTTCGGCGGGGATGCCATCGTGAATCAACTAAGGGGAAATGGCGTTTTGTACAAGGAAGTACTTTGCGACGTATGTAGTCACCTCGAAGTGAAATTCGACAAGTTGCAGTCTGCGTATCAGATAGAAGATAAGCTAATCGAGAAGTTGCTTGAAAAATTCTGGAGTGAACTTTCCCTGGAGAGTCGCAACGAATTTACAAAGGAATTCGGCTTGAGACCTGATTTGCAGACTAATGACCTGCTCACTCAGCTACAAAAACTATTCAGGGAAGATCTCGGCTTTTCGTACCGAGCATCTGTCTTGCTGGCCAATTCATTTGCCTTTGCGCTGTTGGGTAGAGGAGTCGGTAGTCTTGTTGGATTCGGAATATCTAGATATCTGAGCGTGCTGGCTGGGCCGCTAGGTATTGCAATCAGTGCCCTATTCACAATTGGGTCGATATCTGGCCCTGCTTATAGAGTGACCATTCCTTGTGTAATGCAGATTGCCTATATGCGCAGAGCTTTAGCTAAATCTGATCGCTATTAGGAGAAGTTTCATGGATACATTATTCAGAATTGATTGGTCTTCGGTTGCGCCAGAGGTAGTCAAAGGGCTTCAGGATGGCACCATGCGTGTTTCCTCAGCTAATGGTGTTGCATACTGGGCACGAGGCTCAGGCTCCACGGGAGCCGTACAGCATTTACCTTTTGTACAAGCAAATGTATCTAACGCTAGTAACCTGATGGAATCCGCAAAGCTCCTTCAAGCTGCACAACAAGCGCAAATGGTCGCGATAGGAATTTCAACTGGCGTGATAGTTGGGGCGATTGTGATTCAGACTATGTATTTGGCGCGAAAACTGGACAAGCTGCAAAAGACCATAGACTTGGTTTCAGAGGATGTTCACTCACAAAATATTGTCTTCTATATGAACAAGATTGCGGATTATTTTGGATCAGTTGAATCCGCTCGCATCTACCTGCTAGACCGTAGTCTGAAGGAGGAGGTCAGAGATGTTGCCTTGCCGGTACTTGCTGACCTCTCAATCAGGAGGAATCAGCTGTTCTCCTTTATTGACAATATTCTGCAACTGGCGAAGTCTGATGCCTTGTCACAACGACACTATGAACTCATCATCGACTTTGTAACTCTGGCTCTTGAAATGTTGCCCAAAGGTGCATTTGTTGAAAAAGAGCTATATGTGTTTATTGAAAAATATGGCCTGGCCGAACTGGTGATTGAACAAGCTGAAACTCGTTATTTGAATCTGCTCTCAACCTATAAAGGGTGGTGTAACGAGCAGGTGAAATTGGCAGTGAACGGAAGCGCGCGCTCGGGAAGTATATTGGGCAGGGATGATGAACTTAAATATCTTTTCTCTTCTGAAGAAAACAAACTTCTAATCGGAAGAGCATAAATGACCCAACGCATTGTTGATTCCCTGTCTGCCCTGTATACCAACAATGCCGTGGTGTTTTGGCATGATGTTGATGCGGAGTTTTCATCTTCAGTTGAGGGGCTGTCCTTGCCAGATGTGCAACTGCTGCGCATTGATTCTATGCCCGCGCTTCAAGTGAAATTGAACATTGAACGCGCCCCAACACAGAAATGGCTGCTTTACAGTAATAAGCTGGAACCTGGACTTGCCCAAGATTGGTTGTTGGATATTCGTCTACGCAGCAAGTTATTCAGTGCAGATGCTGCATCCATTTTGTTAGAAGACCTCGGCCTGTCATCCAAAACTTTGCGTGCGCATCTGAAGTTGCGTACGAAGTTTTTGCGCTCAAAAGAGCGTGTCGAAAAACTCAAACGTTTAGTTTTGCCAACCGATGCAGCCGACGATCTGGATCGAAAAATGCTGGCGGTATTGGCGCGCGCGGATCAACCAGACTTAGCTTCGATGTTGTTGCGCTTATTCTCAGCCTTGGTCGTGAACGGTGATGCTGACTTGGATGCAGTACCCAAACAATGGCAGGACATCCAGAGCAACGAACTGGAATCTGCTTTCTGGGTGAAGGTGAATATTGAGTTTGGCTACGCTGTAGCAGAGCCGACCTTGCGCGATTTGTTGTTCCACTTACTGGCCACTGATTTTGCACGTGCGCTGTCTGGTACTTGCCCCGGCCAGCTCACTCATTTCGTGTTGCCCAATAAAACGCAGGCGGGGAATGCGGCGGTGTTTGTGGGGCGCTGGCGTTCTGACATGGCGCACTTTGCTAGTTACAACGCTTTGTCCGAAGCAGTAGCCAAGGAATTGGATATTGGCGGGATGTTAGGCACGCTGTCCGGTGATGCAATGTCGGATGTGATGACCTTCTCGGTAGTCGAGTTGTGCATCATCAAATATCTCAAGGATCGTATTATCGCGGCATCGGGTGCTGAATCAAATGCTGTGCGCTCCCTGATCGCACGTCGTCGTGATGGCCATTGGGCTAATCGTTTGCTGGCACAGGGAAGCGACACGTCCCGCGCATTGGTGGCTAGTTATGACGCGCTGGAGGCTGCATACAGCTTCTTTGAACTAAAGGTTGCGCATGAGGCTGGATTTAGTTTTGCTGACGGAGCAGAGGGACTGGCAACATATCAGACTGAGATATTTCGTTTCGACCAACTCTACCGACAGTTTAACTACGCCGCTGCTGCGGTTAAGCCGACGGGATGGGCTGTGTTGCATGAGTTAAACGAACGCATCGAAAATACCTATTCGGGCTGGTTTATGCCGCAACTGACTTCAGCCTGGAGCAAGGTGATTGAAGGCGACAGCGGATTATTGAAGTCATGGCGCGTTGATGGATGGGTCAATCAACCTAATTTTTATGCGAAGTACGTAGAGCCCGTATTGGATGGTGGTACCAAACGAGTTTTCGTAGTGATTTCGGATGCTTTTAGATATGAAGCAGCAGAAGAGTTAGTCAGAGTCATCAATGGACGTAGTCGACTTAAGGCTTCCTTGTCTGCAATGCTTGGCGTGCTGCCCAGCTATACAGCGTTGGGTATGGCTTCACTCTTGCCGCACGCGAATTTGGCTTACAAGACTAATGCAAATCAGGATTTAAGTGCAGATGGGTTGGTGGTCTCAACCGTAGAACAGCGCAGTGCACATCTTGAAAAGTATGGTGGTGTGGCAATTAAGGCAGAAGAATTGCTGGCTTTGGGTAAAGATAAGGGGCGAGAGTTTGTACGTGATCGGCAGGTGGTCTACATTTACCACGATCGAATTGACATGATTGGCGATAAGCAGGCATCAGAAACAAAAACCTTTGAGGCGGTGAACGACACGCTAACTGAGTTGGGACAGTTGGCTAATTTCATTATTAATAGCCTCAATGGATCTACGGTGTTGATGACAGCGGATCATGGCTTCATGTATCAAGAGTCGGCACTGGATGAAGTAGATAAATCGCCTTTGGCAGAAAAGCCCGACGGCATGTTGCGCGCCAAGAAGCGTTTCTTGATCGGACAAGGAATCGGGAACAATGCCAAAACATGGTGCGGCAATACGGCGGTGACGGCGGGAACCGAAGCAGGTGAGGGGAGTATGGATTTTTGGCTACCCAAAGGGGCGGCACGTTTTCACTTTGCCGGTGGTGCGCGATTTGTTCATGGCAGCGCGATGCCACAAGAGATCGTGATTCCAGTGATTACGCTGCGCGAAAGTGAATCCGATAAAGCCAAAACACGCATTGTGGAATTCAGTCTGTTGGGCGCATCCAACAAGGTGGTGACCAACCGGCAGCGCTTTGAGTTTATTCAGACTGAGGCGATTTCGGAGCGCGTATTGTCGCGCACGGTGCAGATTTCGATCCGCGATGGCGAGACCTTAATTAGCGATGAGCAATCGTTGACCTTCGACAGCGATTCGGAGTTGATGGATAAGCGCAAGCGCACGGTGATGCTGACGGTGCGATCCGGCAGCTATGACCGTAACAAGGATTACTACTTGATCGCCCGTGATGTGCAAACCAAGGTTGAGGTGTTGCGTTCGCCTTTACGGGTGGACTTGGCGTTTGCCAACGACTTTTAGGAAATTACGATGAGCGATATAAACCAAGACAAAAGCCTCGATGCGTTATTGAACGAATTCCTGCCCGGCAAGGTGGTGCGCAAGGATTTGACCAAGCTGATCAAGGAAGGTGCGAATGTGCCGGTGTATGTGCTGGAGTATTTACTCGGTATGTATTGTGCCTCTGATGACCAAGCAACCATTGATGCAGGATTAACTAATGTGAAGCGGGTGCTGGCAGAAAACTACGTCCGCCCCGATGAAGCGGAAAAGGTGAAGTCCAAGATCCGTGAGAGCGGTAGCTATAAGGTGATCGACAAGGTAACGGTCAAGCTGAACGAAAAGCGCGATACTTATGAAGCATTGCTTGCCAACTTGTCGATCAAGGATGCGGAAATCCCCGATTCCTATGTGCGCAATTTTGAGAAGCTTCTAGTCGGCGGCATTTGGTGCATCATCACGCTGCAATACCGTTACGAGGAAAATCAAAAGGGATCTCCATTCTCTGTGTCTGAATTAAAGCCGATCCAGATGCCCAACATGGACATGGAAGACCTGTTCAAGTCGCGCAAAGGCTTTACAGAAGAACAGTGGATCGACGGATTGATCCGCTCGACAGGGATGGAGCCATCTTGTTTTGATCAACGTGTGAAATGGCACTTATTGGCGCGCATGATTCCGCTAGTGGAGAACAGCTACAACCTGTGCGAGCTAGGACCGCGCGGTACGGGCAAGAGCCATATCTACAAAGAAATTAGTCCGAACAGTATTCTCGTTTCCGGCGGACAGACTACGGTTGCGAACCTGTTCTATAACATGGGTTCACGCAAGATCGGCTTGGTCGGATTATGGGATGTGGTCGCGTTTGATGAAGTGGCGGGTATTAATTTCAAAGAACAGGACGGCGTGCAGATCATGAAGGACTACATGGCCAGCGGGTCGTTCTCGCGCGGTCGCGAGTCCATCAATGCCAGTGCTTCCATGGTGTTCGTAGGCAACATCAACCAATCAGTTGAGCAGATGGTGAAGACCAGCCATTTACTGGCGCCATTTCCAGAGGCGATGATCGACGCTGCCTTCTTTGATCGCTTCCATGCGTATGTGCCAGGTTGGGAGATTCCCAAGATGCGTCCGGAATTCTTTACCAACCAGTACGGCATGATTGTGGACTACTTGGCCGAATGGTTGCGCGAAATGCGCAAACGCAGCTTTGCAGATGCGATCGATAAGTGGTTCAAGTTGGGCAACAACCTGAATCAGCGCGATACGATTGCCGTGCGCAGAACAGTGTCAGGACTCCTCAAACTGACCTGCCCACATGGCCGGTACGACAAGGAGAGCGTACGCCGTGCATTGGAATACGCACTTGAAACTCGTCGCCGTGTAAAAGAGCAACTTAAAAAGATTGGTGGCATGGAGTTCTATGACGTCCACTTCAGCTATATCGATTTGGAAGACAGGCAGGAGCATTTTATCTCGGTGCCGGAGCAGGGGGGCGGATCGCTCATTCCAGATGGCAGGCCAAACCCAGGAACACTGCACACCATCAGTATCGGTGAGAACGGTATGCCAGGCGTGTATAGATTGGAGATTCAATCTATCGCCGGTAATGGCAAGGTATCAGTGACTGGCAATAGCTATAGGGAACACTCCAAGGTGGCTTTTGATTACTTTAAGGCCAACGCTTCAAGGGTCAGCGGGGCGATTAAGCCGGGAGATCACGACTACCATTTACACTTGGTGGAACTTCAAAATTCTGGTGCTCCCGAGGCACTGACACTGGCCAGCTTGATTGCGCTGTGCTCAGCAACATTAACCAAGCCGGTTCAATCTCAGATGGTCGTGATGGGTGATATGACGCTTGGCGGGACAATCACTCAGGCACGTAACCTAGCTGAAAGTTTGCAGGTTGCGTTTGACGCTGGTGCCAAACGCATCCTGTTGCCCATGTCGAGCGTGACCGATATCCCAACTGTGCCGGGCGAACTGTTCGCCAAATTCCAGACCAGCTTTTATTCTGACCCAATTGATGCGGTGTTCAAGGCGCTGGGAGTGGAGTAGAGAGGGAGGTTAGTTGCACCGCTCCACACTCCAACAATAAGCTTTGTGAATGTTGTGGTTATATATTTGTAGTAGGATGATTAAAGGGGACGACAGTGGGCACATATTTAATTTTGAACGCTGATTTTTTAGATTCAACAAAAAAAGGAGACACTAGTGGGTACTTTAGAAAATATTGAAACTGAAAATGGGGCATCAGTGTCCCCTTTGAGATTCAAAGTGACGGTCTCACAGGCAGAAGCTGAACTTCACGAGCTATTATCACAAGCGAAGCCATATTACCGGTCGCGTCGGCTGATGCACCTAGCTAGACTTGGATTGATGGTTGAAAAAGGGCAGTTTACGAATGCCGGCCCTTCACCAATCGTCGCCGCGCAGCCTCTCGTAATCGCAGTAGAAAAAGGTCACCCGACACCCGCCGCGCCGGATGTAACGAAGCCCTCGCCTGCTACTGAAAGACCGATTCACTACGCAATGATTTCCGAGAACGCAAGCGACGCGATTGGAAACTTGCTCGGATCGTTAGATATGAATGGATTTTGAGTTTAATTTTACGGCGCCAGATGGATTCCCGCAAAGAAATAGTGGCAATGGAAATCTTTGATACTTACATTATTTCGTATTCACAGAAAATTCCTTCAATACAGAGTGATTTGCGAAGCCAGTAAACATATGTCTTCCAGTCGATTTTTCAATACTGACCGCCGGGATAATCGCATTTGAAAATAGTTGACATCGCCAAATCAAACTGGTGTAATCGTGTAGATTGCTTCGGCACTTCAGTTCATGGACTGTAAATCCACGGCGTTTACCTGCAGGCGCTAATAAACAGGAATTCAAAAAGTAGTAGGGCGATTAGTCATCGCTGAATCGAGTGTGCCATCCGGCTGCTCACCAAGTCCGCTAATGGACTATCAGGCATTCGTGCCGTTCGCCTTTGTCAGGGCGAGACAATCAGAGTTGAGATAACACCAGTAAAGAAATTAGTAACCCCGATGCGGGCGCACTGATACCCAGAGTCCTAGTACCCGGAGCCGCAAGGCGTTCGAGTCAGTGGCTTGGTGGTATTTGGATGCGAGGTATCAGGCTGTCTGTCGTACTGCCCAGTCAATGACTGGGAGTTCAGGCGTAGGGGTAAAAATGGATAAGAAAGTGAAGCCTTAGCAATTGAAAGTCTTATATGACGATAGTAATTAGCACATCACACACCTCACCGCGCTGCGGATATGAGTTTACAAAACGAGCTGGGTAGTCCGCCGTTTGTATTCCGAGGAAAGAGACGGGGCCGAGAGGCTGAGACACCTGGTGGTAGGGTGTCAAAAAAGTAAACCGAGTGTGGTTGCACAAGATTCAAAATAAATGGGTAGTGCTGAGATATCAGTGCAGAAGGTGCGGCGTAACAATGCTGCGTAGCTTAGAAAGCTACAGTTTGGTTTGAAGACAGAAATGTCTCATCAGATTGCCTCCCAAGGGACTTACGTAAATACCGTGTCGAAAGACAGAATTGATACTTTTCCGAGCTGACGGACAATCAGCCCCACTCTATGATGAGATATGGGTGACAGTGGTTATACAAATGGAGAGTTTGACTGATTCTCCCGTGGGATATTCAAACATACGGTGATGAAAGGCGGTTGCTGGGCCAACCTAACGGAATACAATGCATCAATTTCAGGTACAGCTTGGTCTGTCAAACTTATCAAATAATTCCGCAAGGGCATTCGGCGTAACAGGTTCGCTGTATAGTTTTGCTCCAACATAAGTAGCAAATCCCACTGTATTCTCTAAAGTCCAGCTTGACTTGATCGACATGCTAGCAATTAACGCACTCAATATTTTGAATTCGGTAAGTGACTGACCTTCATCCAGAACGCACATTCGGTGATCATAGTCGCTATCTGAGGGTAATAATCCAGTCTTCATTCTAAGGAAATTGTTCGTTACTGCAAAAGCGAAGTCATGATCCTGCCCATTTGATGCCAGATGAGCTGCTTCATGAAGATATGTTTCGCGAAAATGCTCAGGAGATTCGGCTTTCAAACTATCAATGAACATTAGGGGCCATCTTACATCCCCTTCTAAATATGTTGCTCCGAGCATATTCGACAACTGACAAAATATAATCGGATAATCCGGTATATCGTAATCAATGATCAAGTCACGAAGTTCCTTAATCTGCGAGGCATGTATTTGTCGTTGTTCGATCAGCGCGTGATTAAATTGAGTTCCCTCTTCAATCCATATTGGATCATTCCCGTATAAGTATTCTTCAAAATCTGGTATCTCATTAATTTCTATTAGACTAAATATTTGTTGCGCGGCTAGAGCATTTTTCATTTCTAAATTCCTTAAAAAGTTATATGGATGAAGAGTCATATCAAACTACGCATCAAGCTCGATATCGAGAACTCTTTCGCATTCCAAAATGAGCGATTGGGAAATGTCGGACTGATAGTTTGGGTCAAGCGATTCATCATCTCGTGGACTGCATAAAGCAAAACCTTATTACTACGTGGTGCCATCTTCTGAACTCTCCGTTTAATAGGGATTTTCGGAAAGTTCTAATACTCCGATTCGCCTCTACCTAATATCACTCTACAGATATTGCTCAAAAAACCTCGAATTGATTTACCTGTCGCATAGAAATGACTGAGAAGCGCGGCCTCCGACACCTCACAGAAAAATAGGGATTTCCTGATATGCGCTCGGACCATTCTTAATTTGTCGGACGACCATCCGGTTGACCAAAGAACGTTCGTTCTGTAGCATTATTCAAACGTTCACTCAGCTCGTTCAAAATCATGCAGCAACCTCGCATCCAACTTCCAGCACTTAGCTTCCAACCCATCCACCTGCCATTGTTCAGCTACAAGGTGGCCGCTGGATTTCCTTCACCTGCTGATGACTATATAGAAGGTCGCTTGAGCTTAGATGAACACCTGATCCACCATAAAGATTCAACCTTCTTCGTTCGTGCCAAAGGAAACAGCATGGTCGGCGCTGGGATATTCGATAACGATCTACTCATTGTTGATAAATCCCTCACGCCTTCTTCAGGCGATATCGTAATCGCTGTGCTGGATGGTGATTTGACCGTAAAGCGGCTGATCAAGCAGGGGAGTCGTATCATCCTTAAACCTGAGAACCATCGCTTTAAGGATATAGAGCTTCAAGAAGGGCAAGAGCTACAGGTGTGGGGTGTCGTCACCTCCACAGTAAAGACCTTCCATAAGGGCTGAGCCGTGCCCATCGCTCTCGTAGACTGCAACAACTTCTACGTCTCCTGTGAGAGAGTGTTCAATCCTAAGCTCGAAGGTCGCCCAGTCGTAGTTCTATCGAATAACGATGGTTGTGCAGTTGCCCGTTCGGCCGAGGTCAAAGCCCTAGGCGTCAAGATGGGCGAACCTTGGTTCAAGATGAAAGACCTCGCCAAACGTCACGGCATCATCGCTTACTCAAGCAACTACACCTTGTACGGTGACCTATCCGCACGCGTCATGTCCATCCTCTCTAACTTCTCCCCCAAACAAGAGGTCTACTCCATTGATGAGTGTTTTCTGGATCTTGCTGGTTTTGAATCAAGTACCTTGCTGGCCTATGGACAGACCATCAGAAGGGCGGTGAAGCAGGGCGTAGGTATACCAGTATGTGTCGGTATCGCAGAGAGTAAGACGCTCGCCAAACTGGCTAACCACTGTGCCAAGAAGTCATACGCTGGCGAAGATGGTGTCTGTGACTTTGGGCGACTCACTAATACTGATCTAAGTGTATTGTTCAGTCGTATACCAGTAGGAGATGTATGGGGAGTAGGGAGGCGCATCACCGAGAAACTCGGTGTTATGGGCATTGAGACCGTCGAAGATCTTCGCTGTGCGGACTCGGACTGGATAAGACAGCAGTTCTCCATCGTCGTAGAGCGGACTGTCAAAGAGCTCAACGGCATTCCATGCATCGAGCTTGAAGATGCCGGAACCCCTAGGCAGCAAATCATGGTCTCCCGTTCCTTTGGTATGCCAGTGACAACGCTGGATGAACTAGAGGAATCAGTCGCCTACTTCACAACCCTTGCTTCTGAGAAGCTCCGCCAGGATGGCTCAGTCGCATCGAGTCTGTGTGTACATGTCATGACCAATCCCTTCAGTGAGAGTGAACCGCAATACCACAACTCTAGGGTCGTGCCCTTGGGGCAACCTAGTGATGACACCAACAAGCTCATCAAAGCATCTTTGAAGGGCTTGAGACAGATGTACCGTCCCGGATATCGTTACAAGAAGACTGGCGTGCTGTTAATGGCATTGCAACCTAAGTCATCAGTCCAGCCAACCTTGTTCGATGAACCTGAAGAGCAGGCCAAGACCGACCACCTGATGCAGATCATGGACCGGATTAATCAGAAGATGGGGAAGGGGACTTTGACCATTGCGGCATCAGGTACGAACAAACGCTGGGCAATGCGTAGGGAGAGCAAGTCGCCTAACTATACGACTGAGTGGAGTGAGTTGCCGGAGGCTTGGTAGTGGTAAGTGCATAACCACCCGCATTGAGGCCGGAGATATGGTGGCTTATGAAGCTTTAGCTTTTCGACCGGGTTTTGCAACAGGCGTAATTCCAGCTACCCGACAACGTATGCCTTCGATCTTCTGACCCTCAAGGAACAGAGTGGAATGGCAAGTCATGATCTCACCTTTAGCGGCGAGTTCGGTTAAGTAGGTACGCGTTTGTGAAAGTGATAATCCAGCAGCCGCAGCTATCTCAGCATCAAGCTTCTCACCATTTTTTTGAAGGTATTGCAGGATCTGATTCACTTGATGTCCTAATCCAGATTATTAACGTGGAAGATTATACTGAGCCAATGTGGGTTGGTTCAATGCTCATTCAGGTTACTTGCAACGCTCAACCATCGACATATATAGAATTTAATGAAAGGCGGCTGCTCGGCCTAAAAGGACAGTGGAATTACTCTTAAATATGTCCGCTGTGCAATCGTCACCGGTCATAGGCTTGCAAATCATTATGAATGTTATTTGTGGTCAATCTTAACGATGAGCCACTGATTATTTTCGCCTTGTACCAATTCAAAATGCACCTCATCACCCACCTTAAGGTCTTTTGGTATGGCGTCACGCATCGTGAACCACATGTTCATCGCTGGCCAATTAAGGGTAGCAATCGCGTCGTGCGCGATCTGTACTTTATTAGATTTTGCGTTGATTACTTTCAGAATGCCCGTGCCTGCATGAGTGGCAGCGGATTCCATCACGATCTGCTGTGCTGTCATGTCGTGATGATGTTCGTGCGACGCCGCTAGGGTTGTTCCGCTCGATGTGGCAAGTGCGAAGCCAAGGGTGAGAATGAGTTTATTCATGAGACTTCCTTTCAGTGAGTTGAGGTTGATGAAGCAAGATTGCGTTGTTTGATCAGCGCGTTGATAACGGGAATGACTAACAGTGTGAGCACAGCCGATGTCACCATGCCGCCGACCATCGGTGCGGCGATGCGGCGCATCACTTCTTATCAAGTACCTGCGCTCCAGAGGATGGGTAGCAAGCCTGCCATGATGGCCACCACGGTCATCATCTTGGGGCGAACATATTACAGAAGTGGGGATGCTGCTAATTGTATTGATTCCGATGTTAGAGTTTGACATCGCGCAAACGTAGCGCATTCGCAATCACCGACACCGAACTGAAACTCATCGCGGCGGCTGCGATGATTGGCGATAACAGCAAACCAAAGAACGGGTACAGCACGCCTGCTGCAACAGGTATGCCGAGCACGTTGTAGATAAAGGCGAAGAACAGGTTCTGACGAATGTTTTTCATGGTTGCACGGGAAAGGCGCAGGGCACGCACGATGCCTCGCAAATCGCCTTTGATCAGGGTGATGCCCGCACTTTCCATTGCCACGTCAGTACCGGTGCCCATGGCGATCCCAACTTGTGCTTGAGCTAAAGCTGGTGCATCGTTGATACCGTCGCCCGCCATCGCAACGATGCGACCTTCTGCTTGAAGTTTCTTTACGATCTCGGCCTTTTGCTCGGGCAGCACTTCCGCCTCAATGCGGTCGATACCTAATTTGCGCGCCACCGCTTCCGCTGTGATGCGGTTGTCGCCGGTGAGCATGATGACCTGCACGCCTTCCTCATGCAGGGTGCGAATCGCTTCAGCCGTAGATTCCTTGACTGGGTCAGCCACACCGATCAATCCTGCGGCCTTACCGTCGATTGCCAACAACATCACAGTCTGACCATCGCTGCGCAACGTCTCGGCACGCGCAGGCAAGTCGCCCGCATCAATCTGCAATTCCTCGAACAATTTGAGGTTACCCAACGCAACGGTGAGTCCTTCGACCGTACCCGTCACACCTTTGCCCGTGATTGAACGGAACTCGCTCACTGCGGTGAGTTCGATGTTTTTATCTTGTGCACCTAGCACGATGGCCGCCGCCAGCGGATGTTCGCTGGCGCGTTCCAGGCTGGCAGCCAACCACAACACCACTCCTTCTTCGAACCCCGCCAGCGGAATGACCGAGGTCAGTTTCGGTTTGCCCTCGGTCAGCGTGCCAGTCTTGTCCACCACCAGCGTGTTCACCCTTTCCATCGTTTCCAGTGCTTCGGCATTTTTAATCAACACACCCGCCTGTGCACCGCGCCCGGTACCCACCATGATGGACATGGGTGTGGCCAAACCCAACGCACAAGGACAGGCGATAATCAGCACTGCCACGGCATTGACGATGGCGTGAGCTAGTCGAGGCTCCGGCCCCCAGATGCCCCAGATCGCCAGTGTCGCGAGTGCAACGCCTATCACTACCGGAACAAAATAGCCTGCCGTGACATCGGCAAGCCGTTGGATTGGTGCGCGCGAACGCTGTGCCTCGCTCACCATATGCACGATCTGAGCGAGTAAGGTATCTGCACCAACGCGTTCGGCACGCATCAACAAGCTGCCCGTGCCGTTTATCGTGGCACCAATCAACCGAGCATCCGTCGTTTTTTCTACAGGGATGGATTCACCGGTGACCATGGATTCATCCAGTGAACTGACCCCTTCCAGCACCACACCATCCACTGGGACTTTTTCACCTGGACGCACACGCAGCACATCATTTGGTTGCACTTGTTCCAGCGGAATGTCCTCTTCGTTGCCGTTGGCACGCACGATGCGTGCTGTCTTGGGCGCGAGGCCGAGCAACAATTTGATCGCCGCGCTGGTCTGGCTGCGCGCACGCAACTCCATCACTTGCCCGAGCAAAACCAGCGCCATGATGACCGCCGCCGCCTCGAAATAGACTGGCACGGTATCGCCCATGCTGCGCATCGCAGATGGGAAGATGTCGGGCAGTAGCATCGCCACCACGCTGTAACTCCATGCCACGCCGACGCCGAGAGCGATCAGGGTGAACATGTTGAGGCTGCGGTTAAGCACGGATTCATAGCCGCGTTTGAAGATAGGCCAGCCGCCCCATATCACCACGGGAGTCGCCAGCACGAACTCTATCCATTGCAGCACAGTCATTGAAACGAAATCCGGTACGAATTGTGGTGTCAACTCTGAAATCATTGCCATCACAAATACTGGCAAGGCCAGTACAGTGCTCACCCAGAAGCGCCGCGTCATGTCGTCCAATTCGGTGTTGTCTTCCGACGCTGTGTTGCGCGGCTCCAATGTCATACCGCACTTAGGGCAGTTGCCCGGCTCGTTGCGCACGACTTCGGGATGCATGGGGCAGGTGTATTCAGTGGCACTTGAGGCTGGTGCAATAGGCTCCACAGGTTCAAGTGCCATGCCGCATTTCGGGCAGTTTCCAGGCGCAGACTGGCGCACCTCTGGGTGCATCGGGCAGGTGTAGTTCCCGACTGCCAGTTTGGAGGGCTTGGTGAGTTGACTTACTTCTGCCTTGTCGTAAGCGGCAGGATTGACTTGAAATTTATCCAGACACTTTTTCGAGCAGAAGCGATAGTGCTGACCTGCAAGCTCCAGATGATGCGGGCTGTCGTCGGCTACGTTCATGCCGCAAACGGGGTCTTGATGGGTAGTCATGTCCTGCTCCTTCTTAGGTTGATTGGTGAGACGGCGGGATCCTGCGGTTGCATGCACTTGGCTGCCACCATTTCGCGCAGGGTAGTCTCCTCCGCCAGAAAAGCCTGCACTGCCAGCGGATCGAATTGTGTGCCGCTCATCCTGGTAATCTCGTCACGCGCCTGGTCAAATGAGCTTGCTTTGCGGTAAGAACGATCGGAAGTGATTGCGTCGAGCGTATCGATTACTGCAAACAGTCTTGCCCCCAAACAAATCTGCCCGCCACTCAATTTGCGGGGATAGCCGCTGCCATCGAAACGTTCTTCATGGCACAGGATGATCTCTGCAGCTTCTTCCATGCCGGGTATCTGTGCCACGATACGGTGTCCTTTTTCCGGGTGAGTGCGCATCTCCTTCCACTCGACTTCGTCGAGCGCATCCTGTTTCAATAAAATAGCATCATGCACGCCGATCTTGCCGATGTCGTGCAGCAATGCCCCCCAGTAGATATGCCGCAGCCGATGCGGGTCATTGATGAAACGGTGTGCCAACACCAAGGTATGACAGGCAACCCGCTTGGAGTGGTCTCCGGTTTCATGCTCGCGAATATCCAGCGCCTCGGCCAGCGCTTCGGCAAAGGCCGCGTCTGCCCGTTCAAGAATCCCTGCTTTTGCATTCATGCAAAACGCTCCCATTTCAAATTGAAACAGCATGCTTTCCTTATGAGACGAAAGGCATTGGCTAGGCTGCTAGTGGCAACGATTTTTATTTGAGACTTCAAGGCTGCCGACCTCGCACTCCTCCAGGTAATTGATAAACGCCAGTTTGAGCCGGTCAGTCCAATCCCCTCCGAGCTGAACACCGACCAATGCCAGTTGGTCTGCAATCTGTTCAGCGTTCACCTGCATCAGGTCGTACTGAATTTCTATTGCGCTCCCTTCGATGCAAACTTCCTTTACACCCATCATCTCAAGCAAAGCGTTTTTTACCTGCCGCGCCTGAGCCTCATCCAGTAATTCAGCCAACATCAGGCTGCGTTTCTTGATAATTTTTTTCCCTTGCTGCGCGGGTGCTTTGTGTCCAGGAACTCCAACATATAAGTGCGGATTTTCCAGAAATCGCTGCTTGCATTGCGCCGAGCAAAACGCGTAATGGATGCCCGCATAGTCGGTGGTAAACGAAGTTGCGGGAACTGCCATTTTGCAAACTGGGTCTTTGACTGTTTCATTCACAATGATTCTCCTTTCACATAATTCAAATGCGCCGCAGCAAAATCTAGCCAGACCGTCAAGTACTGCGATGCCAGGCAACATGCTCATACACCCCAGACCAATAGGCCCCGATGCCAAAGCCGAACAATAATTCTTCGATGGGGAATGCGCCGATCATCACACCGCTGAGTGCGGGAAGATTCCACACCCGTGCGATGTAGCCCGGAGCCATCATTTCCAGCACGGCTAAAAAAACCAGGTAAAACCCAGTGAACAATATGCCGCCGATCAAGGTTTGTCTGGCCAGATCGGGGCGACATAGCGCACAGGACAATCCACCGGCAAACAATGCGGCGATCCCGGGGTAGATTGGATTCCATGGCAAAAAATACAGTGCGAGGAATACAAAAAAAGGCGCGCTCAATGCCGCGCGGTGAAAGCGATGGTGCGGATGGTTGCGCTCACAACCTGCCAGCGGCAGCAGGCGTTTTCCAGCCAGTGCGCTGTAAAGCACTGCCCCCACACCACCGATGCCGAAACAAAATATCAGGCTTTCGATGTCAAAGCCGGTACGCTGGGCTAAATCAAACAAACTGGGGGGATTCCAGTATTCCGGCACAAAGATCGGTTCGGTCAGGCCGAACAACGCGGTCAGCGCACTGCTCCACCACATCACGCGGCGCTGTGCGGGAACGGCTGCGTACAGCACCCCCCATGGAATTAGGAAGGCGAGTGCCCAGATCAGCCAGACATAGTGATCATTCTCCAGAAACATTGCTTATCCTCCCTGGCAGCGACGCGTTCATGGCTGCGCAAGTTGTCTGCGTACCACCCACAGCAGCAAGGGGGGAATCAACACCCATTGCAGCAGCGGCAGCAAGCCAGTTTCCAGCAGCGGCAATCGCGGCATGGCAGCAGCATACTGCCAGCGCCCGGCAACCTGCGTCGCCCAGTATTCCACGACGACCGTGAACAGGAGACCGATGACGACATAAGTGCACAGAGTGCGGATCGAGAGGCGCGCGATCCAGTTGCGTGTTCCACCCAGCAATGCAATCGCCCAGAATGCCAGCAGCGCAATCACGCCATCTCCCGCTGCGGCGCGCAGGCATACCATCACGCCATCCCAGTGCGCAAGCGTAGGCATTGCCTTGAATAACGGAATTTGCAACAGCTCCCAAGGCAAATTGAGCAGGAAGGCGAACAGCAACACGTTAGGTTCTGGTTGCCTTGTCGCACTGGCGAGGCTGCCGCCAAGTTTCTGGACGATGCTTTTCATTTTTCCTGCCGCCTTGCGAGTGCAGGCCAGAATGCAGGGGTGGTGGCACGATAGCGGGCATAGTCGACACCGAATTTTGTCTCGGCATCTTGCTCTTCGGTGTACGCCAGACGCACATAAATCCAGACCAGAATCGGGAACATCAGCAGCGTGATGATCGTTGCCCATTGCAACAGAAATCCGAACATCACCAGCACGAAGGCGACGTATTGCGGATGACGAATGCGCGCATAGGGGCCGCTGGTTGCGAGCTCGTTTCGTTGCGCCGCTCGGTAGAGTATCGGCCATGCGGCAGACAGCAACCAGAAGCCGCCAACGATGAAGGCCATGCTGAGAATATGGAACGGCCCGAAATGGGGGTTGGCGCGCCAGCCAAACATCATTTCAAGCAGATGACCTGCATCATGCGACCACCAGTTCACCTCTGGGTAATGACTCTGCAACCAGCCCGAGAGCAGGTAGATGGTCAGCGGAAAACCGTACATCTCGGTGAATAATGCCACGATGAAAGCCGAGTAAAGACCCAGAGAGCGCCAGTCGCGTTGCGACTTCGGCTTGAAGAAACTGAAGGCAAACAGGATGAAAAATGCCGAGTTGATGATCACCAGCGACCACAGACCATATCCATTTTCCGTGGGATTCATTTTTTGCTCCCTCCGCTATTTTCATCATGACTGCCGTGCGAGCCATGGTCTCCATGTCCGTGGTGCATGAACAGATGCATCAACGGGCAGGCGAGCAGCAACAGAAACGGCAGTGCACCGAGCAGATGGGCGCGGTGTTCGCTGAACAGAAAAAAGGCCGCAATCGCCAGAAAAGCAATGAAAACCCAGTTGTAACCACGCGGCGCGGCATGGCGGTAGTATTCGGTATGTTCGTCATGCTCCATTTTCTGCTCCTTTCGAAACGTGAATCAATTGACTGCGCGGCAAGGTACTTCGCAAACAGGCCGCGCAGGCGACTGTCGGACTAGTGTTTTTCCTTCAAGTGGTCATGCCTATCCGCTTTTAATGAGGATTCAGGTTTTTCAGCTCCTGTAGCAGGGGCTGCCATTGGAATCCCCATTTTTTCTTCCATATGGTTGTGCTTTTTCATCGGCTTTTTTACTTCAGCTTTTTCCATTGTTGGGGTTTCGACTTTAGCCCCCGAATGATGTTCTTCATTGGCATATGCTGTCGTAGCTGCGAATGCAGCGAGTGTGGCGGCGAGTAGTGAGGTTTTCAGTTTCATTTTTAACTCCTAAAAATTAAAGGTGAATAAATTCTCTGCATTCAACATTCCATCAAATAGCCATCGACACCTCCTTTCAACAAAACAAAATAAATACGAATCTAATCATTGTGTGGCAGCGTTCCTGGCGCATGGGTATGCCCAATTTTTTCGGGTGTCGTGACTTGGATATTCGTCGCGGGCGTTGAACTGGATGGAGACTCACCCAGCACCGATTCATCATGGCTATGCGTATGACCACCCTCATGAGATGCGGCTGCATCTGGCATCTGCATGTCGCCGTGAGCGTGTGGATGGTCATGCCCCGCCCCCTCCGCTTTGGGCAAAGACATCACGCCCAAACCGTAGCGGTACACTAGCTCGCCCCCATGCCATGCGGTTGCCATCACTAACAGCCATGCCACCATCAACGCAACCAAAAAGCCCAGCGTGGGTTTCTTACCAGTTCGTCCGCACCACACATCCCAAGCCAAGAGTGCCAGCCATGCGACCAAGGTGCCCAATGCCCAGTTGCGATGCACGGTCATGGCGGCATGACTGATCTCATCATGTTCAACACTGTTGTAAGCGAACCAACCAAATACCACGGCAATCAAGGCAAACAATACTGCGCCCCATAACATCCAACGTCCTGCCAGCAAAATCAACGACGCGTAAGGTTTGTTATTCAGCAACGCGCCAATGGCAGTAAAGGCTAGGGCCGAGGTGATAAACGCGATGGGGAAATGCACCAATACAGGGTGAAAATTGGGAATAATTTCAATCATGCCCGCCTCCTTAAGTTAATGAAGATTAGTGCTGATGTGTTGGTGCAACATCATGGACGGACGATTGAGATGGTTCAGTCTTAGTTTGCGGCTCTGTCTGAACAACCTTTTCTTCGTGCCCGTCGCCGTGCGCCATACCCATCATTCACACACCCTTACTCATCATCCAAGCCATCATTGCGACCATCACAATTACAACCACTGTCACTTCTCCCTTTTGCTGATGTTTCATTTCTATTCCTTTCACTCAACTGAAAAAACATAAGGTTGTTTGCCGTCTTTCGGCACGGCATAGATAGTCAGCGTCCCTTTTTTCATCTCGCCCATGCCGGGCGAGTTTTGCGGCATACCGGGTGCGCTGATGCCGACGATGGCCGGTTTTTCTTTGAGCAGCTTGCGGATGGCGGCAACCGGAACATGACCCTCGACCACATAGCCGTTGACCAGCGCCGTGTGGCAACTCGCAACACTTGCCATACCGTAGCGTTTCTTAATTGCGCTCATATCAGTTTCATTGTTTGCCTCCACCACAAAACCGTTGTCGCGCAAATAGTCCACATATTTTTCGCAGCAGCCACAAGTTGGGCTTTTGTAAACTGTGACCATCGTTGCGGCTTGCGTTGCTGCAATGCTTGCCAAGCCGAGTAATAGTGCAATCGTTATTTGTTTAAGTCGCTTCATCTTGCTCTTCCTTAGGTGTTGTTATTTGCCGACAATTTTGACGATGAACCACTGCTTGTTGTCGCCTTGCATCAATTCAAAACGCACCGCATCACCCACCTTCAGGTTTGGCGGTAAAGCGTCACGCAAGGTGAACCACATGGTCATTGCGGGCCAATCAAGGGTGGCTATTGCCTCGTGCTTAATCTGCACTTTATTGGCTTGGGGGTTGACCGCTTTCAGTACACCCATGCCTGTGTGAGTGGCGGCGGGAGCTGTCGCCATTTGCTGGGCTACCATGTCATGGTGATGTTCGTGCGAGGCGGCCAGCGTTGTTCCGCTCGATGTTGCCAGCGCAAAGCCAAGGGTAAGAATGAGTTTGTTCATGTAATTTCCTTTCAGTGAGTTGAGGTTGATGAAATCAGTTCGCGTTGTTTAATGAGGGCGTAGATGACTGGAATCACCAGCAGCGTCAGCACCGCCGACGACACCATGCCGCCGACCATCGGTGCGGCGATGCGGCGCATCACTTCCGAGCCCGTACCCGTACTCCACAGAATAGGTAGCAAGCCCGCCATGATGGCGACCACGGTCATCATCTTGGGGCGCACGCGCTCTACCGCGCCTTCCATGATGGCGGCGTAGAGGTCCTGTGCGGAGGGTTCACGGCCTGATGCGATGCAATGTTCTTGCACTTCCTGCCACGCCTTCTCCAGATAGATCAGCATCACCACTCCAGTCTCTGCCGCCACACCGGCCAGTGCGATGAAGCCGACTGCCACTGCCACGCTCAGGTTGTAGTCCAGTAACCACAGCAACCATACGCCACCGACCAGTGCAAACGGCACGGACAACATCACCACGACGGATTCCGTCACCTTCTGGAAGTTGAGATAAAGCAGCAGGAAGATGATGAGTAGCGTGACAGGAATCACGACCTTCATCTTCGCGGCGGCGCGTTCCATGTACTCGAACTGACCGCTCCATGTCGCGTAATAGCCGGGCGGGAATTTCACTTCAGCCGCTACCGCCTTACGCGCTTCGTCCACATAAGAGCCGATATCGCGTTCACGAATATCGACATAGATGTAGGCAGAGAGCAGGGCGTTCTCGGTGCGGATAGACGGCGCGCCTTTGCTCAGGCTCACCTTGGCGAGCTGGCCGAGTGGGAGCATCGCGCCGTCTATGGTGGGCACCAGCACCTCGCGCGCGATCTGTTCCGGTGTGCTGCGCAGATCACGCGGATAACGTACGTTCACACCGAAGCGTTCCAGCCCTTCCACGGTGGTGGTCACGTTCTCCCCCCCCAGTGCAGTGGCGATCACTTCCTGCACCTCACCGATAGTGAGTCCGTAGCGCGCTAACGCTAATCTGTCCGGCTCGATGTTGAGATAAAAGCCGCCCGTGATGCGTTCGGCGTAGGCACTGGAAGTGCCAGGCACTTTTTTCACCACTGCTTCGATCTGTTTGGCGAGGCGCTCCATCTCGTCCAGATTTTTGCCATACACCTTGATGCCGATGGGCGTGCGGATGCCGGTAGAGAGCATGTCGATGCGCGCCTTGATCGGCATGGTCCACGAGTTGGCCACGCCGGGGAACTGCAAGGCTTTGTCCATCTCGGCGATCAGCTTGTCGGTGTCCATGCCGTCGCGCCATTCTTCCTGCGGTTTGAGGTTGATCACCGTCTCAAACATCTCCAGCGGTGCCGGGTCGGTCGCGGTCTGCGCGCGTCCGGCTTTGCCGTACACCGACGCAACCTCGGGGAAGCTATTGATGATCTTGTTCTGCGTCTGCAACAGCTCCGCTGCTTTGGTCACCGACATGCCAGGCAGTGAAGCGGGCATATAGAACAGCGTGCCCTCGTTCAGCGTTGGCATGAATTCGCTGCCTAGTTTCATCGCGGGATACAGCGAGAGCAACATCACCAACACGGTCACTACCAGTGTGGGTGTCTTGTGGCGCAACACTAGGGTGATGAGAGGACGATAGGCTGCAATCAGCCAACGATTCACTGGGTTCTGCGCTTCTGGCATGATTTTCCCTTTGATGAATAGCAGCATCAGCACGGGAACCAGCGTCACAGAAAGCAAAGCTGCGCCAGCCATGGCGAAGGTCTTCGTGAAAGCCAGCGGCGCGAACAAGCGACCTTCCTGCGCCTCCAGCGTGAATACTGGCAGGAACGACACGGTGATGATGAGCAACGAGAAGAAGAGCGAGGGGCCGACTTCTTTGCAGGCGGTCAGCATCGCATCGAAGCGTGATTCATTTTCCTTCAGTCGTTCGATATGTTTATGCGCATTCTCTATCATCACAATCGCCGCATCCACCATCGCCCCGATGGCAATCGCAATGCCGCTCAAACTCATGATGTTGGAGTTCATGCCCAGAGCGCGCATGGCGATGAAGGCAATGAGTATGCCCACGGGCAACATCAAGATAGCCACCAGTGCACTGCGGGCGTGCATCAGAAACACCATGCACACGACTGCAACGATCACACCTTCTTCGAGCAAGGTGTGTTTGAGTGTTTCAATTGCGCGCTGGATCAGCTCGGAACGGTCATACACCGCTTGGATGCTCACCCCTTCAGGTAACCCAGGCGTAATTTCGGCGATCTTGTCTTTGATGTTCTGAATGACCTCCAGCGCGTTCTGACCGTAGCGCGCCATGGCGATACCGGACACTACCTCGCCTTCGCCGTTGAGTTCGGCGATGCCGCGCCGCTCATCCGGCCCCAGCTCGACACGGGCGATGTCGCGCAACAAAACGGGTGTGCCGCGTTCGGCTTTCACCACCAGATTTTCGATGTCGCTGATGCCATGCAGATAACCTTTACCGCGCACCATGTACTCGGTCTCTGCCATCTCCACCACGCGTCCACCTACATCACGGTTCGAGTCACGAATTACCTGTGTGACTTTGTTTAACGGGATGCCATAAGCGCGTAGTTTGATAGGGTCAACCGTTACCTGATATTGCTGAACGAAGCCGCCAATGGAGGCGACTTCTGCCACACCGTGCGCCTTGGTCAGTTGATAGCGCAGATACCAGTCCTGCATGGTGCGCAGTTGCGCGAGGTTGTGTTTTTCGCTCAAGACGGCGTATTGATACACCCAGCCCACGCCTGTGGCATCGGGGCCTAATTGTGGTGCGACATTTTTTGGCAAGCGTCCCGCGATGCTGTTCAGATATTCCAGAACACGCGAACGCGCCCAATAAATATCCGTACCGTCTTCAAAGATCACATACACGAAGGATGCGCCGAAGAAGGAGAATCCACGCACCACCTTGGATTTCGGTACGGACAGCATCGCCGTGGTGAGTGGATAGGTGACTTGGTCTTCCACGACCTGTGGTGCCTGCCCTGAGTATTCCGTATAGACGATGACTTGCACGTCCGATAGGTCGGGCAAAGCATCCAGCGGTGTCTTAACCAGCGCATAGATACCCGCCAGTGTGATGAATAAGGTAGCGAGCAACACCAGAAAGCGGTTGCGTGCTGACCAATCAATGATTGTGTTGAGCATGGATGGCCTCCTGAGTAGTCGCTTTCAGATTGGTGATGACCCATTCTCCTTCGCCACGTTCGACGATCTCGAAATCGATAGTGCTGCCTGCTTTGACGTTCGCCACTAGCGAAGGATTAGCCAACGCGAAGTCCATCGTCATGCCTGGCCATTTGAGCGATGGAATGGGCTCGTGGGTGATGCTCACCGAGCCGTCTGCATTGAATTCTTCTAGCGTGCCGTGTGCCTGATGACCGACGGTCTTTTGCGTAGGTTGTGGTTTGGCGGGCGCGTCACTCATGCCACTCAATGCAGCTTTGAGATTACTCTCCGAATCGATCAAGAAGTTGGCCGAGGTGACAACCTGCTCGCCTTTCGCAACGCCGCTCAACACTTCGACGTAGTCATTGCTACGCCCCCCAAGGCTGACGCTACGCGGCTCAAAACGTCCCTCAGATAAACGCACCAATACGACTTGCCTTGTGCCGCTGTCGATCACCGCCGAGTTCGGTACAGTCAGCACCTTGCTGCTTTTACCCACGGCAATGGTGGCATTGGCGAACATGGCGGGTTTGAGCAGTGCCTTTGGATTAGCTACCTGCATGCGCACTTGCACCGTGCGTGTCGCGCTGTTCAAGGTCGGGTAGATGAAGTCGACCTTGCCGTCGAACGTGCGCTCTGGGTAGGGATCGACTTTGATCTGCGCTGCGCTACCAAGTTGGAGTTGCCCGATGTCCTGTTCCGGCACTTCGGCAACGACCCATACGGAAGTGAGATCGGCGATCTGATACAACACCTCACCCGGCATGAAGCGCATACCTTGCACGGCTTTCTTCTCCAGCACGATGCCCGCTTCCTTGGCGTGGTAGGTGATGCGATTGCCATTCAGCTTGGCATCGCTGACGTCCCAATTCTTCAATCGTGTGGCGCTGGCTTCTGCTAAGCGTTGCATGCTTTGTTTCGCTTCATCATCCGCATCTTTCATGGCTGCCAAACCTTGCGCAGCGAGAGTTTGTTCGCGTTGTGCCGACACCAGTTCTGGGCTGTACACGTCGAACAGCGCTTGTCCTTTTGCGACGAGTTGTCCCGTGGTGTTCACATGCAGACGCTCCACCCAGCCTTCGAACTTCGGCGCGATGGTGTAGGTGCGTCGCTCGTCGATCTCGATGCGTCCAGTCACACGTAAGCTGTTGTTCAGTTCACGCAAGGTTGCTGCTTCGCTCTTCACGCCCAACTTTTGCACCTTGTCGATGCTGATGTTGATGGAAGAAGTGGCCTGCTCATCGCCCGCATACACCGCTACATAGTCCATCCCCATCGAATCTTTCTTGGGCACGGGCGAAGTGTCCGGCAGACCCATCGGGTTGCGGTAGTAAAGGATCTTGTTTTCGGATTTAGCCTCAATCCTCAATCCTTGATCCTCGATCCTACGTTGTGTGCCTAACCAGTAGGCGCTGACGGCGACAGCTAGCAACAACAGAGCGACGGCGATTTGTTTGGTTGAGGTGTTCATCATTCTTCTCCTAGGGACTTCTCGATGTCGGCCAGACGCAATTGCATGTCGGTCTGCGCTTGCAGGTGTTGCTGTTTGGCCTTGAGGATCTGTTTCTGCGCTTCAATGAGCATGCCGAAGGACACTTTGCCCGTTTCGTATCCGGCCAATGCCGACTGATAGGTCAACTCGGCTTGGGGAAGCAGACGAGTGGCAATGAGTGATTCAGTGCGGCGTGCCGACTCCAATGCTGAGAGCGCCTCGGAGAGTTCTGATCGCATCTGGTCGAGTAGTGCCTGTTTGCGTGCGGTCGATGCGGACAGCATGGCTTCGGTCTCACCTTCCTGCGACCGACGCGCTGACTGCTGCAAGGGGATGTTCAACTCCAACATCAAGTCCCATTGTTTGATCGTGTTGCCGCTCTGGGTAGGTGCCACGCCTAGGGTGAAGTCTGGATAGCGTTTGGCGTAACTCAGCTCACGACTCTTTTCCGCTGTTTGGATATCCGCTTCGGCGATGCGCAGTTGTGGGTTACGCGCGAGCAGTTGTTCCAGCAATGCCTCTTCATCGAGGGATGCGGGCGATGGCATGTTGCGAAGTTGTTCTGGCTCGGCGAGAGGTGCACTTGTCGGGCGTGACAGCAACGCGTTGAGCCGTGCATGGCTGTGGTGATGTTCGTTCTGCAAGGCGATGAGCTCGCCGCGTAACAGGGTCTTTTCCACTTGTACTTGAATCACATCCTGCTGGGTCGCTAGGCCATTGGCATAACGGGTCTGGACGATCTGTTCCATGTTGTCCAGCAAGTCCAGTGTCTGCTGTGTCAGGCGTTTGCTCGCGGCGGTGTAGTGATACATCGCGTAAGTCTGTTTGATGCGGCTCGCCAGTTCCGTCCAAGTCGCGGCCACCTGCCCATCGGCTTGGGCTATCTTGGCTTCGGATACCTCGCGTTGAAGTCCACGTTTGCCTATCCAAGGCACGCTCTGCATCACGAGATAACGTGTGCCACCGCCTCGTGTGACATCCATCGGTTCGATCCGCAAGACGGGGTCGGCTAAGGCGGCGGAAGGCTCGGCACGTTGGGTGGCAGCTTCGACATCAAAGCGTGCTGCGGCAAGGTTGGGGTTATGTTCGCGCGCGTAGCGGAGCAAGCCTTCAACGTTACTACCGAGCGAAGTCGTGCCGACCATCTTCACGGTGGTCTGGGTGAGGGCGGTGCTGTTTTGCAGAGGCAACACCTCTGCTGCATGGCTGCTGGATAGCCACACACCGCACACCAAGGTCATCAGTCTTAAATAGTTTTTCATGATCCATATCCAGTTGCTTTGCGATACAAGCAGACAGACGAAAACGACTGCCGAACGGACAGGACGAGAAACGTTTAGGAATTACAGACGGACTCGTCCTGCGTTAGACGCGGGCGAGGGGTGGTGGATCGAGTGGAGCGGAAAGATGAGAGACAAAAGTCTCGGGGATAGAACTAACAGCTTGGGAAGCGGGGGCAGCCATTTGCATGGCGACCACTAGGGTATCGAGATAGGCCGTGCAAGCCAGATGGCAAACGCCGCAAGACATGCAACCCGAATCACCTTCATCACTCGCCTGCATCGCTTCGTGGTCATGCTGCATCATGTCGTGATCCATCATGTCGTCGTGCGACGTGGTCATCATCTCAGCCGACTCATGACATTCGCCCTGTTGCAACTGCATCGCAAGCGAAGCCGCCAGTGCGCTACCGCTAGAGAGCGGCAACCACAACAGCATGAATACAGCGATGAATTTTCGGAATGAACGAATCATGATTGCAGTGTCGCAATGTTTAAGGTATTTGTCAATTGAGCATGGCTCTAGCTACAAAACTACCATTGCCGAAAGCTAGATAAACCCTTTAGCGTACGCGGTGACTGAACTTATGGAATGTCTCCTGACACTTCGTTGGCGAGCTAGCTGCACCTATGACCGCTGACCGGCCCATACCTGCCGTTAGTTCATCTAGATGCCACCGTCCGTTAAGGCCGAGGAAGCGACGGTCAAGTTCTCGGCCATAAGAGACATAGGCAGTTTGCTGAAATGATTGTCCGTGCAGGCTGAGGGGATGTCCGCTTCACGCTCAACAGCAGTCGTTCAAAACCATGATTCGATGATGTTCGACAGTCTCTTGTAACCCACCTGATACCGTCGTCACTTAAGTGGTAGTCGAATTGCGGCGCGGTCTTTAATTGTCGGATTTGAGTATGAATTCCTTAATGCTCTTTCCCATCCACGCGCGGTCGCATCAGCATCGGAATATAGCGCCCCGCCATTAATGCGAAGCAAGCACACCAGCATGCGGCTCCGAGCGCAATCCAAAGCGTATAGCCAGCCGGACCAATCAGTGGTGCGCAGATGCGGAATACGAAGGCCAGCATCATCAAATAAAGTGCGGACTTATCCAAGCTGTCGAAATTTACTTTTCTTCCAGTGTGGCCTTTGCCAATCCGGATCAGCATGGCAGGGATGATCAAGCCCATAGCCCCTAGCGTGAAGACGTGGATAGACCATGAGGCTGATACTGAAAAATGGCCGGTCAATCTAAAGCTTTCTATCAGTAATTGAGTGACAACGGCTATGTAGCCCAAGTACATGATGGCTATATCCAGCCGCCGCAGTGCTAGCCGTAGCTGCCAATATGCCAGTCGAACTGCCAAGAGGACAGCCAGCAACAGTGACCCCGCTGCGGCCAACTGCACGGGCAACAGGCTGACAAAGACCATCGACAACGCCAACAGTTTGATCGACATGTTCAACTTGGCATTTTTCAACAACTCAACCTGAAACGCCGCCTTCATGAAGGCCGAGAGGGTACGTTCCAGCATCACTAGTATGGCCACGCGAAAAAGCCCGACCGCCATGCTGCTGCCTATCTGCGCATAATCGACACTGAGCATCAGGTTTTTGGTTAGTAAAAACAAGGGAAGGATGAGCAGGAATAGAAAGTTGTCGCGATATGTATCAGTCCTGCGGTTGCGTATCAGTGTCCACAACAACGCGGCCACGATACTTCCAAGGAATAAATTGTTCGAAATATCAAAGAGCGCTTCCGGCCATATGCCCTCGAACCACATACCGACCCGCTCGAACAACCAAGTTGCAGTAAAGAACATCAATATCGATCCATGATGTCCGCGCACCTGAACCCAGTTTTTAGTGGCGGTCAGCAGGAAGCCTCCCAGCACCGCCCAGCCAAAGCCGAAGAACATCTCGTGGGCATGCCATTGCATCGCGCTAAAGCTATGTGCAGGTGCCTCAACTACACCTGAATAGATAGTCACCCACAACGCCGGCAACATCATTCCGGCCAGCATAGCCAAGATAAAGAAAGGTCGAAAACCAACCAACCATACTGGATGTGATGCGTATCTATTCATGTCTTTGTTCAGCCTTGCTCTGTTCGTCCAATTTGATTTCTAGTGCGGGAAACAGCACGCGTTCTTCGAAGCGCACATGCGCAGCCAGACATATACCGAAACGCTGCAGTGCGTCCGCATCGTTGTATCGCAGCCCTTCCAATAAGGCATGCAACTGCCTATGCTCGGATACAGTGCGTTCTGCCAACGACTGCTCGGGCGTACCTGTCAGCAACGGCAACAGCGTTTGCTCCTCGCATAAGAAGTGCGCCGCCAATTCGTCTGCATAAGCTTGCAGAGCATGAAGACAAGCCCGAGCTAGGGTTGCCTCATCACGTGCAATCGCATCTAGTTCGCACGCCTTTGCCAGTTTGAGCGCGGCGTGATGCTCTCGCGAAAGGGGTTGCAGAGCAGTGCTTCTTTTCATAGGGTAATCATGGCGACATCAGGTAATTTCGTGATGTCGCGAAACACGTCTTATGTGCGGGTGAAATCGATGGCGATATTGCCCGGCTCACGAGCGACATAGTTGATCACGATGCCCGCACCATAGCGTTGCTGCAATTGTGCTAACAGTGGCAGCGGATCGTGGTCGTTGACGAAGGACATCGTCTCACCGGCATGTAATGAATCCAGCGCGCCGAAAATGGCCGCATGGCGGAAGCGTTTTGCCACGCCACGTGCGTCGAATGGGTAGCGCATGTCTGGGTTTATTGTGGTTGAGCAGTCGTGTGACATTTGTATCTCCTTAGTTGTGTGTTTTGTTGATCCGACGTTGATTTCACATTATGTCGGCTAGGGTGCTGCCATCCAGCGTTGCCAAGAAGGCACTCTGTGCATTGAAGAAAAGTTTCCTGAGTCTGCATTTCGGCATCAGTGGGCACACGTCATTCGTCGCACCTTCTTTCATGCACACGACCAACGCCAGATTGTTTTCCATCAAACGCACTACAGCTCCCACCGAGATGTCTTTCGCGTCGAGTGCAAGCCGTATGCCGCCATTGCGACCGCGTTCGCTGATGATCAAGTTCGCTGCCACCAAGGCCATCACGACTTTCATCAGATGCGTCTTTGAAATATCAAAAGCCTCCGAGACTTCGGAGATGGTCACCGCTTCATTCTTCTTTCCTAAATAGATCAAGGTGCGCAGGGCGATGTCAGTAGAGAGATTGAGTTGCATTCAGTCATTCCTTGAAATAAATCTGTCAATTGCATTTAGATAAAAAGTGCCTCGGTGTAATGCGAATGACACACACTTTTGCATCTACGAATTAGGCTTCCATAATACATTCATTATTGTTGAATGTTACATATTATGAGTATATATTCTCCGGCAATGAATCATTTATTGTCTGCCGTAAGAGATGTCATGAACTATTACAAGGAAAGCTAAACAGCCATGATAGAACCAGCCAGTCTCGCTAATTTCTTCACCATATTCTTCTCTGCAGCAATGGTAATCATGCTGGGCGCCTTATACGCGCTGCTTTTCGCTTATTCACGTCTCAAGCACGATCCCCGTCTCATGCCAGTGGCCTATCTTTCCTATATCGGGCTATTCGTCGCCACCCTTTTTCTAGCTGACGCAGCCAATCTATTGAAGCACCCCTTATGGCCAGTCATCGTCGTACTCATGCTGGTGGGATATTTACTAGCACCCCATGCAATCTGGCATCTGTGTGTAGGTACGCATGCAGAAGAACAAGAAAATACCGAGCTATTACCAAGCAAAAATCTTTAACGTAAAACTAGGGAGAAAACCATGGCGACAAATCAGTGGTGGGCATCCGAGTCATTCTGGCGCAAGACAGCCATATGGGTGACAGGTGTTTCATTAATCGTATTGATGATCCTGACGGTGGACACATTGCCGCAGATCTCGGCAGGCTCTAAGCGCGTACCGGCTTATTCAGTCATTAATTACCGCATCGATTACGTCTTCGACGAGACGCGCAATGTTCAGGCACCCGTCATCGGCGTGAAAGAGCCATTGTTCGGCAAGGAGTTATCAGAAGCCGAAGCTGAGGCACTAGTGGCGCACGGAAAACTGACAGTACAGGCGAAGAACTGCATGGGGTGCCACACCTTGTTAGGGAACGGTGCTTACTACGCGCCAGACTTAACCAAAGCATGGCTAGATCAGTATTGGGGATCGAAAGAGGTGCGTGAAGAACTAATGGTCGATTTCATCAAAGACCCCTCCAATAAATTGCACAACAGCATCGGTCGTCGCATGCCAAAACTTGCCGTGACGGATGATGAGGCACATGCCGTAGTCGCATTCCTGAAGTGGATGTCCAGCATAGATACCAATGGCTTCCCCTATAACTTCAAACCCATCGAACAGGAGAATTAATCATGGCGACGACAATTGGAAGGTTGGATGGCGCCAACTTGAATGGCGGCCAAAAGCTGGCGGTGAAATATTTCTTCGTCGCGATGATCTTGTTCGGCGCACAGATATTGTTCGGCATGGTAGCTGGTCTGCAGTATCTGAAACCTGATCTATTTTATGGCGTGCTCGACTTCAGCGTGAACCGCATGGTGCATGTCAATGCGATGATTGTATGGATGCTCTATGGCTTCATAGGCTCGGTCTATTGGATGCTAGAAGAAGAATCTCAACACGAGGTGGTCGGCCTCAAGCTCGGCAATTTGATCTTTTACGTGCTGACTGCTGCAGTGACCGTAGTGGTACTGGTCTATCTATTCGTGCAGATCGGTCCTGGTGAACAGTCATCTATCTGGCTCATCAACGAAGGACGCGAATATATTGAAGCACCGCGCTGGGCTGACATCGGCATCGTGGTCAGCGTACTGGTGTTCTTCTACAACGTCGCTGCGACTTTCTCCAAAGGCAAGTACACCGGCATCGCAGGCGTATTGGTGCTAGACCTGCTGGCTTTGTTCGGCATCTATTTCGCAGGCATGTTCTACACCACCAACATATCTATCGATCAATACTGGTGGTGGTGGGTGATCCATCTTTGGGTGGAAGCGACTTGGGAAGTATTGGTTGCCTGCATCATGGCCTACGGTTTGATGAAGGTATTGGGGGTACGTCGCAAGATCGTTGAGACTTGGTTGTATATCGAGGTCGCACTGATGTTTGGCTCTGGCATCCTAGGTCTGGGTCATCACTACTTCTGGATAGGGACACCGGAATACTGGTTCACCATCGGCGGACTATTCTCGGCGCTTGAGCCCATCCCACTAGTGGCGATGGTGGTGCACGCAGTGTTCGATGCGGGTGCCAAGCACATCAAGAATTCCAACCACCCCGCTATGGCCTGGTTGATAGCACATGCCTTCGGCAACTTCTTCGGTGCCGGTGTGTGGGGCTTCATGCATACCCTACCGCAGATCAATCTGTATACCCACGGCACCCAATGGTCGGCTTCGCATGGTCATCTAGCCTTCTTCGGCGCTTATGCCACGATCATCATCGCTGTCTTCTATCTTGCGATGCAGCAATGGCGCGGCAAGGTTTGGATGGCGGGCGACCTACCGGGTAATGGCTGGAAATGGAAGTGGGCATTAGGCTTGCTGAACATGGGTATGGTCGGCATGACTGTGGCGCTACTCATCTCAGGCTATGAACAATCGCAGATCGAACGTGCTATCGGGGGATCGACTTGGATGGGCTACTTCGCCGCTCAAGCACATCCTTGGTTCATGCAGGGCATGTGGTGGCGCGAGGTATTCGGCACGATGTTCGCCGCTGGCTTTGTAATATTGATGTGGGACTTATGGAGTATAGGCAAGCATGAGACCCGCCCCATGCAGGTGGCGGCCTCACAAGAGTAACAATCTGTGTTTGCAGTACACCAGCCTAGCCGCACAACTTAATAATCAATATGTCCCCTCACGATGAGGGGAAGCGAGGCTTTGCTGAGCTTTTGTGGCGAGCCTTTCATGGAGCAGTCCACCGAGAAAGAAGTACCGCGGTATATTTTTCACGTTCGTCACCGCTCTGAATTTTTGGCGCACTTGGTGGAGTTGGAGCGTAAACACCGATTGCATCAAGAGGTGAAGTCATGAAAAAAACTGTAACTTATTCATTCTGTAATAGCATCTAAGATGGAAATTGTCAGGAAAATTGCAGGATTCTGGGGCGTGTCTTCCAATGCCACCGGTCACGCTGAAAAGCTCATCTCTGGCATCGGTGGATTCATCGGTATTTTATTGACCATGTGGATCAGCCACCATTATCTCGGCGTGCAGGGCGCTGCACTGCTGGTGGCTTCGATGGGGGCATCGGCGGTATTGCTGTTCGCCGTGCCACATGGCGCTTTATCCCAACCCTGGGCGTTGCTGGGAGGCCATTTATTCTCTGCGTTGATCGGGGTGACCTGCGCGCAGGGTATCGCGAATCCGCTGATTGCTGCCCCGCTAGCCGTGGCACTAGCAATAATCGCAATGCATTATTTGCGTTGCACACATCCTCCTGGGGGAGCGACTGCGATTACGGCAGTCATCGGCGGCGCGCAAGTACATGCGCTGGGCTATCAGTTCGTGCTGACACCGGTATTGGTTAACGTGCTCATTATGCTGCTTGCTGCCATTACAGTGAATTACGCTTTCCCTTGGCGTCGCTATCCGGCCAGTTTCAAGCTGCAGGTCGTTAAATCCGACGTGCATAACAGGGTCGCAACAAGCCAGTTGATGCACAACGATTTTGAATATGCCCTCAGAGAGCTCGGAACTTACGTGGATGTAAACGAAGCAGACCTGAGCAAAATTTACCAGTTGGCCGTCAAGCATGCCTGGCAACTATCCCTGCAGCCTGAACAAGTCACAGCCGGTCTGTATTACAGCAATGGTAAGTTAGGTAGTGATTTGTCGGTACGTAAAGTCATCGAGTTGATAAGTGAAGGGTCTGATGCTGAGGTGATATACAGGATTGTCGATGGTGATGGAGCGGGTGCGATACAAACGTCGACATTGCTGGAGTTTGATAATTGGCAGCAATATGAAGTCATCATGAAAGAGCATTCATGGCACCGGATAAGGTCATTTGATAGTTAACCCTACCTGCTTTAGGATTTTCATGGCGACACAGTAGTACCTGACTGTGAGTGATTAAGACACAAACTGGATAGTTAGAGAGTATGGAAGCATGCTACGTCTGAAGGAGAATTTTGATGTTAATAGAGTTGTGTATTCTTATAGTGCTGGTTGCTGTTGTTGTTATTGCAATACGACCACCACGCCAATGAAAAGAGTTCTTGCGTGAAATATCCTAGTTTCTTTGATGAAGTACCCAAGATTAGTTTGTACGATCCGTTGGCAGAACTCCTTGGCGCAACAGAGCAGGGCATTCTGCAGTATGGATATTTTGATGCAGTGGGACTGGCAGGCCACTCCTGCCCGACGGTCGCCTCGGCCTATTGGGCAACCTATAAAGCCTTGTCAGCGCTCTATCCCGATTCGACGCCTGTGCGTGGCGATATACGAGTGGAGTTAAGAAGGGACAGCGCGAGCGGGGTCACGGGGGTGATTGCGAATGTTGTCAGCATGCTGACTGGTGCTATGTCCGACAGTGGCTTCAAGGGGATTGGTGGTCGTTTCGACAGGCGCGAGCGATTGTTTTTTGCTGTGGATATGCAAGGAGAAATCCGCTACACCCGGCTTGATACCAATCAGGCTGTTGAGGTCGCCTTCAATCTACAACGCGTTCCGGCATCTCCGCGTCTGACTGGGTTACTTGCGAGTTGTTTGTCCAACACGGCAAGTCAAACTGAGACGACTGAGTTCCGGCAACTTTGGCAGGAACGTGTGCGTTGCATTTTACTAGACCATGGTAATGATCCGGCCGTATTTTCAGTTACCCAGATTTGATGTACACATGAAATGAAGTCCGGTCATTACCGCCTTTTTACGATGATAAATTTTCAATCCTCAGCTTTGACTTCCACGGACTGACAAGTGACCTGAAGCAACTCACACTTTCAAACACTTCAAATACGTTTGCGCGACAAAAGACGAGTCGTCGCGCCCGCTATCACAAACCACACCACAGTACGCATACTCATCGCAAGAATTGTACGTTGCTCATAAGCGCCACCGGAATTAATGTACATCCCAAATGCAGCGAATATGAGTGTAGTTGTGGCGGAAATTGCCACAGCTAGCCAAACTGCCCAACTTTTTTGTAGCCATAATCCAACGCCAGTTGCAATGTAGGCAAAGCCCGACAAGAAATTGAACCAGAGTACGAATGGCACGTAGTTTCCGGCTGCGGCAACCGCCTCCTCATTTCCCAGCAACACTGACCCACCTTCCTTGACTGTCATAACACCAAATAGGATTGCTACTATCGAGAGTGAACTTATCAGCCAGCCTCGGCGTTGTTTGATTGTGCTCATGCTTATGTCACCGTTCTCTCAAGTGGATACCGAACCCGAACAGTTCGACTTGGTTTATTTGGCTTCTTCAACGAAGCGATACATCTCATGGCATGCGATGCAGTTATTCATGGCAACACTCAGTTTGGTGACTACATGATTGCTGTCTTTTGATTTAGCCGCTTCAACTGCGATGTCATCAAATTTTCCTCGGGTATCAAAACCGAGCGCTTTCATTTCAACGGGGAGCTTCCTGAACAATGAACCAGGTGTATCTGCCTCAGCCCCCATTCCAGATGCTCTGGCTGAGTTAATGACCGCATCAAAATCTTTCGCGGAAGCCGCTGCTAATATGCCTTGCGAGCTTTGCAACCACACGCGCATCTCCAACAACAAGGCATTGCGTTCATCTTTACTCAACATAACCGCCTGACGACCATCGTCTGATGGCTGCACATTGCCTACCGTGAATTTGTACCCTAATGCGGCAACGATAACGGACAGCACGGCAACCAAAATCCAACTTAATTTACAGCTCTTCATGATATTTTCTCCTTGTGTGATGGCACACCAATAGCCGATTTACTTGCTTGCGGTGCCGTAAAAATGTTCAACGAACTTATCGCGGAAGGTCTGGTGGCAATTCAAACAGGTGGTTTGCACTCTCTGGAACGCATCGATGACTTTATGCCCGTCCTTCTCATGTGCGACATGCTCAAGTCCGTGTGCAGCCTCATGCGTCTCACCATCGAGTGCTTTGAACTTGGACATCTCGCCCCCCATGAACTTCATGATGCGCATCTTTTCAGAAACGGGCGGTTGGGGATGTGCCGCAATCAGTGGCGCGGTATTGGCCACCAACTCCCAATCTTCGCGTGAGATACCGTCGGTGATGACCTGCATATTCTTGCCCAACTCTTTCATCACTTTCTGTAACTCTAGCGGCTCCGCGGCTTGTGCATAATTTACGGACAGTGCGAAGGTGATAATGGATGCGGCTAAGATTGACTGCTTCTTCATGGTGACTCCGTGTGTGGGTAAAATAATTAATTACGTGTTTTGACGCCGTGCAAGAAGATTGGGAATGTTTTTACTGCCTGCTGCTGGAGGGCGTGCTTGCCTCCAAATATCGATGACTGCATGACCAAGCCCTGAATCATGCCGATGTAGAGCACTGCTGCGCTTTGGCTATCAAGATTGTTCGGAACCAACAATTGCGCCTTAGCGGCATCAAGCAAAGCTGCGACCTTAGCCTCGTATCCCGAGATGATTCCCTCAATGAGTTGGCGCAACTTACCGTTCTTTTTGTGCAACAGCTCGGTGAACAGCAAGCGGGGAATAGCCGGATGTTTGCTGATAAATGCGATGTGTGCGAAGAACATGCGCTCGACCGCGTTCAACGGATCGGAGGCATCTGCTGCCGCTTTGTCCAGCACCTTCATTAGTCGTTCGCGCACCCATACGATGACGGCGAACCAGATGTCGTCCTTGGTCGCGAAGTGTCGAAAAATTGCGCCTTGTGTGAGGTTCATGGCATCTGCCATATCTTGTGTGGTGACGCTGTCCACACCCTTGTCGGCCGCCAGCTCCACCGCCACGCGGATGATCTCGCCTTGGCGCTCTTCTGAACTCATGCGCTTTTTTACTACTTCATGATTCATGACTTCTCTCCTTCGAATAAATCGTTAAACGTTTCTACCTTCGCCCGCTTCTTCATAAGTTCGCCCATCACGAATGTGATAAATGCGCTTGAATGTGGGGATGATCTTTTCATCATGGGTCACGACGATGATGGCAGTTTGATATTGCTCCGCCATCTGATTAAGGATGCGCACGACGTTGAGCGCGCGTTCGCTATCCAGCGGTGCAGTCGGCTCATCGGCAAGGATGACCGGCGGATGATTGGCCAGTGCACGCGCGATAGAAACGCGCTGTTGCTCGCCCCCTGATAGTTGAGAAACAGCCGCCTTGGAGCGGTGACCCACATCCAGTGCCGCCAACAATTCTTGGGCGCGGATACGCGAGTCGTTATTCGATACGCCCGCTAACATTGGCAGCAAAGCCACGTTGTCGGTAACATCTAGGAACGGAATCAGGTAAGGCGCTTGGAAGATGAAGCCGATTCGGTCGCGACGTAGAGTGCGCAAATCTTCGATCTTCCATGCCTCGTCAAAAATAGTTTGCCCGCCCAAGGTCATGCGTCCATCGGTGGGTTCGATTACCGCGCCCAAGCATTTGAGTAGCGTGCTCTTGCCCGAACCACTGGGGCCGACCAAGCCCACGACCTCTCCTGGCCAGATGGTCATGTCTACTCCTTTGAGTGCATCCACGGCGGTATCACCCTCGCCGTAACGCTTCTTCAAATTCTCAATGTGAATGGCAGGTTCGGTCATCTCAGCCCCCAATCGCAGTTGCAGGGTCGATGCGTAGTGCAGCACGAATTGCGAAAATGCTGGCAAGCGCGCACATGAGCATCACCAGTAAGAATCCCAAGACGGCATCGCCCGACAGCAGCAAAACATATTTTGGAAACAGGGGGGCCCACAGCGTAGCCGATAGTTTGCCCACCAAAAATCCAATCAAACCCAAGCCCAAAGCTTGTTGCAGAATCATGCCGCTGATGGTGTTGTTGGTTGCTCCAATCAATTTGAGCACTGCAATCTCTCGCACCTTGTTCATGGTCATGGTGAATATGATGAAAGCGACGATGGCCGCGCTCACGATGGCAAGTATCACGAGGAACATGAATATCTGCTTGGACGAAGTAGCAATCAGACGCGCTACCAAAATCTCGTCCATCTGGTCTTTGGAGTAGGCTTGCAGGTGTTTCCAATGCACGATCTGTTCAGATACTGCCGCTTCGCTACCCTGCACGGTGCGCACCAATATGGCATTCACGAAGCGACTAGAGGTCTGACTGGCTTGTATCGCCTCTAACAATCCAGGAACACCCGGGCGATTGAATGCCGGGTTGGCAGCCGTGCGCGCACGCTCATTCACGAGAGCGTCGTTGTCTTTGAGGTACTGCACTTCCTGCGCGTCCTGAAGTGGTATGAAAATCATCGGATCGCCACCGGATGAGACCATGCGGCGCGTCAAGCCAACAACAGTATATTCATGGCGGCGGATGGCGACCGTGTCGCCTAGCACAAGACCCGTTTTGATGTCGGCCAGTGCTTCGTAGTGCGAACGGGTGATGGGGCGACCTGCGACAAGATAAGCAGGCTCACCCGGCTTACCCATCTCAAATCCCACCAGCATCACGCGTATCTCTTTGCTGTTGTGACGTATCTGCATAGTCAGGTAAGTGACATTGCCTGTTTCCCGTATGCCCGGTATACCAAGCAAATCTTTGGCCACATCATCATGCACACTGGAAGGTTCAGCATACGGGCCTAAAGTGTCCTGTTGCACCACCCACAGATCGGCGCCTGCGTTCTCGATCAACACGCGCGCGTCATCCACCATGCCACGATAGACACCTGCCATGGTCAGCGTCACTCCAATCAGTAAACCCAAACCAACGCCGGTGAAAACGAATTTTCCCCAGCCATGCAAAATGTCGCGGCTCGCCAGATTGATCATGGTTTAGCGTTGCACCAATTCGGACACAACTTTGACTTTGAGGCCAGCGCGCAATGCCTGCTGGCTATACACGATCACCTCATCATCATCGCCTAGGCCATCCAGTATTTGCGTTCGGCCGTCCATAGTAGTGAGGCCGACTTTGACGGGCTTGAACGCTATCTTCCCAGCCTGCAAGACCCATACGCCATTCTGTTTATCTAATCGTTTAAGGGCGGCGCTGGGGATGCTGCGCGTGCCATTCAATTCCGGCAGCTTGAGCGTGACTTCCGCATATTCGCCGATGCTGGCTTGTGCGCTATTCAGCGAAACATTGACGATACGTTCTTCGGTTACCGCATCGCTCACCATATCGATGCGCTCAACCTTGCCCATAAGCGGGGCATGAGGCTGTGAGCGCAACACGATTTCTGCCACTTGTCCTACGCGAACCAATCCCGCTTGTTGTTGTGCAATGCGAGTTTCCACCCAAAGGTTGTTTGGTTCAAATACTTGAAAAGCAAGCTGTCCGCCAACAAGGGTGCTTCCGGGTTCTACAAGTCTTGCCGCGACCACGCCATTGATTGGGCTGAGTAAGAGTGTTTGCGCGCGCGCCTTACCAAAACCACGGGTATCAGCTTGAGCTCGCGCATATTCATTGCGAGCGATGGCTAGATTCGCGGATGATGCCGCCAATGCCGACGTGGCTGCATTTTTCTCGTGCAGCTTTGCTTCGAGCATCTCTTGACTGACGTAACCGTTTTCGCTCAACTTTTGATACCTGGTCGCAGTTGCCGCGGTAGTTTTGAGGCGACTTTGTGCTTCACTGAGTTGCGCTTCTGCGGCTAGAATTACATTGGTAGTTTTCTCGACTACGCGCTGGCTACCCGCCAACTTTTCATCCAGATCAACAGGATCCATTTCGGCCAGCACCTGCCCCTCAACAACACTATCCCCTTGATCGACTAGCACGCTTTTCACCCGACTCGTCATGGTGGGCGCTAAGTTGTAACTATGCTGAGCCTTCACCGTGCCGATGCCGAACACACTATTTGCAAGATTGCCGACTTGAACTTTTTCGGCCGTGATTTTGACCGGAGCTAGCGGCCCTTGAGTTACGACGACCCAAGCGAAAACAATTAGCAGCCCAAACACAACCGACAGTATTTTGATTTTTTGAGAAGACACGAAGCGAGACCAAGATAGTAATTGATTGCTATCTTAACAATGCAATGAGAACAATGCAACAATGTTCAAAGAGTGTTTATAAGTAAATGGTGACGGATCTAAAGTTGCATGACTGCTCTCCGCTCAGGAACGGTCATTCAAATTTCCCGATTCATCTAGAGGTTCAGCAAAACACCAACGGCTGCTATGGCCGAGAACCTGCCTGACTGCTCCTCGGCCTTATGTGGAGCGATACATAAGGCCGAGCAGCCGCCTTTCATAATTGAAGGTGAGTTCATTCTGACTTCCCCACAAATTCCGTGCATGGATGTGTGGAGTCATTGTGGATATCCCGATAATTGTCTTTGCGATAAGCTAGATGGAAGGGCTGTGCAAATATTGAGCATCATGCATCAGATAAAAAAATGCCCCCGTGCAATCGCACCGAGGGCATAACATCTTAACGGGGTGTCAAGATACACGTTTCAGGGAGGAGATTCGTGTAGTCAGCTCGCGCCAACTGTAACCTAGACTTAGCTCTGTTAAATTAGTTCCAATCTTGCTGATGATTAGTTTGATTGGCCCCTCATATATAATCGAAGCTTCAACTCTCCATGAATATAGCTGCAGAAGAATCAGCAGCTAGTGCCAGGTATGACCCGTTCCGAACTCATCCAACAAATCTCCTCTCGCTTTCCTCAATTGACAGCTATCGATGTCGATATGGCCGTGCGGGTGATCATGGATTCGATGTCGAAAGCATTGGCTAGAGGAGGGCGCATCGAGGTGCGCGGATTCGGTAGCTTTGGAATCAATTACCGTCCACCACGTAAGGGGCGTAATCCCAAGTCAGGCGCATCGGTCATGGTATCGGCCAAATATACGCCACACTTTAAGGCGGGCAAGGAGCTGCGCGAACGTGTTGATAACATCGCCTAGCTAACCATTTTCGCTCACCGCATCGAGTGCAGGCAGATCTATTTTTTTGAAATTTTGTAGTTCAAAATCTGTAGCGTGCAGATTGTTGTGCGTATCTCTGCCAACCTTGATTTTCAAGCCGTTGGTTCGGTTGTTAAAAGTTCGACAGAGCGGGGGCGGATGTAAAAGCGACACGCAACAAATTCAGCGTTGAAAAATTCTTCATATAGTTCGCCTGATTGGAGTCATGCAGTGAATTTTAATAAGGCATTTAGACTGCAGCGATGAATTATTTTTTTAGGTTTTTTAGAGCATCTAGGTATACTAAACCCAGTAAGTTGCGGACTGAATCAAATCAACTTGAATGAAGGTCCATGCATCGAATAACTTCATAGTTTTCTCTATGACTACTCAGATCGGTGTAGCAGAAGATTAAGTCGTAACGATTGCCTTAGAGCAACTGCTGCAAGCTATCAAACCAAAACAGGTAGTGCAGGCAGGACCTACTGAACCTCAAGCGTAAGTCAGGAAAGGATAACGATGTCTTGGATTACCATATTGACCTCACTGACACTGGCGGCCATCACTGCAATCTTAGTGGTCATCTATGGATGGGAATTTTGGATGGCATTTGAGGTGGTGGTTGCTTTTTCATTGGGCCCCATTTTGCTGCTACTGGCTATATTGATATGGTTGTCACCCGCAGAAGACCGAGCCGGCGTCTTGAAGGGTTTCAAGGTAGCATTTCGGATGGAATTGGCAGCACTCTTAAATGCCCTTAGATTTAAGTAAGCAAGCTAGGCATCGTTGGTATGAAAGCTGAAGGTTTTGGCACCTGTTTGTTTGGATGGCCATCAACTTCTTGATGTCTCCAATTCGCTTAAATGACAAAGCCGCCCGAAGGCGGCTTAGAGATGCGGCAGCTGTAATATTATTTTGCTGCTGCGAGTGACTCGGCGGGAGCAATAGCGGAGGCTGCAACCGAGTCAGTATCCAGAACAAGATAGGTATTGATCCACTGATCTATCATCATCGTAAGCACAATATCCGAGGTAGCTTTGTTCTCCTTTTCTAGCTGGTATTTAAAGATGAGGTTATCGTTAAATTGAGGCTCTTTATCGTCGGACGTTGTCTTTTTCAATCTAGCATCAGAAGGCTTTAACATGGCAAAGCCGCATAACGACGACTGGCTATTGGATGAAAACAAGCCACCCAACGACGCCACACCACCACCAACAAAGCTTGCAACTGCTAAGCCAACTCCCTTGCCATCAGCTGGCGCAGACTTATCAGCATCCACCATCTTCAAATCACCAAGCAGCCAAAAATGAATTCCGACTGAAGCTCCTTCGAACGTATCAACAACCTTAAAACCCTTTGCTTGAAGTCTCTCACGGATTATTTTGGTAGCGCCCTTAAAACCAGGATCAACAGTTGCCCATTCAACAGCTGCAACGTAAATGCCATTTTGGAGATCCTTACTGTGCATGATTCTGTTATCGCCTTGAGGCTTGATCAAGTCGATCATAATCTTCTTGCCTTCAATCTCGACACCATTAATCTGCGCTTCTTCAGCAAGCGCCCCAAACGACAACATCACACCAACTAGTCCTGCCAATATCTTCCTCATGTACTTCCCTTAATTGCGTTAGTAAAAATTACTCGAACTCTTCAACGTAAATCTGTTTGACGGGGAAGAGTTGTAAATATACACAGGCTAGATCAATAACCTCGAATTTTCGTAACGATTCGTTATCTTCGTTGAGTAGGCAAATAAAACTTCGTGAACATCAGTTAATCAATAACTGCCTGAACGGTCTGGTTGGTCTAGCAATAAGCGTTGTGACTAGGTCGAACTTATTCGTAAACTAGCGTCCCACACACCCTATATATATTTGCCCGCAGACGATTTTTGACGCTATGTCTCAATCGTTGGTCAGATGAAATACGAAACCTAAACATCAGTGCACGAGAAAATCTTCTGCTGGAGTAGAGCCAATCAAACACTTAATTCTGTGTGCCGCCAACTTAAATAGAACGTCAAACTCCTTAGTTACAGGATGTGCCTGGCAAACCTCGAGCAGCTTGTCACTTTGGCTGCGTGCAAGCTGGATTGCATTCAGCGCATCTGAGGCATTAGTACTCATTAAACGGACGACATCCTCTTGAAGGCCTAACACGGTGAATTGGTTGTCGTCTCTTTTGTTCAGAATCTTCTCGGTTTCAGCTTGGATGTTGGAATCCGCAATGGTCATATTCATCTCATGATCCTGCATCGCCATATTGCGCATGAACACCAGTGCGATGTTACTGAGGCTTTCCGATGATCGCTCTTGGATGGCTTTGTACTCTCCCTTTACTCCCTTAATAAGAGAATCGTGACCATCCGCCAGAATCAGAGCGTGGTGATAGCGGTAGCCATGTGCGATAGCAATCCTATAGCCAAGAAAGTAGCACTGCTCCTGCTCGATCTCCGGCAATGGCTTGCTGCGTACATCTCTGAATATTCGAGAGCAATCAAAGTGGCTATAACGTAAATCCAACTGCTGGTTCATTTTCTATCTCCATGCTCGAAATATTTACTCTGCAGAAAAATAATCTTGGGTATGCACGGAATATGTCTCGACCTCACAGCTGAGGCGAGGAGTTGCTTTAGCTGTTTTTCAGTTAGAAGAGGTTTATGCAGCAATGCTAGAAGATCATTCTTGTTGTGTTCATGAGCCATATGTATTGTTCACCTTAGGCTGCTTTGAGTAGCGGTTTAAACTGGGTTGTGGCTGGATATGTCGTCACCAATTGTTTTCCCTTACGCTGGTCTTCTGTGATGACTAACACCAGGTTCCGTCTTGCGCTAAGGAAGTAACGGCCTTCCGGTTTCCCTTGGCGCGCATATTTGGTTTTGGACCAAATACCATGCCGTACGACTTCTTGTAGTGAGGAGTCGGAGGCCGCGTTTCTCAGTCTTTTCCATGCGACCTGAGCGATCTTGTCTTCTGCAGTATCAGACAGGAATCGGTCAGCGAACCGTTCCAATACGTGCTGGGTCACAAAGACTTCACCTAGCCCAGTTACCCTGACTGTTTCTAGGCGAGGTGCCTCTACAACAAGCTCTTCTTCGCATACGGGCGTAAATCCTTCAAACCAACGAGCGTCTTTTTCTACGCTGATCTTGCATCCAGCAAATCTCGTGGTCAGGAAATTGGCATAGGGTATGAGGTGAGTCTTGTCTGATTCCTTGCGTTGGAGCTTTCTTATTGCACCTAGTGAGACGATCAGCTGAGTGTTGGCATTGCCGATGACGCCATGTCCAGCGACCTTCTTATCTTCCAGCAGGTGCTGAATGGCTGCCAGTTCGGCCGCTATATGAGCGTCATCAATCTGTGCAGCAATACGCACCTTGAGTAACCCGCCGAGGCGGATCGAACTATTCGTCCAGTACACCAAGAACGTTCCGAATTGTGGCGTGGCAAGAGTATGGGTTTTTAGGATGTGCATTTTGTAAGGTTCCTTTCAACGATTTTATAAAAGTAGGGAGCTGTTCCTATTGGAGGCAGTTCACTCACATTACCTAAGTCGACGAAAAAACCTCGTTTTCGAATTTCGGATCCGAGTGCTCGTTTCTCTCTGTCTTTTTAAGACAGAGAGTGGTCTTTAATAGGATGTTTTAGAGATGCATTTTGTTAGGTATCCGTTCAGTAAATTTGTCCATGAATACCGATGTGTTTCTGGTCAGACGATCCACATCCACACCATGATCGCCAACACGAGCAAGGTGCTGATTCCCGCCCAGATCGCCGAACGTGTCTGCTCCGCTGTCCAGGTTTGATCGACGATTGGCCCAACTTCGATGACTTGATCGTCGGCGACCCTGATCTGCCGATCACCCAACTTGATTACACCCCCTCCGCTGATCACGTTTCCCCGAAAAGGCACGACCACCGAGCACCAGTTACCCGGCTCGATGGGGGTGGTGGTGATTCCTTTGATTTTTAAAAAGCCACAGCTATCGCTGCGTAATGTCAGGTGCGTTGGTTGGATCTCCAGTTCCCGTATGGCTCGGGCGGAGAGGACGAACCACACCATTAGGAAGGTGAGCAGCAAAATAGCCATGAGGACGGGTGACCGGTACCACTTGGTTTGATCGGTTTCGGGAGTGTGTAAATGCTTGGCGTGGACGAAAAAACCTCGCTTTCGAATTTAGGAATCCGCATGTGCGATTCTCTCTGTCTTTCCAATACAGGGAGTGGTGGTTAATAGGATAAAAAGACAGAGCACTCAAAATTTGAGTGTCTTAAATAGACAGGAAAATCAAAACGAGGTTTTTTAAGCAATCTCTGTAGAGTGATATTAGGCAGAGGCGGGAAGGGGTATGAAATCTTTCCGTAAAAGGCCTATTAAACGGAGAGTTGAGAAGATGGCACCACGTAGCAATGCGGTTTTGCAGTTCCCAATTCGGAATGTGCCAAACACCCTAAACCGGAAAGTTCCGCAGCGTCTAAAGAACGCAGACTATCGCAGCCGCGAATATCTGACTGAGGATGAGGTCAAGCAGTTGATGGAAGCGGCGGGACGAGTAGGGCGGCACTGTCACCGGGATGAAACCTTAATCCTGCTGGCCTATCGGCATGGTCTGCGTGTCACGGAACTGGTGAGTTTGCGTTGGGAGCAGGTTGATCTCAAACAAGGACTGATACATGTGAACCGGTTGAAACAGGGTAACCCCAGTGTCCATCCAGTTCGCGGTCCTGAGTTACGAGCACTGCGCAGGCTACAACGAGATTATCCAACGCTGCCATATGTGTTCAGCAGTGAACGCAAGGCACCACTGACCGATGATGCAATCCGCAAGATCGTGAGTCGGGCAGGGAAGGAAGCCAGGTTGCCGTTCACAGTGCATCCGCACATGTTGCGTCATGCCTGTGGCTACAAGTTGGCAAAGGCTGGACAGGACACGCGAGCTATCCAGCATTATTTGGGGCACAAGAATATCCAGCACACGGTTCGCTATACGCAGCTGTCGTCGGATCGATTTAAAGACTTTTGGAAAGACTAGGAGGAAATGAAATGTTTAAACGTAAGAAGAAATTCAAGCCATATCGTATGAAGCCAATCCGAGTTAAACCCTGGTGGGAAAAGGCAGGGATTCAAGTGATGCTGTTCCTAGGATTGGTGGGTTCACTATTAGCATGGATGGCGGATGCAATATTCAGTGCAATTGATAGCTGCGCTTCGTACACAAGTGGAGCCCACAGCGAACATGATATTGATTGGTTTGAATTCGGCAGCGGGACGAGCAGTAACCTGTTTAGTCAGGACGATGACGATATAACCAGAGGTCACTGGGATGTTACTTCAATCTATTACTCAATGTTTCATACAGACGATTAAGTACCCCTTTCAAGCACCCGCGAGGCTCACCAACCTGATGAGTTCGATGCTTCAAAGATTCTTAAATTCGGAGCGATAAACCTGTGCTGTGTGAAGCACTGACAGCACTGACAGTGTGCGAGGTGCGGATGCTTGTTCTGGTCGGCGAAATGAATGCTCGATGGGATGCGGAGAAATAAGGCTTAAGAGATTGACTGTATAAAAAGAAATAGCAACGAAATTATCACAATCACAACTAAAGGAGAAGCGAAATGGCATCAAACGACGTAAAAATTCACGCAATGCAAGTGCAAAAAGCTGACGGCAGCGCTGAAATTATCACGATTCATGTTTCTCAGAACGGATTGCAGCACGGGTTTTTTGAAGTGCGAGACTACCCCTCTACGGTAGCGGCGGAAGAGGCAGCAAAAGCCTTCGCTGAGTCATTGATAGATAATCCTTGGGTATCTCCTTTTGTGACCCACACCAGCGCTATTATGGGTGAGTACGGCACCGCAGCTAAGCTGCGCCGCTTCGTGCTGAGCCTGTACAACGGACGCGCTTTCCCCTGCGATCTGAGCGACGTGAGAGGCATGGATAGAAAACACTTCGAAATATTTAATGAGCTTGTGAGTAGCTATCACAAACTCGGCGAAAACGACCGCGAATTTATAATGCTGGCAGATCGTATCAAGAAAGAATTCCCGCGAAACGCTGATTAAGCAAAAAGATAGATGAATTTTTAAAGGGTTAAACTCGCTCAACTTCTCCATAATCTGGATATGACAAGACCCATCACCAAATCCCGTGTCCTTTCTGGACTTCGGTGTCCCAAGCGGCTTTGGCTGCAAACCTACCAGCAGGAATTAACGAAACCGTCCTCCACCTCACAGCTCGCCATCTCCAACGGTATCGAGGTGGGCGGCATGGCGCAACTTAGATATCCGGGCGGGATACTGATTCCACACATTGACCAACCTGATGTGGCAGTTGTCGAGACTGCGTACCTGATGTCTGACAATCCAACAGCGACATTATTCGAGGCCACCTTTACTTATGCCGGCGCGCTGGTGCGCAGTGACATACTGATGCCTATCGATGAGGGTTGGCGCATGATTGAAGTCAAGTCGTCCGGCAGCATCAAAGACCATCATCTCGTCGACTGTGCCGTTCAGCTATGGGTAGTGGAAGGTGCGGGTGTTAAAATTCAGCGGGTTTGCATCGCCCACGTCGATAAGGGCTTTGTTTATGCTGGGGATGGCAATTATGACCACCTGTTCATCGAGAAAGATGTCACTGAGCAGGTGAGGGAGCTGTTGCCAGAAGTGCCGGCATGGCTGGCATCGCATCGCGAAATCCTGGCCAACCCGATGCCTGACGTGAGAATGGGGGCGCAATGCAAGCCGGACTGTCAGTTCAAGTCACATTGTGAAAAGGCACTGCCGGAATATCCAGTGTCCATTCTGCCTAACGGACGTAAAGTCATCACCGATTTGCAAGAAGCCGATATCGAAGATGTGCGGGATATTCCTGATGGTGTGCTCACCAATGAACGTCATATTGTCGTCTGGCAGGTAACGCGCACTAATCAGCCATTTATCTCCGGAGAACTTATATCCGAATTGGCCAAGCTGCCATACCCGCGCTTCTATTTGGATTTCGAGACAATCAACTTTGTGATTCCACGATGGGCTGGAACCCGGCCACACCAACAGTTGCCGTTTCAGTGGTCATGCCATGTGGAGCGCAGGGGGGAGGATCTGAGGCATTGTGAGTTTTTGGAGACTAGTGGAAACGCTCCGATGCGCGCCTTTGCTGAAAGTCTGCTTGCAGCAGCTGAGGAGGATGGGCCGATCATTGTTTATGGAAGTTTCGAAAGCACGATCATCAAGGGTCTCATCGTCTTCTGTCCAGACCTTGAAGGCCAATTGAACGATATCCTTGATCGTTTGGTGAATCTGCTCCCGTGGTTGCAGAACCACTATTACGATCCCGCCATGAAAGGTTCGTGGTCAATCAAGGCAGTGCTGCCGACTGTTGCGCCGCACCTCGACTACTTGCAATTGGAGGATGTGCAGAACGGCACACTGGCGCAGCTCGCTTATATGGATATTATCAATCCTGAGACAGGGCAGGGCGTGCGTGAACAGAAGATCCACAATCTACTGAAGTACTGCGAGCTTGATACGCAGGCGATGGTGGAGGTAGTGAGGTTCTTTGTTAAGCCGTGATCGGTTACCTAATTACGCTTTTTGGGGGAACTTGATGATCCAACTATCTCCATCATCCCGATTTCTATTCTGAATATCAGCCATTTTTTGACGCCATGTCTTTGATGTCATCCTCATCAATGTGAAGGTAGCGCATCAAGGATTTGATGTCTTTGTGGCCTGTGAGGTCTTTTAAGACATAGATGTCAAAATACTTTTCCCAAAATGAAAAAAGACCGCATCGTGGTCTTTTTCTTTGCTGCAACTATTTCAAAAAATGCCATTTGGGGACAATTTGGGGACAGTGAAACGGTTGTGACTAGTATTTTAGGGTTATCTCATGTTATTTGCAGTTGAGATAACTCATTGATTTGGCGGAGAAGGGGGGATTCGAACCCCCGTTGGGATATTATCCCAAACACGCTTTCCAGGCGTGCGACTTAAACCACTCATCCACCTCTCCGAAGGGCGCGCAGGATAAACTAGAACGTCTTTTACTGCAATCTCAAAACGCTGTTTCTATCAAAATTGATTGCGCCATGTACGCAAGGTGGTGAACACCCCCAGGGGTGAGTCATCGGCCAGGCCTCTATGCTTGAGTGTATCGATGATCTCGGGTTGGTCACAACGCAGGAATGGATTGGTATTGCGCTCCAATGCGATGCTGGAAGGCAGTGTGGGGAGATTTTGCTCACGCAGACTTTGCGCTGCTAGCGCTCTTTGTTGCAATGCACTGTTACTAGGCTCACAAGCTAATGCGAAACGGATGTTGGCCACTGTGTATTCATGGGCACAATAGACTCTAGTCGCGCCCGGTAACAAACTGAGTCGCTCCAGGGAATGATGCAATTGCGCTAGCGTTCCTTCCTTGTTGCGGCCACAGCCAGCGCCGAACAACACATCCCCGCAAAACAATATTTCGTCATTGTAATAAGCGATATGGTCATTCAGGTGTCCCGGCACCTCGATGATATTGAATGCCAGCTCGAAATCATCCAACACCACAGTATCGCCTTCGCGCAAGTTGTGGTTGATATATGGATTGTTCGGATGACTCCGTCCGTACACCCCTACGTTGTATACTCCGCGCAGTTGTTCTATACCACCGATATGATCGGCGTGCCTATGGGTGCAGAGTATGGAGCGTAGTTGCAAGCCCTGTGCTTCAAGGAAGCGCAGCACAGGAGTAGCATCACCGGGATCGACCACAACGGCAACGCTGTCGTTATGGATAGCCCAGATGTAATTGTCATTGAAAGCAGGGATGGCAGTAATCTTGAACACGGTCGTTGAGGACTTAAGCAATGCCTGATTGTAAAGTAAGCGCGCAAAGTATGGCAGAATGGTTCGCCACCCCTCAGGGTGAGTATGTGTTGAGCCGTGAGCAGGCTTACTTCGATGCGACCGTCACGGACATCTTTGGCTTCAACGCTTTGCAGTTGGGCATGGAGACAGAGCCCTTGCTACGTAACAGTCGTATGCCACTGCGTTTGCGCGGGGGTGAACTGGTCGAGGCGGATATTCGTTTCTGCTTTGATGAAATCCCGCTAGCATGTGAGAGTATAGATCTGATAGTTCTGCCGCATGTCTTGGAATTCGCCGATAACCCGCATCAAATACTGCGTGAAGTGGAACGAATACTGATGCCTGAGGGCAATCTGCTCATCAGTGGTTTTAATCCTTACAGCTTGTGGGGTATGCGACGCGCCATAGGGCGTAAGCAGGGCTATCCTTGGTGTGGTAATTTCATCGCATTGAAGCGATTGAGGGATTGGCTGGCCCTGTTGGGCTTCGTCGTGGTTGGAGTTAGTTATACCGCACATGTGCCACCGTTCAACCTGAGCTCTACGCTGGCGCGCTGTCGTGGCATAGAGATGAAGAGCGAGCGGTGGTGGTCCAGAAGCGGTGGGGTGTATTTCATCCATGCCCTAAAACGCGTACCGGGAATGCGTTTGATACAACCAAAATGGAACAACAAGCTGGTCGGCAATCTGATGCCGGCAGCTCCTAAATTGAATAACAACAAATCACATAAACAACAATGAGTAAAAACGTAGTCGATATTTTCACCGATGGTGCCTGCAAGGGAAATCCCGGCATCGGTGGCTGGGGTGCACTGTTACGCAACAAAGGCGTGGAACGTGAACTATTCGGCGGCGAACGTGAGACCACTAATAATCGTATGGAGCTGATGGGAGCGATATCTGCCCTGGAGGCATTGAAGCGTCCTTGTCAAGTACGTTTGCACACCGACTCAAAATACGTGATGCAGGGCATCACCGAGTGGATAGACAACTGGAAACGTCGCGGCTGGAAAACTGCAGATAAGAAACCAGTTAAGAACGAGGATCTGTGGCGCAGGCTGGATACGGCGGTGACCCACCATGAGATCGAATGGATTTGGATCAAGGGCCACGCCGGCCATGAAGGCAATGAACGTGCCGACGTACTGGCAAACCGTGGCGTAGAAATGATATTGGAGAAGGCGGATGCGTAAGATCGTACTCGATACCGAAACTACCGGCCTATATCCCGAGCAAGGACATCGCATCATCGAGATCGCCGCGATAGAGTTGGAGGGTCGCCGCGTGACCCAGCGACACTTTCACCAATATCTGGACCCGGAGCGCGAGGTCGATGAGGGGGCGGCTAGGGTGCACGGTTTTACTTGGGATATGTTGCGGGGTCGTGCCAAGTTTGCGGACATCGCGTCTGGTTTTCTGGAATTCGTCGATGGCGCTGAGCTCATCATCCATAACGCGCCATTCGATATGGGCTTCCTCAATCACGAGCTGAGCCTGATGGGTCTACCGCCTTTACAGAATGAGGTGATGGACACGCTCAAAGTCGCACGCGACATGCATCCCGGCAAAAAGAACAGCCTGGATGCCCTTTGTAGTCGCTACGAGATCGACAATACCCACCGTACCTTACATGGTGCCTTGCTGGATACAGAGCTATTGGCTGAAGTCTATTTCGCAATGACTCGTGGTCAAAAGAGCTTATTGGGCGACGAAGATGTACCTGCTGTGCGCACTACAGCAACATTCAGCTTGGATGCATCTCGTCCCACTGTACGTGTGATTAAAGCCACTGAAGAAGAGTTAGATTTACATAGCCGGCAACTCACAGATATCGACAAAGCCAGCAAAGGTGCTTGTTTGTGGAAGACCTTCGAGAGCGTCTGAAACCGATCACCCCATTCACCAGATTATAGAAAATCCTTATCACAATGAAAATTGCTGTCTGTAGCACACAAGCCTATGACCGTCAGTTCTTTGATGCCGCCAATCAGGATGGTCAACATCAACTGGATTATTTCGAAGTTACTCTTAACGAAGAAACACGCAACATCGTCACGGGTTATCCGGTGGTATGCGTGTTCGTCCAAGACACCTTGAATGCTGCTGTCTTACAAGCGCTGGCTGAGCAGGGCACCAAACTGATCGCTTTGCGTTGTGCGGGGTTCAATAATGTCGATATCCAAGCCGCTGCTCATCTTGGATTGCATGTGGTGCGCGTACCTGCGTATTCACCCCATTCTGTGGCGGAACACAGTATCGCGCTGATGATGGGGTTGAACCGCCGTATCCCCAGAGCCTATAACCGGGTAAGAGATGGAAACTTTTCGCTTGATGGCTTGTTGGGTTTTGAACTGCGCGGCAAGACCGTCGGCATCATAGGTACAGGTCGCATTGGTTTGGCGGTCGCAGAGATACTTAAAGGCTTCGGATGCAAATTAATCGCGTATGATCCGCAACCCGATCCAACCTGCATCGCATTGGGGGTGGAGTTTGTGAGTCTGCCGCAACTTTATGCGGCAAGCGACATCATCTCATTGCATGCACCCCTGAATAAACATACCTTCCACCTGATCAATTCGGCAGCTGTGGGTCAGATGAAGCGCGGTGTGATGATTATCAATACCAGTCGCGGTGGCGTAATCGATACGGCTGCGGTGATTGCCGGCTTGAAGTCCGGTCGGGTGGGGGCGCTTGGGCTTGATGTATATGAGCAGGAAGGCGACCTGTTTTTTCAGGATCTTTCCAATCGCGTGATACAGGACGATATATTCGAACGGCTGTTGACCTTTCATAATGTCCTGATCACCGGGCATCAGGGTTTTTTCACCCGTGAAGCCTTGACCAGTATCGCCCAAACCACGCTAGAAAATATCAGCCTGTTCGAGAGTTCAGGTGTATGTCAAAACGAAGTCACTATGGAATTATTAAGATGAAGGTAGATGTAATCATTATCGGTTCGGGCGCAGCAGGTCTGATGTGTGCCATCCAGGCAGGACAACGCGGACGCACAGTGGCATTGCTAGACCACTCCAAGAAGCTGGCCGAGAAAATCCGTATTTCCGGCGGCGGACGTTGCAATTTCACCAACATCAATACCAAGCCGGAGAACTTTCTCTCTGAGAATCCCAATTTTTGCAAATCTGCGCTGTCCCGCTATACGCCGCATCACTTCATCGCGCTGATGAACAAACACGGCATCGGCTACCACGAGAAAACGTTGGGTCAGTTGTTCTGTGATGACGAGTCCGAAGCAGTAATCGCCATGTTGCGCAGCGAGTGCGATGATGCCGGCGTGAAGCGTTTTATGAACTGCGAGATAGAATCTATCAAGCACACGCCTTACGCAGCAGAGCAGGCAGACGGTAAAAAAGCCAAGTTCTATGTCAGCACCTCGCGCGGCGAGTTCGAAGCCGTTTCACTGGTCATCGCCACCGGCGGCCTATCCATTCCCAAGACTGGCGCGACTCCCTTTGGTTATCACGTCGCCGAGCAATTCAACGTGCCCATCACCAAACTCAAGGCTGGTTTGGTACCGCTAACATTTGCCCCCGACGATTGGAAACCGTATGCCGAATTGACGGGTGTTTCTTTTGAAGCCATCGTCACGGCGGGCAAACATGTGTTCCGCGAAAACGTGCTGGTCACGCATCGCGGCTTGAGCGGCCCGGCTATTTTGCAAGCATCATCCTATTGGCAACAAGGCGCCCCGCTGCACATCAACATGTTGCCAGATTTGGATATGGAAGAGGTATTTACGGCGGAAAAAGCCAACAAGAAATTGCTTAGTAACTTCCTCACCCAATGGTTCGCCAAGAGTTTTGCCGATGTGTGGTGCGTGCAATTCACTGCACGGACTCAGATCAAAAATCTGCCGCTCAATCAATACAACGACAAGCAGCGCAAAACTATCGCCGCCGCTTTGCATGATTGGCAAGTAACGCCGTCCGGGACGATGGGTTATGCCAAAGCCGAAGTGACTTGCGGTGGCATTGATACTCGGGCGCTGTCGTCAAAAACGATGGAGTGTAACGATGTTGCAGGCTTATATTTTATCGGCGAAGTCGTCGATGTCACCGGGCAATTGGGCGGTTACAACTTTCAGTGGGCTTGGGCCTCAGGCTACGCGGCAGGGCAGGCGGTCTAGGCTAACAGTCCGTCCAACCAAGCATTCCACGCGTGGTACTTATGCTGCAATCTTGCTTGGTGGCGCTGCTCGGGGAGGATTAAATCAGCGTCACGCAGGCTACCTGGTGCAATGTCTGCTGCCAACATCGCCGCACCCAACAAGCTGGTTTCACTCTGAATCAAACGGTAGACAGGACAAGGTGCGCATAGGGCGATGCCTTGCTGCAACAGTTTCAAATTCGCTAGCCCTCCGGAAAGATAGACACGCTTTAAAGGCTTCTCTTGGTGGAAATCTTCCAAGATGCGCGCCACTCGAAAGATCACCGCTTCCAGCAATACTGTTGCAACCTCTTCTTCCTGCAGTGCGCTAACGTCCGCTGAAAATCCCTGTCCTATATCCTTTCTAAAATAGGGCGCACCTAATCCACTCGGTTCAGCCAGACTAAAAATGTCGAGTCTGGCCAGTCCTTCCAAGTCGCATTGTTCCAGATCATAGGGCGCGAGTGCGGCGGCGATGGAATTGAGCGTGCCTTCTTTGGCAAGATGGCATATTGCATCCTTGTCCTGATACACCAATGTTCGCAGATAACCCTCTGGCGTTAAGCTTGCTACACTACTGTAGCGCACCACGAACCCTCCGGTTCCCAGATTGACCAAAGCCTCGCTGTTGTCAGTCGGTACGCTAGCAATCAGGGCAGCAGACTGATCAGCCAAACTGGCACTGAGTGTCAGCTGGTGCCCCAAACGAATGTCCAGTCCAGCGCTAGGCAGTATCTTGGGCAAAATGCAGCTGGGGATGTCGAAAAGATTGCAGAGCACTTCCGACCAGTTCAGGGTATCGATTTTCATGAGTTGGGTGCGCGCCGCCATAGAGACATCGGTGACATGATGCCGGCCTTTAGTCCAGCGCCAAATCAAGAAACTCTCCAAGGTGCCAACCTTCCAACGTCCCTGCAGCAGAGCATCACGATAGTCCGCATGCTGGTGCAGCAACACCCGTAACTTTGGCGCGAAATAATATGGGGTGAGGGGCAGCCCAGACAGTGCGCGTATCTTGTCCTGTTGTGGCATCAACTCGGCGCAACTCGCGGCACCTCTGCCATCCTGCCAGGAAATGAGCGGGGTGACTGGCACACCCGTGTTCGCATCCCACAACAAAAAGGAAGAGCGCTGGCTGCATATTCCCAACTTGTACATATTTGGATCTATACAGGATGCCAAGACCGTATCGACGACTGCGGCATACGCTAGGGCATCGCTTTCATACGTCGTGCCACTGACTAAAATAGTTGGTGCGGGGCGACTGACAATAGCTTGCAATTTTCCCTGCGCATCCAAGCGTGCGCCCTTGACCGCTGTCGTACCGAGATCGAGCGCGATGCTGAATGTGTTGCTCATGGCATACAGCGCACTAGTTCGGCCCGCATCCGTGCCTCATCCCAATTCAGTGTTGTGGCGACCCGCGTTGCAATTTGACTCAGCAATTCCGTATTGGGTCTACTCAGGATAAGCAAGGGCATGCGGCGGCGTAGCAGATCGTCCAGATGGATCACAGCTTCGTGGCGGGCGCACCATAACAGATCGGCCCAGATCAACGGCAACTCGGCGACGATGCGTTGGGCCAGATTGGCATCCGCCACGATGCTGTCGAGCACATCGGCGGCACGGCTTCCGTGTCTGCGCATCAGCCAATCTATACTGCGGTCATCCACCGCAAGCCGCTCACCCTGCTTGCGCAGGTTCGTTTGCCAAGCGGCGTAATCACCGGCAGGTGACCAAGGGAAGGCGCGTGCGAAAGTTGTACACGTTTTGTTCATACCCAGATTACTGCATACGCTATCGACGATATGCGCGGCATCGGTACGCGCAGAAGTGATCTTGCCACCGATGGAATGGTGTACGCCGTTCAGATCGCTGCGCAACTCCCAATCGCGCGAAAGTTGCGAGGGATGCTCCGCATCGCTGCGCTGCATCACACGCACACCGGCATAGCTGGCAACGACATCCGATACGCTCCAAACGCTGTCTAAATAGTGGTTCGCTGCCGAAAGCAGATAGTCGATATCGGCCCGATTAACTTGCACCTGATCCACATCGCCACGGTAATCATCATCTGTCGTACCCAGCAAGGTCATGTCGTACCAAGGGATGATGAAGAACACTCGGCCATCTTGGGGCGCGGTAAGTAACAGGGCTTCTTTGCATCCGCTATTCGGTAGTACCACGTGCACGCCTTTGCTCATGCGTATCCAATTCTTACCGGTTTCGCTGTTACTCAACCATTGCCCAGCAGTGCTGACAAACTGGCGCGACTGAACTTTGATTTCAGTCACCGTGAGCAAATCTTGCACAATCGCACCCGTCGCCAGACCGTGCTCATTTTGGTAGCTCATGAGCTTGCATCGATTTACACAGACAGCACCCGCCGCTTGTGCACCCGAGATGAGTTCTAGTACCAGTCGTGCATCATCAGTCTGCGCATCTCCATAGGTATAACCACCTCTGAGTCCATCGTGTTTAAGGAAAGGGAAGCGTAGCTCGAAGTCGTGCGCACTATAAGACAGATGATTGAGCTCCTCGCCAGGCCAGCCGGCCAGTGCGTCGTACAACATCAGACCAGCTTTCATACGCAACATCCCAACTCGGCTTTCGCGATAGACAGGCACACCAAAACGCAATGGCCAGACTCTATGCGGCGCGTAATCGAGATACATTTGGCGCTCCTTCAGCGCCTTTTTGACTAACTTGAAATCGTAACTTTCCAGATAGCGCAGGCCGCCATGGATCAATTTGCTAGAGGAAGAGGAGGTGGCGTCAGCCCAATCACCTTGTTCCACAATAGCGACGCGTAAGCCTCTTAGCGCCGCATCGTATGCTGTCCATGCGCCATAGATTCCACCGCCACAGACCAGCAAGTCGTAGCTGCCCTGACTCAGCTTTGCAATGTCACGCTTCATAGTCTCTAAGTTTTAGCGCGTAACCGGGTATGTCGCTGATTAGTATGTCCACCCCCAGTTCCAACGCCTGACTTATCTCGGCTTCGCTGTTGCAGGTGTACACCGCAATGAGCTTGTTATGACTGCGCAGCAAGGCCGCCATTTCCACATCCAGTCGCGAGATGTGCAGGCAATAGCCATACAGGAAGTTGTTTTCTAGCAATACAGTACGTGCTTCCTCTATGCTTTGCTCTGGCTCCATGTTGTAGACCAAAGGGAAGTTAGGTGCGCAACTGTGGGCGAAGATGAGACTGTCCAGATTGAAAGAGGAGATCAAGACTTCCTCACCATGATGCGCACCAACTTGTGCCAATGTCTGGCGCACTTTCAATTCATGACGAGACAAGGGCTCCCAATCACGATTTTTGATCTCCAACAGCAAACGTGTCTGGGCACGATAGCGTTCCAAAAAATCCTTGAGGCGCATCACAGTTTCCGAAGAAGCATGGGGATCAAAGTGTGCCGCGAAATTCATAGCCTGCAATTCAGCGTATTTGTAATCGTCTATATGTTTATCTGGCATGCCCAGCTTGTTGAGAAATCTGTCATGCCATAACACCGCGACATCATCGCTACTCATCTGAATATCGGTCTCCATACCATTGATATCCTCCTGCAGAGCAAAATCAAAAGCTGTACGGGTATTCTCTGCGGCTAGACGATTCGCGCCTCGGTGCGCGTATATATGTGTTTTTCTAATCATGATGTCTCCTTCAATAAGCAGCGAGAGAGGTAATAAAATACTGCATCGCCGAACAAAGCTGTTCGTATCCGGGGTTGTACATCAGTCGCTGTATTAAACCGGTCTGCAAGTTCGCGGCGGAAATCTCACCAAATACAACTTCACGGGGATGGGTACGACAGGCAATGTACTTATCCAACTCATGCGGGTAGTAGTGGTTGCAGTTCACGTAGTTACCCTGTACGCCATAGTATTCATCGTACGCTGGTAACACGATAGATAGATGTGAGGAACCGATGATGCGATGCTCGGGAAAAACGCTATACAACCAAGTGATGTGGGCATCCGGGTGTTTTGTAGCACTAATTTCGGGAGTGGTGCTATAGATTAACAAGTGACTTGCTGGATGCCGCGCTCGACTCATTAAATCTATCGTTGCCAAAGTGTCCACAGTTACATCGTCTTCGCTAGCCGCTGCGAAAACAGGAATCTGCAAAGTCAGTTCGGCAGCCGCAACGCGTTGAGTCAAAGCGTACATTTGAGCCGCACCATTCATGGTGAAGGATTCGTATTTGTAGCAGTCTATATCAGGTTGTATCGACACCCACTTGGTCTTGGGTAACAGACAACTATAAAGTTTGTGCAGCTTGGCATAAGCAGCACGTGGGGTAATTTTGAGAGCAGGCGAGTACAGGAACAAGCCGCGCACCCTCGCGTCGTGCTGGCTTTGATGGATACTCAGCGTTGCCCCGGTGGAAAAGCCGCCCAAATAGACTTCATCTACTTGCTCTGCCAATCGATCAGCCCCGTAAGCCACAGCCTTGGCCCACTCTTGCCAAGTCACTTCCAGCAGATCACCGGGTTGTGTACCGTGTCCAGGCAATAAAATCGCCATCACCAGATAGCCTTGCGAGACAAAAAAATCCGCCAGATGTCTCATGAAATAAGGAGAGTCGGTCAAACCGTGTGTAAGTAAAATGCCACGCTTATAGGGATGTTGGGCTCCGTCACACCTTGCCGGTTCGCGTAGAAAAGGCATATTACCCGAGACCACCGCTACGGCATTCTCAGTCCCTAACTTGGTATGTGCTTGACTCAACATACGTTGTGTAGCGAGAAGATATTTGTCGAAACTTAGCGTGGCATCACCAAACGTAGTGTTCAATCCAGAAGGTTGGTGGCGTGCGCAAAGTTGTGACAGTTCGAGAAGTGACATAGACTGGATTATGAAGAAGTCTGCCGTGTTGGCAATCGAAATTCATGTTGTGATAGAATCCACAGCATTGTTGTGATCGGGACTTGTCCCGTGAAAACTCCGATTCAATAAGGGCTTGTTGGACGGCGGTTCAATTCCGCCCATCTCCACCATAAGTGCGTTGAAATATTCAGAGTGCTTATGCTGGGGATGACATGGCTTCGACAGTGAGCAGATAGGTTTTGGGGCGACACGTCAGGCGATCGACGTAAATGAAGCAAGCATGTAAATGCAAACGATGAAAACTACGCTATCGCGGCCTAAAAAACCGTAAGCCGGGGCTGTTGAGCCTTGTCATACAACACAACTAGATGAGCCTCGGATGATAATGATTCCGAGGCTCATTGATTTTGTGGCAACTAAATTATACAAGTTAATCGAGATAGTTAAGCAATTCCATCGGCTGATTAATACTGCCGTATGCTTGCCAGTTTTCCACCGAGACATCGTCACTGACGTAGCCATAATTAGCGATGATGCCGCGCATCACAACCGCATTTGCGGCTTGTATGTCACGCCTGTCATCCCCTATATACAAACACTGGGCTGGTGCGAGTGCGATGAGCTCACATGCTTTAAGCATGGGATCGGGATGCGGCTTGGCATAGGCGCACGTATCTCCGCTGACGAGGCAGGCTACACGCTCTGCATAACCTAATCCCTGCATCAAGGGCACAGTGAAACGATGTGGCTTGTTGGTGACGATGCCCCAGACGATGCCGCGCTGCTCCAATGTACTGATGAGCTCGGGCATACCTTCGAACAAGCGAGTATTTGCGCAAATGTGGGCCGTGTAATGGTCTAGGAATATATCGCGTAAAGCTTCGAACTCCGGATGCTCGGGCGTGATATTCATTCCTGTCTTGAGCAGACCAGCCGAGCCATGCGAGGCTTGTGGACGCAGCAACTCCAAGGGGAGGGGAGGCAGTGAGCGCGTGGCACGTACATGATTAAGTGCCGCAGCCAAATCGGGTGCTGTATCAGCGAAGGTACCATCCAGATCGAATAGCACACCCTTAACGATAGGGCAGCCCACACTCAATCCTTGCGACACGCGATCATGTAGTTCACGTCTGTGTCTTTGCCCAAACTGTATACCTTGCTGATTGGGTTGTAGCTCATGCCGATCAGGTCGACAACGTTCAGCTTGGCATTGCGACTAGCCTGCGCCAACTCGGATGGCTTGAGGAACTTGGCGTAGTCATGCGTGCCACGCGGCAACATATTGAGTACGTATTCCGCACCTATGATGGCGAGTAAATAGGATTTGGGATTACGGTTGAGTGTAGAGAAGAACACCCAGCCACCCGGCTTGACCAAGTCAGCACAGGCTTGGATGACGCTAGCCGGATTCGGTACGTGCTCCAGCATCTCCAGACAGGTAACCACGTCATACTGTTCAGCTTGCTCAGTCGCCAGTGTTTCCACAGCCACTTTGCGGTATTCAACCTTCTGATTGCTTTCTAGCAGGTGCAACTTCGCGACCTGTAATGCCTTGTCTGCCAGATCTATGCCGGTCACATCTGCGCCCAACTTAGCCATGCCTTCCGACAAGATACCGCCACCGCAGCCCACATCGACTACTTTTTTACCCGTCAAACTAACATGACGGTCAATATAGCCCACACGCAATGGATTGATGTCGTGTAAGGGCTTGAATTCACTATGCGGATCCCACCACTTATGGGCTAATTGTGAGAATTTTTCGATTTCGACAGGATCGACGTTGGACATGGCGTGTGTAGGTAAATTAAGCAAGGTCGCGACTTTAACAAACCTTGGCACAAGCGCCAAATAGTCCTATATATGTAGGGGTAGTTCGGGGGGGGTGGGCTGTGGTAAACTCACCCGCTGTTTTTAGCCATAATAATTACACCGGATACCATGGATCAATTCGCTAAAGAAACACTCCCCGTCAGTCTGGAAGAAGAGATGCGCAAGTCCTATCTGGACTATGCAATGAGCGTCATCATCGGCCGCGCTTTGCCCGATGTGCGCGACGGCTTAAAACCCGTACACAGGCGCGTATTGTTCGCGATGCACGAGTTGTCCAACGATTGGAACCGCGCTTACAAGAAGTCTGCGCGTATCGTCGGCGACGTGATCGGTAAATATCACCCCCACGGTGACACTGCTGTATACGACACCATCGTTCGTATGGCTCAGCCATTCTCACTGCGTTACACACTGGTGGATGGTCAAGGTAACTTTGGTTCTGTGGATGGTGATAACGCAGCGGCGATGCGTTATACCGAAATCCGCATGTCGCGCATCGCGCACGAATTGCTGGCTGATTTGGATAAAGAGACCGTGGACTTCGGGCCTAACTACGACGGCTCTGAACACGAGCCACTAGTGTTCCCAACTCGCTTCCCGAATCTGTTGGTGAACGGTTCATCCGGTATTGCCGTGGGTATGGCGACCAACATTCCGCCGCACAATCTGAACGAAGTAATCGACGCGTGTCTGGCATTGTTGGCGAATCCGGGATTGAGCATAGATGAATTGATCGAATATGTACCCGCACCAGATTTCCCGACTGCAGGTTTCATCTACGGTCTATCGGGCGTAAAAGAGGGATATCGCACCGGTCGTGGTCGTGTGGTGATGCGTGGCCGTACCCATTTCGAAGATATTGGCAAAGAACGTGAAGCCATCATTATCGATGAGTTGCCCTATCAGGTGAACAAGGCGAATTTGCTGATTAAAATTGGCGAGTTGGTTCGCGAAAAGCGCATCGAAGGTATTTCTGAAATCCGCGATGAATCGGACAAATCCGGTATGCGCGCGGTCATCGAGTTGAAGCGCGGCGAGAATGCCGACGTGATCCTCAACAAGTTGTACAAAGACACCCAGTTGCAGGACAGCTTCGGCATCAACATGGTCGCCATCATCGATGGCCAGCCCAAGCTGCTCAACCTCAAACAAGTCATAGACGCATTCCTGCGCCATCGCCGCGAAGTTGTGACACGCCGTACCATCTTTGAATTGCGCAAGGCCCGTGAGCGTGGCCATGTGCTTGAAGGCTTGGCAGTCGCTTTATCCAACGTGGACGAGATCATCGCCCTGATTAAAGCGGCTCCATCCCCAGCTGATGCAAAACGTAGCCTGATGTCCCGGGGCTGGCGCTCATCCTTGGTCGAAGACCTACTCAGCCGCGTCAGCGATGCATCACGTCCTGATGGTTTGTTGCCAGAATTTGGCCTGAATGGCGCAGGCAATAGCCGTGGCTATCATTTGTCAGATGCGCAAGCACAAGCAATCTTGGAGCTACGTCTGCAACGTTTGACAGGCTTGGAACAAGATAAAATCGTCGGCGAATACCGCGAAGTGATGGACAAGATCACCGATTTGCTCGACATATTGGCCAAGCCAGCACGTGTGACTCAGATCATCTCCGATGAATTATCGGCAGTGAAAAGCCAGTTTGGCGACAAGCGTCGCAGTGAGATCATTACTCATACTCATGATATGAGCATGGAAGACCTGATCGCGCCTGAAGACGTGGTGGTGACACTGTCCCACAGCGGTTACATGAAGGCACAGCCTTTAGCCGAGTACCGTGCGCAGAAGCGCGGCGGACGCGGTAAGCAGGCGACTGCAACCAAAGATGACGACTTCATCGACAATCTTTTCATCGCCAACACTCACAACTACATCCTGTGTTTCTCTAACATGGGGCGTGTGTATTGGCTCAAAGTTTATGAGTTGCCACAAGGCAGTCGTGCATCGCGCGGTCGTCCTATCGTCAACCTGTTGCAATTGGAAGCTGGCGAGAAGATCAATGCGATCTTGCCTGTGGTCGAATTCTCAGAAGACAAGTTTGTGTTTTTCGCCACCGCCAACGGAACAGTGAAGAAAACACCCCTGGTCGATTTCTCACGTCCTATGAAGCGCGGCATCATCGCCATCAATTTGGACGAAGGCGATTTCCTGATCGGCGTGGCACTGACCGATGGTAAGCATGACGTGATGCTGTTCTCTAATGGTGGTAAGGCAGTGCGCTTCGATGAAGAGGATGTTCGTGCGACAGGCCGTGCCTCACGCGGTGTACGTGGTATGAAGTTGGCTGAGAAGCATCAAGTCATCTCATTATTGGTTGCGGAAGATGAAGAACAGAGTGTATTGACCGCGACCGAGAACGGTTACGGCAAGCGTAGTCCTATCGTCGAGTACACCCGTCATGGCCGTGGCACTCAAGGCATGATTGCGATTCAGACTTCTGAACGTAACGGCAAAGTGGTCGCTGCGACATTGGTTAAACCGGAAGACGAAATCATGCTGATTGGCTCTAGCGGAGTATTGATACGCACCCGCGTCAGTGAAATCCGTGAGATGGGCAGAACAACTCAGGGCGTGACCCTGATGAACGTGGAGAAGGGTGACAAATTGGTCAGCCTGAGCCGTATCGCCGATCCAGAAGAGGAATCCGAGCAAGAACAGGATTGAGCAGCCAGAATTAGATAGTCAGGATGCAGAAAACTCAATGCACCGTTTGTAGCTGAATCTTGCATCCACAATCCTGAATCCTGAATCCTGGTTAAAAAATTACTTATCAAGTGGAGGTTGCATAGCATGACCATCTATAACTTCAGCGCAGGACCGGCAGTATTGCCTAAAGAGGTGTTGTTGCAAGCCCAGGCAGAAATGCTGGATTGGCACGGTAGCGGTATGTCAGTGATGGAGATGTCACATCGCGGCAAAGAGTTCATCAGCATTGCCAACCAGGCCGAGGCCGATCTGCGTGAGTTGATGGCGATTCCAGCTAACTACAAAGTGTTGTTTCTGCAGGGCGGGGCACACATGCAGTTCTCCATGATTCCGCTCAACCTATTGCGCGGCAAGCTGTCAGCCGATTATGTCAATACCGGCGAATGGTCCAAAAAGGCTATCTCAGAAGCAAAAAAATTCAGCTATGTGAACGTAGTCGCGGACAACTCAGATAAAAAGTGCAGCTATGTACCCGACTTCAAAACTTGGAAGTTGGACAAAAATGCAGCCTATCTGCATTTCACTCCCAATGAAACTATAGGTGGTGTCGAATTTAATTGGGTACCTAATACGGGTGATGTACCCCTGGTCGCAGACATGTCCTCTAATATTCTGTCGCGTCCGGTCGATGTATGGAAATACGGGCTGATTTATGCTGGCGCACAAAAGAACATCGGTCCAGCGGGTTTGACCTTGGTGATCGTGCGCGATGATCTGATCGGTCATGCCGATCCTCGTTTGCCAACCATGATGGATTTCAAAACTCATGCCGACAACGATTCCATGTACAACACACCACCGACCTTCGGCATCTATATGGCGGGTCTGGTGTTCCAGTGGCTGAAGCGCAATGGCGGCATAGGCGTGATGGAGCAACGCAATATCGCTAAGGCTGACATACTGTATGGCGCAATCGATAGCAGCGACGGCTTCTACCATTGCCCGGTCAATGTGGCTGACCGCTCGCGTATGAACGTACCATTCACCCTGAGGAGCACAGAGCTGGAAACAGCATTTCTGAAACAAGCTGATGCACGTGGTTTATTGCAACTCAAGGGACATCGCTCAGTAGGTGGTATGCGCGCTTCTTTATACAATGCGATGCCTATAGAAGGCGTGCGAGCCTTGGTTGATTTTATGGCTGAATTCGCTCAAGCAAACGCATAACGATGCCCCATCTCTACCGTGTCCTTACGCTGAACAAGATTGCCGCTGTCGGACTGAAACGTCTGCCAGCCGAACGTTACGTCGCGGCCACTGATATGACGCATCCAGATGCGATCTTGGTGCGTTCGCAAGATATGCACGAGATGGATATCCCCGACAGCGTGGTCGCAGTGGCGAGGGCAGGGGCGGGAACCAACAATATACCTGTCGCCAAACTTAGTGCTCGCGGCGTACCCGTGTTTAATGCTGCTGGTGCAAATGCCAATGCAGTCAAAGAATTGGTTATTGCCGGCATGCTGCTTGCGGCACGTAACATCGTGCCGGCGTTGGGCTTCACGTCAGGACTGCACGGTGATGATGCTGCTTTGCACAAGCAGGTAGAAGAGGGCAAGAAACACTACGCCGGCATAGAACTGCGCGGCCGTACCTTGGGTATCATCGGTTTGGGTGCGATTGGTCGTTTGGTTGCAGACACTGCGCTAGGTTTGGGGATGCGTGTCTATGGTTACGATCCAGAGATTACCGTAGAAGCAGCTTGGAGCTTGTCTTCACAAGTGAAGAAGGCGCAAAGCATAGAAGAGTTGCTCAAGCACAGTGATTTTGTCACTTTACATGTACCTTTGCTCGACGCCACGCGTGGCTTAATCAGTGCGGAACGTATTCATGCCATGAAATCGGGTAGTGTGCTGCTGAATTTTTCTCGTGATGCCATCGTCGATGTCGATGCAGTTTTGGCTGGTCTGGCAAGTAAACATCTGCGTCATTATGTATGCGACTTCCCCGCGCAGAAGTTACAGGGACAAGCCCATGTGGTGACCTTGCCGCACCTGGGAGCTTCGACCGAAGAGGCAGAAGATAACTGTGCCGTGATGGTGGTAGAACAACTGCGGGAATATATAGAGCACGGCAACATCAGCAACACGGTGAACTTCCCCAATCTGACGATGCCGCGTGAATCCAGATTTCGCCTAGCTATTGCCAATGCCAATGTGCCCAATATGCTGGGGCAGATATCGACCGCTTTGGCGCAGGCTGGCGTCAATATCAGCAATATGATGAATAAATCGCGCGGTGAAATGGCGTACACCTTGGTGGACACTGATACCGCGATACCCGCAAACCTGATTGCGCAACTCACCGCTATACCAGGCGTGTTGATGGTGCGTGATCTGCCATTGCTAGAGGCAGCATGAGTGATAAGTTAAAAGAATGCCGCGATCAGATCGATCGCATCGATAACGAGATGGTGGTCATGCTCAATCAGCGTGCCGCACTGGCGCAACAGATCGGTCACCTCAAGGATAACGGCGTAGTGCTGCGTCCAGAACGTGAGGCGCAGGTACTCAAGCGCCTGCAAGCTAGCAACACAGGTCCTTTGAGCGACGATGCCATCGCTGCCTTATTTACAGAAGTGATGTCGCAATGCCGCGCACTTGAGTCACCTTTGTCTGTCGCATATTTAGGACCTGAGGGGACTTTTACCGAAGCGGCGACCTTAAAGCGTTTCGGTAGCGCGGTGCAAGGTAAAGCCTGTCTGAATATCGACGAAGTGTTTCGCGCAGTCGAATCAGGCTCAGTGAACTACGGTGTTGTGCCAGTTGAAAACTCCACTGAGGGTGCGGTCGGTAGGACTTTGGATCTGCTGATGCAAAGCAATCTTCAGATTTGCGGTGAAGTTAAGCTGCCCATACACCAATGCCTGTTGGCCCAGCAGTGTGAGACCGTTTCAATCAAGACCGTCTATTCACACCCACAATCGTTGGGTCAGTGCCAAGGCTGGTTGAATGCGCATCTGCCGCATGCTGCACGAATACCCGCCTCCAGTAATGCCGAGGCGGCAAGATTGGCCGCTGAGAATCCCAATAGTGCAGCTATCGCCGGTAGTCAGGCAGCTGCACATTTTGGTCTGACGGTATGCGAGGAGAACATCGAGGACGATGCTAGAAACACCACGCGCTTCTTGGTATTGGGCAAGCAGGAAGTCGCAGCATCAGGCACAGACAAGACCTCTTTAGTCATATCTGCTCCCAACCGTCCAGGTGCGGTACATGAATTATTGGCACCATTGGCTAAGCATGGTGTATCCATGACCAAGTTGGAATCCCGTCCGGCACGCTCAGGACTTTGGGAATATGTGTTCTATATGGATATCGAAGGTCACCAACACGATGTCAAAGTAGCTGTGGCATTGGCCGAACTCAAGCACGTCGCAGCCTTCGTCAAGGTATTGGGCTCTTACCCGGTAGCACTTTGATGAGTCGATTACTGAGCCTCATCGGGATGTTTGTTTTGCTGACACTTGGAGCTTGCGCGGATCCATATCGCAACTTGTACGAGGGCGCGCAACACCGGGAAGGACGGGTAGACCAACCCATACCGGCACGTCCATCTGAGCAACAAGTGCCTTATGACGAGTACAAGCATGAGCGCGAAAAACTACAGAATCACGAACACTAATTTTAATATAAACAAATAGATAAGAAATACTTTTAAACTGATTTCTATATGAATTACTCCGAACTGGCCCCAGCTTATATACGCGCTATCGCACCTTACCAACCGGGAAAACCAATCTCCGAACTTGAACGAGAACTGGGCATCACCGACATCGTTAAGTTGGCCTCTAACGAAAATCCTCTGGGTGCAAGTACCAAAGCTATCGCGGCGGCACGTGCGGCTTTGGATGAAATTGGCTTGTATCCGGATGGCAATGGTTATGCATTGAAGGATGCCTTAGTCCGGCGATATGGCGTGGCGATAGACCAAATCGTATTAGGCAACGGCTCAAATGATTTACTAGAATTGGCTGCACGTGCTTTCCTGACAGTGGGAGACAAAGCGGTCTACTCCGACCATGCCTTCGCCGTCTATGCACTAGCTACTCAGGCGGTAGGGGCGACAGGCATCAGCGTCAAGGCGCAAGCATTCGGCCATGATCTTGATGCGATGCAAGCTACTGCGGTTAGGCAGGGCGCCAAGATCATCTTCATCGCCAACCCAAATAATCCAACGGGCACCTTCCTGAGTGGCACCGCCTTACATGATTTCTTGAGCAAGCTACCCGAGAATATCTTGGTGGTCTTGGATGAGGCGTACAACGAATATCTGCCTGAAGACAAACGCTATGACAGCGTCGCTTGGTTAAATGAATTCCCCAATCTCATCATCTCGCGCACCTTTTCCAAGGCTTACGGCTTGGCATCGCTACGTGTAGGGTATGCTTTGGGTCATGCCAGTGTTATCGACATGCTCAACCGGGTACGCCAACCATTCAACGTCAACAGCATGGCGCAAGCCGCTGCTGTGGCTGCTTTGCAAGACAGAGATTTCGTGCAACAGACTTTCGAGTCCAACTTGCGCGGCATGGAGCAGCTCACGCAAGGATTAAAGAGTTTAGGTCTGAGTTACATTCCTTCGTTTGGTAATTTTGTCAGCTTCCATGTGGTCAATGCGGCGCGTATCTATCGACGTTTACTAGAAGAAGGCGTCATCGTTCGCCCCATAGGTAACTACGCGATGCCTGATTACTTAAGAGTCAGCATAGGGTTACAGATACAGAATGAAAAATTTTTGAATGCATTGAAGAAAATATTAGGAGAGCAGCAATGATCATCATCATGGGTAGAGAAGTTACCGACGAACAAATCGGTACTGTCGTTAAAAAGCTGGAAGCAGCCGGCCTGAAAGCCAACATCTCGCGCGGTATCGAGCGTACTGTCATCGGCGCGATTGGGGACGAGCGTGTCCTGAATGAAGAGATGTTCACACCTTTGCCCGGCGTTGAATCCGCGATGCACGTCACCAAGCAATACAAGATCGTTTCACGCGAATCTCACAAGCAAAACACCATCGTTGACATCGGCGGCATCCCATTGGGCGGTAACCAAATCCAAGTCATCGCGGGTCCTTGCTCGGTAGAAACCCAGCCCCAGATGGACCTCTCTGCACAATATGTACACGAAGCCGGCTGCCGTTTGATGCGCGGTGGCGCGTTTAAGCCCCGCACCAGCCCATACGCTTTTCAAGGCAAGGGCGAAGAAGGTCTGACCATGTTCCGAAGCGCGGCTGAGAAATACAAGCTGCCTATCGTCACCGAACTGATGGATGCACGCCAACTCGACACTTTCCTGGAACACGACGTAGACGTGATCCAGATTGGTACCCGCAATATGCAAAACTTCGATCTGCTCAAGGAAGTCGGCCGTTGCAACAAACCCATCATTCTTAAGCGCGGTATGTCGGCAACCATCAGCGAATGGCTGATGGCAGCCGAATACATCGCGGCAGGTGGTAACCACAACATCATCTTCTGTGAACGCGGCATTCGCACTTTCGAGACTTACTACCGCAACGTGTTGGACGTGACCGCGATTCCCGTGCTGAAAAAAGAAACTCACTTGCCCGTTATCGTCGATCCTTCACACGCAGGTGGCAAAGCGTGGATGGTTGCGGCATTATCGCAAGCGGCAGTTGCCGCAGGCGCTGATGGTCTACTAATCGAGATGCACCCGAACCCCTGCGAAGCGTGGTGCGATGCCGACCAAGCGCTGACACCTCAAGAGTTGAAGAACTTGATGGGGACGTTGGGTGGGATTGCAAAGGCGATAGGGCGTACGCTTTAAGTCGACTAGCTCAGTTATAAACCTAAAGAGGCAGGCCCTGGGGTCTGCCTCTTTTATTGGTATCTCAAGGCTTCTATCGGGTCCAATTGAGCGGCTTTGCGGGCGGGGTAATAGCCAAAGAAGATACCCACCGTGGCGGCGACACTGAATGCAATGAAGACTGAGTTACCCGAGATGATGACCGCCGTGCCAGTGATTGCATCTACCATCAGCGCACCACCTATCCCCAGCAATAACCCTATGGTGCAACCCAACACCGAGATAATGATGGCTTCCATCAGAAATTGCAGCAGGATGTCTCGCTGCCTCGCACCTATGGCCATGCGAATACCGATTTCGCGGGTACGTTCGGTGACAGACACCAGCATGATATTCATGATGCCTATACCACCAACAAGCAGGGATACCGAGGCGATGGCACCCAATAACAGCGACATCACACGCGTGCTTTCTGCTGCAGAGTCGGCTGCAGCAGTCAGGTTACGTAGATAGAAGTCGTTATCCATCCCCTCCCTGATACGGTGACGCTGGCGTAGTAATTCGATCATGCTGCGCTCTACCTGAGGCATGACCTCTTCGCTGCTGGTCTGCACCATCATCATGCGCACCGAACCCGGGAACTGTGTGCCAAAAACTTGCCGCTGGGCTGTGGTCAGCGGAACGATGACGGTATCGTCCTGATCGCGTCCATCCATGCCTTGACCTTTGGCAGCCAAGGTACCCAGGACGATAAACGGGCTTTGACGGATACGAAAGGTCTTGCCGACCGGGTCATCATCTCCAAAGAGATTTTCCGCAGCAGTCTTGCCTATCAGTGCAACACGGGTCGCCGAACGCACATCCGAATCGGTGAAGGCAGCCCCAGATGAGATATTCCAAGAGCGGGCATCCAGATATTGCGGCGTAGTACCTATGACAGAGGTGCTCCAGTTGTTTGCGCCGTAAATAACTTGTGCACTGCCGGGTTGTATGGGAGCGACTGCCTGTACACCGTGCAACTCAGAGATAGCATCGGCATCGCTAACGTTCAAGGTATAGCCGCCCCCGCCCCCCGAGCGTACACCGCCTGCCGAGGTACTACCGGACAACAAAATAAATAGATTGCTACCCATGGCGGCGATGGATTGCTTGACGGCATATTGCGCGCCTTGGCCTATGGACATCATTAACACCACAGCGGCCACACCAATCACCATACCCAACATGGTAAGCAGGGTACGCATGCGGTTAGCACCCATTGCACGCCAAGCTTCACCTAGCATCATCCAAGTCACGATGCCGCCTCTGCGTGGCTAGCAACATCGCTGACGATATAACCATCATGGAAGCGCACTTGGCGCTGGGCATGGGCTGCGATGTCGTCTTCGTGAGTGACCAACACGATGGTGATGCCATCGCGGTTCAGGATCTCGAACAATGCCATGATCTCGGCACTGGTATGGCTATCCAAATTTCCTGTTGGCTCATCAGCCAAAAGTAGGCTAGGGCGGTTGACTAGCGCACGTGCGATTGCAACGCGCTGTTGTTGACCACCTGAAATTTGGCTGGGTAAAGAATAGGCCTTGTCTGCCAGCCCGACCTTTTCCAACAAAGCCAAGCCGCGTTCCTTGCGTTCAGCCGTTTCCACACCACAATAGATCAAGGGCAGGGCAACGTTGTCGAGTAAGTTCATACGCTGCAAGAGATTGAAGCCTTGGAACACAAATCCTATGGTGCGATTACGCAGCAGGGCCAACGCATCTTTATCCAGTTCGGCGACCTTGCGACCAGCCAAACGATAGAGTCCGGATGATGCACTATCCAAACAGCCCAAGATGTTCATAAAAGTAGATTTTCCCGATCCGGATGGACCCATGATGGCGACAAACTCGCCCTTACTGACAGTCAGACTCACATCCTTGAGTGCAGGAAAGTCTCCCGCGCTAGTCGCGTAAAATTTACTCAAGCCTTCGATGTGAATGACTTCTTCAGTCATCAGAACATTCTCCGCTGCGGTGCTGCCGCGCTGGCTTTGGATTTGTCATCCGAATTGCCCTCGCCAATCACAATCTGGTCGCCAGCCTTGAGTTCACCTGCAACCACCTCAGTGTTGCGGTTATCGGTGATGCCGAGTTGCACACTGACAGGTAACAATTGTTTGTCTCGGATGACAAATACTTTACCGCTGTAGCCCGCGCGCTTTCCTGGATTCGCTTTCTCCTTGGGTTTGGTGTCTACGTAGTTCTCTGGCTTGAAACGCAATGCGGCATTGGGTATCAGCAAGACGGCTTTACTTTCCGCTACTGCGATGCTCACGTAGGCGGTCATGCCAGGCAGCAATATCTGCTCAGGATTCTCTACATTGATTACAACATCATAGGTCACCACGTTTTGCAGGGTAGTTGGGTTGAGGCGCACCCGTCTGACCACGCCATGGAAGTTAAGATTTGGAAATGCATCCACAGTGAATCGGACTGGCAACCCCTCATGTATGCTGCCTATATCGGCTTCTGCAAAGTTGGCATCTATCTGCATATTAGATAAATCTTGCGCAATCTTGAACAGGGTTGGGGTCTGCAAACTTGCGGCGACAGTCTGTCCGACATCAACTGACCTATCAACCACAACGCCGGAGACGGGTGAACGTATGACGGTATAAGCCAAATTGGCCTTATCTTTTTCAACGGCGGCCATTGCCAGCTTTAATGCTGCCTCAGCAGAGCGCTTGGCCTGTATAGAGTTATCCATATCCAGACGAGAAACATATTCCTGAGCATATAAGCCGCGGTTACGTGCCTCATTGGCGGTTGCCAGGTCCAACATCGCTTGTGCGCTTTGTACGTTGGCATGACTTTGTTTCTGTTGTGCGGCGAGCAGTGCATCATCCAACTCCAGCAACACCTGACCTTTTTCGACCTTGCTATTGAAGTCCACATAGAGCTTTTTAACTGTACCTGAGACCTGAGTACCAACATTCACTAAAGACACCGGATTGATGGTGCCGTTGGCTGAGACGGTTTTGCTCACATCGCCATTTTCCAGTTGTTGCGTCCTGTATTGCTGTTCCAATGGCAGTTGATTGAGTCTTTGGTAGCCGTACCAAGCGGCCGCGACTAGCACTGCTAGCAACATGGTCCATAATAATTTTGAGCGGAATAGATTCTTCATCATGGTGCCTTCACAGGGGTGATTTCGGTAACTGCGATAGAGGTCTCTTCAGACAATCTTTGTATTAGATCGCCGTCCAAATTTCCCATCGCTTGTGCCAGGGTGGCGCGACTAATGTTCCAATTCAATCGCGCCTGTATGTTTTGCTGACGTGCATTGGCCAGTAAGCTTTGCGCGTTCAACACATCCAGCATGAGGCCCACACCTGCATGGTAACGACCCAGCGCCATCTGTTCCGACTGTGATGCGCTGCGCACCAAATCGGATGTGGCATGCAAAGCCTGTGTGGCTGTCGTCAGATTTTGATAGGCGGTCCAAACATCGAGTGCGACTTGTAAGTTAAGTTTGTCCAGTTGCGCCTGTTTGACATCGGCTTGCGCTTCGGCAGAGCGAATACGATAGGTAGGAGCATAACCAGAGAAAATGGGCACACTTAAATTCACTCCCAAAGTCGAACTATGCCCCCAAGGGCTACCCGAAATACCTTGGTAACTGGTCGTGGCACCAAAACTAAGACTGGGTCGACCGGAAGCGCGCGCAGCGTCAGTACTCGCTTGGGCTGCTTGTAACTGTGCTGCCGCCGCCTGAAGATCGGGACGTTGCTTGCGTGCCTGCTCAATCAGAGCATGCACATCTTGTTCGAAACTGTCAGGCACATCTTGATCATGCTCGGCAATCAAGGTCACAGGATAACCAGCCTCTAGTCCGAGTAGATTAGCCAGAGTACCTTGGATATTGCGATGTACTCCCTCTGCCGTAATGCGGTTCAATTTGGCTTGAGAGTAGGCTGTCTGTGCGGAATATTTATCAGCGGGAGTAGCGCTACCCGCTAGATATCGAGCATTCGCAGCGGCAAAGCTGGCATGCGCCGCAGTCTCTGCCAGTTTCGCAGAATCAACTGCCGCCAGTGTCGCCTGACTCTGAAAATAGGCTTGCACCACAGCCAAAAAAATCGCTTGAACCGTGCTGTCCTGTGTATATCCTGCTGCCGCCAATAGCTGTTTGGCACTCTCCAAATTCGCCGCACGCGCACCAAAATCAAAGATTAAATAGGAAAGTGATAATCCTGCATTGCGTTGGTTATAGACATTCCCATTCGCAGGCCAGTTACGACTTAATCCTGCACTCAGCGCCAGACTAGGTAAATAGGCAGCCCGATTTATACCCACTTGTGCTGCTTGTACGCGTGCGCTGGCCCAAATTTCGCGAGTCTGTGGGTTGTTACATAACGCCAGATTCACACTATCAAATAAATTTAGCGCATGTTTGGGTGAAATATCTTGGCAGGGGTCACCCTGAGCCTCGTTCAAACGCAAAGATGGCTTGAGGGGAAGGGCGTCTTGCGTGCCCAGCGGATCGTCACTGGCTGAGGCTATAATGCTACAAAGCGCTATGAGCACGCTGAATATATAACGATAGTGGCAAATATGCATGAAAGAACTGCGTTGAAATATTAGTGAGATTGTAGTCGCTTGAGGCTAGTAAATATGAGGTTTTTTGTAAAAATGAAGCGTTAAAATTATCAGAATCACACACAAGATGTAACAGTATCGTTGCCTAATTGTTAAAAAGTGTTGGATAATCCCCTCCGTCCGGAATTGGCAATCTCGTTGAATCGTCTTCGGTGTCGCGTATTAAAGCGTGGCTAGGTAAGTCGGATCTTGCGATTGTGTCACTGGGCTAAGAGCAAAAATCTTACATTCAATCGAGGAAAAAATATGAAATATATCATCGCAAGTTTGGCAGTTGCAGCAGGTCTGATGGTTGCTGGTACAGCATTGGCTACAGATATGCCTGCTGAAGGTAAGAAGAAGTGCGGCGCATGCCACGCTATCGATAAAAAGGTAGTCGGTCCAGCATGGAAAGATGTTGCAGCTAAGTACGCTGGTAAAGCTGATGGTGAAGCGACTATCGCTGCAAACATCACTAAAGGTGGTTCTTTCGGCTGGAAGTTCGGCTCTATGCCTCCTAAAGGTATGGGCGCAACTGACGCTGAGATCAAGTCTTTGGCTCACTTCATCGTTGGCCTGAAGTAATTGCCAATAGCATGACAAAAAGCCGGCGCAAGCCGGCTTTTTTACGTCTGTAGCTTTGCAGTACGCACACTCAAACAAATCATTAATCTTATGGCTTCACTCAATATAACTTTTCAATCTTGAGGATCATTGAGTACTGCGACAAGTCGCCGCAACGATTTCCGGAGGACTGGCTTAACCGCCAGCCATCGGAAAAACTGGTAGCATGAAACCCGTCCCTTGGAATACGAAAAACCGGGAGGAAGGTCAATTTGAATACTGAGGAAAAAATATGAACAGAAGAGAATTATTGTTAAGTGGTTTAGCAGTGGCGGGTAGTTCCTTGATGGGCACCGCGATGGCTCAGGGGCATAATCACGATATGGCAGCCCACGATATGTCCACACATGAGCATCATCACGATGCGCCTTATGCCGCCTTGGCTTTAGCGACTTCGGATTGTTTGCAAAAAGGTCAGGCGTGTCTGAGTCACTGCCTAGTATTGTTGGGCGACGGCGATAAAGCGATGGCAGGCTGTGCACAAAGCGTGAATCAGATGATGGCCTTGTGCGGCGCGTTGCAGCAACTGGCAAACCAAAATTCTAAACAGTTGTCGCGCGTGGCAGCGATTGCGATGGACGCCTGCAAGCAGTGTGAAGATGAATGCAAGAAGCACGCGGACAAACATGAAGTGTGTAAAGCGTGTGGTGAAAGCTGCGCGGCTTGTTATAAAGAATGCAAAAAAGTAACCATCTGATTTTTCTCTGCATCAAATAAAACGAGCTGTGGTTGGGCTCGTTTTGTTTACTGTGAGTGTATATAAGTGCCGATAACAACATCCCAATTTTCTGAAGGTGTGCCACCGATACAACGCATCGCGTTGATCGCTTTTGTATTGTGTGTGCATCTTGCGGTATTGGGTTCGTGGGCGAGTGCAAAACAAACCCTACAGACTCCGCATGAAATGTCGGTAAGCATGATGATGCCTGTATCACCACAAGTTTCACCTGCTCCGCCCGAGCCCGCAGCACCCACGATTGTTCCTGCCAAGCCACAGGTGCAAATACATGAGCAAGCAATGCCGCAACTCCTTGCCGTACCCGATAACGCCGTCGCTCCTGCGCCTATCGCTGTACCTGATGATGCTGTGCCAACGACCCCGTCTTTACCCGATCGCGAACCGGATTTTCAAGCGATGTATCTCAATAATCCCAAGCCTTCTTACCCTATGGCAGCACGCCGCATGGGCTGGGAAGGGAAAGTCATCGTTAGTGTCGAGGTGTTGGCAAATGGTACAGCGGGACAGGTGAAATTACATCAAAGCAGCGGTCACGATGCCTTGGATAAGGCTGCCATGCAAGCAGTGCTTAGTTGGAAGTTTGTTGCTGCACGCCATGCCGGGCAGTTGATCAATGAATGGTTTTTAGTCCCTATCCCTTTTATTTTGGAAGAACACGAATGAGTCTTTTTGCTGCTACAGCCTCCCCAATCGTTAATGGCACATTAGCTGTGCTGATTATCTTTTCCATAGTCACTTGGTCGATTGCCTTGATTAAGTTGTACCAACAATGGCGTGATAATCAAGCGGATAAAGCCTTTGTCAATGCGTTTTGGGCGGCTAAAGAGTGGCAACGTGCGGCTCAACTATGTGAAGAGATGCGCGGCAAACACGCATATCTCGCGCAATCAGGTTTCGCTGAGTTAAGAGATGCGCAACAGCAAAGTGGCGCGATGCAACACTTAGGTTCGCCACAAGATGGCTTGGAGCGCAGCCTGCGTCAGACTGTGCAGAATTTGCAGCGTCAATTGGAAAGTGGCTTGGCAACTTTGGCCAGCATCGGTTCGACTGCGCCCTTCGTCGGACTGTTTGGCACGGTGTGGGGCATCATGCATGCGCTGCAAGACATCAGTGCCACAGGTTCGGCGAGTCTGGATGTAGTCGCAGGCCCCATAGGTGAAGCTTTGATTGCCACCGCCATCGGCATCGCAACAGCTTTACCTGCTGTATTGGCCTACAATTTTTATTTACGTCGCATGAGATTGTCTGTGGCTGATTTGGAAAATTTTGCGCACGACTTTATGCGTTTGGCAGCGAAGCACGACTATAAAATCTAATGGTGACTCAGTATGGCATTCCAAAATAATTCCAATCAAGAAATGATGAGCGAAATCAACGTCACGCCCTTGGTGGATGTGATGTTGGTGTTGCTTGTAGTGTTTATCGTGACCGCACCATTACTGACCCAGGCAGTGGGTGTTAAATTGCCCAAGACCGTAGCAACGGGAGCGTCTGCGCCTACCAAGCAAAAGACCTTGAGTATTGATGCAAAAGGTGAGGTGAGGTTAGGCGATATCGTGGTGAAGGATGATGAACTTCAACAACAACTGACCGTATTAGTAGAGGCACAAAAAAACTTTGAGTTGCACGTACATGCCGATGCTACCGTGCCTTATGGACGTGTGGCGCAAGTCATGTCGATTGCGCAAAAGGCGAAAGTCGATAAGCTGTCTTTTATGAGTATCGCTGACAATTAATACTAGTCGTTCGTATCTCCCTTGATTGGAGTTCAAAATGAAAGTCGGTATCCCAAAAGAGATCAAAACCAATGAATATCGTGTTGCATTAGTACCTAGTGGGGCGGGGACTTTAGTCGCAGCAGGTCATGTGGTGCTAATAGAAACAGGCGCGGGACTCGGAAGCGGCTTCACCGATGCGCAGTACGAAGCAATGGGTGCGTACATCGTTCCCAGTGCTGAAGAGGTCTGGAATTTGGCGGATCTGATCGTGAAAGTCAAAGAGCCGGTAAAGTCCGAGTGGCCACTTATCCGTCCGGGACAAGTGGTCTTTACCTATTTCCATTTCGCCTCCAACGTAGCGTTGACTCGCGCACACATCTCATCGGGGGCCGTTTGTATCGCATACGAAACAGTCTCCTTGCCCAATCACGAACTACCGCTACTGACACCGATGTCAGAGGTTGCTGGCCGCATAGCGGTGCAGGAAGGAGCGAAATATCTGGGAAAACTTTATGGTGGGCGTGGTGTTCTGCTCGGTGGAGTGCCAGGTGTGCCGCCCGGTAAAGTTGTCGTTCTGGGTGGAGGTACGGTAGGTGTACATGCAGCAAAAATGGCTGCTGGACTAGGCGCTCAAGTTATCATTTTGGACATATCACTAGAGCGATTGCGTTACCTGAGTGATGTGATGCCAGCTAACGTACAGATGGTATTTTCCAATAGGCACAATATTCTTGAACAAATTGCAACTGCCGATCTGATTGTGGGGGCAGTATTGATACCAGGTGCACTCGCACCCAAGTTGGTTAACAAAGAAGATCTTAAAGTCATGCGCACTGGTACCGTACTAGTGGATGTCGCAATTGACCAAGGTGGATGTTTCGCCACCAGCCACGCAACCACACACGAGCAGCCAACTTATATCGTCGATGGGGTTGTGCATTATGCGGTGGCCAACATGCCAGGTGGACTACCTATGACTAGCACTTTGGCATTAACCAATGCGACACTACCTTATGTCTTACAGTTGGCGAATCTGGGTTATCAAAAAGCACTCAAATCTTCACCAGCCTTGATGCAAGGGTTGAATATCATTCACGGTATAGTCACCCATCAGAAGGTCGCCGAGGCATTCGGATTCGCTTATCATCCCGCTGAAGCCTGTCTCGATTAGCAATTTTTTTGGGCACTGAAAACAAAAAAGCACGCCGAAGCGTGCTTTTTTCGTACTAACCAAACGCTAGCTTATCGGCTGTTACCACCGAAACCACCGCCGTTGCCAGCACGGTTACCGCCAAAGCCACTTGGACGGTCGCCAGTGCGACGAGGTGCACTGTTGCCACCACCACGGTTTTCACCGAAGCCGCGACCGCTATTATTGCTGAAACTACGCTCTTGCGTGCGTGCTTGACCGCCGAAACCTTGGCTGTTATTACCAAAGCTTTGACCTGTGCGCTGTGCACCAAAACCTTGACCTTCACGGCGAGGAGCGGGTGTATGGCGGCTGTCAGGCGCTTTGTGATGCGGGGCTGCAGTGTTAGCACCGAAGCCAGCTGAACGATTACCGAAGTCACGATTACCTCCACCAAAGCCACCAGCGTTACTGCGGTTACCGCCTTCGCGATTACCTGCATAGCCGCCTTCACGGTTGCCGCCTTCGCGATTGCCAGCATAACCACCGCTGTTACCACGATTGCCACCGAAACCACCACCATTGCCGCCACCAAAACCACCGCTACGACGTGGGCCGCGATCATTGGAAGGAGCGCTGGTACGCAGTTTGAACTTAGGCTCCAGACCTTCAATCGTGTGCATCTTGATGGTTTGTTCTGTGTAACGCTCGATACGCTTGAGCATCTGTGCATCACGGTTAGACGCGAAGGAAATCGCGATACCGTTAGAACCACCACGACCTGTACGACCGATACGGTGTACATAGTCTTCGGCAAACTTAGGCAGATCGAAGTTAATCACGTGAGTGATACCGCGTACGTCGATACCACGAGCTGCAACGTCAGTCGCAACCAAGATGCGAACTTGACCGTTACGCAAGCTCACCAAAGTGCGGTTACGCTCACGCTGGCTCATATCGCCATGCAGTGCTGCTACAGAATGTCCTTGTGCAGACAATTGATCAGCGATGGTATCTGCATCACGTTTAGTCGCAGTAAAGACCACAGCTTGGTTCAGTTCCGCATCGGACAACAGATGGTTCAACATCTTGTTTTTATGCGCAACGTCATCAGCAAACATCATGCGTTGCTCGATGTTCTCATGCTTAGCCTTAGCTGCAGAGATAGAAAGACGCTTAGGTGACTTCAATAGGCGGGAAGCCAGATTGCCGACTACGCCATCCAAAGTCGCCGAGAACAACAGCGTTTGACGTGTTGTTGGAGTTGCAGCAGCGATACGCTCTACGTCATCAACGAAACCCATGTCCAGCATGCGATCCGCTTCGTCCAAAATCAACATTTCCAAACGAGAGAAGTCGATACGACCGCGTTCCAGGTGATCAATCAGACGGCCTGGTGTTGCCACCAAGATGTCGACCTGACCAGACAACATACGGTTCTGAACTGGATAAGGCATACCACCCAAGATACTGATGATCTTGAAACGCATATTCTTGCCATATTTGCTCGCTGCATCGCAAACCTGCTGAGCCAGTTCACGTGTAGGTGTAAGCACCAGAACGCGTGGACCTTTGCTACCAGGAATTGTAGAGGGTGTGGAAAGACGTTGCAGCGCAGGCAATATGAATGCTGCAGTTTTGCCGCTACCGGTTTGTGAAGAAGCCATAAGGTCTTCACCAGCCAATACCAGAGGAATAGCCTCAGATTGGATCTGTGTTGGTTCTGTGTACCCCGTCTCTGCAATCGCCTTCAAAATAGACGCGTGCAAATTTAGAGTTTCAAATGTACTTTTTGTTGTAGCTGTAATTACTTCAGACATGTTGCTTCCTTTTTATCAAAGGGAACTAAAGTCGCACGCTCAGGGATATACATTCAGCATTAAGCTGTATGTAATTCGTTCAAGCATATCGAACTAAATAGTTCACTTGGGTAAGCGCAGGTAGTAAGCCACCCCTAGTGGGTGGAGGATAGACCGGCGCACAAAACATCGTTGCTAACCGGAAAACCCTAGTACCTATAAGTGCTAGGCGGTTGAGTTTATATAGACAGGCGCGATTTGAATACGCGCGAGAGATAGGTCAGATAACGATGAACTAAATGCCACTGTGTGTGGCAAGCCGCGCATTATATGCAAATAAATAATTAAAGCTAGTTAAATCTTTATGCCTGACAGCTTAACCAGCCGCGTTCACCTTATGTACGTTCCAACAAACCACCCCCCATATTGCAAAATCCTGCTCGGGTCTGACTAAAATCTCTGGGTAATCTGGATGAGCAGCACGCAAGACTGTGCCTTGAGTGGTATAGCACAATTGCTTCACCGTGAATTCCCCGTCAAGCACTGCGATAACTATCGTACCGTGTGCAGCAGGCGCAGCACGATCAACGACCAACAAGTCACCATCATAGATGCCCATACCGCGCATCGACTCACCCGTTACACGCATGAAGAAAGTCGACTCGCGGTGTTCGATCAAGTGCTCATCTAAACTCATATGGTCTTGTATCTCATCGCTCAATGGAAATGGCAGACCGGCCGATACTGCACAGCGTAGTAGCGCTCGTTGACGGTGGAATAGCTCTTTATTCGGGTAGGTCAATGAGAGTAAGGATGCTGGTGTGGCACGACGTTGGTTGGTTTGATTGCTAACCATTTATCTATCTCCGGTATTTACGTATCAAGCCTACCAATACCCCGAATATCTCCATACTCCCTTGTGGTCTGATTACTGGGAATGCAGGATTAGCAGGGCGCAATATGAATTGGCCTCGCTCTTTATCCAGAGTCTTGAGGGTAAATTCGTTATCTACGATGGCAACGACGATGTCACCCATATTGGCCGTCATGCGTTTTTCCACAACCGCGACATCGCCATCATGGATGCCAGCATCTATCATGGACTCGCCTTTGACAGTAATCAGAGTAGTTTTAGACGGTGTGTCGATGAGCATATCGTCGATAACAAAATATTCCCCCTCATTCGATATCGCTGCTGTCGGCATGCCGGCTTGGACAGTTGATTCAGCCAATGGGCGCGCAAAGAAGTTGCGTGTAGGCACCCAAACCGCATCCGGTGTGCGCTCCAAAAATCCAGCTGCGCACAAACGGTCAAGGATAGCTTTGACCCAGGACTTGGAAGTGATGCCCAGCACTTCGCAAAGTTTTGCGTAAGACGGGATGCTTTTCCATTCCGCGTAATAATCCTGAAGCTTGCTTAGATACTCAGTATCTTTGGGGTTGAAATCAGTCATGACGCATTACCTACAGAACGAACGTACTGCAAACTTTAAAGAACGAACGTTCTTTTGTCAACAAATAATCTGTGCGGCGGAGCGATGGTGATGGGAGAAATTAGTACTCAGTGTATTTCTTGGAACTACCACGAACTTTATCAGCCGGATACTTCTCCGCATTCAATATTAGTTTATCTTGGGCAGCGGCCATAAGATCAACTCCGAGGGTATCGGCAAGACGAATTAGATAGAGTAAAACATCAGCCATCTCATAACTAACCTCAAGTCTGGTTTCGTAACTTAGTTGAGAAGACTGCTCAGTAGTCAGCCATTGGAAGTGCTCAAGCAACTCCGCAGCCTCTACCATCAAGGCCATGCTGAGATTTTTGGGTGTGTGAAATTGTCCCCATTCGCGCTCTGTAGCAAAAGTACGCAATTTATCACGCAATATCTGCAGATCAGAGCTCATGGGTTTAGCTTAACTATAGAGAGTTACGCTGCTGATAATGATGGATCAATCCGTTGGTCGATGCATCGTGTGGAGTCATAGCGGCGGAAGCAGGCAATTCTTTTAATATCTTCGCTGCCAGTTGTTTACCTAATTCCACACCCCATTGATCAAAAGGGTTGATATTCCAAATCACGCTCTGCACGAACACCTTATGTTCATAAATGGCGATAAGCATCCCTAAAGTATGTGCATCTAGTTGGTCCACAAGTAGTGTATTGGTTGGTTTATTACCTAAGAATACCTTGTGCGGAAGTAAGGCTGACAATGCCGGCTCTGACATTCCTTGCGCTTCGAGTTCTGCCCTCGCTTGTTGCTCTGTCTTACCCACCATCAGGGCTTCGGTTTGCGCGAAACAGTTGGCAATCAGGATGTCGTGGTGTTCACCCAAGGGGTTTTGACTACGCATAGGTGCGATGAAATCGCACGGTATCAAACGCGTACCCTGATGTATCAGTTGATAGAAGGCGTGCTGACCATTGGTACCAGGTTCGCCCCAGACTTCCATACCCGTATCGTAGTCAACAGTATTGCCTTCTCGATCCACGCCTTTGCCATTACTTTCCATATCCAACTGTTGCAGGTAAGCTGCAAAGCGATGCATATATTGGTCATACGGAAACACTGCATTTGACTCGGCATGGAAAAAGTTACCATACCAAACACCCAACATCGCCATCAATACGGGGACATTCTTATTTAAAGGGGCATGGCGAAAATGCTCATCCATCGCGTAGGCTCCGCCTAGCAATTCTTCGAACTTATCCATGCCCAAGAACAAGGCAATAGGTAAACCAATCGCTGACCACAAGGAATAGCGTCCACCTACCCAGTCCCAAAACTCAAAGACATTATCAGGATTGATACCGAATTTTGCTGTTGCATCAAGATTGGTCGAAACTGCCGCAAAATGTTGTGCAACCGCTTGATCATTTCCTAGTTGTTCTACCAGCCATACGCGTGCTGAACGTGCATTAGTCAAAGTCTCTTGAGTGGTGAATGTCTTGGAACTGACCACAAAGAGGGTGGTTTCTGCGCTGACCTTTTTAAGAGTCTCGCATAAATGACTGGCATCGATGTTGGAAACAAAGTGCACACGCAAATCTTGAGATGCGAAAGATTTAAGTGATTCACAAACCATCAGCGGGCCCAAGTCAGAGCCACCTATACCGATGTTTACAATGTCAGTGATACGTTTTCCCGTATAGCCCACATGCTTACCGCTACGAACCGCATCGCTGAAGCGACGCATCAAACCTAGTACTCGACGGACATCGGGCATTACATCCTTACCATCCACTAAAACCGGACAATCGGAACGATTGCGCAAAGCAGTATGCAACGCTGCGCGGCCTTCGGTGCTATTGATTTTATTGCCTGCGAACATACCTTCGATATGTGCAGACAAACCAGCTTGCTTAGCCAAATTCATCAGCAAACGTACAGTCTCGTCATTAATGCGATTCTTCGAGTAATCGAACAGCAAGTGATCAATACGCACCGTGAATTTTTCAAATCGCGCAGCATCATCTTGAAACATCTGGCGCATATGTTGAGTGTGCAAGATATTGTGATGCGCGCTGAGTTCTTGCCAAGCTGGGGATAGGGTAAGTTTTGACATGGTGAACGGCAGTACTTTGTTAGGCCTTGGAAACCAGAATGACACCAGCCAATGGTGGCACAGTAATCTCGGCAGAGTAAGGTTGATCCATCCATGGCGTGGGTTCGGCTTGAATAGTCTTGCCATTTCCCATATTGCTACCCGAGTAATATTCAGAATCACTATTGAATATTTCTCTATAGCCGCCCATAGCAGGCAAACCAATACGATAGTGTGTGCGTGGAATAGGGGTCAGATTGAGTGCGACCGTTACACTAGAACCATCTCTGGCCTTGCGTTGATAAGACAACACTGAGTGACTGGCATCATTGCAGTCCAGCCATGAAAATCCTTCATGGGCAAAATCCAACTCATGAAGGGCTGGGATGTCGCGGTAAAGTTTATTCAGATCATGCGTCAGATTTTGCATGCCACGATGGACTGTTTCCCCCAATTGCCACCATTCCAACTCCCACTTGGATTGCCATTCACGACCTTGAGCAATCTCATTGCCCATGAAGTTCAATTTTTTGCCCGGATTAGTCATCTGATACGTCAGCAATAAGCGCAGATTGGCGAACTTCTGCCAGCCATCACCAGGCATCTTGGAGAGCAAGGAGCCTTTACCGTGGACGACTTCATCATGTGAGAACGGCAAGATAAAGTTCTCGGTATAAGCATAAACTTGACCGAAAGTCAGCTCATTATGGTGATACCGTCTATGGATAGGGTCATGCTTGAAGTAACCCAGGGTATCGTTCATCCAACCCATGTTCCATTTAATGGAGAAGCCCAATCCACCCATATAAACTGGACGCGATACGCCCGGCCATGCAGTAGATTCTTCGGCCATGGTCAGAGCACCCGGGAATTCTTCATGCACCATGATGTTCATTTCGCGCAGGAAGTCGACTGCATCCAGATTCTCACGACCACCATACTTATTGGGTATCCATTCACCAGCTTTGCGGGAATAGTCGAGATACAGCATGGACGCCACAGCATCTACGCGTAGTCCATCGAAATGGAATTCTGACAACCAATAGTGCGCACTGGACATCAAGAAGGACTTCACTTCGTTGCGTCCAAAGTTGAAGATGTGCGTACCCCAGTCCTGATGGAAACCTAAACGGGGATCCTCATGCTCATAAAGTGCTGTGCCATCGAAACGAGCCAATGCCCAACTGTCTTGCGGGAAGTGTGCCGGGACCCAGTCTAAGATGACACCGATACCTGACTGATGGCAGGTATCAATCAAATGGCGTAACTCATCTGGAGAACCCAAACGGCTGGTAGGCGCAAAATAGCCGGAGCACTGATAACCCCATGATTCATCGAGTGGATGCTCGGTGACAGGCATCAACTCTATATGGGTGTAGCCCATATTTTTAACATAGGGAACCAAGTCCAAGGCTAGTTCTTTATAGCTATAGAAACGGCCATCTGGATGACGTTTCCATGAACCAGCATGCACCTCATAAATATTGACTGCGGAATGCATCCAGTCCCATTGACCGCGCATTTTCATCCACTCAGCATCTTTCCAAACATGCTTTACCTCGGGTGCCACCAATGCAGCGGTTCCCGGACGCAACTCATATCCCTGAGCATACGGATCGGTCTTTGTTAACAGGTGGCCAGTATCGCGATTGCGTATCTCGTACCGATATAATGCATTTTTAGCAACTTCTGGTATGAACAACTCCCAGACACCGCTACCACCGTGAGAGCGCATAGGATGCAAACGTCCATCCCATTGATTAAACTCTCCAACCACACTTACGCGTTCTGCGTTCGGCGCCCAAACCACGAAGCGCACACCTTTTACACCGCTCATCTCGATTGCGTGAGAGCCGAGTACTCGATAGCCCTGGCGCAACTTTCCTGCGCTGAAGAGATATAAGTCTTGAGGAGTTAAATGGGGAGGGAATTGATAGGGATCATAAATCTCGCGCTTCAGCTCACCTTCGTTAATACAAAGTCGGTAGGGACGTTGTGGCTCTTTTTTGCCACGCCACTCGAAAACACCAGAAGGGTGAAGACTCTTTAAAAATTGATTACCATCTTCGCTAATCAAGGAAACTTGTGTGGCATATGGCTGATAAACACGGATGACCCACTCTTGGACTTCTTGATGCAATCCCAATACAGCAAAAGGATCATAAAGGCGAGCTTGCAACAACGATTCAATCAACTTATCCACTTAGGCTCCCGTTTGTTCTTGTCTAGTCGGGTAATTGTAAACGATAATGACTACGCTACGACAGAGTAAATACAAGGGAGATATGAAATGAATGCGGAATTGGGTTATTTGCAAAAAAAATACCACGTTGCTTCAGGAGATCCGGCGCCACGCTTCGTAAGTCGAATTACAAAAAACACATATGCGATGGTCCTTGCAGGCGGTAGAGGGAGTCGATTGCATCAATTAACAGATTGGCGTGCTAAACCCGCAGTACCCTTCGGTGGCAAGTTCCGTATCATCGATTTTGTACTTTCCAATTGCGTCAATTCAGGCATCCGTCGTATCGGAGTTGCCACACAATATAAGTCCCACAGTCTGATTCAACATATCCAACGCGGTTGGTCATTTTTAAATGGTCAATTCGGCGAATTCGTAGACTTGCTTCCCGCACAACAACGCGTCAGCGAAGATCACTGGTATCAAGGTACCGCAGATGCTGTTTTCCAAAATTTAGATATCGTCCGTGAGTCCAAATGTGACTTCGTTTTGATATTGGCTGGTGATCATATCTATAAGATGGATTACGGCAAATTGTTAGCTTTCCACGTTGAAAGCAAAGCCGATATGACGGTTGCATGCTTGGAAGTCCCTCTTGCAGAGGCAACAGGTTTTGGTGTGATGGGCGTGGACCAAGATTCACGCGTAGTCAAGTTCGTTGAGAAACCAGCGAACCCACCTTCTATACCTGGCAATCCGGAAATGGCACTGGCCAGCATGGGTATCTACGTATTCAACAGTCAATTTTTGTATGAGCAGTTGATACGTGACGCAGATGATCCAAAATCCAGCCATGACTTCGGTAAGGACTTGATTCCACATATGGTCGAGAAATATCGTGTGTTTGCACAAAGCTTTGAACAAAGCTGTGTAGGCATGGGTGACGACAAGCTCCCGTACTGGCGCGATGTAGGAACGATTGATTCTTACTGGGGGGCCAGTATGGAATTGACCAAAGTTATTCCTGATTTGAATATGTATGACCAAGACTGGCCGATTTGGACTCACCAAGAGCAACTCCCACCAGCAAAATTCGTCTTTGACGAACCAGACCGCCGAGGCATAGCAGTTGACTCACTTGTATCCGGTGGCTGCATCATCAGCGGTTCTACAGTACGTCACTCGTTATTATTCTCCGATGTGCGAGTGAACAGCTATTCCACCATTGAAGACTCCGTGCTGCTACCGAATGTAGATGTGGGGCGCTACGTCACTTTGAAGAAGGTGATCATAGACAAAAATTGCAAAATCCCAGAAGGCATGAGCATCGGTGTTAATCCTGAAGAAGATCGCAAGCGTTTTCACGTTAGTGCAAACGGTGTTACCCTCGTCACCCCAGAAATGCTGGGACAAGTCGTACACAGCATCCGCTAATCCTTCCGCAAACAAATCCTGCTGTTGTGCAGCAGGATTTCTGTTCTAGTCATTATGAAAAAATCTGTAGACCTTGTATTCCTCTGGCATATGCATCAGCCTGATTACCGCGATTATTCGACCGGTGATTTTGTGCTGCCTTGGACCTATTTGCATGCCATTAAAGATTACACCGATATGGCATACCACTTGGAGCACCATCCCAAGATACATGCAATATTGAACTTCGTACCCATCCTGCTAGATCAGCTTGAGGACTACGTCGATCAATTCTCGACTGGAAAATTGCGCGACCCATTGTTACGTTTGCTAGCTCATAATAATGTCAACGAACTTACTGCCGATCAACGTGAGCATGTGCTAGATGCGTGCTTCCGTTGTAATCACAGCAAGATGATAGAGCCGTTCCCCGCCTACAATCGCCTGATGACCATCTTTCAAAGCCTGCAAGGGCAGGGCGATGCGGTGCAGTCTTATATGTCTGGACAGTTCATGGCTGACCTATTAACTTGGTATCATCTGTCTTGGTGCGGAGAGAGCGTCAGAAGGGAATACCCTCTAATAACACGCCTGATGCATAAGGGAGAAGGTTTTACTTATCAAGACCGCAAGGAATTGCTGGAACTGATTGGCAAGCTGGTCACCAACGTCATTCCTAGATATCGTAAGTTGGCAAAATCTGGACAAATCGAGATATCTGCCACGCCGCACTATCATCCGCTAGCGCCGTTATTGATCGACTTTGCTAGCGCGACGGAAGCGATGCCGGACGCACCTCTACCTGTTTCTTCTATTTATCCTGGTGGTAGGGAGCGTGTCGCCCAGCACATTATCAAAGCCAAGCAAAGTCACAAGGCACGCTTTGGTGAAGAACCAAAGGGAATGTGGCCGGCAGAAGGTTCTATCTCCAATGAGACGCTTACTGTTATGGCCGAACAAGGCTGTCATTGGGCGGCCAGCGGACAAACGGTGTTGGTCAATAGCTTACGCAAGCATGATCTGCCCTATGACAACCGTTCCGAATATCTTTACCGCCCTTACCAAATAGCAAGTGAGGGTGATGCGATTAGTTGCTTCTTCCGAGATGACAACTTGTCCGATCTCATCGGCTTCGAATATGCGCGCTGGGATGGTAAGGATGCAGCCCACCACTTTGTGACTCAGGTCGAGGAAATCTGCAAACACACTCCGATTGGCGAGTCCCCAGTAATCAGTGTCATTTTGGATGGCGAGAATGCTTGGGAGTATTACCCATACAATGGATTTTATTTCTTGGACCATCTCTATACCGAAATCGAACATCACACCAAAATTCATACCAGCACCTACAGCGACTATCTAAAGCTCGCACCATTACGGACTGATACCGCGAGGACTAAAATACTGCCTGACATTGTTGCAGGGAGTTGGGTATATGGGAACTTCTCAACATGGATAGGTTGCCGAGATAAGAATAATGCTTGGGATTTGCTATGCGCTGCCAAGATTAGTTACGACCAAGCGATGGCGAGTGGCAAACTAAGCCAGAGTGAGAAAATCGCAGCTGAGAAGCAACTTTGCTCTTGCGAAAGTTCTGATTGGACTTGGTGGTTTGGCGACTACAACCCTTCATTATCGGTTGCTAGCTTCGACAGACTATATCGCCACAATCTACGTGAGTTGTATCGTCTGATTGGTCAGCCAGCCCCTCATAATCTTTCCGAGCCTGTGAGTCTAGGTAGCGTCAGTACAGAAGTAAGCGGGGCGATGCGCCGCGCCTCGGAATAATTTATCCCAAATTCATTATGCAAAATCATCGTGCCAGCGGCATATTGCTACACCCCACCTCTTTGCCTGGCCCATTTGGATCCGGGGACTTCGGTGCTAGTGCATTTCAATTCATAGATTGGCTAAAACAGTCAGGTCAAACCTATTGGCAAATGTTGCCATTGGGTGAGATCGGACCTGGGAACTCTCCGTATATGAGTTGCTCTGCATTCGCTGGCAACGTGTTAATGATCGATCTGGAAAATCTTGCCAAGCAGGGCTGGCTCAACGAAGAGGATTTATTACCTCATCCAGATTTTGACGTTCACCACATCGACTTTAACACGGTCATTCCTTTTCGATTAGATCGCCTTAAACGTGCTTCGGCACGTTTTTTCGCAAAACATGATGACCCTCTGCACGATGACTACTTGGCTTACTGTATAGCTGAACATGCTTGGCTACATGATTACGCATTATTTAAGACCATAGAACACCATCAGGGTGGTTGTGTTTGGGGTCATTGGCCTGTCGATTTAGCTCAACGAACCCCCGAGTCGCTCGAGAGAGTCAATATAGGATTTAGTACTGATATCGCTTTTTGGAAATTCTGTCAGTGGAACTTCTCACGCCAATGGTCCATGTTGAGAGCGCATGCCCATAAGAATGGAGTGCGTATCGTTGGCGATGTCCCCATCTTTGTTGCTTACCAAAGTGCGGACGTCTGGGCAAATCAGGACTTATTCAATTTAAATGCAGCTGGGAATCCTACCGTAGTGGCTGGCGTGCCTCCTGATTACTTCAGCGAAACAGGGCAGTTGTGGGGCAACCCACTGTACCGCTGGGATAAACACGAAGAGACTGGCTATGCTTGGTGGACAGCTAGATTAGGCCATGCTTTACAACAATTTGACCTAGTGCGCATAGATCATTTCCGTGGTTTTTCAGAGTATTGGGAAGTTCCCGCAGATGCGCTGACCGCAATCGATGGTAAATGGATGCCGGGACCAGGGGCTAAATTGTTTGAGGCCTTCAAGCAAGCTTTTGGCCATTTGCCTATCATTGCAGAAGATCTGGGGCTAATCACGCCAGACGTCATCGAGCTTAGAGATCAGTTTGCTCTGCCGGGGATGCGCATCCTTCAATTTGCATTTGGTGATGGTGAAACCAACTACTTCTTACCCCATCACTATATTGCCAACACCATCGCATATACCGGCACACATGATAACGACACCACTTTAGGATGGTGGCAAACCTCGTCGGATCATGAAAAAGATTTTGCATGTCATTATTTGCACAGTGACGGAACTGCCATACATCATGACATGATCAAGGCACTTTTAGAATCTGCCGCCAACACTGTCATTTTCCCGATGCAGGATATCCTTGGCCTAGATGGGGCGCATCGCATGAACTTCCCTGGCTTGGCTAAAGGAAATTGGGCGTGGCGTTTCATTTGGGATCAGATCGATGCTGATTACGTCAGCACATTCTCAAAAATCACCGCCGAGCACGGTAGGTTTAATCATTAGTTATCAATCATAAGGTTTATGACCACCGGCTTTATCCGGTAAGTAAAATCACAATCACATTAGAAAGAGAAGCGATGAAGAAGTACGGGTATTACAGGGAGCCCGCACTGATTGCCACTTCAGTGAGGTGAAACAAAATACGCATAATGTATAGTCTTTACAAGCCTTTAGCATGGTTTTTGGCGTATTTTGAACGCACGAATCTATACCGAGTTTTGCCATGTTCATGATTTTCCGAGCTCCTGTCAAAGTTGTTTGGGTTTTCATACTGGCCTCAATTCCGCCTTTTTCGGCCTTCTCACTAGCAGTTGAGGCCCACGCCTAGCCATCACCACCACGAACGGGAATTTGACCTCCCAGTAACCGTTTTCGAGCTGTTGACCGAGCAAGCGACCCTCAGCGAGTAGGGCGCGGATTCTGCGCGGGGTGACGCACATCTCCTTTGCGGCCATCGAGACGGTGAGCCATGTCTCTAAACCTCCTTTGCGGCGGTTCTCTCGCCTGTTGAATTCGTAAACGTCAGGGTAGGAGGGCGGTATCTGCGTGACGGCGTACTTCACCCCGTTTTGCTCGATGTACTCGGTCTTCCTCCGACCATCTGGCTTGTCTTGTGCTTTCATCGTGTGCCTCCAATGCGTCTAGGTTGAGCTTCTAGGGGTTTCTGCTTCTCGATGGGTCTACGCCTTCGGTCAGGGAAGCTCACGACCGTAGCGGCCGTTTTAGCCCGTCCAGCGCGTGCGTACATCTGCCGCCACAGGCGAGCCTCAGCGAACGCATAGGCGACCTGTTCGAGATAGACACGGTCGAACCATTGGCCGCTGGGGTTGTAGAGCTTGCCGTTGTAGATGCGCCAGCCTTCCCACTCGATGCCTGGCACAGCGAAGCCACGCAGGACGCGCAGCATCCTGTAGGCCATCCACGGGATACGGGCGCCGCCTGTCTCCCAGTTCTGAATGGTGCGGGCAGTAACGTCCAGTTCCTTGGCCGCTTGTAGTCGGGTGAGGCCTGATTGCTTGCGCAGATCCGCGAAGTCTTGCGCGGTGATGTGGCGGCGGCTCATAGCGTGCCCCCCTTCATGCGCTGGGCGCGTAGCGCTTGCAGCTTGTGCCACAGCGAATCCGTGCCGACGAGGTCGCCATAAACCGCCTTGCCTTGGTTGATGGCGCGCAAGGTGCGGTTGCGGTCGTGCTCGATAGCCGCGAGGACGTGCAGGAATTCGCAGTCATCCATCACCAGCCGGTGCAGCCCATCGGCAGGACGTCGGAACGCATTGCGCAGGTTCTTCACAGCAGCCCGAACGGGCGCGCTGGTGTAAATCATCGGGCGGCGGTTCATCTTGCACCCCCAAACCCCAAACCTTCGACCTGCGACACTTCCCATGCAGCTTCACGGTTCATGTCGGCGCAATCGGGGCGGCCGATTGCCAACCCCGCCGACACCATGAACCTTCGGAACGGCGCAAGGCGGCACTTGCGCGAGGTACTCAGGGTTTCAAACCGCTGGCAGGGAAACGGCAACGGCTGCGTGCTTGTGGCGGTGTGGCTAGCGCCACACACCACCACAAGGCAACGCAAGGTCTGCGCGTGTTTAAGGCTGTAAAGGGTACGGAAAGTTGCTTTTTGAACCACCCCCCAAAAGGCCCGTTTCTTGAAATACAAGGTGGAATAGTTTTTAAGCCCCCAAAAACACCCAAGCGGCATTGCGCCGTATGGTTTTTGAGTGGGTCCGCTTTTTTGGGTCCGATTCTCAGTTTTGGGAATTAGTTGCAGTGGTACTAGCACTGCAACTGTGCGGGACGCTGCCGCCACAGTAGGGGAGATACCGAGAAGATTTGTTACGTTAAACGCGAAACCATACCGCGAACCGTGCCGAGGTTCACGCCCCTGAATTACGCATAATGTATATTATGTCAAACCCTGAATGCTTTTTGCTGCTTGCCGTTGCTGCCTTGCTTTTCCTCGCCTCGCCTCGATCTGCGCGCCGTTAATCTCCCGCCCATTTTGGACTATCAGCATGGGCGAACAATTCCGCGACCTTGTAGCATTCTGCCAGCTTCCTGCTGGCTTTGCTTCTTTCCCTCAATTCTTGGGCGTGTCCCGCCAAACATGGGCGCGCTGGCGATCTGGTGAGACTCCGCCGCCAGCCGCTGTGCTGCAGCTTCTTTCGTTCATGGCGCATGGTGACTTTGCCCAGCTTTGGGGCGATGCGTGGGAAGGCTTCCACATGGGGAAAGACGGCAAGATTTACGCGCCTTTCCATGGCAACCGTGGGTTCTCTCCCGATCAGATTAAGTATATGTTTTTCGGCTTCCAACGGCTGCACACGCTGGAACGTGAGAACGCCGCGCTGCGCAGTGAAATAGACCGCCTAGAATCGGCTTTAGAGAGTGCCGCAATTGTTAGGCCTCAACATGCAGGCGCGCCACATCTAAGGCTGGTGAATGTTTAGCGATTCTGTGAGTCGCGCAATACCGCAACGATCACAATTGAATTTGACTTTACTCTATAAAACAATGTGTACGGGTATTTTTTAAGCACCAGTTCTCTAACGCCTTCACGCCTTCCAATATGCCCCATCAAGGGGAAGCCGCATAATCCACGCGCCGCCGTGCGCAATTCGTTCATTACAGCCTGCGCCGCCCTGGTGTTGTCCCCAGCGATATAGTCGTATATCGATTCAACATGCCGCTGTGAACGCTTAGACCAATCAAGCCGCTTTTTTTGCATGCTTGCTCTGTCCAATTTTCTGCCAAAAAATATCATCTGAGATTACGCGACCCGCTTCGATATCGGCAATCCCCGCGTCTATTTCTTTTAACACATGCTCCTCATATGCTAGCTGATTTTTAACGGCTTGCTTTACGATGTCCTCGGCTGTGCGGTGCGATGATGCTACCTTCTCTAGCCTCTTGATGATGCTGGGTGCAAGTGTGATTGTTGCATTCATGGTGCCCTCCAAGGCGTTACGATGTGGCCTAGATTCTACGCTAAATCTTAAACCGTAACCGCTTGGCTTGGCTTTAAGCTTGATGGATTAATAGCCGCTACCTGCCTGTTTAATCTGAATACTTCTGCCACCGCGTATATGGCAAGGCCACCAATTATGCACAAGGCGGTATATTGGGCGCGTGTCATGTGCCTGCTGGGTATGTCGGTTGAACGGGCAACACTGTGCTGGTGGTGTCTGCGCCGCTGATGATTGCGCGCAATGCTGCCGTGTATGTCTGCCACGATGCAGGATATGCAACACCTGCTTTAATACACCGGACCGCCACTATGTCGGTTCTATCTAGCTCTGCCTTTGCTTGCTCTTTTAGCGTAGGCAGTATTTCTGCAAAACAAAACCCCTTCTCTACTTCTATAAATCCCCGTGCTAGTAGACCGTCTATTTCCGTAAGGTCGGCACTGTCACAAAAATTGAAAGCCCTACTGTTTATATGCGCAAAAAATCTCAATTTCTTAGTCCTTTCTATATTTGAATCTAAATGCCCATTTTGCTTTTAATACAATATATTGAACACCTGTATCTTTGGTTAGAATAAAAAAGTTCCCATATTGCCCTGACCTTCCCCCGAAAAATCGTCTTCCAATGGTGACGTAAAATTACGCACATATTGGAGATGAAGATGAAGAAGATACCGAAGCAGGCATATACCCCCGAATTCAGAGAATTGTCAGTCAAGCGAGTTCAGTCTGGACA
>DAIDMQ010000029.1 GCA_027448945.1 Gallionellaceae bacterium
ATGCGGCTGAAACAGCAGCGATGGCGCGTAACAACATCTTGCAACAAGCAGGTACCGCAGTGTTGGCGCAAGCGAATCAGACTCCGAACACTGTTCTGACTTTACTGCGTTAATCTAGCAACTGCCTTCCGGTCTAATCAACCGGAAGGCCTGCTCACCAAACAAAACGGGCTGCAGATGCAGCCCGTTTTGTTTTCATACTAACTGTATCGGCTATACCTGCATATTCATGATGTCGTTATAAGCCTGGATGAATTTATTGCGAACTTGTACGGTCGCCTGGAAATTGATGCCTGCTTTTTGCATCGCGATCATGGTGTCACTCAGGCTCACCCTGTCGTCGCCCATCACAAAGGCATTTTTCATCGCCACGGCATCATTATGCGATTTCGCCACCCCATCCAACGATGATTTCAGCACATTGGCGAAATCTACCCCCGGCGTCTTATCGACCTGAGCAGGCTCACGCAATCCCGCTGCGGCTGCAGCCACCCGCATTTGGGCTAAAAGATTATCGACTCCAACAGAATTCATGATGTTCTCCTTATTGCAGTATTGACACGATAAGCCTAAACCCGTCCCTGGCTAGCACGGAAAAGCACAGTGAATCTGCCCTTATTCAGCATTTCCGATTCCAGCATGAATCTGATAATGCTCACTGTGCCTAACTGAATCTGATGGGTGGATTAAACGTAAATATCATGGCTGAAGAAGCAAGCATCTCAACAAGCAGAATCAATCAACTCGCCACCGGACAGAAGTTCGGTATCGCGATTGGCGTCGCAGTCTTGATTGCACTGCTGAGCAGCATCTGGATGTGGGGACAGACACCGGAATACCGTGTGCTATACAGCAATCTTTCTGACCGTGACGGCGGTGCCATCATCGAGTCTTTACAACAGCAGAACATTCCATACAAGTTCTCGGACGGCGGCGGCGCACTGATGGTGCCGGCCAATGTGGTCTATGAAACTCGTTTGAAAATGGCCACCCTAGGCTTACCCAAGGGTGGCAATGTAGGCTTCGAATTGATGGAGAACCAGAAATTCGGCATCAGTCAATTCGCTGAACAGGTCAATTATCAGCGTGCCTTGGAAGGCGAATTGGCACGCTCGGTACAGAGCATCGCCTCGGTACAAAGTGCACGTGTACACCTAGCCATCCCCAAACCCACTGTATTCATCAAAGAGCAGCAAAAGCCCACCGCTTCAGTGGTACTGACACTGAACGGGGGTCGTTTACTCGATTCCGCACAAGTCAGTGCCATCGTGCATCTGATCTCCAGCAGCGTGCCTGATATGTCTGCCAAAAACGTCACCGTGGTCGATCAAAGTGGGACATTGCTGAGTGCGAATCACGATGGCATAGGTGACCAAGGTCTGGACCCCAATCAGCTCAAATACATACAACAGATAGAACGCAGCTATGTACAACGCGTAGAAGCTATTTTGGTGCCACTGTTAGGTGCAGCCAATGTGCATGCGCAAGTCACTGCTGATATTGATTTCTCACAGAGCGAACAAACTGCCGAGATCTATAAGCCCAATCAAGACAAAAAAGAAATGGCCGTACGCAGCTTGCAGACTTCTGACGCCAGCAACAGCACCGCTATTACAGGCGGAGTACCCGGCGCACTCAGCAATCAACCCCCTGTCCCGGCCACAGCGCCATTGACCACCCCACCCGCCGATCCGGCGGGTGCAAATGGCACACCAACCAGCAGCCAGAAAGAAGCCACCACCAATTTCGAAGTGGATCGCACCATACGCCATACCAAATTTCCGGTAGGCGCGATCAAGCGCATCTCGGTCGCGGTGGTGGTAAACAACCGCAAAGTAACCGATGACAAGGGCGTGGTCAGCTATAAACCGCTCTCGGATGATGAAAAAGCCCAAATCAACCAGTTGGTCAGTGAAGCGGTCGGTTACGACCAAAGCCGTGGCGACACACTGAGCATCCAAAATGCAGCCTTTAACATAGAAGAAAAAGAAGTCATTCCCGAAGTTCCACTTTGGAAACAGCCTGAGATGATCAACGTGGGTGTGAGTATGGTGAAATACCTGCTAATCGCCATCGTCATGTTGATCGTGATATTCGGTGTCATCAAACCAGCCTTAAAGCCACTCCTCTCAGCTCCTGTCAAAGAAGATGAAGACGACTTCCTTAATGAAGGCGACAAGGTCTCAGGCAATGGAGAAAGTGGACCCACAAATAACGGCCTTAGTCCAAGCGAACAGCAGGCAGCAGTGAAAGTGCACGGTGCAGCCGCTCAGCCATATGAGCAGGGATTGCAGGCCGCGCGTCAAATAGCACAACAAGATCCCAAGATTGTTGCCAGTGTAATCAAGGAATGGGTGAACGGAAATGAGTGACGGCGTAGAAAAAAGCGCAATCTTTCTCATCACCTTGGGTGAGACAGAAGCAGCCGAAGTGCTGAAGTACCTCGGCCCTAAGGAAGTGCAAAAAATCAGTGCCGCGATGGTGGCATTAAAGAACCTTAACCGCGAACAAATCACTCAAGTATTTGATGACTTCTTAGTCTCAGCCTCGAGTAAGACCAGTATAGGAATGGACTCTAACGACTATATTAAGAGCATGCTTACCAAGGCGTTAGGTGATGATAAAGCAGCCACCTTGCTGGATCGCATCATGCACAACAGCGACACCAGCGGTATCGAAAGCCTGAAATGGATGGACCCCGGTGCGGTCGCCGAAATGATAGGTAATGAGCATCCCCAAATTATCGCCACCATCCTGGTGCACCTAGTCCCGGACCAGGCTGCCAGCATTCTCAAAATGCTCACCGAACGTACTCGCAATGATGTGCTGTTACGCATATCTACGCTGGACAGCGTGCAACCCTTGGCCTTGCGCGAATTGAACGATGTATTGAGTCGCTTGATGTCCGGCAGCACCTTTAGCAAGAAGAATCTGCAAGGCGGCGTGAGCGCGGCAGCTGAGATTCTCAATTACATGGGCGGCACCTTGGAGGCCGAGATGATAGAGAACGTGCGCACCCATGACCCCGATCTAGCACAAAAGATAGAAGACAAAATGTTCGTGTTCGAGAACATCCTCGAAATCGACGACCGTGGTATCCAATTGATATTGCGCGAAGTCCAGTCTGAGTCCCTCATCGTTTCACTCAAGGGTGCCAGCGAAGAGTTGCGTGAGAAGATCTTCAAAAACATGTCGTCTCGTGCAGCAGAGATGATGCGAGAAGACCTCGAATCGAAGGGTCCCGTCAAACTCAGTGAAGTCGAATCTAACCAGAAAGAAATCCTCAAGACCGTACGTCGCTTGTCCGACGAAGGTCAGATTGCACTAGGCGGCAAGGGCGAGGAAGCATATGTCTAACGACCACTTACAGAGTGCGGAATCCGGCAGGAGCGTGATCTCCAAGGAACAAATGACCGCATATCAACGCTGGGAATTATCGTCCTTCGATCTACCCCAGAATGGACAGAAAACCGCACATACCCTGAGCCCCGAGGCACTCGCTCTCGCACAGCAAAAGGGGCACGATGAAGGTTATCAATCGGGCCAAACGAGCGGCTACCAAGCAGGCTATGAAGCCGGCATCGCAAAGGCCCGCGAAGAAGCGGCACAGATGGATACGCTATTGCGGAACCTGCAACAAGGTCTGAACCAGATGGACGAACAGATCTCGCAATCACTGCTCACGTTGTCCTTATCTATCGCCAAGAAGATGGTACGTGAGACTGCCGCGTATCGACCCGAGATCATTTTCGGCATCATCAAAGACGCGATCAGCACCCTTCCCCAGTTCAATCAAAACGCACACGTCGTCTTGCATCCCCTGGATGCGGAACTGGTGCGCAAACACATGGGCGAAGAATTGGCGCATGCGGGCTGGAAGATATTCACCGACGACAAACTTGAACGCGGTGGCTGCCTAGTCAAGACGGCGCATAGCTTCATCGATGCGACCAATGAAGAGTGTTGGAAGCGTGTATTGAATTCGATAGGTCAAGACCAATCATGGATAGCCTGAACGCACATCATTCACGTTGGTTAAATCTGCTGGACATGAGTCAGCAGTACGTGGAGGACAGTAAGCCTACTCAACCATGCGGACACCTCACCAAGGTGACCGGTCTGGTGATGGAAGCGGTCGGCCTGCAAGTACCCGTAGGCAGCACCTGTTCCATACACCTGCCCAATTGCACTGTGGAAGCCGAAGTAGTCGGATTCGCCGGCGAACGTCTATTCCTGATGCCTGAAAATACCGTCTATGGACTGGTGCCTGGTGCACGTGTCACCCAGATAGAACATCGCTTCACCCCTACACTGCAAGGCAAACGAGTGACCAAGCGTCGCTCAGCCGATCTTGGCAAGCACTTGCCGGTAGGCGACATGTTATTGGGTCGCGTACTGGACGGTGCCGGCAAACCACTGGACCAGCTCGGCCCCTTGGTGGATGCCAAATCTGCTTCATTACAAAGTCGCCCTTTCAATCCATTAGAACGCGCCAATATCGACCACACTTTGGATGTCGGGGTGCGTGCCATCAACAGTCTACTGGTCGTGGGACGCGGCCAGCGCATGGGTTTGTTCGCGGGAAGTGGTGTAGGCAAGAGCGTCTTGCTAGGCATGATGGCGCGCTATACCAGCGCGGATGTGACTGTGGTCGGTCTGATCGGCGAACGTGGCCGGGAAGTAAAAGAATTCATCAACGACATCTTGGGTGTAGAAGGCTTGGCCCGCTCCGTAGTGGTTGCCACCCCTGCCGACACTTCTCCTCTGATGCGTTTACAAGGCGCGGCTTATGCCACCACCATCGCTGAATATTTCCGTGATCAAGGCAAGAACGTCTTACTGATTATGGACTCGCTGACACGTTATGCCATGGCTCAACGCGAGATCGCGCTGGCGGTGGGTGAGCCACCTGCCACCAAGGGTTACCCCCCTTCTGTGTTTGCAAAGTTGCCGCAACTGGTCGAACGCGCGGGCAACGGGCTTGAAGGTAGCGGCTCCATCACAGCCTTCTACACAGTGCTCACCGAGGGAGACGACCAGCAAGACCCCATCGCCGATAGCGCACGTGCAATTTTGGATGGACATATCGTGTTATCCCGCCGCTTGGTCGAACAGGGTCACTACCCTGCCATCGACATCGAAGCTTCCATCAGTCGCGTGATGGCACATTTGGTCGATCAGGATCACATGAATCTGGTGCAACGCTTTAAACAAATGTATTCGCATTACCAACGCAACCACGACCTGATTAGCGTGGGCGCTTATGTACATGGTAGCGACCCGCTGCTGGATCAGGCCATCGTGCTGTATCCGCGCATGGAGCAATTCCTCAAACAAGGCATGTTCCAGCAAGAGAACAGCATCAACAGCATCGCACAATTGAATGCATTATTCTCTGAGTACCATTCCTGATAGATGACAACATGATCAAGAATTTCACACTACAGCCGCTCCTCAACCTCGCTCAAAACAAGACCGAATCGGCCACTCGCGAGCTGGGAAAACGCAACCATAACCAAGCCTTGGCACAGGAAAAGCTTGATTTACTCCAAGGCTATCGCAGCGATTATCAAACCCGTTTGCAAGCCGCCACAGTGAATGGCATGGATCCGATGGCGTTGCGCAATTTCCAGAGCTTCATTAACAAGTTAGACGAAGCCATCATGCAACAACGCAAGGTGGTCGAACAAAGCAAGGTCTCGGTGCAACTCGGACGCACTGAATTCGATTCCACCCAGCGACGTTTGAAATCGTTCACCACTTTGCAGGAACGTCATATTGAAGAGCAAAAAAAACTAGATGCAACCTCGGAGCAACGCGCGCTGGATGAACATACCGGACGCTTCGTTGCACGCCGCATGATCAATGAATCAGAGAACAACGACTGAACAGGGACATCGCCATGAACAAGATAAATACACCTGGCAAACTAATCATCGCAACCATCAGTGAGAAAAGCGCCACCGCCAAACCTGATGCAGCCGATGGCAAGACTTTCGGCAACGTATTGGCACAACAGATTAGCGACAACACCCCGCGAGCCACCGTGACGCCAGAAAAATCCCACGGCAAGTTGGCTGGTAAAAATGAACCAGTTGATGTCAAAGCAGACACGCCTGCCTCAACGGTGAGTGCTGATGCGGCCAACACCGTCATTGCACTGATACAACCCATGCAAGAAGACCGCAATCCAGCCCTACTCGCAACGAAAGAAACTATTTCCACCAAAACCGTGACTAGCACAGTTGATGTTAAAGCTGATGCGATAGACGCCAAGACTGGATCTGTAGCTGCACAGGCAGCAGCGTTGTCAACCTTAGCTGATGCAAAGTCCACGACGCCGACAGACAAGACATCCGCCAAGCCGGAGACACCCGTCTTGCTCGCCCGTCAAAATGATAAATCGGCCACTGGTGTGAAGCTGGATCCAAAGGCGCTAATACACCCATCAGCACAAGCTGGTGCGACTAACGATGTGGCTGTCAAAACGATGAAACTGGAATCATCCGCCACCGTCCATGATCCAGTGGCGCTCATCGCCGCCGCATCCAAAGAACCCGCCGCACAAACCGTAGAGCAGGTCGTGTTATCCGGGACAGCCGCGCTCCAATCACATGCCCCGCTAAACTTGCCGGCAATGGCAACGCCTCTGGGCAAGCACGGTTGGAACGAGGAATTCACCCAGAAAATCAGTTGGATGACAAACAGCCAACAAGACCAATTCGCTGAACTGCATCTCAACCCACCCGACCTTGGTCCTTTGAGTGTGGTACTCAAAGTGTCGGAGAACCAAGCCACTGTGATGTTCAGCTCTCCCCATCTCGCCGTGCGTGAAGCCGTCGAGAACTCGCTGCCCAAATTGCGCGAAATCTTGGCCGAAAACGGTATCACCCTGGGTAACACCAGCGTGAACGATCAAGCGCAACGCGATAACAATGCCAATTCCAATCAGGGATCACAACGTGACAACCGCACCTGGGACAACAGTCCTACACAGTCTGTTGCGCTGCCCACAGCGATGGGTGTCGAGTCACTGCGCAAACACAATGGCATGGTGGATACGTTCGCCTAAGTAATTTTGAAAGCCCGAGTTGATACGGAACATCGGCCTTAATCGCCACATTAACGCAGCGCATTTTTTCTCATAATCACACCATCAATTAAGGAAGACCAAAATGTCCAAGCCCGCAAAACCAGCCGCCGCCCCAGGAGATGCGCCTCCTAAAAAGAGCAAGAAGATGCTCATCATCATCGTCGCTGCCGTGTTGTTGATCGGCGGGGGCGCAGCAGCCTACGTCATGATGAAGCCACATGATGAAGCTGTGGCAGAAGAAGTCCACGCCAAGAAAAAACCAACTGCTCCGCCCAAGTATGTGGAACTAGGTACCTTCACGTCCAACCTGATCCATGAAGATGGCGACCGCTATTTGCAAGTGGCGATCTCTCTGAAAATCACCGAACCCGAGCTGGAAGAGCAACTAAAGGCCAGCAACCCAGAGATATTGCATCGCATTAATATGCTGTTGCAGACAAAATCCCCCTCAGAACTCTCCACCCTACGCGGCAAAGAAGACTTGGCAGAAGAAATAAAGCAACAAGTTGAGTACGTGATGGGTTTCCGCAAAGTAGAACCGCGCTATTCCAAACCTGCACCTGTGACACATCAAGCTGCGCCAGCCGAATCGACGAGTGACGTACATGGTGACCCGCATGCGGCTGCAAATGCATCCTCCGCACCCGTTGTGACCGAGCCTGCACAGGAAGAACCCGCGCCTCGCAAGACACACCAACAGGAAGACGGGGAAGAAAACAGCGGCATTGCTGAAGTCTTATTCACTTCCTTCATCATCCAGTAAAAATCATGAGCGAATTCCTATCTCAAGACGAAGTAGACTCCCTGCTTAAGGGGGTCAATGGCGAGTCTGACGAGGTCAAAGAGAATTCGCCACCAGAGGGCGAGGTTCGCAGCTATAACCTTGCCAACCAGGAGCGCATCGTGCGCGGGCGTATGCCCACGATGGAAATCATCAACGAGCGTTTCGCACGTTTATTTCGTATCGGATTATTCAACCTAATCCGCCGCACGCCCGAAATCTCCGTGGGTCCGGTTAGGGTGATGAAGTTCGCCGAATTCAACCGCAACCTGCATGTACCGACCAATCTGAACCTGATACAAGCCAAGCCATTGCGTGGCAACGGCCTGTTCATCTTCGACCCCAACCTGATCTTCTTGGTGGTAGACAATCTGTTCGGAGGTGATGGTCGTTTCCATATGCGTGTAGAAGGCCGCGAATTCACCCAGACCGAACAACGCATCATCCACAAGATGTTAGAAGTCGTATTCGAGACTTATGGAAAAGCTTGGGAAGGTGTGCAGCCGCTGCAATTTGAATATGTACGTTCCGAAGTGAACCCGCAGTTCGCCAACATCGCCACACCGAATGAAGTCGTGATCGTCACTTCATTCGAGATCGAGCTGGGCGGTAACGGCGGCGCCTTCCACGTGTGCATGCCCTACTCCATGCTGGAACCGGTCAAAGACCTGCTCTATAGCAATATGCAGGGCGAGCACATGGTGGTGGACAAACGCTGGATGAAGATGCTCTCAAAACAGGTTCAGTCCGCCACGATAGAACTGATTGCCACCTTGGGCACCGCCAGAATGACCTTGGAACAAGTACTCAAAATGCACAATGGTGACGTGATTCCATTGGATATGGATGAGTACATCACGGCGACGGTAGATGGCGTACCGATGATGGAATGCAAATACGGTGCGGTAAACAATCAATACGCACTCAAGATAGAGAAGATGCTCACAATGAGCGAAGGAGATAGCAATGTCTGAAGAAGCCGCAACAAGCGAAGACGCAATCAGCGCTGACGACTGGGGTGCCGCGATGGCTGAACAGGCAGCCGTAGAGCCTCCTGCCGTGGCGCCAGCCAAACCACATGTATTCGAACAGTTCGGCTCTGCCGGTGGCTCAACCACCCAAAACGATCTCGACATGATTATGGATATTCCGGTGCAGCTCTCTGTGGAATTGGGACGCACCAAGATGCCGATTAAGAATCTGCTGCAATTGGCACAGGGTTCGGTGGTGGAATTGTCCGGCATGGCCGGTGAACCACTGGACGTGATGATTAATGGTTTCCTCATCGCCCAGGGTGAGGTGGTGGTGGTGAATGACAAGTTGGGGATACGCCTGACCGACATCATCACACCCTCGGAGCGTCTACGCCGTTTGAACCGATAAGATGCGCGCCCCCTCTGCACTTCTTATCGGTCTTTTTTTCATGGCGACCGCGCCGCTATCGTTCGCCGAAATACCCAGACCCGAATATCCTGCGCCTACTGTTGGCACTGGCAGCATCGTGCAGATCATGTTCAGTCTGTCATTGGTCATCGCCGCCATCATGGCAGTGGCATGGTTGCTCAAACGCACCAACCTGACGCGCCAGGTCGGTGGTGAACATCTCAAAATAGTCGCCGGAGTTGCCATCGGACAACGCGAACGCATCGTATTGGTCGAAGTGGACGACACATGGTTGGTGGTCGGTGTTGGGCCGGGACAGATCCGTACCCTGCATACCTTGCCGCGCATAGAACAAACCGAGCACGGAACCAAACCGCAGGCACCCGAGATTCCTTTCCAAGTCTGGCTGAAACGTTTCACCGAGAAGAAAGATGAAGCGTAATCACTATTTATTAAGCCTGCTGCTATTGCTGCTCGCCTCCTACACACAAGCAGCGTGGGGCGAGACTGGTTTAGCCGCGATTACCAGCAGCCCTGCACCCGGCGGCGGTCAGACCTATAGCCTGAGCTTACAGACACTGATTCTGCTCACCTCGCTGAGCTTCCTGCCCGCGATTTTACTGATGATGACCAGTTTCACCCGCATCATCATCGTCTTGTCGCTATTACGTTCCGCTATTGGCACACCATCTGCGCCACCCAATCAGGTGCTAATCGGACTGGCTTTATTTCTGACCTTCTTCGTAATGTCACCCGTGTTGGACAAGATTTATGTAGATGCTTATTTGCCCTATAGCGAGAACAGACTCAGCCTGCAAGAGGCGGCAGACAAAGGTATCGTCCCGCTCAAAGCCTTCATGTTGCGCCAGACCCGTCAGGCGGACCTCGCCTTGTTCGTAAAAATTTCCAACAGTGCACCACTAGAAAGCCCAGAAGCCACACCGCTGCGTATCCTCGTGCCGGCTTATGTCATCAGTGAATTGAAGACAGCATTCCAAATTGGCTTCGTGGTCTTCATTCCCTTCCTTATCTTGGACATGGTAGTCGCCAGCGTGCTGATGTCGATGGGTATGATGATGGTCTCCCCTTCCGTGATTTCTTTACCGTTCAAAATCATGCTGTTCGTCCTCGCGGACGGATGGAATCTGTTGATCGGCTCACTTGCCCAGAGCTTCTACACATGACCCCCGAAGCCGTCATGACCTTGGCACAGCAAGCGATGCAGATGACACTGATGATTGCCGCGCCAATGCTGCTAAGCGCCCTGCTGATAGGTCTGTTGGTGAGCATTTTCCAAGCCGCCACCCAGATCAACGAAGCCACACTGTCTTTCATCCCCAAACTATTGGGCATGTTCCTCGTGCTGATGCTCTCCGGTTCCTGGATCATCGGCACTATGGTCGATTACGTGCAAAGGCTGTTCGGTAACATCCCCTGGATGATAGGTTAACGCCATGATCAGCTTCACCAGCACTCAACTTGAAGCCTGGCTGGTCGCTTTCATGTTTCCGCTGGTACGCATACTGGCACTGGTCGCCAGCTCCCCCATCCTCGGCAACAAACAAGTCCCCATCAGGATCAAAGTCGGCTTCTCAGTGTTCATCACCCTCGTCATCGCACCCACCTTGGGTGATATGCCTCAAGTTGAAGCGGGCTCGGCCCAAGGGTTGTTGATCGTGATACAACAAATCATCATAGGTTTGGCGATGGGCTTCACCATGCGCTTGATCTTCACTGCGGTGGAGATGGCGGGTGAATTCTCTGGCTTGCAAATGGGGCTGGGTTTCGCCAGTTTCTACGACCCACTCAATGCCTCCTTCACTCCCGTCATCGCGCAATGGATGAGCATCATCGCCTCGCTCGCCTTTTTGGCAATGAACGGACATCTCTACATGGTGGCGGGACTGGCGGAAAGTTTTCACACCCTGCCCATAGGCGGCATGATTTCCCAACAAGGCTATTACGACATCGTGTTGTGGGGTAGCAGTGTTTTCGCCTACGGCTTGCAACTCTCCCTGCCGCTACTTGCCGCCCTGCTCATCACCAATCTGGCGCTAGGTGTACTCACCCGTGCCGCACCGCAACTCAACCTCTTCGCGGTGGGTTTCCCTATCACGCTGGCGATGGGCTTCTTCGTACTTGCGCTGTTCATCCCCTACCTCGCACCTATCTTGGATCGACTGACCCAAGAAGGCCTGATGACCATGCTTAAAGTGGCGCATCCCTAAGCTAGCCGACACCTGTCTCGAAGCACAAAGGCACAAAAATTTAGCACTTTGAGTATGAAGCCGATCTCTTCAAACACCCTGTAAATACCATGCAACGATGGGCGAGCATTACCTATCCAGCGGACTAATCACACCCTTGCCGCCTTTATTCAAAACATGCGTGTAAATCATCGTGGTGTGAGCGAGGTCCGATTTAGTGGACGGGCAAGTCACTTAAATTATGCGGCAGCTGGGTAGCTGACATCATAAAACTGCTTGGCGAAATGGGCAGGGATTTGATTGCCAATTTTTGCATGTCGCCGAGTGCGATTGTAGAACA
>DAIDMQ010000030.1 GCA_027448945.1 Gallionellaceae bacterium
ACGGGGCTGCCAACTTCTGCTTGCTTGAGTATTGCGATGATTTGACTGTCTGAAAAACGTGATGACTTCATGTAAAACTTCCTCCGTTGCGGGTGAGAAAATTCTACTTCTAATCACCGCTAATTTCCGGGGGGATTACCGCACAACAACATATTTGAGACTGCCATCTTGATAACCTGCGCGGGTGTCAGATCTGACAGCATATCAACCATATCCTGACTCAGACCCAAGCGATAAATAGCCGCCGCGCGGTCTTCTTTGATCATCTGCTGGGCCAGCATCAAATAGTTGAAATTGATATCACGGATTCCATCTTGAAGTTGAGCTGTATTCATTTTCATTTCCCCTTAGAAATCTTTGTGAATGATTATTTCTGCGACGGTTGCATGATGCTGGCAAGTCCAGGTTATGAAAATCCGAAGGTGGCTGAAAATTTTGTAAGCAGAAGAGAATGGCTGTGTAGGAATTTGGCTTACATAATATTTTTTCACCCATATCCCCCACCATAGGAAGTGGGGGCAGGTGTCAAAGCATGAAATCATGCGAGGGGGTGCAAATCTCACGCTCTTATTGCTTATCGGCAGCTTTACAGAAAACTTTAGGCTTTTTTAAATATTTTTTTAATAATTTAAAAACGAGGTGTTACGCAGCCGCCAAGTGCACCCCTGTTACCGCATTGGGATCAGATTTACGACGTTGATTATAAGTTACGCAGAAATCATAAAAGGCTTTATCACTCATGGGTTTAGAAATGAAATATCCTTGGACGACATCACAATTCATCTCTCTTAATAGATTCCACTCCCCTTGATTCTCTACTCCTTCGGCGATGCTCTTTACATTGAGCTTACGTGCCAGCTCTATGCTGGATTCCACGATGACGCGCAAGGCGTGATTGTTGGTGCAATCTGAAACAAAGGACTTATCAATCTTGAGCTCAGTGAAGGGTACTCGGGTCAGTTGCTGCATGCTGGAGAATCCCGTTCCGTAATCATCAATAGATAAACCAAAACCACGCATGCGTAAGCGCGCAAGATTCTCGAGCGCTTGAGCCACATTCGTCATGGCAGCGGACTCGGTGACCTCCAAAATGATGTGATGTGGATCTACACTTGCATCCCGCACGATTTTGGTGATCTTATCCGCCAGCTTGGTATCACTCAAAGAAGACAGAGACAAGTTGACCGACAATGAGATGAGCTGGCCGTTATCGTGCAATTGGCGACTCATTTTGGCGGTTTTTTCAAGCATCATGAATGTGAATTCATCCATGCTGCCGTTAGATTCCAACAGCGGTATGAATGCCATCGGTGAAATCACGCCATATTCAGGATGATGCCAACGCGCTAACGCCTCTGCACCCACAATACGTCCGGATTGCATATCCACTTTGGGCTGCAAATAGGGTAAAAATTGGTCTTTTTTTAATCCAATTAGCACCTCGTCTAAAGTAAAATTGTGCCAGCTTCTCACACTGACGCTCAATTCTCCACTACGTTGCCTGTGTAACTTTATAAACTCTGCAATCTGCTCAAGAGCTGCCGGCTTCTCGATAGCACCCAATATTTTCACCCCGTATGACTTAGCCATCTTACTTACAGAAGTAATCAATGGCCCTTCCATACTACTCATAATCACAACAGAGAGATTTGGCTGTCGCTCGGACAAATGACGCAAGAATTCCATGCCATCCATCTCGGGCATATCCAGATCACATAGCACAATGTCCAATTGACCCAACTGCCGGTCACCCATGGTGTCCAATGCTTGCAATCCATTACCTGCCTGACGCACATTGCGAATGCCTAATGAGTGCAACATATGCACAATCATTTTGCGCTGAAAGACATGGTCTTCAACTACTAATATCTGTAAGTTTTCCATAACCCCCCCAGCCATCCTGGTGCAATCCAGAACAAATAAGCCATTAGAAATATAGGTGACGCAACTACACACCTTAATTATCGGCAGGATTTCAGGAAACTTTAGGGCTATTCTGGAAAATATTTGCGCCAGGTCGGCGCGTCTAGCCTGCAAATTAGGCTTTAGAATTACTCATAACACTATGAATAAAAACGTGTTCGAATATAAACTAATTCGAATTATGTAAAAATGCAGCAATAGTCGCTTCTATACGTTTAACTTCGTCATCCAACTTGGAACCTAGTTGTGCAGCAACCATATCACCCTCTCGTGCAGCAGATTCGATAGCGCTGCATATATCCTCTAATTGCAACGCCCCTACCATGCGACAGGCTCCCTTGATGCGATGGGCCGCACGCGCTACTCCTTCGGGATTGCCATCCTTTAAGTGTGCATGCAGAGTGGCAATATCGTTTCGATTGTGAATATTAAATTCTTTGAGCATCTCAGCCTGCATGGCCGGACTCAGCGCAAATTTTTTCAAGATACTGAAATTAATCGCCGATTCGACATCTTCGACTTTAATTGCTTGTTTCTTAGTCTTACCATCTGCATCACTCAACAATTGCCGCTGCCCCCCCCCCAACCACTTAATTAACATATTTTTAAGGTTGTGCAACTCTGTCGGTTTGGTGAGTAGATCGTCCATTCCCGCTGATGTGATATTCTGATTTTCATCCGCAAACACATTCGCGGTCCAAGCGATAATAGGTATACGCTTACGCTCATCATGTTGCTCGATCTCGCGGATACCGCGAGCTAACTCATAGCCATCCATTCCCGGCATGTGACAATCTGTGATGACAAGATCAAAATGTCCTGTCCACCACATAGATAGTCCAACGATGCCAGATTCGGCGACTTTGACCTTGAGTCCAAGTTGTTCAAGCTGCTGTTTGAGCACGGTACGATTGACCGGATGATCGTCCACCACTAAAACCAATGAATTAGCCCCAACCGCTAACGGGCTTACATCCGGCAGATCATCATGCTTCTGCTGTTTTTCCAGCTTTTTGATGATATCTTTTTGGGCTTGTCGGTTGGCAACGGGCAAATTGATCGCAATATAGAAGGTTGAGCCCACATGCGCTTGACTCTCTACGCCTATACTGCCTTCCATCAACTCTGCCAAGCGACTACAAATTGCCAAGCCCAGCCCAGTCCCCCCGTACATGCGTGCTGTTTCACTACTGGCTTGCTCATACTGTTCAAATAGATGAGCTTGCTGCTGCTTACTAATACCGATGCCGGTATCCCTAACACTGAAGCGCACCCGCTCGTTGCCGTCTTGCGCACTCAATAACTCCACGATGATCTCAACCTCACCATGTGAAGTAAATTTGACCGCATTGCTGGTGAAATTATTGAGTATCTGCGATATCCGCAAAGGATCGAAAAGATGTGCAACACTCAGCTTGGGATCAATCTTCGCATGCAAAAGTACACCTTTCGCGCTCGCCAATTGCGCATAGGTATTTTTAACATTCTCTACTTGCTCGCGGATGGAAGTCGGGCGCGGCGAGAGCTGTAATTTACCTGCCTCGATCTTAGACCAATCCAAAATATCGTCGACGATACGCAGCAGATTTTTGCCGGAGTTCTGCGCCATGTGCAACATTTCAGCTTGGTCAGCATTGAGTTGCGAGAGACGCAATAGCTCCATCATGCCCAACAGACCGCCCAAGGGTGTACGTATCTCATGGCTCATTGTTGCCAGGAATGAATCTTTGGCCTTATTCGCCAGCACCAACTGAGCGGTACGTTCATTCACACGCTGAGACAACATCGCGCGTTCTTCCTCTACTTGGCGGTTCGCCATCTCCAATTCGGCCGCCGTGTCACGCAATCTATCCATGACGAGCTTATTTACGCTAACGTCGCGCACCGCGACTGCAATCATCTTGCCGTTGGGAGTATCCATAGGGCTAAGTGATAGTTCGACCGAGAAGATACGACCATTTTTATCTATACCGCGCAGATCTTTGCGCTCCATCGCTCCCAAAGGGCGAGGTCGCATCGCACTGGCCAGGAATCTAGACCGCATATCGCGTCTTTCGTGCATCCTGTCCTGGGGTATCAATATCTCTATACTTTGGCCGATGAGTTCTTCATCACTGTAACCAAACAGTTTCTCAGCCTGCCGATTGGCCAATTTGATGGTGGCTTGCATATCTGTCATCACAAGAGCATCAGGAGCGAATTCAAAGATATCGACGAATTGCTGCTCAGCCAATTTACGATCGATTGCGAACGACACATGAGAAGCTATCGTCAATACCAACTTATTTTCGCTATTACTAAAATGATGCACGTCATCGTAATAAAGCATGAGCTTGCCCATTGGACGACCATGCTGCACCAGCGGAATCAGGGAGACCGAATGTATACCCTCCGCCAAATGTAACTCCCTATTGATGATTTGACGGGCTTGCTCTTCGTTCAGGTCCTCAATCATGTGAGGATGGAACTCATCATCATCCCAAGGCATACAACTGATGAAGTTTCGTTTGTAATCTTCCGACAATCCCCTTGCCGCTTTCAATTGCATCACATTATTAGTATCGATGAGCATAATGGCGACACGATCCGCTCTGACCAGTTTTTGCACAAAGTCTATCGCCGCATTGGACAGTGCTTCCAGCGAAGGTGCATTACCCACTGCATTAATCAAGGCGTACAGCGTTTCAACTTCATCCAGTCTTTGCTGTTCGAGCAAATCTTCGTGCTTTCGCTTGGTAATATCGCGCACGGTGGCATGCAGTAATTTTTTGCCTTCAATCTCGGTGCGTGTCAACAACACATCTGTATAGAACTCGGTGCCATCCATGCGTTTGTGTGTCCACTCAAAATTATTAGCCCCAAGTTCAACAGCCACCTGCATCATATCAATCATTTTTTCTGCTGATCTGCTGCCATCTGTTTGAAATTCCGGTGAAATATCTTGCGGGGCAAGGGATAAAAATTCCTGCTTATCCCTATACCCGAATAGCTCTAGAGCAGCCTGATTGGCATCAATAAATCCCAGTTCTTGGTGTGAAAGAATATATGCATCATGGGACGTCTCGAATAAAGTACGGAAGGCAGCTTCACTCTTACGCAGGTCACTTTGGGATCGATGCTGTGTGATCGCAATCGCCGCTGTCTGTGTGGCAATCTGCATGAGTTGTTGATGCCGTGCTTCAGGCAAACCGGTGTGACGGTGATACATGGCGAACACGCCTACCACTTTATGTTGTGCATCAAAGATAGGCGTAGACCAACATGCTTTAAGGTCGTATTTTAGCGCGAGTCCTTTATAGTTCTCCCACAGCGGATCTGTTTCGATATCTGCCACATAGACTGACTCTTTACGATAAGCCGCCGTGCCGCAGGAGCCGACTCTTTCGCCAATTTGAACACCGTTGATAGCCATAAGATAATCTTCGGGCAGACTCGGCCCCGCACCATGAAAGAGATGCAGGCCTTGTCCGTCCAACAATAATATAGATCCCCTCATGCCGGCAGATTGCCCCTCTATTAATCTCACCAAAGCATCCAAGGTATCTTCCATGGGTTTTCCGGTCGCAATAGATTCCAAAATATGCGCTTGCCCATCACGCAGAACCTGCTCGTTCTTAATCTCGGTAACGTCTACCGAGATGCCGATTAAACCAGATAGTTTTTTATCGGCGTCGTACATCTTGATCTTGGTGACTTCCAAGATGTGCTCACGTCCATCGACAAACGGGATGGTTTCAGTGTTGTGATAGTGTTCTTCCTGCGATAAACATTGTTCGTCTGAGGCGCGACAGCGCTCACCCACCGCAGCGGGCAAAACATTCGCATAATGGTCGGCCTCCAGGAATTTTTTTTCCGGAACCCCCACCGAATGACTGAATGTGTCATTAATGAATTTGATGCGCCCTTTTTCATCAACCATCCAGATACCAACTGGAATGCCGTTCAAAATATCATGGAAAAAATGACGCTCATTTTCGAGCGTTTTTTTGGAGTATAAAAGCGCGACTTCGGAATTTTTTCGATCTGTAATGTCACGGATAGAGGCATAGATATTTCCATCCGGTAATTGCACCGCATTCAATTCCACGGGGATGTGCAGCCCCGCTTTACTGACTAGGCTTTCTTCGTAGATATGATGCTCAGAGTCTGCCAGGACATTACTCAAGACTTGCTGAAAGAGCGGGTACATTTCCGTAGGCGCAAAGTCATGCAGCCTTCTACCTTTAAATTCCTCGGCGCTGTAGCCCAACAAAGCCACCGCATGATCATTGGCATAAGTGATCTCGCAGCTTGGCGTACAAATCAAAACGGCATCTGGCGCACTTCTGAGTGTCATGCTCAGTTTCTTCTCACTTGCAGAAATGATGGCTTTAGCGTTTCTGACTGTGCGCAGATACATCAACACACCATAGGCAGCGAAGATAGGGACGTAGCCCAAACCCAGTAGCAGTAGGAGACTCAACCATCGCTCTCGATGCAAAGCCGATAAGTTCGTCAGATATTCACGGGTATATACCGTCAGCCCGTATTCGGGCAGTGTCCTGCTGGACATAACAAAGGGGGTGTCCACCCCACCCATGATTCTCAGGGCAGGGAAGTCAGCGTTTGGATAGACTGCCAAATCGATAAGTGGAATCTCAATCGTTGAATAACGCTCACTCTTTTGCTCCGCCGGCATACCTAGGACCAAACTCTCAGGCATAGCATGCATCTCTAACGATCTATCTCTGGCAAGAATGACTACACCGAATTTATCCGTAATGAAGGTGTCATATTCCTTTATCAAATATGTCAAGGTAGATATATCCACTTTACTGACGATTGCTCCAGTGAAATGTCCGCGCTGTTTCACCGGATTAGAAAAGTATATGCCAGGATGATGTGTGGTCTTACCCATGGCATATTGCATGCCATGCTCGCCCTTCAAAGTAGACTGGAAATAATCTCTTGAACTAAAGTTACTGCCTATGGGTGAGCCCTCTTGGTCCCAATTACTGGCTGCGATAGTATCTCCGGCCACATCGAGCAGATGAATCATATCCACCCCAAGATTACTTTGTACGATGGCCAGATAACGACTCAAGTCGTTAAGCACAGGATCTTGGGTCCAAAGCATTTTGCGTTGCTCATATGGCATTTTTGATGCTTGGATTTTGTCGCCAAACTTCGCAGTGGCACTATTCACCCTGAGCAGATGCGAGAGCATCTCGGGTATACCGGCGAAATAATGAAAATTATGCCTCAGACTGTTACTGATATCCTCGGCTTGGGTCTCATTGATACGCTGACTCAGAGCAATTTCCCTATCAACCTGTTCGCGCAAATTGGACTGGGCCAACTGCCACGCAACCAGACTCCACACCACCATCAGTGCAGCGCAAATAAGCAAGAGTCTGTTACGCGAAATCCCCATATATTCCCAAAGCCACAATCCAAGTCTGAAAAAGGCAATAATTAGCCAAAATTTCCTGCATTCTCTGAAATACCCGCCATTTAAGCAAACACAATCTCACTCTCACAACTCAGGCAAGACCGATGTGCAGCAAGACCTCAACGCTCTTCAGCTGTTAAAAAATCCAAGACTTGATTGGCAGGCATGTGAAGTAACTCGCCCAAATCGCGGTAATCATCCGGCAAGGCCGCATCATCCCAGCCATTGGCAGAATGTCGCGCCAAATTAATGGCGAGCGTCACGTTGCGCTCGCGTTGCAAATGTTTGTCGGTATCCGCCATCAGCGTCAATAACAATTTAGGCAAACCCCACAACTGGGCTAATTCCTTTTGCAATTCCATCAATCCAAATCCCAGCACTTCACGCTGTACATGCAAACTCCGCAAACTCTTGTCTGCTTGCTGTAGCGCTTTGATCTTTAGCATCTCTTCCGGCGCAAAGCACCACATTAGCATCTCAGCGATGTCATGCAACAAGGCCGCGACCCTGATTTCCTCATAGTGCATATCATGTAAATGTACTGCACATTGCAAGGCATATTGTGAAGCGCGATGTGAACGATGGACGACCCTCAGCAGAGGCGGGAGCGCAGCAGCATGACCTTTCAATACATCTTCCACATGAAGCTCTAATTTGATGTTGTTAAAGAACGGCTCTATGCCCAACATCAGCAAGGCCTGTTCAACCTGTATTACTTCCGTAGTTTGAGCTTTGTGTTTGTGTGACTGCAGGTATCGCAGCAATTTGACCGACATCAGCGGATCGCGGGCTATCACGTCGGTGATGGAATTGACCGACAGCCCGGCTTCATCGGCACGTAACTTAGTCAATTCACGGTCAGTTTGTTTTAGAACAGGAAGTTCGCTCTCGGTGAGCATCCTGACCCAATGTGTCAAACCCTGATCGTTATACATTCCACTCTCCTTTTCACCGACTAGATAGCCATATCGACTGATTGTGAACAAACTTTAAATTTTCTCGTCATCAGCAGGCATTGCAAACAATACTCCCAGGCTGCATTGTGCGAGCCAACATTTAAAGTAAGGCTGCGAATACCCTAATTTTTGGGCATCTAATCAGCTCATTGAGGCTGACTCGCGCACAACAATATACTTTTGTGTTTTGCACTCGACTAACAGACAACCTATGATTGCGTAACTAGACTCAAAACTCGACCATGACTACCACTCCCGAACAAGACTCAGACTCCTTAGACCCACAACAGTGGGATGAGCTGCGCGCACAGGGTCACAAGATGCTCGATGATATGTTCGATTATCTGCAGCAGATACGCAGCCGTCCGGTGTGGCAACCCATACCGGACGAGGTACGCGGCCAATTCGCCCAACCACTCCCCAGACATGCCACCGATCTGACACAGAGCCACGATATATTTATGCGCTCTATCCTCCCTTACGCTATTGGCAACAGCCATCCCGGCTTTATGGGCTGGGTACATGGTGGCGGCACGCCAGTCGGTATGTTGGCGGAGATGCTGGCGGCTGGATTGAATGCCAATCTGGGTGGCCGTGACCATATCCCTATCGAAGTGGAACGCCAAGTCTTGCGCTGGGTATGCGAGCTGTTTGGTTTCCCCAAGGATGCTAGCGGCCTATTCGTCACAGGCACGTCGATGGCGACTCTGATTTCCATCCTCGTCGCACGCCACAAAGTCTTGGGTCCCGAGGTGCGTACACTAGGTGTTGCTGCCGGCGGCAAACGCCTGACTGCCTATACTTCCAGGGGCGCGCACGGCTGTATTGCCAAGATGATGGACATGGCAGGTCTGGGCTCGGAAGCACTCCGCTTGATACCCATGGATAACGCACATGAGATGGACATCGCGGCCCTGCGACATGCGATTGCCTCAGACCGCGCGCTGGGCTATACCCCCTTCTTTATCGCGGCAACAGCCGGGTCGGTCAACACTGGCGCAATTGATCCTTTGATCAAAGTCGCAGATGTCGCGCACCAAGAGAAGTTGTGGTTCCATGTAGATGGCGCGTATGGCGCGCTGGCCATGCTCAGCCCCGACATCGCACCTAGACTTGCGGGATTAGAACGTGCGGACTCAATCGCCTTCGACTTCCACAAATGGGGGCAAGTCCCTTATGACGCAGGCTTCGTCCTGATCCGCGACCGCGCCCAACATCGCGATACCTTTGCTTCCCCTGCGGCCTATCTACGCCGTGAGACCCACGGCATGGCGGCCGGCACAGATTGGCCCTGCGATTTCGGTCCAGACTTATCACGCGGCTTTCGCGCACTCAAGACTTGGTTCACCCTGCAAGTCTATGGGACGGATAGATTAGGACAAGTCATCGCGCATACTTGCGATTTGGCTAAATATCTTGAACAGCGCATCTTGGCGACACCCCAATTAGAACTGCTGGCACCCGTTTCTTTGAATATTGTTTGCTTTCGCTACCGCGGTGATGATGCCGACCACATCAATGCCGGGATTGTTGGCGCTCTGCAAGAATCCGGACGTGTCGCCCCCTCTACCACCACCCTCGATGGCAAATTGGCGATCCGAGCGGCCATTTTTAACCATCGCACGAATAAGGCTGATATAGACGCGCTTATCAACGCAACACTTGAACTGGGGACTGCGAAAATGAACTCCTGAATTTTGGGAGTTTTTTATGAGTCAAGCTGAACTGAGCACCAGCCACACATATATAGGTCCGGCTGGGCTAATGAAAATGGCATGTTCTGGCACAGATATGACGCCGCTAAGCGCGCAGTTGCTAGAAATGATTGATGCCGACCCGACAGTAAACAGCGCCGAAGCCCTCTTGGATCTCTCTACCATCTTGCAGCTTAGTCGCAACCGCGACATCGCCTTGACCCTGCAACACCAAGCGCTCAATCTAAAACAGCTCTACCATCTTGCTGCACCACGCGGTAATGCGGGTATCCGAATGCTGGCACTGATGACCTCTGGTGACTTGATGACTAACACCCCGCTGGATTTCCTTACCGAGGATTCAGATATCGAGTTGGACATCCTCTACGTCGCACCAAACCTCCCGTTCCCCGATGTCATCCCCGAACATGATGTTTTGTTCGTCGCCATCGGCGAATCCGACGAAACCAGACCGCTACTAGAACGCCTGGGCACAGCGTTGCAGGACTGGCCCAGACCGGCAATTAATCGTGCCGAATTGATTCCCCTATTGTCGCGCGACCAAGCTTACATCAAGCTCAATGACATCAATGGTGTGGTAATTCCCGCCACCATACGAGTGACGCGACAACAGTTGCAAAACATCACATCGGGTGCCACCAAGCTGCATGACTACTCGCCCGATGCGCGCTTTCCCATCATCGTGCGTCCCGTCGGCTCCCATGCCGGACATGGCTTGGAAAAAATCCATGACCCGATAGAGTTGCTCGCCTATCTACATAGCGAGGAAGCTGAACTGTTCTATGTCTCGCGCTTCATCAACTATAAAGATAGCGACGGGCAATATCGCAAGTACCGCGTGGTAGTGATTGAAGGTAAACCCTACGCGGCACACATGGGCATCTCCCAACACTGGATGATCCATTACATGAATTCCGGCATGGCGGAAAGTGCGACTAAACGTGCCGAGGAGGCACGATTCTTCGCTGAGTTCGATACCGATTTCGCAGTCAAACATGGGGATGCAATCCAAGCCATCTATCAAACGATGGGGTTGGAATATCTGGTCTTAGATTGCGCAGAGACTCGGCAGGGCGAATTACTACTGTTCGAACTGGACAACAGTGCGGTCGTCCATACCATGGATCCGGTAGACCTCTTCCCTTACAAATTGCCGCAGATGCGCAAGGTGTTCTATGCCTTCCGCAAACTGTTGTCGAACTCGGCAGCACTTACGGTTCAAGGCTGAAACAAATGTACACGCCTATCCATGCCCAACAACTACCGACTACCGAGCAACTGCTAGTGTCTGGCGGTGATGAGCGCATCGCCTTGGACAATATTCATGGCGTCAACCGTTATGGTTGCCCGCCCTTGGCGGTTCCCGGGCTGTTGGATTTTGGCTCATGCACTGCCTCGGTAATCTCAGCGGGTGCATTTCAAGCAACAGATGAATTGCGCCGTAGATTGCAGAGTGAACTACATGACCGTACGCCTGCCGTGATTTATGACCGTGAATTGGATCGCATACGTGGGCAGTTATTTCAACTAAGCGAGTTGGGTGATCTGGTTGAACCAGATGTCATCTTCGCAGCCTCGGGAACGGATCTGCATCGTATCGCTGTCCTTCTTTCACACGCGGCTACTACACGCCCCGTCTTGGCGCTGATGGTGGAGGAAGCTGAGACAGGTAGCGGCGTTCATGATGCCCTGATTAATTCACGATTCGGCACCGAGGTCTCGACCGTTGCAATGCGTGAGGCGGATGGAAGGCCCAGAAGCACTAACGATATCGATGCTGATTTCGAGCGCATCGCACGTGAAGCGATATTGCAAGGCTTCCATGTCCTATTAGTACAGGTAGACCAATCCAAGACTGGCATGATCGCGCCCAGCTACACCTGTACGGAAAAATTACAACTTGCTTTGGGTACACAGCTGGATATTCTAATCGATGCCTGCCAATACCGTATTTCACCCGCCACGCTCCGTAGCTGTCTGGCACGCGGTTATAGCGTGGCTTTGACAGGTTCTAAATTCGTAAGCGGCCCCAGTTTCTCGGGTGCTCTGATGATACCCGCACAGATAGCCGCACGCTTGCGTGAACTACCCTTCCCCAAAGAGTTATCAGGAATCTGTCTAGCAGGTGAATGGCCGGTCGGCTGGGCTGCCAGGGATGTTCTGAATAACGCGAGTAACTTAGGTTTGCTATTGCGCTGGGAAGCTGCGCTGTATGAGTTGCGCGCATTCCGTACTTTGCACAATACGGACATCAAGAACTTCCTGCAGGACTTTGCAATTCATATCAAGACATTCATGCAACAACAGTCATTGATAGAGAGTGTGCCCGTCCCCGCGCTAGAGCGGTCACCACTTATAACATCTGACGACTGGGATACCGAACAGTCCACCTTCCCTTTCTACCTTTATGCCCAAACAGCAAACGGGATGAGTCTGCAGAATGCACAAGCATTGCGTGACATCTATAAAAATCTGCCAGATGCAAAGATCGGTTGTCAACTCGGTCAACCCGTTCGTTTGGCTGAAGGACGTTATGCCTTGCGTCTATGTTTAAGTGCAAGATCCATCGTGGAAGCATTGAAATATGGCGAGCCCTCCAAGCAGCGCATCAAAGCCGATGCGATCAAAGTGCTGGAACAAACACTCGAACTCAGTCGCAAATCGCAGCACGTCACTACGCACGAACTTCCCCAATGCACCCCAAGTACTAGCAGTTGTATGCATTAATAACTCATCGACCACTTTATATAAACGGAGACCATCATGAACACACAAACCACAGGCATCAAACGTGCAATAGGCGATCTGGACAGTTTGCCGGCCATGCCCATCATCGCCCGAAAATTACTCGCGTTGGATCTGGAGAGTGTGTCAGGTGAACGCGACCTGCTGAAGTTGATCGAGCAAGATCCACAGATTTCCGCCAAGATCATAGGCTTGGCGAATTCGCCGTTGTTCGGTGCCTCAAAACGCGTCACTGGCTTGCCAGACTCTGCGATCTTGCTGGGTCTGACACGCGTCAAAGCAGTCACCATGGGCATCGCAATAATGACCTCTTTGATCAAACGCCCTTCTGGCGTATTGGACACTCAAAAACTTTGGGGCCATAGCTTGGGAGTAGCGTTGGCAGTACGTGTACTGGCCCAAGCCATGCCACGGAATACACGACCACTGGATGATGAGATCTTTTTGGGTGGTTTGCTGCACGATATCGGCTATATGGTACTTAACCATCTAGATCAGGAAATCAGTGATGAGCTTCATACCCGTATCGCGAATGAAAAAGAGCTGACCATAGAGCAGATCGAAGCTGAATTGCTGGTCATGAATCATAGCGAGATGGGCGCTGAACTTGCGCGCCGTTGGGATTTGCCAGACTCTATTGTTGCAGTGATACGTTATCACCACACCCCTGAAGCAGAAGGTGCCGAAGTTGGCCAACCATTGGTCGGCCTAATCAATCTGGCAGAAAAAATCATTGCCGAATATGGTTGCAATATCTACACAAAACAAGAGATCGAGGCAGAAGAATGGCTTGCCTTGGGTATAGATCCTGCCCGTGCTGCCGAATTAGAGGCTGCCGTACTCGAAAAGCTGGAAGAGTCCAAGAACAGTGGCGCCACTTTCAATTGAGTCGAAGCATACTGAATAGGATATCCGACTAATGGCGATTGTCACCGTATTCAATCAGAAAGGCGGCGTGGGTAAGACCACCACTTGTCTGAATGTAACTGCGGCTCTGGATCTGGCTGGGCAATGTCCTATCGCGCTCGATATGGACCCACAAGCTCACCTCACACTTGCCTGTGGCGTGAAAGATGTCCCGGTGGGCAAAGGCATGGTTGGATTCTTTAGGGATAAGGTCTCACTAGATAAATTGTTGCTGCCTACCCCGCGCGGATGGCATCTCATTCCTTCTTCGCTGGACTTAGCCAAGATAGATGCACTGTATGGCAGCGACCCGAAGGCTGCCACATTTCTCAAGATAGGCTTGAACGAGGAATTAGCGCTGACAGGTGCACCCATCTTGATCGACTGCTGTCCCATGTTGGGCGTATTGACTTTGAACGCCCTGCTGGCAACGGACCGAGTCCTGATTCCCGTCTCGGCGGACTTCCTTTCCATGCAAGGTGTACATAGACTGGGCAGCGCACTGGATGTTTTGGAACGTAAGCTGAACCGCAGTTTCGAACGGCGTATCGTCATTACCCGCTTCGATTCACGCCGCAAACTTTCCTATGACATATATGACAAGCTCAAGGATCGTTATGGCGACTTGCTCTGCAATACCAGAATAGGCGAGAACGTGGCACTGGCGACCAGTCCTATGCACGGCCAAGATGTCTTTAGTTATGCACCCCACAGTCCAGGAGCGGCTGACTATATCGCCCTGACCAAGGAATTATTGGAAAGCGGCTTTTTCTCCCAACGTTAATACGATTACATTTGCCAAACGTATAGTGTGGAACGATGCAAATCGTCTATCTGTATACTTTGACAAGGAGGATGTTCGGCAACACCAAAGGTACTACTGATGAACATCGTACCCGGACGCATCTCCTTGCGTGCCTTATGCCAAAGATCCTCCATGGGGACTGGCGATAGATAAGCAAAAACCACGTCATATTGGCTCAGATCCACATCCCATAGACTGCCCCATTGCACTTGGCAATTGTTCAGACTTGCCAATTTGATACGCAACCAACTCCAAACAAATGGCAAAGGTGCGTACTCTACTCCGGAATAATGACCCTCAGGTTTGACCCGTCCGAGATACGTCAACACCCCCCCCAACCCTGAACCTAGATCTATAAATTTATAGTGGGTGCTAGACGCATCGGTCGGCAATAATCCCGCCAAACTTTGCCAGACTTTAAGACTAGATAAATATAAGGGTACTTGGGTACGGAACGCGCTCCAATAAACCAGCAACATGATGATGAACGCCAGCAGAAACCAGATAGGTTCGATATCCAGCGACAATGCCATCACCAACGCAGGGGCGAACAGCAACGATATCCACACCCACCATTTTGCCAGTCCTATCAGCCGGCTCAGCGTTGCTGCATACACACCACATATCAAGGCCGCGAACAAAGCACCCAGTTGCCACCCCATCACAGTCAAAGTCATATAAGTTAAAAACACCGCCAACGCCTGTATCAACAGTGCCAATATAGAAGGTGGGAGTTTGCTGTAGTACTTTTGCATGTGATCCCTAAGCGAGGGTGTGATTGAGGTGAATCGTCTTCGAACTGACGTTCAAAACGAAAAGCTGTGCATATCCAACTATAACAATTCCGACGCGATATTAAGGTTTTTTCAAGTCGCTTTCCAGCGAAGCATACCCGGCAAGATATGCAAAAGCGCTATAAGGTCATTTAATTGTAGTAAAATCATTCATCACCTATTTTGATTTGTCGCGTAAGCACTTGACGCCTATCTCTTTAATAAAATCGCCCACATCAAGCGATCATTCCGCAGACTTATAATGATCAATATTCTCGTCGTCGATGACCATGCTCTGATACGCAAAGGCTTGACACTTTTGCTTAACGAGACACCCGATATACGTGTCATAGCTGAAGCCGATAGCGGTATGCAAGCAATCAGCAGGGTACGCGCCCAACATTTCGATATCGTACTACTGGATGTGTCACTCCCCGACAAACACGGCATAGACGTATTGAAACAACTAAAGTCCGAACATCCAGACATCAAAATTATCGTATTGAGCATGTATCCTGAGGAGCAGTATGGCTTGCGTATGCTCAAGGCGGGCGCACTGGGTTACATCAATAAGCAAAGTGCACCCGAACAATTGGTCGGTGCGATATATCAGGTTCACAGTGGTAAAAAATTCATCGGCGAAGCAATGGCCGAGCAACTGCTCAATAATCTTATCGGCGAATCTCAAGAACTCCTGCACCAGACACTCTCCAATCGCGAATATCAAACGCTATGTCTGATGGCATCCGGCAAGACGCTGACTGAAATCGCCGAAGCGATGTCATTGAGCCCCAAGACCATCAGTGTTTATCGTGGCCGCATGTTGGAAAAAATGGGACTCAAAAACAATGCCGAAGCGATACAGTACGCAATTTCACGACATCTGGTATTGAACCCTTAAACAGGGGTGGACTTACCCGCTATTCCCTGTTTAGGTTTTTCTACTTGAGTAGATAATCAAGCTCGATTCTTACATCGTATCGAGCCATGAACCAAGAACACACCAATCCTCCCGATATCGCGCGTGAAACGCTGAAAACTTTGGCGATGCGTAAGATTCCGCCTACGCCCGATAACTATGGTCTGATTTATGCACAGATCAGCGGTATCGCAGCGGAAGAGCGACAAGGACCACAGCAGGTGTTAAAGCGTCTTGCGGAACAACTACATAAACAAAGCGGCAAGAACGGCATCGTGGGAAAACAAGTACTCAAAGCGCTGAGCGATAACGATTGGGAACTGGTATTGGACGAGCTCAGCAAAGCCCTACCCTTAAGTAAAGAAGACCATGCACTCATCCCCTCTTGGTCTGAACTGATCAAAGACTTGTTACGTCAACTTGAGATACCACATAAAGGTCTGACGCTAAGCCGCAAGAAAGAGGGCTTAGAAACTGTATTGACAAGATTTTCGGCAAATCCCGACACTTTGTTCGAGAAATTGAATGGATTGATACGCTCTTGGTCGTCTACCGCGCGCAGTGGCAGCGAACTTGTAACTGACACGGATAGCGCTGAAACCCCGTTGTCTACCGAAACTTCGATTTCAGCTAGCCCTGTTTCCAGTCCTGCTGCCGAAACAGCCACATCCGACAAAACATTGTTGAATCAAGATATTGTAGAAAAGCTACGCGAGCTATTAATACAGGCACTGCAACAAACGGCAAGCATAGAGCCTGATTTTATCGAAGAGGTGAATACATTTACCGCAAAATTGCGCGCTACCTCAGAGCTCGAACAAATTACCCAATTGGCCAAGCAATTAAGAGCCTTTTGGCTAAAAATCGAATTGCGCGGTAGCGATAAGAACAAGATCCAAGAAGGTCTGATTCGACTATTAAGACTATTGGTTGAGAACGTCGGTGAACTTGTCGAGGACGAAGGCTGGCTACACGGTCAAATCACCTCTCTGCAAGGTATCATCGAGAATCCTATTGATAAATTCGTGCTGGCAGATGCTGAACGTAGCCTGCGTGAGGCCATCATCAAACAAAGCCTGCTCAAACAAAGTTTGAGTGAAGCCAAGACCACCCTAAAGATGCTAATGACCACCTTTATAGATAGATTGGGTGAGTTGACCGAAAGCACCGGCGAATATAGTCAAAAGATAGAGGGATACAGCAGAAAGATAGGTAATACCAACAACATCACCGAGTTAAGCCATCTGTTGGAGGACATCATGCAGGACACCCGTGTGATCCAAGCCAGTGCCCTACGGTCGCATGAAGAGTTGCTGACCACGCGTAAACAGGCACATGAAGCCGAAGCCAAAATCAAAGAGTTAGAGCAAGAACTCGAAGAGATCAGTGAATTAGTGCGCGAGGATCAGCTCACTGGCGCGCTGAATCGACGTGGATTGGATGAAGCCTTCGAACGCGAAGCCACTCGTTGCGATCGGAGTGACTCACCTTTATGTATCGCCCTGCTTGATATCGACAACTTTAAGCGCCTCAACGACACTTTGGGTCATCAAGCGGGAGACGGTGCTTTGATCCATCTGACCAGTGTTATTAAGGAAGCTTTGCGCCCCAGCGACACCGTCGCACGTTACGGTGGCGAGGAATTTGTCATCTTGTTGCCAGATATCAGCCTGGAAGATGCCCGTCTCACCATAGTTAGATTACAGCGTGAACTCACCAAAAAGTTCTTCCTGCACGATAACGACCGCGTCTTGATCACTTTTAGCGCTGGCATAGCAGTAAGGGCCTCGGGGGAAGACCTAGAGTACGCCATCGGCCGAGCAGATAAAGCCATGTATAAAGCCAAAACGTCCGGCAAGAACCAAGTAATCCTGGCGGACTAATCATTAATCCATACCTCAATGAATGATTTTTATGAAATTTGCTAAAGTTTTCTTGACTTGCTCCGATAACTAAATTAACCGAGGTTCATAAGCAACGCAAACCAAGGGGAACGGCGATAAGGCCGCAATCCAAATCAAGTTAAAGGAGAATCATCATGGCACAAGTCATCAATACCAACGTTGGAGCCCTCTTCGCCGGCGCAGCTCTGAATAAGTCAGCCAACGCCTTGCAAACAGCCCAACAACGTCTGTCTTCAGGTCTGCGTATCAACAGTTCA
>DAIDMQ010000031.1 GCA_027448945.1 Gallionellaceae bacterium
ACGGGGCTGCCAACTTCTGCTTGCTTGAGTATTGCGATGATTTGACTGTCTGAAAAACGTGATGACTTCATGTAAAACTTCCTCCGTTGCGGGTGAGAAAATTCTACTTCTAATCACCGCTAATTTCCGGGGGGATTACCCGTTGCTGTTCGGTCTCGATGCCTTCCGCAATCACCTTCAACCCCAGCTTGTGGGCCATCACGATGATCGCCTCGCACAAGGCCGCATCACTCCTTTCCGTGGCGAGCTGGTCGACGAAGGATTTGTCGATCTTCAGGTAGTCAATGTCGAACTTCTTCAGATAAGACAGTGCCGAATAACCAGTACCGAAATCGTCGATTGCCACCTGTATACCTGCGTCGCGGAACCTTAGCAGCGTGTCTGCAATGCCGCTATGGCCATCCAGTAGCAAGCCTTCGGTGATTTCGAACACGATGCTTTGCCCGGGCACGTTCAGGTCGTTTAAGTAATCGATGCAGGGCAGGCTGCTTAAGTTTACTTGGCTCAGGAACTCCACCGGTGAGCGGTTCACGCTGATCTGGAGGGTACTGCGGATGGATTTTCGCCACTGCTGCACTTGTCGCGCCGCTTCATGGAATACCCAGTTGCCGATGTCCGCAATCATGCCGGTCTCTTCCGCTAGGGAGATGAATTCGACAGGGCTGACTAGGCCGCGCTTTGGGTGCTGCCAGCGGATCAGCGCTTCGGCTTTGTGGATACTGCCCGTCGCCAATTCCACGATGGGTTGGTAATACACACGAAACTGCTTGTTAGCCAAAGCGTCACGTAGATCGTTGGTCAGGTGCAAGCGCTTCTGGGCGGCTTCCTGCAATGCCGCAGTGAAATAACTGAAACGGTTACGTCCCAGGTTTTTTGCCACATACATGGCTTGGTCGGCATTCTTCAGCAGCGATTCGATGTCGATAGCGTCGTCCGGATACAGGGTGATGCCGATGCTGGCTGACACGAACGCATTTTCGTCACCCAGATGGAAAGGCTGCGCCAAGCGGATGAGGATTTTCTGGGCGATGTCTTCCGCGTGGCCAGTGTCCTTCAGCTGCGACAGGACCACGGCGAATTCGTCGCCGCCCAGTCGTGCCACGGTGTCTGTTTCGCGCACGCAGTCGGTTAAGCGACGTGAGGCTTCCTGCAAAAGTGTGTCACCCGTGTCGTGGCCTAGTGTGTCGTTCACTTCTTTGAACTTGTCGAGGTCGATTACTAATAACGCCAATAACAAGTTCGCACGTTCCGATTTCATGATCTCCTGCGTCAGCCGGTCGCGGAACATGCGGCGGTTGGGGAGTTCGGTCAGAGTGTCAAAGTTGGCCTGCTGCCAGAGTAGTTCTTCCGTTTTTTTCTGCTCGCTAATGTCTGAGAACAGGGCTACATATCGATATACGCGGCTATCCTTTTTTCGGATAGTGTTGATGGAAATATGTTTGGCATGAATCTCGCCGTTCTTTCGCTTGTCCCATATTTCGCCCTTCCATTCCCCGTTGTCATTCAGTGATTGCCACATTGCCTGATAGAAGGTTTTGTCATGCCGCCCTGAACTCAATACGCGCGGGTTCTTGCCTTGTATCTCTTCAAAGGAGTAACCCGTGATGGTAGTGAACGCCGGATTGGTAGCGATGATCAGGTTATTTTCGTCCGTGACCAGCATACCTTCGCTGCTGTGCTGCATTACTAGGGAGGAGAGTATTAATTTTTCTTCCGAATTCTTGCGATCGGTGATGTCCGCAAAGGTCACTACAATTCGTCGCAATTGGTCTCTGGATTCAAACTCGGGGAAAGCATTTACAATTACCCATACACGATCAAAACCACCCACGGCTGGGCGGTTAATGCCCAGCACCAAGCTTCTAACAGGCAATCGCGTCGTTACTACGCGAGCAACCGGATAGTCATAGACCGGCAAGGTCGATCCATCTTCACGGACGAACTTCCATGCGGGATCAATAGCCATTTTCCCCCGCATTTGATCAATGCTCAATCCAAGCAAGGTGGAGGCGGTTTTGTTAGCAAGCATGATGCTGGTATCAGGATCATGAACGACTACACCAACGCTCAGTTGCTCAATTATTTCTTGTAATGACTTTTCGCTGGCATGTAGTGCATTTTCAGCCTGCTTGCGTTCTGTAATGTCTTGAATTACTCCAATAAGGAAATGATTGCCATCGGGGGCTGCGAATCGATTCTTCCTTGTCTGGATTGTCTTCGTTTCACTTCCGTCTACTGTAAGAGTCGACTCATATGAAATCTCTTTTCCATCCTTTAGTACCTGACTATCTGTGGATAAAAATAGCTCCATTTCACTCGGTGGTACTTTTTCGGCAAGTGTGTTGCCGATTATTTCGCTCCTAGACAATCCAAAAGTTCGGCAAAAAGCATCATTAACAAAAATGAATTTACATGCTTCATCCTTTATGTATAGCGGATCTCCGACATTATTGAAGGCCGTATCGAGATACATCGCAACATTCAAGGTCCCAGGTTCGGACTGTCCTACCGAAGTGTTGTGATTGTTCTGTTTAGCTTTCATTTCTGAGTGCTCTTTGTGTGTGTCTTCCACGGAAAATAAATAAGTCATCAGCCGAAAATAGACATGATTGTGAAATTCAAATGATAGATTTTCAATCTATGCTGCGAGCAGCAGACTTTTGCGAAGTCTACTTTTGGGTGGTGACAGACGGCAATGGCCGAGCTGCTGACGACAGTCACCCCGATCTGTACTACAGCTTAAATGTTCACTATGCCCCGGCATTGGGGAAAGCTTGAGCATCCCCAAAATTGCTTACCGGCATTCGCTCCACTTTTAGCGGTTCGATTGATCATGTCACGTCCACACTTCGGGCAAGTGGGCTCTTCTTTTTCGAATTCGACAGGCTGCTCTTTCTGCTTGTCATGGCGCTCTTTTAGCGATGATATGTGTTGCTTGTGAGTGGACCATGTTCGAGCCAGCTTACCGGTCTGGATGGCCGACACAATCTGTTCAACTTCGTCATCATTGAACACAACGTCTGACTTGTTCTTGATATAAGACGTGTAGCCCTTGTCCATTACGTTTTCGGGCATGGGCGTTTTGAATATGCTGTCACCCCAAAACATGACGACTGAGTGAAGCTTGCTGTGGTCAATGCACAAGAAGTCCGACAAGCATTTTGTATGCCGGTAGTTCTGTCGCAATGGGTTTTGAAATTTGAATTTTCCGCCAGGGAATGATTGTGTCCATTCAGCAGATTTTTCATTGCCGAATATCCAGCCATTCATATTTTTAGCTTCGATTACGAAAATTCCATAACGCGAGACTATGACGTGGTCAATCTGTGTCGTGCCATCTGGTGTAGGGATGGTCACATTGTTGAGTTCACAGTAAATATTCTTATCCAGCATAATCTTGTGGGCGAGCGATCCCATAGTTTCGCCCACAAACCCTTTGAACATTGCCATTAAACTCACTATTTAACCCCCGTTTATCTGCTCCAATGTATCAGCTATGGGTGTGCAAATCCATATGCCGAAGAGCCTATGCAATTTCAGCTGAACAGTGATTCTCCCCCGATTCACTAGACAGGTTTCAGCCCAATTGTCCGCAATGGACACGCATGCGGTCATTCGCCACTACTATGCTAATAGTCGGCTAAGGCCGAAAATTTGTCTGACAAAATATCGGCCTTTGTTGACGTTTGAGGCTGTCACTTTTAATGACTGCTACGGAGTCCTAAGCTCCCATTCATAATTTGAAATTATGAATGGGATGGCAACTGTAGCTGCGCAGTGGCCGCCGTTTCGGTTATTAAACTTCGGTTTGCTCTGCCATTTCCAGTGCATCATCTACTTCAACCCCAAGATAACGTACTGTGCTTTCCAATCTGGTATGACCAAGCAGTAGTTGTACAGCCCTTAAATTTTTTGTGCGCTGATAGATCAACGACGCCTTGGTGCGGCGCATGGTATGTGTTCGATAGTTAGTGTGATCAAGACCAATCTCAGAAACCCAATGATCCACTATGCGAGCATATTGTCGTGTTGATAGGTGTGCTGATTTGTGAATCCTGCTACCAAATAGATAATCCTCAGTTTGCAGATGCTTATATTCAATCCACTGGCTTATTGCGGTGCGTGTTTGTTCAGTAATTTCGAACTGCACTGGTTTTTGTGTTTTCTGTTGCATGATAATGGCACGGGAAGAAACATGATTTCCATGCGCAACATCTCGAACTTTGAGCTGAGTCAAATCACATGCTCGCAGCTTGCTATCGATGGCAAGATCGAACAAGGCAAGTTCTCGTATACGATTGGTGAGTTGAGGTCTAACGCGAATTGCCCAGATTTCTTTCAGCTTGAGCGGCGCTTTCTGACCTACAAGTTTTCCCTTATTCCAAGATTTATGAGTATGAACTGCTTGGTCTGTTTTCATGATCATCTCCTAGTGTTATAGGACTGATCACTATGAACTGAAATTGCAATGACCTGCAACATTTAAAACCGGACTTTTTGCTCAAATGCCAGTATTTGTCGCAGTCGTGCCCATTTCTTCCTTTCGTCAATCTTCAAAATCACCATTCACTCTTACATCTTCCCGTATTTTTTGCCAAGAAGGCAAATAGCACGAACGCCCGATTTATTGGCTTGTAATTATTAATTCGAGAATTGCAAATTCTTTATAACTTCTTTACGTGAACTGAATATATCTATACACCATTTTGATTTGCCATTTTCTAACATGCTTCCGTGTATCGACACTTAAGGAGGAAATGAAATGGACTGGCTTTATCTATTGTTAATCGCGGCCTTCTTCGGCCTGAGTGTGCTGCTGGTATTCGGCATCGAAAAACTGGGGAGGCCGTCATGACCTTCTGCATCATCGGTGCCATCGCAGCAGTATTTCTGATGGTTTATCTCGTGGTTGCCTTGCTTAAACCGGAGTTGTTCTCATGATTAATTTATTCGTTCAAGTTGCCCTGTATCTGGGGGTGCTTCTGGCGTTGGCCAAGCCTATGGGCTATTACATGGCGCGTGTTTACGAAGGCAAGTTGCCCGCGTTTGTGCGCTGGATGCAGCCCGCCGAAAATATTTTCTATCGCTTGTGCGGGGTAGATAGCAAACAGGAAATGCGCTGGACGCGATACGCGATGGCTGCGCTTTGGTTCAGCCTGCTGGGCGTGCTGGCGGTATATGCCATGCAGCGTTTGCAAGGTTGGTTGCCGTTGAATCCGCAAGGGTTCGGTGCAGTTAGCTCGGACTCCTCTTTTAATACGGCGCTGAGTTTCGTCACCAATACCAACTGGCAGGGCTACGTGGGCGAGACCACCATGAGTTACCTCACGCAGATGTCCGCGCTGACGGTGCAGAACTTTTTCTCCGCCGCCACCGGCATGGCGGTGGTTATCGCATTGATACGCGGCTTTGCACGCCATACGACCGAGACGATAGGCAACTTCTGGGTCGACATGACGCGCAGCACGATCTACATCCTGCTGCCTATTTCCACGGTGCTAGCGCTGGTGCTGGTTGGTCAAGGCGTGGTGCAGAATTTCTCGGCATACCAAAATGTGCCGCTGGTGGAGAGCCTGAGCTACGAGCAACCGAAGCTGGATGCTTCCGGTAATCCGCTCAAAGATGCAGCGGGCAATGCCGTGACCGAAAAAGTGGTTGTGAAAGAGCAGAGCATCGCCATGGGGCCGGTCGCCTCGCAGGAAGCGATCAAGCAACTCGGCACCAACGGCGGCGGTTTCTTCAATGCCAACTCGGCACACCCGTTCGAGAATCCCACGCCGTTTGCTAACTTCCTAGCGATGCTGTCGATATTTATTATCCCTGCTGGGCTGTGCTACACCTTCGGCAGTATGGTGGGTGACACGCGCCAAGGCTGGGCGATACTCGCGTCCATGACGCTGTTGTTCGTCGGCTTCCTTGCCGTGGCGGAATATGCCGAGCAGGGCGGCAATCCCGCGTTCACCGCATTGGGCGTGGATCAAAACGCTTCAGCCATGCAATCTGGCGGCAACATGGAGGGCAAGGAAACGCGCTTCGGCATCGTCAATTCAGCGCTGTTTGCCACCATCACCACGGCGGCTTCCTGCGGTGCGGTGAATTCCATGCACGATTCATTTACGCCGCTGGGCGGATTGGTTCCGCTAGCGCAGATCCAACTGGGTGAAGTGGTCTTCGGCGGTGTTGGCTCCGGCTTGTACGGGATGCTGGTGTATGCCGTGATCGCGGTGTTTCTCGCCGGATTGATGATAGGCCGCACGCCGGAATATCTGGGCAAAAAAATCGAGGCGTTCGACATCAAGATGGCTTCGCTGGTGATCCTGATACCACCGTTAATCATCCTTGGCGGTAGCGCATTGGCAGCGATGCTGGATGTGGGCCGGAGCAGCATCTACAACCCCGGCGCGCATGGTTTGAGCGAAGTGCTGTATGCCTTCTCATCGGCCACCGGCAACAACGGCAGTGCCTTCGCGGGATTCGGCGCGAACACACCGTTCTATAACACCGCGCTGGGCTTCGCCGTTTGGGCAGGGCGCTTCTGGCTGATGATTCCGGTGTTGGCACTGGCTGGTTCGCTGGCCGCCAAGAAACGTATTCCCGCCAGCGTGGGCAGCATGGCAACGCATACGCCGCTGTTCGTCTGGTTGCTGATAGTCACGGTATTGCTGGTGGGTGCGCTGACCTTCGTGCCGGCACTGGCACTGGGGCCGGTGATCGAACATCTGAACATGATCAGCGTTCATTAAGGAGATTTGCATGACAACTAAAACTGTTCCGTTTTCCCTGTTTGAACGCGACATCGTCAAACAGGCTGTGGTGGACTCATTCAAAAAACTGAGTCCGATCCAGCAAATGAAAAATCCGGTGATGTTCGTGGTGTGGATAGGCAGCGTGCTGACCACGGCATTGTTCTTCCAAGCCTTGAGCGGACACGGCGAAGCACCGTCCGGTTTTATTTTGGCGATCACGCTGTGGCTGTGGTTCACCGTGCTGTTTGCCAATTTTGCCGAAGCACTGGCGGAAGGCCGCAGCCGTGCACAGGCCGCAGCCATGCGCAGTGCCAAGCGCGATGTCGTTGCGAAGAAGCTGACCCGTCCGAGCTATGGCGAAAAGCATGTGCAGGTAGAGGGCTCCAGTCTGCGTAAAGACGATGTGGTGCTAGTCGAGGCTGGCGATTTCATCCCCGGCGATGGCGAGGTGATTGAGGGTGTGGCTTCGGTGGATGAGAGTGCCATCACTGGCGAGAGTGCACCGGTGATACGCGCCTCCGGCGGCGACTTCAGTTCGGTGACCGGTGGCACGCGCGTGCTGTCCGACTGGCTGGTGGTGCGCATCACCACCAATCCGGGCGAGACCTTTCTGGATCGCATGATCGCGATGGTGGAAGGTGCCAAACGCCAGAAGACACCCAACGAAATTGCGCTCACCATCCTGCTGGTGGCGATGACGCTGATCTTCCTGTTGGCCACCGTCACGCTATTGCCGTTCTCCATCTACAGCGTCGAGACGGCAGGGGCAGGGCAACCCGTGAGCATCACCGTACTGGTGGCACTGCTGGTGTGTTTGATTCCCACCACCATTGGCGGTTTGCTGTCCGCTATCGGCGTGGCGGGCATGGGGCGCATGCTGCAAAAGAACGTGATCGCAACGAGTGGTCGCGCGGTGGAAGCGGCGGGCGACGTGGATGTGTTGTTGCTGGACAAGACTGGCACCATCACGCTGGGTAATCGTCAGGCCAGCAACTTTCTACATGCTTCCGGCGTGACCGAAGCGGAGTTGGCTGATGCGGCACAACTGGCCTCGCTGGCCGATGAAACGCCGGAAGGCCGCAGCATTGTGGTGCTGGCCAAAGAAAAATTCGGCCTGCGCGAACGCAACATTCATGAGATGGGCGCGACCTTCGTTCCGTTTAGCGCGCAGACGCGGATGAGCGGTGTCAACATGCCAGCCCCCGGCGGGATTGGAAATCTACGTCAAGTTCGCAAGGGCGCAGCAGACTCCATTCGTAGCTACGTGCTCAGCATGAGTGGAAACTTTCCGAGCGAAGTGAACGCCATCGTGGACAGCGTCGCACGGCGCGGCAGCACACCGCTGGTGGTGGCGGATGGTGCAAAAGTGCTCGGCGTGATTGAACTCAAGGATGTGGTCAAGGGAGGCATTAAGGAACGCTTCGCCGAACTGCGTCGTATGGGCATCAAGACCATCATGATTACCGGTGACAATCGCCTCACCGCTGCTGCCATCGCCGCCGAAGCGGGTGTTGACGACTTTCTCGCCGAAGCCACGCCAGAAGACAAGTTGAAATTGATACGCGAACATCAGGCGCAAGGTCGGCTGGTGGCAATGACCGGCGACGGTACCAATGACGCTCCCGCGCTGGCGCAAGCCGACGTGGCGGTGGCGATGAATACCGGCACGCAGGCCGCCAAGGAAGCGGGCAACATGGTGGACCTGGACTCCAATCCGACCAAGCTGATCGAGATCGTCGAGACCGGCAAGCAGATGCTGATGACGCGTGGTGCGCTGACGACGTTCAGCATCGCCAATGATGTGGCCAAGTATTTCGCCATTATCCCGGCGGCGTTCGCATCCACATACCCCGCGCTTGGCGAGCTCAACATCATGGGGCTGGCGACTCCGTCTAGTGCGATCTTGTCCGCCGTGATCTTCAATGCGCTGGTCATCATCGCATTGGTGCCGCTGGCGCTGAGAGGCGTTAAATACCGCGCCATCGGAGCGAACGTGCTGTTGCGCAACAACCTGCTGATCTACGGCTTGGGCGGCATCATCGTCCCTTTCATCGGTATCAAGTTGATCGATATGTTGCTTGTCGTTTTGCATTTAGTTTAATAAAGGAAACATCATGTTGAAAGAACTGCGTCCCGCTGTAATCAGTTTTCTGTTGTTGACTCTGCTGACCGGCATCGCCTATCCCTTGCTGGTGACAGGCATCTCCCAGGTGACCATGTCCGACAAGGCCAACGGCAGCCTGATCGTTAAGGACGGCAAACCGGTCGGCTCCAGTCTGATCGGCCAGTCATTCTCCGACCCGAAATACTTCTGGGGTCGTCCTTCCGCAACCGGGCCTGTCCCCAACAATGCGGGGGCTTCCAGCGGCTCGAATCTGGGGCCGACTAATCCAGTCTTGCTGGATGCAGTGAAGGCCAGAGTGCAAGCCTTGCGCGATGCCGACCCCGGTAATCAGCAAGCAGTCCCGGTCGATCTAGTGACTGCCTCCGCCAGCGGCCTCGACCCGCACATCAGCCCGGCAGCAACGGAATACCAGCTTGCCCGCGTGGCACGGTTGCGCAACCTCAGCCCGGATGCTTTGCGCAAGCTGGTGGGCGAGCACACCGAGGGGCGCCAGTTCGGCATCTTGGGTGAACCACGGGTGAATGTGCTGGAACTCAATCTGGCACTGGATGTGGCAAGATAGCCCATTAACTCAAAACAAACTATGAACGACCAACGACCCGACCCAGACTCTTTACTGCAACGTGTACAACGCGCAGAAGCGAAGTACCGCCGTGGTCGGCTGAAAATTTTCTTCGGTGCTTCGGCTGGTGTGGGCAAAACTTTTGGCATGTTGCTGGCGGCTCATGAACGGCGTGCCGAAGGTCTGGATGTGTTAGCGGGATATGTGGAAACGCACAAACGCGCCGAGACCGAGCACTTGCTGGATGGTTTGGAAATTTTGCCGCCGCGTCTGGTGAGTTATCGCGACACGCAATTGCGCGAGTTTGATCTGGATGCCGCGCTCAAACGACATCCCGCGCTGATTCTGGTGGACGAGCTGGCGCACAGCAATGCGCCGGGTTCGCGCCATGCCAAGCGCTGGCAGGATGTGGAGGAATTGCTGGAGGCGGGTATCGACGTTTATACCGCTGTCAATGTTCAGCATATCGAAAGTCTCAATGACGTGGTGTCGCAGATTACTGGCATCTCGGTGTGGGAAACCGTGCCCGATGCGGTGCTGGAGGCGGCCAACGAGATTGAACTAATTGATCTACCGCCAGACGAGTTGTTGCAGCGCCTTAACGAAGGCAAGGTCTACCTGCCGCAGCAGGCTGAACGCGCGGCACAGAATTTTTTCCGCAAGGGCAATCTGATCGCGTTGCGCGAACTGGCCTTGCGCTGCACGGCGGATCGGGTTGATGCGCAGATGCGCGATTACCGCGAAGACCATGCTATCCATGATGTGTGGCAGGTTAAAGAGCGGCTGCTGGTTTGTGTCGGGCCGGACGGCAATGCGGAAAATTTGGTGCGTTCAGCATTCCGTATGGCTCAGGCACTCAAGGCAGAATGGATTGTAGTGTATGTCGAAACAGCAAAGTTGCAGCATCTCTCCCGAGAACAACGCGATGCGACCTTGCGCACGCTGAAACTGGCTGAAGAGTTAGGTGCAGAAACCTTGACGCTCGCGGGTAATCAATTGGCCGAGGAGGTGATTGCCTATGCGCACACACGCAATGCTTCCCGAATCGTGCTAGGCAAGCCGACGCTTTCGGGTTGGCGGTTGCGACTGTTTGGTTCGCTAGTAGATACAATTGTGCGCAGAGCACGGGACATTGATATTCATGTGGTGGGTAAAGAAACGAATTTTTTATCGCAGACCAAGGCGAATCCCTATTTTGCGCGCAGCCGTCTCTATCTTGGGCTCGCGTCCGAAGAACAGATTCCGCTATTTACTAGGCAAGCTGCTTACCTGTGGGCGTTGCTCGCTACCGCTATCTGTACTGGCATAGGTTGGCTGATGGTTGAACATTTCGACCTCGCCAATCTCATCATGGTCTATCTGCTGGGTGTAGTTGTGGTCGCTGCACGCTATGGTCGCTGGCCCTCGGTGTTGAGCTCGTTTTTGAGCGTATTGTCTTTTGATTTTTTTTTCGTTCCGCCGCGCTTTAGTTTCGCCGTTTCGGATACACAATACTTAATTATCTTTGCAGTGATGCTATTGGTAGGACTTGTAATCAGCAGCATGACAGTACGTATCCAGCATCAGGCAAAAATCGCTGGACACCGCGAGCGCCGCACTGCTTCTCTTTATGCCATGAGCCGAGAATTGGCGGCTACACGCGGTGAAGAAAATATCATGCGCATTACGATTAAGCATTTGGCGGAAGTGTTTGAAGCTCAGGCGGTTGTATTGTTACCCGATAAAACCGAATGTATTGTGTATCCGACAGGCGATGGTTCCGCGCAATCCTGTCACGGTAGCGACTTGAGCGTGGCGCAGTGGGTATTCGATCACGGGCAGATGGCAGGACAAGGCACGGACACCCTGCCAGGCGGTGATGTGGTTTACCTGCCACTGAAAGCTCCTTCTGGCATGATCGGTGTGCTAGCTTTGTTGCCGCTTAATCCGGTGAGAATTGCGCTGCCCGAGCAACAACGTCTTCTGGAAACTTTTGTCAGCCAGATTGCGCTGGCGTTGGAGCGTGTTCGCCTAGCGGAAAATGCGCACAATGCACAACTTAAAATGGAAACTGAGCAGTTGCGAAACTCTTTGTTGACGGCAATCTCGCATGATTTGCGCACGCCGCTGGCGGCAATTGTCGGCGCATCCAGCAGTCTGGTGCGGGATGGCGAAAAGCTGGACGAACTTGCACGTCACGAGCTTAGTCAGGCAATTTACGACGAGTCCACGCGAATGGCGAGTTTGGCGAATAATTTATTGGACATGGCACGACTTCAGGCGGGCGCTGTTGTGCTGAACCGGCAGTGGCAACCGCTCGAAGAAGTGGTCGGCGGTGCGCTGGCAGGATTGAGGGCTCGCATGGATAGTCACCCAGTCAGTGTTAAGTTGCCACATGATTTACCTTTAGTGGAGATTGACAGTTTGTTAATCGAACGGGTGCTTGTAAATTTGCTTGAAAATGCTGTGAAGTACACACCACCAGGCACGCCTATCGAAATTTCTGGCGTAACTGAACAGAAGGAATTGGTTGTAACTGTTGCTGATTGGGGAACAGGAATTCCAATTGGGGAAGAAAAACGCATCTTCGAAAAATTTCATCGTGTTGCCAGCGAGGGAAATCAAGGGGGCGCGGGGTTGGGGCTAGCCATTTGTCGCTCCATCGTGCAAGTGCACGGAGGGAGGATATGGGCAGATAATTTATCTACAGGCGGTGCTGCATTTCATTTTTCTTTACAATTGACCGAGCCACCTTTAATTGAAAGCGAAGAAATCGTTGAGCAATGAATAACACCGCTACCCTGATTGTCATTGAAGACGAAGTGCAAATTCGCCGTTTTCTGCGGACTGCATTGACGTCAGAGGGCTATCACATCATTGAGGCTGAAAACGGCAAGCAGGGGCTGGTCGAAGCTGCAACGCGCAAGCCTGATATGATTATTCTTGATCTTGGTCTGCCGGACATGGATGGTGTCGAGGTGGTCAAAGAATTACGTACATGGTCTTCTGTTCCCATCATTATTCTGTCTGCCCGCTCGCAGGAAAGCGACAAGATTTTCGCTCTAGATGCTGGTGCAAATGATTATCTGGTGAAACCCTTCGGTATCGGTGAATTGCTGGCAAGAATGCGCGTAGCATTGCGTCACGTACCTTCTGCCTCAAGTAGCGGAGAAGAAGGCGTGTTTGCAGTGGACGAGCTGAAGGTGGACATGGTGCATCGAAGGATCACGCTTAGCGGCGTGGAAGTCCACCTCACTCAGATCGAATTCCGCTTGCTAACCGTGTTGATCAAGCATGCAGGAAAAGTGCTGACACACCAGATGCTACTCAAGGAAGTCTGGGGACCAAACTATGTGGAGCGCGCTCACTATCTGCGTATTTACATGGGCAACCTGCGCCATAAGCTAGAGAAAGACCCAGCACGTCCGCGATTTTTGCTGACCGAAGTCGGTGTTGGGTACAGATTTGCCGTGGATTGAAAGTCACTAGGCCATCATTTTTTAAATAGTAAGTTATTTTGCTATTTGGGCGACTGTGTCGAACGTCCAAAATGGAACAAGCTTGTCGTTCTCCCCGCTTAAAATTCTAAATTTTGTCAGGCAGCTTACTATTCTGAGATTGTCACTCAAAGTGGCAACCCTGTATGTCAACAAAGGCCGAGTTGCAGTCATGCAAGGGGCGGCACGAAAGTGTGAAAGGTCCGGCTGCAGATACTTGCGTGCTACACGAACCTGCGTCATCCGCAGCGGCGTTTTTGCGGCTATATTGCAGGCATGAATAATCTCTTTGATTTCGCACCCGATCGCCGACACACCGCCAGCCTGAAATACGATGCGCGGCAGGCTGTGTTCGGTCGCGACGATGTCATCCCGCTGTGGGTAGCCGACATGGATTTTGCGGTGCCGGAGGCGGTGCAGCGTGCGCTGTCACAACGCGCCGCGCATCCGGTCTTCGGTTACACCATCTTCCCTGCATCGCTGAACGACGCGCTGACTCACTGGCTGGCCACGCGCCATGGCTGGCAAGTCGAACGCGACTCCATCATGTTCTGTCCCGGCGTGGTGCCTTCGCTGCATGCTTGCATCATGGCGCTGACCAATCCCGGCGACGGCGTAATCGTGCAGCCGCCGGTGTATGCGCCGTTCCTCGCCGCGCCGGAGACCTGCGGGCGCAAGGTGTTGCATAACCCGCTCAAGCAGGAAGCGGGGCGATACACTTTCGATCTGGATGATTTGGCACGCTGTGCGCGCGATGGTGGGCGCATGTTGATCCTGTGTTCGCCGCACAATCCGGTCGGGCGGGTGTGGCGACGGGAAGAATTGCAGGCGCTGCTGGCCGTCTGCGAGAAGCACGACATCACTGTGGTGTCGGACGAGATCCATGCCGACCTGATCTATCCCGGTTACCGGCATGTGCCGCTGGCAACGCTGAACGACAAAGTGAAAATCGTCACTGCCGTCGCGCCCAGCAAGACCTTCAACATCCCCGGCCTTGGGCTGTCCGCACTCGTTGTGCGGGAAGCGCCCGATCGCAAAGCCATCACGTACGCATTCGACACGCTGCATGTCAGCGCCAGCAATCCGTTTAGTATCGCCGCCTTCGAAGCCGCCTACCGCGAAGGCGCGCCCTGGCTGGATGCCTTGATGGACTATCTGGCGGGTACGCGCGATGCGGTGCGCCACTACCTGCAACAGCATCTGCCGCAGATCAAAATGATCGAGCCGGAAGGCACCTATCTGTTGTGGTTGGATTGCCGCGAGATGGGTTTGAACGACAAGCAGTTGAAAGACTTCTTCGTGCAGCAAGCGGGCGTGGGTTTGAGTCCGGGTACCTTGTTTGGCGCGCAGGGCGGCGGCTACATGCGCATGAATATAGGCGCACCGCGCAGCGTCATCCTGCAGGCGCTGGAGCAGATCGCCAGTGCCGTTCAGCGTTTACCGTAACGCAACACCAGCCATATCCCGCCGAGTATCAACACCGATGCAATCAGCAGATCGCGGGTGAAGTGTTCGCCCAGCAGCATCACGCCGGCGATCGCGGCCAGCACCGGCGCGGCGAGTTGGACGGTGGAGGCGGTCATCGCGCGCATGTGTTGCAGCACGCGATACCACAGCACATAACCCAAAGCGGAAGTCACCGCGCCGGAGAGGGCGGCGAGCAGCATGCCGCGTGTGTCGAGTTGTAGCCAGGGCAGGGAGAGTAGTGACAGCGCGATGGTGTAGGGTGCTGCACGCAGGAAGTTGCCTGCGGTGGCGGCAGCCGGATTCGATAGTCCGCGCCCCAGCATCGAATACACACCCCATGCGATACCGCTCATCAGCATCAGGCTGGAGTCCAGCACTGACGGTGCTTCCACGCCGGGCGACACCAGGATTACCAGCCCGACCATCGCTGCGATAAATCCAATTACCTGCACTTTCGTCATGCGTTCGCCCGCGATGTATCCGGCGAGCAGCATGGTGACCTGCACCGCGCCGAACAGCATCAGCGCACCCGCGCCGGTATCTATGCTGCGGTAAGCGAAGGAGAGGGCGACGGCATAGAGGAACAAAGCCAACCCGCTGCGCCAGCTGCCGTGCTGGAGCGGAGGCGTCTTCTTCCAAGTCATCAGCAGCCACAACATCGCCGCACCGGACAGCAGACGCACACTGGTGAAAGTGGCGGCGTCGATGGCGGTTTCCTTGAGTGCCATGCGGCACAGCAGCGAGTTCGCCGCGAAGGCGATCAGCGTTAGCACGGTGAGCGTCACCAGTCGCAGTTGTGTCATCAATTCAGCTGGCGGCGATCTGCTGCGGTAGTTGGTGCAGTTCGTCTGCGTTCAGGCTCAGATAATGCACGTCGAACAAACCTTGCCTGTCGCGCCACACCATCCTGGGATGCCAGCCTGCACGCTGCGCCAACTGCTGGAATTTCGCCGTGGTGTATTTGTACGAGTTCTCGGTGTGTATGGTTTCGCCCTGCTCGAAAGCGTACGACTCATCCGCCAGCTTGATGGTCTGCTTGCGTTTGCTGACCAGATGCATCTCGATTTCAATCCTTTTTCTCGTGATGCCCGCCGAACTCGAAGCGCAGTGCCGACAGCAGCTTGTTGCCGTAATCCTCCTCGCCGCGCGAAGTGAAGCGGCTGTATAGCGCCGTGGTCAGCACCGGTGTCGGCGTGCCGGATTCGATGGCGGCGATGCTGGTCCAGCGCCCCTCGCCGGAATCCGATACTCGCCCGCTGAATTTGGTCAGTTCGGTATCGGCTTGCAGCGCGTGTGCCGACAGATCCAGCATCCACGAGCCGACCACACTGCCGCGTCGCCACAACTCGGCCACCTGTGCCACATCGATGTCATAACGGAAGGTTTCAGGTTCGCGCAAAGGTGTGGTCTCGGCATCCGTCTGACGTTCAATGCCGCCGACATTGGCGTGACGCAGCAGATTGAAGCCTTCCGCATAGGCCGCCATCAGGCTGTACTCGATGCCGTTGTGCACCATCTTCACGAAGTGCCCGGCTCCGACCGCACCGCAATGCAGGTAACCCTGTTCCGCCTTGCTCGGCATCCCGTCATTGCCTGCCGTGCGCGGTGCGCTTTCGACCCCGGGAGCCAGCGTGGCGAACACAGGTTCCAGCCGCTGCACTGCGTTCACGTCGCCGCCTATCATCAGGCAGTAACCGCGTTCCAGCCCCCACACCCCGCCGCTCACGCCGACATCCACGTAATGGATGCCGTGCGGCGCGAGCTGTTTGGCGCGCAGGATATCGTCCTTGTAATACGAATTGCCGCCGTCAATCAGGATGTCATCCTTGCCCAGCAATGGCGTCAGTTCGGCGATGCTGGCATCCACCACGGCGGCGGGGAGCATCAACCACACCGCGCGCGGGGCGGCCAGTTTGTCCAGAAAATCCCGCACGCTGCTGGCTGCTGTCGCGCCTTCCTGTGCCATTGCCTGCACTGCTTCCGTGCTGCGATCGAACACCACGCATTGATGTCCCCCATGTTGCAAACGACGCACCATGTTTGCGCCCATCCGTCCCAGTCCGATTATGCCGATTTGCATTTCATTTTCCTTGTTGAGTTTTTAAAATCATTCTTTAGGAAGTGCTGCCTGTTCCACATGCCATTCTGCACCGACGATCTGTGCAGCGGGCAACTGCTCGCCATTTGCGATGCGTTGCAGGGCATCGCGTTTACCCGCCCCGGCCACCAGAAACAATTTATGCCGCGCGGCAATTAGGGTTTGCAATCCCAGCGAGACGCGCTCCGGGGGAGGTTTGGGGGCGTTGAAAACAGCCACCACACTATCGTCAGTTGAGCTTGCAGGATTGCCGGGAAACAGGCTGGCGGTGTGGCCGTCTTCGCCCATGCCCAGCAATACCACATCCAGCGGCAAAACATCTTGCAGTGTTTGGATATATTCGGCTGCCGCCGATACCGCACCGTGCTGCGCCGGAATGCAATGGATATTCTCTGCCGGGATCGTGATGTGATCGAACAGGGTGGCGGCAGCCATGCGGTCGTTCCGCTGTGCATCACCCGGCGGCAGGCAGCGTTCATCGCCGAAGTAAAACTCAATGCGTGTCCAGTCCAGCGGCAATTCCCTTAACAACTCATAACAAAGACGCGGGGTCTCACCGCCCGCCAGCGCGATGCGGCACACGCCGCGCGCCGCGATGGATTGCGCCGCCAGCGCGGCGATGCGTAGCGCAACGAGCTGGCTGAGCCGCGCCAAGTCTGCGGATACCGAAAATCTTTGCGCGTTGGGGAGCATCATGTCGCTTGGGCTACACGCAAGGCC